>CAYRFM010000120.1:0-20038 GCA_964423555.1 uncultured Holophagae bacterium | reverse complement strand
CCGTGGTTACAAACAATTCTGAGCGGCTCGGCTCAGCGAGACTCCGTGGTTAACCCTCAGAGGTTGACCACGGAAAACACTGAATCTCACGGAAGGGGACAGGGGCGCAGGCGTCGGAGCCCAATTCCGTGTTCCCTTCCGTGTGTTTCAGTGCCATTCCGTGGTTACAAACAATTCTGAGCGGCTAGGCTCAGCGAGACTCCGTGGTTAACCATCAGAGGTTGACCCTTTGTACCTATATTTTCACCATCTTTAATTTAAAAAAATCGTCTGAGTTGACATTCGATATCCCTATTACCACTCTTCCCTCTAATTCCTCTGAATGGAAGGCTGTGTTAAGTGAAACCACAACCCAGCCTTTGGGAAGTACGATATATCCGGGTTTTATAAGGCCAAACTCCAAAGTCGCCACATTCCCCGCCGGAGTAGCATTCATCTGGGCCTTTAATTTCACTTCAAACAGGTACTTGCAGTTTTCCGGGGGTGGTGAGAAGTCAAGCTGAAGCGATTGCCCTGAAAAACCGGCTCGTTTATTTTCAGAAGCTATCAAGCTGTGTTTCACTTTTATATTGAAGTTCAGTTCCCTTACTTCTTGTATTTCAACGGACTTAAAAGGGAAGCCAGCCGATGGGTAGTCAACGAGATGACCGGGACTTCCTCCATACCGCTTGTAGTAGTCAAATCTGTATACAATTTCAGCTTCCCCCTTAAGCGGGTCCAGTAGATTTACGGTCATTTCGGGATCATTGGCGTAGGAAAAAACCCCAAAAAGAAGGACAAGAAAGTGATGACTTTTCACATTTACCTCGCTTTTAACTTTGTCATTTGTCTTAATAAGCGCGTTTTCCGAGTAACCCAGCCTTGTGCATTTTATCACATCATGTGATAGAACGCAATCGTTACATCACTCACACGGGTAGCAGACCTACAAACATTTAGCGTTGAACTAGTTGGAGCTTGAACCTGCCCTTTTCAGGGCCCTCAACCACAAGTACCATTACCTGGTCTTCAATTTCTGCCAATCTGGTAACACAGTTTATGACTTTGACGATCCAGTTCTTAGGGAGAATAATATAGGGTTTTCTCTGTGATCCGAACTCCAAGACTTGAGTATCACCATCAGTACTGTGCACAAGTTGAACCTTTAGTCGCACAGTGATCGCACAAATAAAACCATCCGGAACTGCAGGGAATTCCAATAAAATTGCTTTGCCTGAGTCACTAAATTCACTGGAGGCATTCTTTGCATCGATCAGAGTGTGCTTGATCGATAAACCAAGATTCGCTTCTTTCACCTCTATGACTTCAATACTCTTATACATAAAACCATCATCTTCGCCCAAAATCCAGCTGCCAGGATGTGAGGCATTGCTGGAATTAGAAGGGTCATAGGTGTAATTGTAAACGACCTCGGCTAGGCCCTTTTTGGGATCTAAAATTTTGATTGTCGTAGCAGTGCATAAAGGGTTTAAAAAAAATGCAAAACAAGAAAAGAAAAGAAAATGTTTCATTTGCGCCCCGCAAAAAGAAAAGTCCGGACTGCATATTCTATCGTAGCCCGCCTTGTCAGGTCAAGGTGGAATACCCGCTCTGGCCCGCTCTGGTTGCGCCTAACCCATCTTTCGCTATTCAACGGGGTCTGATCGGCCCGTTGCGCGAGATATAAGGGCTTCGCTTCTTAGGGTCGCCACTGCACCGTGTTCCGCGGGGTTTGCTTTTGAGTCCCGACGGTTTCGGGCCGCACCACAGGGACAGCTGCTCGGCCCGCACTGATCCCCCATAGGGTCACGGTATTCTTTAGGTAGAACCTAGCCGAAAAGGTCCCGCAGGCGCTGTAGCTGCTGTAGCGCAAGATGCAATCTTGCGCCGGGCGACGGGTGAATATTAAAGCGGTCTTTTCAGTAGAGCGTAACTCCGGGAGCGTCCCTTTGGAATGATTCTGTTTTTTGCCGAACGTCAAATGGGGACGACCTTTTCGGCTAGGCTCTAGGTAGGGCGTTGGCTGCTTCGGCAGGCTTCCAAGCAATTAATGATCGAGCCCAATTGGAGACTGTTTCAAACGCTTCCCATGATTGCGCATCTAAGAAGCTGCGAAAGAGAAAGTTAACATTACGGAATGGGATTGATTATCAACACGGGCTCGTCTCTGGCTTGAATAGTATAAAAATTGCCCGCGGCAACCTGGCTTGGGAGCGATATAACGTGACCCGTTTTGATCTGTTTTCCTTGAAAATCAAAACCTATAAAAGGATAACCCATATCATTAATATCTTGACCGAAAACCCAGACATTATCACTGTCGTCGACAAATAGTTTTCTCACTATGGGCCAGTAGTCTGGTGCGTCCAAAGTGGTCCAATTATATTTGTAAGTACTAAATAAGAGCGCCTGTAAAAGATCTTCGTCCTTTTTGAGAACCGGCTTGCGCATAAAAGAGACGAATAAGTCAATTGGTTGGTAATTTCCGCTTGTTTGAATCAGCAACACCTTGCCCGTGCCGCTATTGCATACAGCAACCATCTTGTTACAACCGCCAACTAGGATACTTGAATTCCATTTATAAAAAAATTTAGATGACCCATATTTGGACTTAACCACCGTCTCTTCATTGTACTCATGTTCTGGCAACTTCGCAAGGTTAAGACTCTTCCCGGGGCCATGAGGATCAAGTTGTACATAGATATTCCAAAGTCTATTAAGCATTACATATTTTTCCAGTGATATGATGGCAGAATTTCCACGAGCTTTAGTTGGTATATCCCGTATGTGTTCTCCAACCTTTGTAAAACATGAAATATGCCTGCCATCATCTAGGGCTATGAAGCATTGAGATTCAACGTTCCATGATAACCAGGATAGTGCATAGATTCTACCTGGTTCCCTGCCCACCCCACCGGCTTTTGCGATCAAATTTCCCTGAAAGTCGAAAAATTTGAGACTACCTGTTACTGCTCCTATGCATAGGACTCCAGGGCCCACAGCAATAAGTGCCTCTTGAGGTTTGTCAAGCGGCCCCAGGGCGATTTCATGCGAACCAGAAAATGTCAAACACAAAAGCAGGTAGTAACCCATTACCAGAACTCCAATTCCTTAGACTGCTCCTTTTCTAACCGCTCCTCAGTATAGCACGCTTAAGCACTGTTTCAAAGATTGCGCGGCATCATGCATCGTGATGTTGCTCGTGAAAAAGAGTTCACCAGTCGAGGTAGAACAAATCGGAGCTCAATAAAGCCATCCTAGCGCTGCCCAACGCGGCCCACATCGAGATCGACCTACCCGACGAGCTGGCGCGCCAGCGCTTCATTGAACATTTCGCCGCAAAAACGAGGGACTGCGCTTCCAGGGCGGCCGCAAGAATGACGCGCGGGACACGGCAGGCCTGTCGCTCAACCAGCTCAACGACGTCATGGAGCAGGCTGGCCGTCGGCGCCAGACCTTGAGCCGTGACGGCGTCGTCAAGCAGGTCAATGAGATCCTGCAGGCGCGGCTGGGCGAGTTCATCCGTATCAAGTATCCCAGCCACAGCGTTGCCGACATCATCGGCCACCAGCGCACCCACGCCATCTTCAGCCAGATCTTCGAGCGCTGTGAAGATCCGGAGACCGCAGTCTTGGCGATCCTCGTCAGCGGCCCCAACGGCGGCGGCAAGACTTTTCAACTGGAAGCTCACGCCGCGGCCTCGGGTCGGGTGGTGATCGAACTGGTCGGCCTGGGTCGGCGGGGCAAGCTACGCCCCCGGGCGGATATAGCATCATCAGCAAAAACAAGTTAGGCACCCACCTTTCTGCACTTTTGTCTATTTGCCTCGATCTTCGCTTTACCAGCTTATTCACAACGGTTTATGATAACCCAACACCTAGCCATGGGAGGCCTGCTTGACCGTCACGTCCTCATCCTACGACATTCGCGCACAGCTCCAGCAGGCCCTAGTCGACAACCTCGTCGGACCCGCCGCCGGCGATGACGAGATTTGCGAAGGCGATCCCCGCCAGCGCTACCTGTTCGGCGTGCTCGGCCCGCAGAGCTACCGTGCGCCCCTCGCTCGTGCCCCCGAAGCGCCGCTCGATGAGGAGGAGGTTGGCGCCGATCTCGAAAGCGAAGAGGATGAGCCGTTCCTCGATCAGGACGAGCTGGCTACCGACGAGACCGAACCCGAGGCCTTCGCCAGCCTGTCCGAGAAATCCGCCGCCCGCCCGTCCCTGGTGCCCAACTCCTTTGGTTTCACCTTCTGCGTGGCGCTGACCACCGAGTGCCTGGACATCCATGCCGGTTGGGCGCGCTACACACGCGTGCCCCTAGCTCGCGACGCGGACCCGGAGGAGAAGAACAAGAACCGCTACCAGCGCCGGGCCTTGGCCGGCAGCGTCCGCCTTGAGCTGCGCGCCGCGGAGGCCAGCCGCAGTCAGGAGCTGATCTTGAACTGCCCCCAGGAGGGACCCTTGGACGACGCCAGGGTCAAGGCCATCGTCCGCGCCCGTGGCCCGTTCTGGGTGATTACCCTGTTCCTCGTCAACACCCAGAAAGCCAGACGCCGCCAGCTGGTGGCGCGCCACCTGTTCCAGGCCCAGATGGCCGTCGCCGACCCTGCCGGGCGGCCCGTCTTCCTCAAGCATCCCCATTCAGGCTCCCAGCTTGCCAGCGATGGCACCAGCGCCCTGGACCCCATCGACGAGGGCGAACTGGCCGACCTGGAGATGCTGCACCGCCGCAACGTCGAGTTTGCCGTCGGTCACGGCATCGCCGTGCGCGCGACCGTCGACCCCACGGCGCCCCTGGTCGCCACCGCCTTACAGACCTGCGCCATCCCGGCCCACGAGGTGCCGCGCACCGATCCCGCCGAGATTGCCGGGCTGAGTCTCGACATGGCGGACCTGGCCGAACGTCCCGACCTGGCGGCCGCGCTCGAGCCGCTGGCGGTCGCCTACGAGGCCTGGATTCAGGCCCTGAACCCCGACGAACCCAGCCTGGCCGACCACCGCGATCGTGCCGAAATCGCCCGCCATCGCTGCCGCCAGGCGCTCGCCCGCATCCGCGCCGGCATCGCCCTGCTGGCCAGCGATCCCGAGGCCGCCCGCTGTTTCCGCTTCGCCAACCGCGCCATGGCCCGCCAGCGCGTCCAGACCCTCTACGCCGACGCCCGCCGCCGCGCCGACGGCGCCAAGCTGCGCCTGGCCGACTTCGACCTGCCCGCCAACCACCTCTGGCGCCCGTTCCAGCTGGCCTTCATCCTGCTCAACCTGCCCGGCCTGACCCAGCTCGACCACCCCGAGCGCCAGGAGGGCAGCCAAGCCGTCGCCGACCTCCTGTTCTTTCCCACCGGCGGCGGCAAGACCGAGGCCTACCTGGGCCTCTCGGCCTACACCCTCGCCCTGCGCCGCCGCCAGGCCAGCGCCCAGGATCAGGGCGGCGATGGCGTCGCCGTACTGATGCGCTACACCCTACGTCTGCTCACCCACCAGCAGTACCAGCGCGCCGCCGCCCTCGTCTGCGCCTGCGAGGTCCTGCGCCGAGAAGCACCCGAGCTCTGGGGCCAAACCCCCTTCCGCATCGGCCTCTGGGTCGGCGCCCAGAGCACCCCCAACCGCAGCGAGGATGCCGCCGAACTCGTCGGCAAGTGCCGCCTGGGCACAGCCAACGCCGAGGAGCTGATCCAGTTTCCCGCCTGCCCCTGGTGCGGCACCCTCGTCAAGGCCGCCGTCAACCTCGAGGCCGACCGCGCCCGCGCGCGCACCCTGCTGTACTGCGGCGACCCCAGCGGCAAGTGCCCCTTCACCAAGCGCGGCGCCGCCGGCGAGGGCCTGCCCGTCGTCTGCGTCGACGAGGAGATCTTCCGCCTGCTGCCCGCCATCGTCGTCGCCACCGTCGACAAGTTCGCCCAGATGCCGCTCAACGGCCAGATCCAGATGCTGTTCGGCCGCGTCCAGAGCTATTGCCCGCGCCACGGCTACCGCTCCCGCGAGACCGAGGACGAGGACAGCCACCGCGCCAGCAAGGGCCTGCCCGCCGTGCGCAGTCGACCCTGCCCGCCGCTGCGCCCGCCCGACCTGATCATCCAGGACGAGCTGCACCTGATCAGCGGCCCGCTCGGCACCCTCGTCGGCATCTACGAGACCGCCGTCGAGAAGCTGGCCTCCTGGCAGGTCGACGGCCGCACCGTGCGGCCCAAGCTGATCCTCTCGACCGCCACCATCCGCCGCGCCGAGGACCAGGTCAAGTGCCTGTTCAACCATCAGGTCGCCGTTTTCCCGCCCCACGGCCTCGACCCCGGCGACAACTTCTTCGCCATCCAGCGTCCGCCCGGCCCCGTCCATCCGGGCCGGCTCTACCTGGGCGTATGCGCCCCGGGCCGCAAGATCAAGAGCGTCATGATCCGCGTCTACGCCACCGTGCTCAGCGCCGCCCAGGCCCTGTTCGAGCGCTATGGCGAGGCCGCCGACCCCTACATGACCCTCGTCGGCTACTTCAACAGCCGCCGCGAGCTGGGCGGCGTGCGCCGCATGGTCGACGACGCCATCATGGCCCAGGCCCGCAACCCCAAGGGCCAGAACTTGGCCCGCCGCTACCTCGACCCCGGCTCCTCCGTCGACGAACTGACCTCGCGCCTGCGCGCCAAGGACATCCCCAGAGTCCTCGACCAGCTGGCCCTGCCCTTCACCACCCAGCCCAAGCAGCCCGCGCCCGACGGCGAGAAGCGCCGCACCCGCCCCTACGACGTGCTCCTGGCCACCAACATGATCCAGGTCGGCGTCGACGTCCCGCGCCTCGGCCTGATGGTCGTCGCCCGCCAGCCCAAGACCACCTCCGAGTACATCCAGGCCACCAGCCGCATCGGCCGCCGCCAGCCCGGCCTCGTCATCACCGTCTTCAACTGGGCCCACCCCCGCGACCTCAGCCACTACGAGCGCTTCGCCACCTTCCATGCCGACTTCAACCGCCACGTCGAGGCCAACTCCGTCACCCCCTTCTCCGCCCGCGCCCGCGACCGCGCCCTGACCGCCGTGCTCGTCGCCCTGATCCGCCAATGGGACGCCACCTACAACGACAACCTGGCCGCCGGCCAGCTCAAGCTCGGCAGCGACCACGCCGAGCGCGCCATCGCCAGCCTGTGCGAGCGCGCCGAGCTGATGGCCCCCGGCCTGGGCGAAGTCGTGCGCAAGGAGCTGGACCGCCGCCTCGACTTTTGGGTCAAGAAGGCCCAGAAGAACAGCCAGGGCCGCCTCGCTTACAGCAAGAAGGGCGGCGAGGCCGACAAGATCCGCAACCTCTTGCTGCTGGCCGGCCGCGACACGCCCAGGACCGTCGAGGAGCAGCTGTTCACCGTCCAGCCCAGCCTGCGCAGCGTCGAGGCGCCCGTCGACCTCGTCCTCTGCGGCAACCTGCCCCTGAACGAGGATACGCCTATCGTCCGCTTCAGCGCCAAGGGAGGCAAAGCATGAGCGACCCCTTCAAGTCGACCAGGGTCGGCGACAGCCGCGCCAGCCAGCTGATGTACGACCACGGCGTCGGCGCCATCGTCGAGCTGCCCTATTTCTCCGCCATCGTCATGGGCCTCGGCGATTGGGACCGCGGCGAGATTCTGAGCGAGCCGCGCCTGCTCCAGGCCGTGCGCCAGAGCCTGCCCAGCGTGCGCGAGCTGCGCCTGCCCAAGACCGCGCCCGACCTGCCCTCCAGCGAGTACCGCCGTGCCGAGGGCGTGCCCGTGCGCACCTTCCCCGGCTGGCTCACCTGCCCCGACTGCCTCGTCCTGGGCCACGTCGAGAGCGGCCTCTTCAGCCTGCGGACAAATGCCTTCAACCCCGCCAAGAACCTCTACCAACACAGCCATTGCAGCAGCAAGCGCAAGAGCCCACCGACCGCCCGACCCGTGCGCTTCCTCGCCGCCTGCCCCGACGGCCACCTGGACGAGTTCCCCTGGCACTGGTACCTCCACGGCGACCGCCACTGCCCCGGACCCATGACCCTGTTCGACCTCGGTCTACCCGGCGACTTTGGCTCCCTCGTGCTCAAGTGCGGCAGCTGCGACCGCAAGCGCAGCCTGACCGAGGCCTTTGGCGAGAAGGGCACCCAGTCCATGCCCCAGTGCCGCGGCTTTGACGCCCACCTTGCCCGCTTCGCGGCCAAAGGCTGCCACCACCAGATGACCACCGTCACCGTCGGCGCCTCCAACCTCTGGTTCCCGATCAAGCGCTCCGTCCTGGCCCTGCCCGACGCCCTCGACCAGGACCCGCTCGACCTGACCATCGCTCGCTTCAAGGAGGAGAACCCCAAGGCTTTTCAACGGCAGCTCGACAGTAGCGACTCCGAGCGCCTGCGGAATTTTCTCGAAGACGACGGCCACCCTGAACTGGCCCAGCTGCTTGAAGACGGCAGCTACGACCTGGAGGAGATTTGGACCCGCATCAAGAGCTACACGCCCCCCAGCCGCACGGCGCCCGCACCGGGCGAGGACTTGCGCCGCCCCGAGTGGCAGCTCTTGGCCGGTCTTGCCCGCGACCAGCAGGGCCTGGACTTCGAGGCCAACCTCGAGCGCCCGCCCGCCGCCTATCGCCGCTGGATCGACAGTGTCGTCAGGGTCGACCGCCTGCGCGAGGTCTCGGCCCTGATCGGCTTCACCCGCCTGGAGGCGCCCGACAAGTTCGACCCCGAGTCCGAGGCCCAGCCCATGCGCCGCGTGCCCTTGAGCCACCTCGACCCCAGCTGGGTGCCCGCCGCCGAGACCCGCGGCGAGGGCATCTTCATCCGCTTCGACGAGCAGGTCCTGCGCCAGTGGTCGCAGCGGCCCGAGGTGCGCCTGCGCGACCAGGCCTTTCACGCTGCCCACAGCGCCTGGCGCGAGGTGCTGGGTTACCCCGACCCCCATGACCGCTACCCCGGCATTCGCTTCGTCCTGCTGCACAGTTTCGCCCACCTGCTGATGCGGCGCATGGCCCTGGAGTGCGGCTACGGCCTGGCCTCGCTGCGCGAGAAGATCTACTGCGCCCTGCCCGGCGATGAGGGCGGCAGCATGGCCGGCGTGCTGATCTTCACCGCCCAGTCCGACAGCGAGGGCAGCCTCGGCGGCCTGGTCGCCCTGGGCCGCCAGGAGCGCCTCGCCAGCTTTATCGACCAGGCCCTCGAGCAGGGCCGAATCTGCGCCTCCGACCCCTTCTGCGCCGAGCACGGGCCCTCCGTCACCGGCCAGCCTGCCTGCACGGCGCCTGCTGCCACGCCTGCCTGTTCCTGCCCGAGAGCTCCTGCGAGTGCGGCAACCGCTACCTGGACCGCTCGACCGTGACGCCGACGGTGGAGAACGCGGCCCTGGCCCTGTTCGCCGAGGCCGGTCGATGACCGAGCTGGCCGAGGCGCTGGCCGACCTGGTCGAGCAGCTGGGCCCGACCCAGAGCCAGAAGGTGGCGCGCCTGTTGGGCGCCGCGCCCAGCTGGCCGGTGGCCCTGCACGAGGCCCTGGCGGTGCCCAGCGACCCGGCCAGACGCCTGGCCCTCAAGCGCTGGCTCGAGGCCGGCGCCGCCCAAGAGCTAACCGCCGCGACCCTGGCCATGGCCCTCCACGGCGCCGCCCGCACCGCCCAAAGGGCCGCCGAGCGCCGCCAGCTGGACCTGGTCTGGTCCGGACCCGAGAGCCGCACCCCGCCCTCGCGCCTGACCGAGCAGGCCGTCGCCCAACTCATCGACTCCGCCCAGCAGGAGCTGCTGCTGGTGACCTACACCCTGTTCCGCATCGACAGCCTGCTGCCGACCCTAGAGGCCGCCGTCGCCCGCCAGGTGCGCCTGACCCTGGTCCTTGAGGACCTTCACAAGCCCGGCGACATGACCCTAGCCACCCTGGCCCAGCTGGCCCAGCGCCACCCGGCCTTCCGCCACTACTACACCTGGCCGCGCGAGCCCCACCCCGACGGTGTCCAAAACCTCCACGTCAAGGTCCTGGTCGCCGACCGCGAGCGCATGTTGCTGGGCAGCGCCAACTTCACCAAGGCGGCCATGGAGCGCAACATGGAGCTGGGCGTCCTCATCCGCGGCGGCCCCGAACCCGCCGAAGTGGTGCGCCACTTCACCGCCCTCATCGACCAAGGCACGCTGGTACGACAAACGCTGCCGCCCTGCTAGCGTTGGCTGCAGGGAACACGTATGGCCCGCGGAGCCGAGAAAAGTGCGGTAAGCCAGCTAGGCGCCCCCGCCGCTTGCCTTAGTCGCGGGGAACACAAATGTTGAGCGAAGCCAGGCGAAGTGAGGTAAACCACATCAATTGAAGTCCTTGCGCCCCCCGGCAGGCATCTGGTGTCCGTTGACGCCTTTGGGGACTCAATGCTTTTTTGCATCTCTGAAAGGAGGGTTTCCTGGCTTGCCAGGCGCGAGTCTGCCATTGACAGGCAGCCGACGCGCAGATAGAATGCCCTGAGCACTGTTAATAATATAAAGGGGTGAGCTGTGTACAAAGCATTGGTTTTATTAATTCTGGCATCTGCTTTCTCGGCGTTTGGACAAGTTCGTTACATTCCTCATGTCACCGACGTGAACAGTGATTTTCAAACTTGGGTCATTCTTGAGAACACAGGTGCTGAGCTTGCCTCCTATGAGTTGAACATTTTCACAAGTACGGGCAGTCCCCAACCTTTTGTACTGGGCTCAATAGCTCCTGGTGAAATTCAAATATGGGAGCATGCAGATATACTCGGCAGTGAACATGCGTCCCATTTCACCATTGGCAGTGAATCTCATCCAGCGACGAATATAAAGTTTTCCATCGCCTATGGTTTGAAAAATGGCGAAGGAAGTCGTGCCTACATCCATGAAAGTTCGACGGCTGCGTTTTCCTGGCGCCTTTTTGCTGGGAATTGGGCAAATGTTTACGATGCCATTTCCGTCGTCAATTTAGGGGAACATCCTTCGACCATCAAAGTAAGGCAACGGGCCTTGGATGGAAGCACTATCAAGGAAGTCGTTATCGCAGATAATGTATTGCCACTGAGCAAGACTCTTTATATTATCGGGGGAGCAGGTTCCGTCTTTGATGGTTCACTTTCCCCTGTATTTGAAATTGAAGCGGATCAACCTGTTGGGGTGATTGCTTTACAAGGGGACCTTCCCGGTTCAAGATATCTATGGCAAAACCCTACCATTGCCCAGAGATAAGTCGGTGAAATAGATCAGAGCATGGATCCACAGCAATACAGACGAACGGAAGGAGAGTGTTGTGAAGTTTATTGTGCAGTTTGCCGGCGGTAGGTGGGTGTCCTGGTTTGCCGCCGGCTTGCGAAAGTTTTTCATGGAGTACCCATGGGGCCCCTGGCTCTTCAAATGGTGGGTGTCCTGGTTTACCCCAACTGGTTTACCCCTCACCTGTCGATATCGCCTGCGTTTGCCAACGCAGGCGCCCCTCAATTGGAGGGTGTCCTGCTTACTCACTGGCTTACCGCTTTATGTCCCCTTCACACTGAATTCATGAAAAAGTTCGGCGATATCAATAGGTTGCCAGGTGTAATAAAACCCAGATCTGTTCGGACAGGAAACATAAATATCCCCATCCGCAGGGAGATAAGTTTTTAGATTTTTGAATTGATCGTATTCATAACATCCCGATCCGATAAAAATATTACGAATAGGTTGCGTGTTCAATTCTTTGCTTTTTCCATAAGGGTTATCTGTCAGCTGGACTATCGAGCGAGACTCGTTTTCACCTATCCAAAACTCACTTTTTGTGGTTAGGTAGGTTACGTTTTGCGTTAAATCATTGCAACTGCACTTGGGCCTCTCCTCTTTGTAATCTACGTTTATCATTGCCAGCTCATTATCTAAAATCGCTTGATCATACTCCAAGCAAATTCCGGCATGACTATCACCGTAATAGCCCCACATTGTCAGATTGTCCGCGATGAAATGTTTCTTGTTGTCGTGATCGACTTTATTGAATTCTGGCCCTTTGATGAAACAGGCTATACCGAAATTCTGGATATTCACATTCACAAGCGTATCTGCCAACACTGTATCATTTTGCTGCCTCAAGTAATCCGGAACGTATACCTCATTATATCTACTTGGCATTGTCCTTCTGATTTTATCCTCGCTGTAACTTGACAAGCATGAACGTGCGTTTTTTGGGTCTATAATATGTGGCCTACCATCTGTTGGGTCGTTAAAGCCGAAGGCATTCCCGTGCCATATCTCATTTTCTTTAATAGATTTAATGATGTTGTCTAAATTGCTTTTAATACTCATAAATCGATAGTACGACATTTGATTTCTCCTTAAAACAGCTCCAGCTGCTCCGGCTTTGGTTCGGGTTTGGGTTGAATGGCGGGGGTGGTCTTGGTTTTGGAGTATAGGCCTTGTGCGACTACTTGTCGTGTAAGCGGATTTCCCATATACCGTCATGCGTAGCTGATGAGTCAATTGGGTCAAATTTTTTAAAAAATCCTCTATTACCTTGAATTTGCTGGTGTTTAGCCATAACCCTTCATCACAAGCCTTCGCCCGATCCCCAAGGGCTTCCCTCAATTGGGGGGGTCCTGCTTACTCCATGGCTTTTTCTCATCGCTTCACAGATCATCCGCCAAGGAATCGCCAACCGGCGGCAGGCGCCACGGGTTGACGCCGATCAGGCCGTTTGTGCGTGCTGGTTTACTCCTTCGGCTCTTCCTTTGGCGAATCGGTATTTTTTAATTTCTTTAATCCTTTTTGGTCGTAAGCTATTTCACCACCTCCCGGTAGTTTCAATTTGACTCCGGAGGCTGCCCCCAAGAGTGCGGAGGCCAAATGATCTGCCGGATGAAGTACCGCTTCTTTGACCGCTTCACGTTCAAAGAGATTTTTAGTTAATTGTTCCAAGAGTGGCGCAGGGATCTCGGTTTCCATTTCCTTTTTCCATTCCATTGCCAACTCAACTACCCAGCTTGCTCTGTCTACATCAAGGTCAAACTGCTTTAAGTTGAACTCTTCGATGGCATGCTGTTGGAACCACTGATTATTCCAGCGGATGAAAAATATTGACGTAGAGCCGAATGCCAACAGATAAAGCAGTTGTTTTGCAATTAATGGCCAAAGACCCGACAGAAGACCGTGTGATACGGCATCGCTGTCTTTTAACAAAATTTGTATAGTGGAGTAGGAGGAAAAACCTAGGTTGATGCCAAAGATGGATAGTAGAATTATGGAAAACCAGAATATTGGTCGGCGTAGGCTTTGGGTGCCCTTTGTCAGTTCAAATTTTATATTTCGATTGGCGAGTTCATTTTTTAATTCTTGACGTATTTTGCGACGAATATACTTGCTTTCATGCGTTTCAAATGCACTCTCTTTTACCTGGAACTCTTCTTCTCTTTTTTTGAGCTCCTGCTGCTGTGCTTCGTGTGCTTCTTTATATTTTAAACGTATTGACTCTGTTTCTCTTTCCTGTATTCTCCCCTGCTCTCTATAGTCATCGAGCAGCTTCTTTTGATAATCGTGATTTTTCTCGACTTGAGTATCGATTAGATCATTAAGTCTAGCAAGCTCAGTTTCTCTATGCCTATAATGATCTTCTAACTTCTGCCCTAGCACATCCTTTAGCTCTGTACTGTAGTCGTACTCCTTGAGGTGCTTTTTTGCTTTGATTACAAGGTCGCACACATCATTTTCCATGTATTTGTGCCTGTTTACATTGGCCGTATTCCAATCAATAGACACGAGTGGGAGTGGTTTATCTCTTTTAACTGAAATGGCGGAATTGTGATCCCCAAAAGTGACGACAAAGTTATTTATTAGCGCGTCGCTTTTGCTTAAGATACTTTCTATGTGAGTACCCTTCATTGGACTCTCTATATCTAGAGAAAAGGACTCATTTTGGTAACATGGCATCGCACGGATTGACGAAATTTTAAATTTCCCATCTTCAAAAACTAACATCAAGGCTTTGAGCATCTGTTTATCGTTATGATGCCTTATAGAGAACTCTATATTCTTCAATTGACTCATACTTACGTCCACCCTCTACTAAGACTTCCGGCACGAACATACATTGTAAAAGATAGCACACGCAGGTATATTAGTCTAGAGTTTATGCGCCAGGGTCTTAAAACAGCTCCAGCTGCTCCGGTTTTGGTTCGGGTTTGGGTTGAATGGCGGGGGTGGCCTTGGGTTTGGGGTGTAGGCCTTGGGCCACTTCTTGTGCGTAGCGCTCGTGGTTTAGGGCCAGGAGGCGGTCGAGGATTTCTTCTGTGACGCGTGGATCGATGGTGAAGCGCTGGCCCTGTTCGGTTGGGTGAAAGCCGTGGTTGAGGCGGAGGTCGGTCCAGCCGTAGGCGGCCATGACTGCTTCGTCCATGCTCACCTGCAAACGGCGCAGTGCTTTCACTTCCTGGTCTTGGTCCTGTTTGTCGTGAAAACGGTTATAGAGGGCTGTCAGGCCATATTGACCCGCCATCATCATGCGCCGGCGCTGTTCGTCATAGCTTTGGCCTGGTTCCGCCAACCTCTCTAGGTTGGTGGGGAGTGGTAGGGTTTCGTAGCACGATGAAGGCGTAAAGCGAATGTCCTTCCTCATTGAGGATCCATTCACCCTGACCCAGTATTCGTAAAATGACGCGTGTAAGATGCTTAGCTTAGACAAAGTGTGTTCAATAATCACACCGACCATATGAGAGAACACAACGTCGCTTCTTACTGGGCTTAGCATTAAATATTTTGAAACCAGGGATGCCACCAATACAAATGCTTGACCTTCAATCGCCTTGTACATTGCGGGCCTTTTTTCGCCAAAATGCCACCAATAATCTCTGTATGTCTTGCGGTTGTTGCGTTCCCGTTCTGGTTTTACCTTTTCGATGATGATTTCCAGGCACTCTGGAAAGTCTGCCGCCACTGGCCCTGTGTACAGTGGCGGTTTGCTGGCGTGATCCAAGGGCCAATCGTGGAAGTTGATGACCCAACGTCTGGGGCTTTGGGTGGGCGAGCTGTTCAAATCCTCGCCGTTGAGGTAAGGGTACAAGACCTGCTTGTTGCGTGGATCTCTGGCAATCAGGGTTTGGGCCTCCTCCTCGCTTAAGACGAATCCCAGCCCTAGGACATAGGAACCGATGTAAGACTTTCCTGCATTGGCGGCCAGAGGGTAGGGGGTGCCGGCCACTTTGCCAGGTTTGGCCAGAAAAGACGTTATGCCATTGGTAGGTCTGCCATCAATCGTGTAGGCGCCGCGCCAGGAGCCCAGGCGCAGCCAGGTTTGGGCGACTTCTAGGTTAGCGGCGCCGGGCCATTTGCGGCTGGGGATGGCGCGATAGATGGCGCAGTTGGCCGAGGAAAGGCGGTCCAGGCCAACCTCGCGGGTGTCGCCTTGGGCGATGGTGTTGGTGGCGATGAAGCCGAAGCAACCGCCAGCCCGGACCAAGGCGTGGGCACGCAGGTAGAAATAGGCGCAGAGATCGGCATTGCCGCGCGTGCCTTGGGCGATCTGGTGTAGCAAGTAGTCACGGTATTCGCTGCCAAACGGGCCGCTGATCTTTTTCCCGCCCAGAAACGGCGGGTTGCCGACCATGGCGTCAAAGCCCTGGCGGTCGTCCCCAAAGACTTCGGGAAAGGCCAGGACCCAGTGGAACGGCTCGCGCACCTGGCCGGTCAGGGGTTCGCGGCCCAGCAATTCCTGCTCCAACGCGGCTAAGCTCGCGCTCATGTGCGCGCGGCGGTCGGGCTGTTTGTGCAGATCGTCCAGAATAGCGGCGATGGCCTTGACCTTGCCGCGGAAGTCGGTCTCCTTACCGGCGCTGGCCAGGACCGCGCCGATCAGGAGGTTGGCCAGTTGCAGCAGCTCGGCGTTGTGGGCGGCGGCCTCGGCGGTCAGCTTCTCCTGGCGGTGCAGCTCGTGGATGGTGCTGGCGGCGCTGGACTCGACCTGGCGGCGCAGGCTCAGGACCTTGCGGCGACTTGTTTGCGCACGTCGTCCAGGAACAGGAAACTCTGAGCCTGGGCGGGATCGGGGTGGAAGGCCAGCAGCTGGTCCAGGCGGGCCAGGCCCAGGAGGCTGTCGCCGTGGGCCAGGTGGTGGTCCAGGAACGTGAACGGCTTCTGGCTGTCCAGCGTGATCAGCCAGAGGCTGAGCTTGGCCATCTCCACGGCCATGGGGTTCTTGTCGACGCCGTAGAGGCAGCGGGTGCAGATCAGGCGGCGGGCATGGGCCAGGCGCTCCTCGTCGGAGGCGCCGAGCAGGGCCTCGTCCCAGGCGCCTAGCGCGGGTTCGGCCTGGGGTTGGCGGGCCAGTTCGCCGTGGAGCGCGGCGCGCTGCTGCCAGGCCTCGACCAGGCGGGCGCCCAGGTAGCGGCAGGTCTGGACGAGGAAGGCGCCGCTGCCCATGCCGGGGTCGCAGATCTTGAGGGCGAGGATGCGCTCGGGCGCGCACAGGCGCCAGTCCTGTTCGGGCAGGCCCTCGGCGGGCCCGTCGTAGACGAGCGGGTCGAGGGTGTGGCGCACGGTCTCCTCGCTGAGCAGCTTGGGGGTGTAGTGGGTGCCGCTGTTGCGGCGGTCGGTGCCGCCGGTGACGTAGACGCCGCCGGTCAGGACGACAAACGGCACGCCGCGGCTGTCGCGGCGGATCAGGCCGGCGAAGGGGCGCAGGCGGGCCAACAGCTGGGCGTCGTTGCCGCAGGCCAGGCGCAGGCGCTGCTCGTCGGCGACGCCTTGGTCCAGGGCCTTCTCGAGACTGGCCTCGCGCTTGCCGGTCTGCTCGGCCAGGAAGGCCAGCAGCGCGGGCCGGCCCTGGGCGGCCTGGGCCTCGAGCGTGCTCAGGGGCAGCTCGGGCTGGTGGTCGGTGGCGCCGCTCTCGCTGCCGCCCAGGCCGAGGACGGGCTCGCTGGCGCGGGCCAGGGTGTGGTCCAGCAGGCCCTCGTAGACGTAGCCAATCTCCTCGGGTCCCAGGGTCTGGAAGTCGAGGAAGCGGCTGTGCTGGTTCAGGCGCAGGATCTGCAAGGCCTCGAGCAGGTGCAGGACGGTGCGGTTGTCGACCCGCGGCGGCTCGGCGGCGGCGTGGGACTGGCCGGGTCGGCGACCCTCGAGGAAGGGGTAGCGCTCGGGGTCGAAGAGGCTGGAGCCGTAGGCGGGCAGGCTGAGGCGCTCGTGCTCGAGGCCGCCGTGGATCAGGCGGAAACAGGCGAGCAGGCGGCACCAGGCGTCGTAGCGGCGCTCGAGCAGCTCCTCGCCCTGGCTGCGGGCCTGCTCGCACAGCTGGGCGCGCAGGTTGCCAAGGGCGTAATGGGCGCCGTAGAGCTGGTTGGTCTCGCGCGGGAAGAGGCCGCGGTCCTCGGCGCAGAAGACGAGCACCAGGCGCATCATCACGGTCAGCAGGCCCTCGTAGACGTGGTGTTCCGGCAGGTCGGCGAGCAGGCGGCGCTGCTGGTCCAGGTCCAACTGGTCAAAGGTGCGGGCCAGGATCTCGACGGCCTGGCGGACCTGGCGACCGAGGGTCTCGGTGACCTCGCCGGTATCGGCGAGGGTGCGGCGGAACAGCGCGGCCAGGGTTTCCTTGTCGGCGACGCCGATGAAGCGGCGCAGATGGAGCAGGTTGGCGAAGCCCTGGAGGGTGCCGCGCTCCTCGAGCCAGTCGCGGGTCTCGAAGCGGGCGCAGGTGGTGGGCAGGTCGGCGGGTACGTGCAGCAGCAGCCACTGTTCGCCGTTGGCCAGCAGCGCCAGGGGCACCGCTTGGGCGCGGCAGAGCTCGGTCATCAGCTCGAGCGGCGACTGGTCGTGGTCGCTGAGGTTGGCGTCGAGGCGCTGGCGCGGGGGGTAACAGGCGACGAGCAGGTGCAGCTGGTCGTCCTGGTGGAGGGCGGCGCTGGGGCGGAACGGTTGACCGGGTCGGGCCAGCTGGAGATTGGGTGGGAGGTCGGCACCTGTCAGCCAGCTGTCGCTGCCCAGGTAGCCGAGCACGCGGTCGCAGACGAAGTCGCAGAAGGCCCCGTGGAGCTCGGGCCGGTCCTGGAAGGCGGCGTAGGTCTGGCCCAGTTCGGCGGCGGTTTCGGGGCTGACCAGCTGGTCCAGGCCGTCGGGCCAGATCTCGTTGAGCAGCTTGTCGTCGGGGAAGGGGCCGGTGACGGCGATGAGGTTGACCCATTCGTGGAGGGCGGTGGCTTTGGCTTTCGATTTTGCGCGGGAACGGGCCATGGTGGTCTCTCGGGTCAGCGGTCTTGGGACTGGGGCACGAGCCAGGTGATGGCGACGGGGAAATGGCGGGACTGGGGTTCGGCGAAGCGGCGGCGGACCTGGTCCTGCTCGCGGGCGCGCTCGCTGCTGAGGCTCTTGTGGCGGCGCTCGAGGGCCTCGCGGTCGCTGTGGAGCTGCTGGCGCTCCTCGTCGGCGAACAGGTCCAGCTGGGCGGGCGGCTGTTCGGCGAGTTTGCGGTGGAGCTCACGGGCGAGCTCGTCGAAGATGGCGTCGATCTTGGCGAGCTGGTCGGCGCACTGCTGTTCCAGCAGCTGGCACTGCCGGCTGGCGTGCTTGGCGACGGCGGTCTCGAGGGCCTTGGCGAGGGGCGCGCGCTGCTGGGGCCAGGCCCGGGTCAGGGCGTCGAGGGTCGCGGGGCCCGGCTGGTCGGCGCTGGCGGCGGCGAGCAGGGTCTGGAGGGCGGCGGGCTGGGCGGGCTTGAAGCGGCCCTCGACCAGGCTGCCGCCGGCGACGAGCAGCTCCTCGTGGAGGCGCTGGTGGCCCGCGCCGACGACGAGCAGACGGGCGTGGACGACGAGGTGGATATGGGGCGTCTCGGGGAAGTGCTGGTCGGCGACGAGACGGGCGCAGGTGCGGGCCAGGCGGCGGCTGTCCTGGGTCGACCAGACCTCGGCGCGCAGCAGGCGCAGGCAATGCTGAACGAGCTCGTGGCCGAGGTGGATCAGGACGGCGTCGTCGTGCAGGGCGATGGCCTCGGGCTCGAAGCTGATGGGTCGGATCTCGTCGGGGAAGGCGGGATGGGCGAGGCCGGCGCAGCAGGCCTGCCAGGCGCCGTCCAGCTCGGGCATGTGGAAGAAGGTGCCGGGCCGTGCGTGGGTGTGGGGGATGAGCGGGGGCCGGTGGGCCAGGGCCAGGCCGGTGTGGACCGCGTTGGCCAGGGCCTGGGGCGTGAGGCCGAGCTCGCGGCGGGTCTGGTGGTAGTGGTTCTCCAGCTCGCGGATGCGCTTGGCCAGGTCCTGCTCGAAGCGCAAGTTGGCGCGCAGCGCGCGGGCGCGGTCCTCGGCGGCGCGGGTGTCGAGGCCGCGGCGCTGGCTGAGCATGGCCTGTTCGATGTTGTCGGCGATGACGGGTCCGACGGTGCCCAGGTCCTCGCGGATCTGTTCGATCTTGCGAGCGGCGATGGCCAGGAACTCCAGGTCGCCGTCGAGGCTGCCGGCGCGCAGGTCGCGGGGGTCGCGCTGCGGGTCGAAGTCGGCGCCGACGAAATGGAAGATCTCGGGGACGCGGGTCTGGCCGTGGCGGTCGATGCGGCCGTTGCGCTACTCGAGGCGGTTGGGGTTCCAGGGGATCTCGTAGTGGATCAGGTAGCGGCAGTGGTTCTGCAGGTCCAGACCCTCGCCGGCGGCGTCGGTGGCCAGCAGGATGCGCACGGGGGTGCGGGTGGGATCGGCCTGGAAGGCGGCCTTGACGGCCTCGCGCTCGGCGTAGGGCGGCGTGGTGGCGACGTCCTGGACGACGTAGGCGCCGCCGCGGACGTGGACGTATTGACCGACTTCGGGGACATGGTGGAACGTGGCGGGTTCGATGGGCAAGGGCTGTCCTTCGTGTGACAAAGTCAGTGCACTTAGTTATCAGAGGTGAACGCGACAATCAAGGAAATTCGTAGGCACGCAGGAAAGTCAGCCCCATAATCACCCGACGCCCCCTGGTTTCTATTGCAGCCACGTTGGTTTGCTTCCCCTGCCCGTGTGCCCCTGCTCCAGGAAGCGATTCTGTACGAATATGCCCCCTAGTACGACTTTGTCAGGTTGGTAATAAGGCGCCCAGGCGGTCCCACAGGGCGGGCCCGCGGGGAACGCGTATGGTCCGCGGAGCCGGGAAAAGTGAGGTAAAGCGGCTAGGCGCCCCCGCCGCTTTGCCTT
>CAYRFM010000119.1:1483-20314 GCA_964423555.1 uncultured Holophagae bacterium | reverse complement strand
ATGTGTTCCCCACAACTACGACCGGGCGGGTCCGCCTGGGTGCCAGACTCTGCCTCCGGCATCAACCTGACAAAGTCGCACTAGTACGACTTTGTCAGGCTGGTGATGACCCGCCGACTTACCCTGGTCGCAGGGAACACAACTGGTCCGCGAAGCCAGGAAAAGTGCGGTAAGCCGCCCGGCTTGCCTTCTCCGGATGGAACACGAATGTAGGGCGGAGCCGGCGTAAAAGTGTTGGCCTAGCCAACCTGACAAAGTCGTACTAGGCGGGGGCGCCTAGCTAACCCCGCCGCGCCAAGGCGAAGTTTCATAGCGGGAAAGAAGGCAGGAGCGGACCACCCACTCCCGCCTCACTCGAACATCACTAGCTTTCGCGCAACGCGTTGGCAATCGGCAAGTTGGCTGCGCGTAGTGCCGGCATCAGGCCGCCCAGGAGGCCCAAAATGCTGGCGGCTAACAGCCCGAACAGGATCAGATCCGGTGTGACATCCAGGGCAAAGGTTACCTGACTGAAACTTTGCCAGTTCATAGTACCGGTGCGATAGCCGTCCATCAACAGGAACATCACCACCCCGCCGACGGTGCCACCCATGACCGCTAGCACCATCGACTCCAGCAACACGGAACACACCACGGGCGTGCGCCGAAAGCCCAGCGCCCGCAAGGTGGCAATCTCACGGGTGCGCGTCGACACCGCCGAGAACATGGTGTTGAGCGCGCCGAACAAGGCGCCGATCGCCATCAGCGCGGTGACCAGGAAACCGACACTCGTGATCAGGGTCGACAGCAGCTGACTCTGCTCGGCGTAGTAGTCGGATTCACGCACGATCTTCAGGTTGAGGCGCGGATCCTTAGTCAGTGTGTCCTTAAAGGCAGTGAACTGGTCGGCGTCCGTCAGGCGCAGGTGGATGCTTTGGTAGCTGTTGCCCCGTCGATACGCGCCCTGGAGCACTGCCGCGTCGGACCAGATCTCCGATTCGGCCAAGCCGCCACCCGCGGTGAACAGGCCGACCACATTCCAGGTATCCGCGCCGACCCGCAACCGGCTGCCCAGTTTCAGCCCCGCGTAGCGGGACTCTGCGCCCACCCCCACGACGATCTCGGTCGTGCCAGGCTTGAACATGCGGCCCTGGACGATTTGGAACTGGCCGCGTACCTCTGGCGCATTGGCGCTGACACCTCGCAAGGGAACGTTGGCGTCCGTGCCAGTATCCAGCAGCGGCAAGTTAATGACGACAAACAGCTCAGGCGAAGCGATCACACCCTTGCCGCCTTGGGCGATGCCCGGCGTATCGAGAATGATCTTGGCGTTCTCGGCACTGATCCCGGAAACCATTTCGGAATCGGCCCCGGCTCGCATCACGATCACGCCCTCCGGCGTGACCGAGGAGCTCATGGCCTTGACGAAGCCCTTGGCCGCTGCCAGGGCGCCAACGAGGACGGCGACGACACCGGCAATGCCGACGATCGTGGCCAGACTGGCGCCCTTGCGTTGCGGCAGGGTCGCGAGGCCGAACCAGGTGACGGCAATGATCTGTCTCAGCGATCTCAACAGCATGGGTTACCTCCTCAGCCCGTCGGCGATGCGCAAGTTCATGGCCTGGAGCGCCGGCAGAACACCGGTCAAGAGGCCCATTCCGACCATGAACCCAACGCCCGTGAGCAGATCGCGGTTAGGGATGTAGAAGACCGGAAAGAACTGGGCCACATCCATGTTGCCTACCATCACATAGGCCAGCCCCAAGCCCAAGCCGCCGCCGACGATACACAGCGCGAATGCCTCGGCAAAGACCAGGCCCAGTACCGTCGTGTGGGAATAGCCCAGCGCCTTGAGCACCGCCAGTTCGGCCGTGCGCTCACGCACCGACTGGTTCATGGTGTTGCCTGCCACCAGCAGGATCGTGAAGAAGACACAGACCAGCACAAAGCGCAGAATCGCGCCAATATCGCCGGCCTGCTTGGCGAAGGCCGTGACGAAAGCGCCCTCGGTCTCGGTCTTGGTTTCCGCATAGGAGTTGGCGAATTCGCGGTCGATGGCCTTGGCGACTTCGCCCGCCTGGCTCGGGTCCTTGACCCGCAGCACGTACCAACCCACCTGACCGCGGCGATTCTCGGGGATGGACTCGTCCAAATAGTCGTGTCGGAAAAAGAATTGCGAGGTGTCCACGCCCTTCTTGCCGGCCTCGTAAATCCCGCAGATCTCGAACTCCCAGCGCATCGAGCCATCGCTTTTCGGGTAGATCGTGGCATTCAGCGGCACAATGTCGCCGACCTTGAACCCGAAGCGCTTAGCGGTCAGGCTGCCGACGATTGCGCCGGTGCGGGTCCTCGTCCAACGTTCCTTGGCGGCCTTGTCCAGTTTGTACTCAGGGTAGATGTCGAAAAAGGTTTCCGGCACCATCGCCATCTGCGGGAAGAAGTTCTTGGGATCCTGGTAGATACCGCCGAACCAAGTGCCGTGCACCAGGGCGTCGACGCCTTTCAGGCGCAGAATGCGATCACCGTAGGATTCAGGCAGAGTCTGAATGATCGAAACCTTGTGGCGCGTGATCAGGCGGTCGGCACCGGCCACCTCGACGCCCTGAGAAAAGGCCAGCTTGATCGCCGCCAATAAGCCGAACAGGATGAAGGCGACCGTGATCGAGAACAGCGTGAACCAGGTCCTCAGGCGCTTGCGCCAGAGATTGCTCCAGATCAGGTGGAAATATTTCATGTGGGCTGCTCCAGGCACAGCTGACCCTTGTTGAGGTAGAGCGTGCGGGTGGCGCGAGCGGCGGCATGGGGATCGTGGGTGACCATGATGATCGTCTTGCCGTGCTGTCGGTTGAGCGCGGTCAACAGGTCGAGGATCTCGTCGCCGCTCTTGCGGTCCAAATCACCGGTCGGCTCGTCGCAGAGCAACAGGGTCGGATCAGTGGCGATGGCGCGGGCGATCGAGACACGCTGTTGCTCGCCGCCGCTGAGCTGGCGGGGAAAATGGCGAGGCCGGTGCGAGAGGCCGACCACCTCGAGCGCGACCTTGACATGCTGCTTGCGCTCTGCCCCGCTGAGGCGGGTCAATAGTAGCGGCAGCTCGACATTGCGCTCGGCGTTGAGCACGGGCAAGAGGTTGTAGAACTGGAAGACCAGGCCCACATGGCTGGCGCGCCAATCGGCAAGACTGCGCTCGGAGAGCTGGTGAATCGACTTGCCGGCCACCTCGATCATGCCTGAGGAGGGTCGGTCCAGCCCGCCAATCAGGTTGAGCAGGGTGGACTTACCGGAACCCGAAGGGCCCATCAAGGCGAGGAACTCGCCCTGGGGGATCTCCAGATCCAGCTTTTGGAGTACGTGGATTTCTTCGGAACCGCGCTTGAAGACCTTGTCGACGCCGCGCAGGTTGACAATGTTCTGGTTAGGTTTTTGACTCACGGGGACTCCTCCTTGACAAGCATGCCATCGCTGGCATCGGCGGGACCTTCGACCATGACTTTCTCGCCTGGTTGCAGGCCGGCACTAAGTGTGATCTCCTGACCCATGGCAACGCCGCGGGTCACGGCCCGTCGCTCCAGGCGGTTGCCGCCTAGCACGAAGACCACGTCCTGGCCGCGGTCCTGACGCAGGGCGGTCTGGGGAACGGTGACGCCGCTGGGCGCGACAGCATCGACACCCTCGACGTCGCGAAACGCGACCTTGACACCCATGTCGGGCAGAATCCGCGGATCCAGGGTCTCGATGGCGATGCGCACTCGCACCGTCGATTTTTGCCGGTCCGCCGTCGGGATGATGGCCAATACCGAGGCCGCGATCGGCCAGTCGGGATAGGCGTCGAGGGTGGCGACGACCTGCTGGTGCTCGCTGACCCGATTGATGTAGCTCTCGTTGACGTCGATCTCGATCTCGAGCGAGCTCATATCGACCAGAGTGCCAATACCGGTGCGGGTGAAACCGCCACCGGCGGAGACGGGCGAGATCATTTCGCCGGGCTGGGCGTCCTTGGAAACGACGACGCCGTCGAAGGGCGCGCGAATCTCGGTGTCCTCCAGCTGGCGCCGCCAGACGTCGACTTGGCGTTCGGCGACAATCAGCTCCTCTTGCTGGCGCGATAAGCGCGCCGCCAGGGCGTCCGTGGCGGCCTGATCGCCGTCCAACTGCGCCTGCGTAGCGACCTGACTGCGGACCAGGTGCTCGGTGCGGCTCAGGGTCTTGCGGGCATCGGCCAGTAGCACTTTCGTCTCTTCCAGGGCGGATTTGGTGGAGGCGACCTGAGCGGCCGCCAGGTTGAGACCGGCCTTAATATTGGCGGCGTCCAGGCGGGCCAGCAACTCGCCCTTGCGCACGCGTTGACCCTCCTCGATGTGAATCTCCGCCACCTTGCCGGTGCTCTCGGAAGAGACCGTGGCTCGGCGCCTGGCAACGACATAACCGGAGGCGTTGAGCACGGTGCGGTCGCCGGCGGTCCCGCTGACGGCCTGGGCGATCGCGGTGCGGATCGGCACGGGCGCTGGCCCACGCCATTTCATAAAGTAGAGCAGGACCAGGGCAATGAGCACCATACCGCCAAGCACATAGGGCCAAAGGGCACGCTCACTGGGTCGATCCCGGCTGCGGTCGATTTTCAATGCATCCAACTGGGCGGCATCTGGCGACATCCAAGCCTCCATTTTGTTGCGAACTCCCTGAGCTACGTTGCCGAAGGACTCGAAGTTTCAATTCCGTTGTTAGAAATCCCACCACCACCACTTACACCCGCTTTCGTTTCGAATGATGACTATAGCTCCGCTAGCCCAGTCGTTGCAAGGAGACAAACGTGCAGAACCTGCAACCCTAGCTGCCTGGATGCGAGTAGGGTGCCCCCCCTTTCGAACCGCATCGCCCAACGCCGCGGACATCTCGAAGATCACCACGGGCTTCGCATGCCCGAATTCACCATGCATGCATTCGGAACAGTCGCCCCTGTTCGTCTTCATCGTGCAAGGAAACAACCACTTCTTCTGCATCGAACACGGCGTCCTGGGTGTCTGACCGCACAGGCAAGTCGGAGTCGATCAGGGTAATGATGGGCTGAAGACCCATGTCTGCATAGCGGAGAATGACCGAAAGAAGATTCTCCTTTTTGCGGTCATCCAGGGACTCAAACACACCGTCGTGATAGACAAAACGCGGGTACTTGTCGTCTAAGTGCGCTCGTAGGATCGCCAAGTCAAAGGCGATGCACAACAACTTCTTATAGGTATGTCTGCGATCGGCACTGGTCGCTTTGCCAGACTCGTCGAGAATTTCCGCCTTAAAATCTAGATGCCCCCATTGGTTCGGCGACACGCTGAGCAGGGCCTTGCGATCGATCACCTCCTCGACAATCTCGCTGAAGAAAACGCGGATGGTCGAAAACAAGCTGTCCTGATCAGCGTTTTGTTTCTCGACATCTGCTTCGATCAGGGCCTGTAGATGACCACACTCTTCGGTTAACGCCCTAATAGTGGCTCGAAACGCTTGCAATCGATGCAGCAAGCCGCGTTGACGCTCCAGCTCTGCAATGTCGGCCCGCACCGTCACCATCTCGTCCGAGACCTGCTTGTACTTGCCAAAGATGTCGGTCTCGCTCAGGAATGAAAGCAGCTCCGAACGCTTTTTCCCCAGGGAATTCAGCTCTGTATTAATGCGCTTGAGTTCGGACTCGATCTCTGCGCGTTCCTCCAGTAGGTAGCCTCGGCGCTCACCGGTAATGGTCCGATTGAAGGCAATTAACTGTTGAAAATCCTTCTTAATCTGCCCCTTGAACAGGACACCGGCTTCCTCGAACAGTCGCTCTGCTTCGTCAGGATTGAATAGGATCTGGTCCTCCTCCAGCGAAGTCGAGATCTTCTTTTTATTCTGATTGAGCGAGTAACGTTCGGCGTTGAGCAGCGCGATGCGTTCATTGATGTCCTCGACCAACTGCTTAGTGCTGTCCTTGTCCTGGGCGCGGAAGTCGAAGGCGTCGAGCAGTTTCTGCTTTTTCTCTGCCTCCTTCTGCATGAGCAGGAGGAGACCTTCGATCTTGCTGATGTCCGCAATGGAGCCACCCAACTCGTTTTGGATGGTCTGCTCGGAGGAGTAAATGACCTTAAGTTGATTTTCCTTCTCATAATGCTGAACCAGGAGCTGGGCGTCAAAGCCCAGAATGTGCGCCAGAAAAGGCTTCCAATCCGAATGCGAACCCTGGAACTTGTGAAGTTGAAACACATCACGGAACTCGTCTTGTGAACGGAGCAAGTAGCCCAAGCCCTTGCGGAACCCATAAGATTTGAAGACCCGCCAATCAAGCAGACCATCCAGCAACTCGAGTGCCCGCTCGAAGGGTACTGCCTGGTGATCCCAGGCCACTAGCGGTAATCCCGACATGTCCTGATGCCCGGCTTCGTGGCGCTTGAAACTAATCTTGGTGGCTTCTTTCACAGCGCGCCGGATGGTCACGAACGAAGCATCGTCCAGCTCGATCTCCAGGAAGAAGATGAAGTCTCGGAACAATTCGGCGTGCTTGATTAGAAAAAACTTGGCATCGCGCTTTGCCAGGAAGCCGAAGTCGAGCAAACGCCCCAAGGTCGTCTTGCCCAGGTTATGCGTGTCCTTTTTGCGGTTCTCCGGTAGGCGTATTTCAGCCATGACGACGTTAAGGCCCTGGACGAACGTCACTGGACCGAACAGGTCAGGCTTGTTGGAGTATAGTTTAGATAGTTTCATTTGACCCCACATACTCCACCGCGTCGGTTTTGGGGCGGTATTCGATCAAGCCCAGGAGGTACAAAAAATTCAGAGCCGGCAAGAACAACACATCCCCACCGGCGACACTTTTTTTGGCAAACTTGCGCAGCGCGTCGTACTCACTCACGCGCTGAGCCTTCAAGCGAATCAAAAGCAGCAACGAGACGTTGATAACCGTGCGATCAGGATGAGAGTGCTTAGTGGGTCGCAGCATCGCCCACCTCACCGATATCGCAAGACGATGGTGATACCAACCCACGGCGCCGCTTTGCTCGGATGCAATTCCGCCGTGCCGATGAACTTGGCATCACGACCACCGTCGGGCCCTTTGGCGAAACCCTGCACCGAGATGCCGAGCAGCCGCTGACAGAGGAGCACGATGAGCGTCTCGAACTGGTCCTCATTAAGATCTTCGTATGCGAATTTCATTGCGGCTTCTACTCGCTCGGCGTAGGCTTCTCCGACTTGATTATAGCCTTTCAGGTCTTTATTACAAGCTCAGGCGTCGTGGTAGCGCGCGATATTCGAACCGTCGCAAAGGGGGCAATCATTGTGTCAGGGGCGCCATCTCACCTCAAAAAAAGGCCCCATAGCGCCGGTCGACGAATCGACCCTCGCTACGGGGCAATGGGTTGGAATCAAAGTCTCTGTCTTGGAGTATTGCCATGGTTCCGCTCTGCCGCATTCCCCCGGCACAGCGGGACCAGCCTCTTGCCAGAGGAAGGCAAGAGGCGGAGGCAGCCTCAGTAGCTGGCCACGGTTTCGCTCTGCTGGCTGTGAGCGGCCAGCAGGTGCGCGCCGACCATTCTGGCCACTTGCTCTTTGGGGATCGCGGTCATGGTGACCTTGGAGGACAGCCAGGCGTCGCCGCGCTGGATTTTGTAGGTGACCTCTTCGCCGATCTTGACCAAAGCCATGACTTTGTTGAACTGTTCGATGTTCAGGCCGGCCAGTTTCGTCTCGTTCATGGCCACCAGCACGTCGCCCACTTTCACGCCGGCGGCAGCGCCAGCACTTGCTTCATCGACCTTGATCACGGCGACTTTGTCGCTGCCAATGCCCTCGACCCAGATACCGTCCCAGGCGG
The DNA here is from genome assembly GCA_964423555.1 of uncultured Holophagae bacterium. Lineage (GTDB taxonomy): Bacteria > Acidobacteriota > Holophagae > Acanthopleuribacterales > Acanthopleuribacteraceae > CAYRFM01. The sequence continues at coordinate 12,504 of CAYRFM010000119.1, read as the reverse complement.
AGCCGGAAAATTGTTGGGCCATGTGGTTGAGGCAGGTTTGGGTGTCCGCGGTGCATTTCTTGGCCATTTTCTTTTCGGCCTTGGCCTCGTCGCCACCTGCGCAGAGCGCGAGCGAGAGGAACATAACCGTCAGCAGAGAGAACAGGGTGCGCTTCATTTTCTTTTCTCCTTTTCACGAATCCTCGATGGTCGAGGTTCACCACCAATGTGGGTCATGGAGAAGTATTCGAAAACGGCCCTGTGAAAGACGTCAAACCCCAGCAAACAATGGTCAAATGCTGTAAAAACTGTAACGCCGGACCAGCGGCTCAGTCCTCGAGCACCGAGCGAATGATGCGGTGCAGATCGCGGCCGACGACGGGCTTCATGACCAGGCGCTTGATACCCACCTGCTTCCAGCGGTCCTCGGTGACCTCCTCGCTAAAGCCGGTCGTCAGGACAACCGGGACCTCGGCCCGCAAGGCGCGGATCTCCTCGGCCAGGCGCATGCCGGTCAGTTGGGGCATGGTCTGGTCGGTGATGACCAGATCGAAGTTCTCGGGTTGCTCGCGGAAGATCCGCAAGGCCTCCTGGCTCGAGGTGGTGGCGGTGACCTGGTAGCCGAACCGCTCCAGCATCAAGCGACCGGTGCGCACGATCTCGTCCTCGTCGTCGACGAAGAGGATCCGCTCGCTGCCGGCTTCGAGCTGGAGATCGCCCTTGGGCTCGGCCGCGGCGTCATAGTCGAAGGGCGGGAAGTAGACCGAGAAGGTCGAGCCCAGCCCGGGCTTGCTGCTGACCAGAATCGTGCCGCCATGGGTCATGACGATGCCGTGGATCACCGACAGGCCAAGACCCGTGCCCTCGCCGACCCGTTTGGTGGTGAAGAAGGGTTCGAAAATCCGGTCCATTGTTGTCGGATCCATGCCGTGCCCCGTATCGGCGACCGTCAGCTCGACCCAACGCCCTGGTTTGAGCGTCGGCCGCATTTCGACATCGGCCTCGCTCAGGTGAACCAGGTGCAGGCCGAGCCGCAACACACCGCCGGTCTGGCGCATGGCGTGATAGGCATTGGTGCAGAGGTTCATGGCCACCTGGTGGATCTGGGTCGGATCGGCCAGCACCGGCTCGCACCTGGGATCGATATCGCGCTCGATCTCGATCGTCGCCGGCAGCGAGGCGCGCAAAAGTTTGACCGCCTCCTCTAGGACCAGCTGGACCTGGACAGGACAGCGCTCGACTTCGGAGAGCCGGCCAAAGGTCAGGATCTGTTGGACCAGATCCTTGGCGCGGTTGGCCGCCTTCAGCACGTGGCGCAGATCCTCGCGGATCTCGCCGTCGTTGGCGTGGTCGTTGACGATCATCTCCGTGTACCAGATGATCGGCGCCAGGATGTTGTTGAAGTCGTGGGCGATGCCACCGGCCAGGGTGCCGATCGTCTCCAGTTTCTGCGACTGGATGATCTGGGCCTCGAGACGTTTTTTCTCCTTCTCCATGCGCTTGCGCTCGGTAATGTCGAGCGCGATCGCCACGAACACGGTGCGCGAACCGAATACCGACTTTTGCAGGTAGACATCGACGGGATAGTTGCTGCCATCCTTGCGGCGGTGGGTTGTGGTGTACTGGACCTTGCTCTGCTGGCCGTCGATGAGCGGCTGCAGGATCGAGCGGAAGCGCCTGCCGGTCTCCGGGTAGAGGTCTTCTGGCGTCAGTTCGCTCAGCTCCTTTTCGCTGTAGCCGATGTTCTCGCGGGCACCGCGGTTGACCTGGAGAAAATGCAGGTCGTCGCTGTCGAAGATGTAGATCTCCTGAAGGCTGTCGTCCAGGATCCGACCGAAGCGGCTGGCCAACTCGCTCATGTGCTTGCGTTCCAGTTCGCCGTGGTAGGCGCTGATGATGCCGGCACAAGTGGTCGACAGCGGTTCCAAGTATTTGAGCAGTTCGCTGTCGTAGCCCTTGGAGCGATTGGCGATGCCGCACATGCCGATCAGCTTCTCGCGATGGTAGAGGGGAATCCCCAGAAACGCGCGCGGCTCGGGCGAGCCCGAGGGGAAACCACTACGGCGCGGGTAGGTGGCCGGATCGTTGGCGATGACCGGCGAGCCGGTGGTGACCGCGGCGCCAAAAAGGGTGTCGAGATCGTGGATCTCCACTCCGCCCCGCTGGGCAAAAAAGCGCTGACCCTCGTTGGCGTTGTTGACGTAGGCCATCGCCAACGTCTTGAGGAACGGCGGTCCATCGCCCTCGCGCAGAATCTCGCCGACGAATCCGTACTCGCTCTCGGTCAGGTACAGCAATTGTTCGAGCATGTTCTCGAAAACCGAGGGCGAGTCAGAGGCGGCAATATAGTGGGATTGGACCTTGCTGATCGCCTCGAGGATACGGACATTGCGCAGGCGCAGGTTCTCGAGCAGGCGATTGCGACGGTGCAGCATGGTGTACTGGATCACCAGCAAGACAATCATCACCGAAAGCCATATCATGATGAAAACGCCGCGCACCAGGTTGGTCGTGGGCGAAAAGAAACCGGTCAGATGGCCGATCACGTGGACCGCGGGTAGACAGAATGCGGCGACCAGGAACAGGCGATCGTAGACATTCCAGCTGAGACTGTCTTCCACCGCAATCTCGCTGATCGCGCGCGGACGGGCATCGACAACCCGCGAGGCCAGGATCGGGATCAGGAAAGGCAGCGCCCAGAACAAATCGAGGCGAAAATTTCCGAAGAACCGCTTCGAGGTGTAGATCTCGCTCATTTCTATGGCGTCGGAGGCCAACATCATCAGCGCCATATAGCCAAAAAGGCGCATGATCACCTGCCAGCGTCGCCGGGTATGACCACTTGCGGCCAGGAAGAAGCGGTAGGCAAGGTACAAGTCGAGCACCAGAAAGCAGGTTTGAGAAGGCAGAAAACTGAAATAGCTGGCGGGATCGTAGCGCATGGGGATGATGATGAAATAGCCAAAGATACCCAGGCAGAACAAGACATTAGAGGCCAGCGAAAGGAAATAGCGCAACTGGGCGTAGCGGGCCTTACCCGGAGCGCCTCCAAAAGTCTCGACGGCCACGAGACACAGCAAGTAAAACAGGAAGTAGACGATATCGCCAAAGATACCGTCGACCACGCGGTCCTGCGACATGCCGGCAAGCCGCATCAGCAACCAGGTGGAATAGGCGGCAATGATCAGAAACCAAAACCAGCGCTCGCTGCTGCCCTTGCGCTGGCCTGTATTGGTCAGCAGCGCCAACAGGACCAGGCCCAGCATATAGAGGTCGAGGTAGCTGTCGAGCAGTCTGCGAATGACACGGTGGTCCTGCCAGGGCAGGATGACGACTACGACCAGCAGGGCGTAGCACACCAAGCAAAACACCAACCAACGATCAAAACGCAAGTCAAGGCGGTTGATCCACTTACGCGAACCCTCCGCAACCGTAGTCTGTGCCATCCAAACCATCCGTAAAGTTGGAGCGCCCATCGAAACGGGTTTCCCCGTATTATAGAACGATGGCTGCATGATGGAACGGTGAATCTGTTCAGCTGTGGCGGTGATCACGGGCCAGGAGAATCGCATTGACCGCGGAAACATGGCAAGGCATCGTACTCGTCGGTGGCGCATCGCGGCGAATGGGGCGTCCCAAGGCCCTGATCGCGCGCGAGGGTGACAGCCAGGCCGCGTTTCTTGCAGCGCTGCTTGAAACTGCGCTTGGCCGTCCGGCCTGGTTCGTCGGCGAACTGGACGGCCTGCCGACCGGACGGCGGGTCCCCGACCGCGAACCAGGCGCTGGCCCGCTTTCGGCCCTGCTGGGTGCCTTTGACGCCGCGGTCGATACCCATCTGGTGGTCCTGGCCTGCGACCTGTTCAGCTTCGATCGCGCTGCCCTGGACTGGTTGTTGCGCTGGCGCAGCGGCGACTGGCCCGCCGTTTGGCCGCGTCTGGCGCAGCGGCCCTTTGGTGAACCCCTGGCCGCGCTTTACCGCGCGACGGCCCGGCCGCTGCTCGAAGCGAGCTGGAACCAGGGCACGCGCGCATTGCGCCAGGCCGTGCCCGCGGCCCTGCGCTGCGAACCCGAACTGCCTGCACAGTTGATCTCAGCCTTTTGCGGTGCCAACACGCCCGAAGAGCTGCAAGCCCTGGGCATCGCGCAGTGACAGGTACGCATTAAAGGGTTGCCCGAAAACACCTGTGCTCCGTAAAATAGATTGAAGAATTTTCTGAGATCCTCGTTCGACGGAGCCCACGTGCAACAAGAGAGCTCACCCACCATCAGCGCGGAGGAAGCCAGTCGGCTCCTCAAGACCGATCTCGATGCCTGGAACCTGCTGCGCGAGCAGCATCCCGCTTGGCGACCCAACCTGCGCGGCATCAGCCTGGCTGGCGCCCGCATCGACCACGCCAACCTCATGGGCGTCGACCTGACCCAGGCCGACCTCTCCGCTGCCAGGCTCGAGCAGGCCTCACTGACCGGCGCTACTCTGGCCGGTGCGCTTCTCGCCGACACCCAGCTCCAGGGCGCTTCCCTGACGGGCGCCAACCTGACCGAAGCCCAACTGAAGCGCACCGATCTCAGCGGCAGCGTCCTGATCCGCGCTAACTTCAGTTTCGCCGAAGCACCCTGGGCCATTTTCAGCGGCGCCCAGCTCGGCGAGGCCGACTTCACTTCGGCCAGCCTTCAGGGCTGCCGGTTCACCGATGCCCTGCTGCAGGGCGCTTGGTTCACCAGCGCCGACCTGCGCGATGCCAACTTCAGCCGCGCCGACCTGCGTGGCGTCACCTTTAGCGGCGCCAACCTCTGCAACACGATCTTTGAGGCGGCGCGCTTCTGGGACTGATCAGTCCGGCCACTCTGCCCGCGGCACGACGTCGATCTTGAGCGCATGCACCTGGTTGCTGTCGATCAGGTCGCGCAGCGGCTTGTAAATCGCCTGGTGCTGCTTGACCCGGCTCAGACCATCCAGGGTCGCCGAGGCAATGACCAGGTCCCAATGATCGCCGCCGCCCGTATCCTGCAGCTTGAGTCGCACGTCCGGGAAGCTGGCCTTCAGTCGTTTCACGATTTCCTCGCCCAAGGTCACGTCGCCCCTCCTCCGTCAATTGGCCCCATTATGCCGGAGAAGCCCGAGCCTGACAAGGCTTTGCGCGCGCATTGCGGATTGCCAAGCGCAGTGGCGCCAACTATAATGCTTCCCCTTGGTGAGAAACTGATGGGAGGGTGAAATGGTCAACAGAATCGTCATTTTGGACTTCGGTTCACAGTACACCAAGCTGATCGCGCGCAGGGTACGCGAACTCCACGTTTATTCCGAGATCCTGCCCCACGACGTGGCCGTCGAGGCACTGCGCTCGCCAGACATCAAAGGCATCATTCTCTCGGGCGGCCCGCGCTCCGTGCTGGGCGCCGATAGCCTCCACACCTCGGCGGGTTTCTGGGACCTGCAAGTGCCGATGTTGGGCATCTGCTACGGCCAACAGCTGATGTGTCTCGAGCTGGGCGGCGTGGTCGAGAACGCCCTGGACCGCGAGTACGGACCCGCCACTCTCGACCTAGAGGCCGACGACCACCCGCTTTTTGGCGGCTTCGAAAAGCACACCCGCGTCTGGATGAGCCACGGCGACCGTCTCATCAAGGAACCGCCTGGCTTCAGGGTCATCGGCTCCTCCGAAAACGCGCCGATCACCGCCATGGTCCACGAGACACTGCCGCGCCTAGGCATCCAATTCCACCCCGAAGTCTCGCACACCGAAAACGGCATGCGCCTGCTCTCCAACTTTGTCTTCAATATTTGCGGCAGCAGCGCCGACTGGCAGATGACCGACTACATCGCCCATACCGTGGCCGAGATCAAGGCAACCGTTGGCGACGAGCGCGTCCTCTTGGGCCTCAGCGGCGGAGTCGACTCGACCGTCGCGGCCGCGCTGATCAGCAAGGCGATTGGCAAGCAACTGACCTGCGTCTATGTGGACCACGGCATGATGCGCAAAGGCGAAACGGACGACGTCGTCGTCAACTTTCGCCAAAAATTTGACGTCGAGCTCGTGTCCGTGGACGCGTCCGAACTGTTCTTGACGCGTCTGGCCGGTGTTTCAGACCCCGAGAAGAAGCGCAAGATCATCGGCGCCACCTTCATTGAGGTTTTTGATGCCGAAGCCGCGAAACTGGACAAGCCCAAGTTCTTGGCCCAGGGCACCCTGTACCCGGACGTGATCGAATCGGCCCACACCAATGGCCCGGCCCAGACGATCAAGAGCCACCACAACGTCGGCGGCCTGCCCGAGCGCATGAACATGACTCTGCTCGAACCGCTGCGCGAGCTGTTCAAGGACGAGGTCCGCGAAGTTGGCCGCATCCTCGGCGTGCCCGAGCGCATCGTCGGCCGTCACCCCTTCCCCGGTCCGGGCCTGGCCGTCCGCATCCTCGGTGAAATTGACCGCGACGCCGTCAAGGTCCTCCAGGAAGCCGACCACATCTTCGTGGAAATGCTGCACGAGCACGGTCTCTACCACCAGACCTCCCAGGCCTTTGTCGTACTGCTACCCGTCCGCACCGTCGGCATCATGGGCGACGAACGCACCTACGACAAGGTCTGTGCGATCCGCGCCGTCACCACTTCGGACTTCATGACCGCCGACTGGTGCCGCCTGCCCTACGACTTCCTGGCTCTGGTCAGCAGCCGCATCGTCAACGAAGTCGCCGGCATCAACCGCGTCGTCATGGACATCACCTCCAAACCGCCCGGCACCATCGAGTGGGAGTGATTTCAGGGTAGAATGGTGTGGGGAGCCGTGACTGCGGCAGCCCCACGCCCCTCCTGGGAAGGTTGTCATGAAAGTTCGAAAGTTAAGACTGGAAAATTTCAAGCGCTTCGCTGACCCGCTGGAGCTAGACTTTACGGATCATGAAACAGGATTAACTCACGATCTGGTCGTGCTGATCGGCAAAAATGGAAGTGGCAAAACCTCCGTGCTACAAGCTATTGCAGCGGTACTGGGGACTGCATGTGGTCGATTGAAAAACCCGGATAAGTTGGACTGGCCAGGTTTTGACATCGACTTGATTGATAGAAATCAGCAACATCCTGCCAATATTGAGATTACAATCGAGTTCTCAGATGAAGAGCGAGTGGAAACGCTTAAGTGTTTCCAAGCCCTACAGCGTCTAGAGCACGCAGATAAGTTCATGAAACCTCCTGGCGATCACGAGGAAATCTGCCTTTCATTCGACACATTAAGAAAAAAAGTCTTTGCAAAGGAAGGAGCCCAGGCACTGTTTCAATTCAAGGGTAGAAGCTATGCATCCAATCTGGTGAAGTTTCAGGGTTATGACGCGTTCAAAAAGGTTGGCACCACGTTCTGGTACACGGAGCAGCGCAATGCCCTGAGCCTTTCGCCGTTGGAGGAGGGAAACCCGAACGAAGCGCCGCGAACACTGTCAATTTCGCTATTGCGGGAGCGACTAACAAACTGGCACACCCTGAAATTATTAAATCGCGATAAGCGAAAGCGCCTGGAACACCTGGAAAAAGCTTATCAAATGATTTTTCCAAACCGAAGTTTTGTGGGCCCTCGAGACAGAGGTGTTGTTGGACAGATAGATGGTGATCTTTATATGCTTTCAGATAGCGTGAAAGAATATGAGATCAGTGAACTCTCAGGGGCAGAAAAGGCTATCTTCCCTCTGATTTTCGATTTTGTATCTTGGGACATTAATGCATCTGTAGTGTTAATTGACGAACTGGAGCTGCACTGCCACCCGCCTATTCAACAGACACTTCTGAATGCGTTGGACCACCTTGGAGTGAACAACCAGTTTATTATAACGACGCATTCGGACCATATTTGCAAACTAATCCCCGACGCTGCTGTTTATCGGATTGGTTAACCATGAACGTTTCTGATTTCACTCTATTTTGCGAAGGCAAAGATGACTTGATTTTCTTAAAACAAGTTCTCGACTCAAATGGTGTAACGGGCTGGAATCTTGACAAGACTGGAGGGATTCATGGCATGGGGGCTATAGCGAAACATTTGCATCCCGATGGGAATTTCATTATCATCTGTGACCGGGATTTCAGATCCGAGCCCAACCCCGCACCCAAACTGGATAGAAGCAATAACATTTGCACCTTAGCTCGAACCAACATCGATAGTTACATCCTGGAGCCCGTTCTGATCCACCGATGGTGGAGGGAAATGGAAAGAGGAAAAGGCTGGAAGCGTGGCCCCGTGCCCGAACTCACCACCATAGAGACCTGGATCGAACAATGTGTGGAGAAAATCGAGGACTACCAATGCGCACGATGGAGTTTATCTTCGCTCAGCAAGGAGTTTAATCCCACTCGTCTCCACAGCACTTGGACAAAAGGAGAACTGCCTCTTGACCTTTCGTTAGATCACTGTGTAAACCAATCACGACTGATGATATCCAACTACAAGATTTCGGTCGACACAAAAGAAATTGATTCACGATTCAACCAATTATTTGAACAATACAAAGCCAATTTTCAATCACCAAACTTTGCTCAACAAAAACTCTACCGATATTGGTTTAGCGGGAAGGACCTAAGAAAAGCGCTCGCGAAAACTCATATCAGCGGCAGCTCTTTCCCCTTCCAGAAATTTTACTCCGATGCGGGTCGCTACCTGGATTATGCCGAATACCCTGACTTGATGGATCTTGTCAACACGCTTAAACAAATGACCAAATAATTAGTCGAGAAGGGCTATGCGAAGCTAGACTTTAGGAGTTCCGAGCAAAGGTCAGCAAAGGTCACGCCCGGAACAGAGGGACTTGATGCAATGCACTGGGACCGTTCGGCAGACATTTTGAGACCTGCCCGCTCACAGAGGATCACTACCCCAGCGTCTCCTTGGTCTTTTCGGTGAGTTCCGTGATCTGAGCGATGCAGACGCGCAGCTTGGTCGAACGCGAGGCCCAGGCCTCGGTCAGGCCTGTGCCGCGTGCGGCGTCGCCCTTGGCCAACCAGTCGAGGGCGTCGATTTCCGTCTGCGCCTCGCGCAGCATGCGCAGCATTTCGTCCGTGGCCGCGGCAAAATTGGCCTGGTTCTGCTTCTGGCGTTCGTTCTCCTGACGTAGACGCGTCACGCGCGCCTCTTCCTCCAAACGTGCCTCGTGTTTCTTGACACAGGCCAGCGCCATTTGCTGGACCGTCACCATGTCGAACGGCTTGCGCAGGAACTGCAACTTGTCCGAAGCACCGATCTCCTTGACCATCTCGCCCCAGGAGTAATCCGAATGGGCCGTGCAGATCACCAGCTCGACCTCGGGATGGCGCTCCCAGATCCGCGCGGAGGCTTGGATCCCGTCCATGCCCGGCGGCATGCGCACATCCATGAAGATCAGCGCGTAGGGCCGACCGTCAGCGGTCGCGCGATCCACCATTTCGATGGCATCCTCGCCCTGGAAGGCGTCGTCGATCTGGTACTCGATCACCGGCTCCTCGTGCTCGAAATCAGGATCGTCCTCCCCGAACAAAGCCATCTCCACATTGCGCAGCTTGTCCTTGCTCTTGCCTTGCAGGACCTTCTTAAAATCGTTGTGGATGCTTTCGTTGTCGTCGACAATCAGGATTCTAATCATGGCAGTTTAACCTCTGGGGGTGGATCGACAGGCCTGCAACCGGTCAGTGTTTTGCCTATTCATAGCATTCATCGTGCAAATTGACCAGAACTTGATGGCAATGGCTCGGATCCCCCGCCATCCGCTCTTTCTGTCCTACGAAGTCGATTTGATTGAATTACCACGCTGAGCAAGCGCCTGTCACTGTTTCGTCAATCCGCACCGTTTGTCGCAGAGTTTTGTGGAACTTGGTCTGACTTTTTGCGTCTCACCGGCAGGTTCTCAAAATATCAACATTTGGGGCAGGGCAGAGAACTTAAAAGCGTGGAGTGAATAATGTCGAAGAAATATGTTGTCATGTCGAAGATGCTTACAGGATCGCTTCTTGTAGGTACCACAATCTGTCTGTTGTGCTCATGCTCTCAGAAGGTTGCCGAAACGAGTCATTCGGGCGACGGTTATTCGGAGCGAACTGAGGTCGTAAGAGAAGGCGACAAGATCAAGACCACAACTGTAACCACAGAGATTGACCCTTCGCTTAAAAAAGACGAGAGTGTTCATATCACCACGTCGGACCAGGATGGTATTCACGTGAGACTTCCAGAAGAGGAAGCGAACTCCGGTCGTACCCATGTTCGTGCGCCGTTTGTCAAAATGGACTCCGACGACAACGACGGTTCTGTTCATGTACGCGCGCCGTTTGTCAAAGTGGACAAGAGCGGTTACGGAGACAAAGTACGCATCAGGATTCCTGGCATTCACATAAATGCCGATTAAGTATTTGCAAAGACAGAAGACAGATCAATCAATTCAAAACATAAAGGAAAAAGCAATGGATAATGAATTTGTACATGAGTTTAATTCGCTTTTGGCAGGCGAAAGAAGCTGTGTCGAGACCTACGATCTGGCACTGGGGAAAGCAAAGCAAGCTGATGTTTTGGAAACCCTCACGTACTGCCGCAACAATCACATGGCCCGCGTCGCCTTGCTGACCAGCCATGTACTTTCCTGCGGTGGCACACCAAACGAAAGCACTGGAATTTGGGGCGGTTTCGAAAAGTTCGTGCAAGATAGCGCTGCCACCGAACGGGATGGCATTGCAATGTTAGAACAGGCTGAAGCAGAACGTTTGGTCAACTACGAATCACAAAGTGTTTTGGTTGTCGGACCAGTGAGAGTGTGCATCGAAAACGAACTCCTTCCTGCACAGCACGAAACTCACTTGTCCTTGAGCACCTTGCTCAAGAACTTGCCGGAAACAAAAGCTGCCTAAGCTTTCGCATTCAAAGAAAAAAAGTTAGACCGCCAGCATAATCCCTGTCCTCAAGATGGGGATTTTTGCATTTAGAGATTTAAACCTTTTAGCTACGCCCGGAACCGTTTTTTTCTCGAGGCGTCCAACCTCCTAATTCACAATTCTAATTTTCACTACACGCAAGAGGATGTTTTATGCCGCAATCTAATGG
>CAYRFM010000119.1:872-1473 GCA_964423555.1 uncultured Holophagae bacterium | reverse complement strand
GTTTGGGTCATATTGCCCAGATTGCCGTCTTGCCCGCTTTCGAGCATGCGAAGAAAAATTCCAAGTTAGCAGCCTTGGTCTCAGGTGATCCGACCAAATTGAAAGAATTGGGCAAGACTTACGGAGTGGATGAGCTCTATGACTACGAGCACTTCGACCAGTGCTTGAGAGAGTCAGAGCTTGATGTGGTTTATATCGCATTGCCTAACAATATGCACAAGGAATATGCGATACGCGCTGCGCAAGCTGGTGTTCATGTGCTTTGCGAAAAGCCGATGGCGATGAATAGCCAGGAGTGCGTCGAAATGATTGCGATAAGAACAACGTCAAACTAATGGTCGCATATCGTTTGCACTTTGAAGAAGCAAACATGAAAATGGTCGAGACCTTGAACGCCAAGAAAATCGGCGAACCACGTCTGTTTAATTCTACTTTTACCCTGCAGGTGAGAGAAGGCAATATTCGCACCAAGGGTAATATGGGTGGTGGACCGTTGAATGACATTGGCATTTATTGCATTAATGCCGCTCGCTATTTGTTCCAGTCCGAGCCTATCGAAGTGACTGCACTAGCCGCTTCATCAAATGATGAGCGTTTTGCT
>CAYRFM010000119.1:0-862 GCA_964423555.1 uncultured Holophagae bacterium | reverse complement strand
CCATAGATGAGACCGTGAGCGCTATTCTGCGCTTCCCAGGTGAGAGAATAGCTACGTTCGTATGCAGCTTCGGCGCAGCAGACATGTCCAGGTATGAGGTTGCAGGTACCGAGGGACATCTTTGCTTGGATCCAGCCTACGACTATGCGATGGAACTCAAGTATGAGATCGTTCAGGGCAAAAAACACTTGAAGAAGGAATTGCCTAAGCGCGACCAATTTGCTCCGCAGCTGCTTCACTTCTCTGATTGCGTCATTAATGACACAGAGCCCGAGCCTTCCGGAATGGAAGGACTGGCCGACATACTGGTGATTGAAGCGATTAATGAGTCTCTGATGACTGGTAAGACTGTCGAAATCAAAACATTGGACAAGGATTTACGTCCAGGACTGGAACAGGTTCAGAAAAAGCCCGGGGTTGATAAACCCAAACTCGTGCACGCACAGTCCGGGTCCAAAGATTAGACAGGCTACCTAAATCTGGTAAACGCCGCCTGTGGCGCCACGTTTGTAAACGTGCGCGGAACTATTAGGGCAGGCGGCGGTCTACCAGTCAGGCATCAAGCCAGGCATCTAGGAGATATTGTGATGAACAAGATTTTGAATACCTTATTCGGACTTTCTAACAACGAATCCGGTGAAGCCTCTCATGCCAACATAGTTGAGATGTTGAAGGCCGATCACAAGAAAGTCAAAGAACTGTTTGAAAAGTTCGAAAATTTGCCCAGTGAACAGACGCGTGAAAAGCGCAAAGTTTTGAGAGAAATATTTGCTGAGCTTGAAATTCATACAAAGCTTGAAGAAGAGCTTGTTTACCCGGAAGTCGAAGGCGCTGCCGAGCATGTGGCAGAGGCACGAGAAGA
>CAYRFM010000118.1:3928-21304 GCA_964423555.1 uncultured Holophagae bacterium | reverse complement strand
CCCTCGGCGGTGACACCAGCACGTTTGCCTACGATGCCTTTGGCCGCCTCTCCGGGAGGTCAATGGCTAAATGACTGGTCTGTTGATCATAACAGTCGCGAAATATCAATTGCCAGCTCTATTTGGTTTGGGTGGGAACGTAGCAATCAAAACGCGGCAGACCAACTCTATCAAATCCTAGCAGATGAGTTTTACAAAGATACCAGCCTTTCAGAGACATGGGGAGGAAAAGGGCTCCGTCTAGGTGGAGCAGGATTGAAAATGGTCGGTGGAGGTGCCTCTATTATCGGAGGTGGCTTACTTCTCGGGGCACCAGAACCCACTACATTGACAAAAATTGGGGGAGTAGGTGCAATTACTTTCGGTACTAATACCTTCCTAGATGGATTATCCCAGACGTGGCGACGACAAGGGGGATACAATATCCTTGGCGAGGCAGCCGATGCCTATGACGAATCGATCTCAGGAGAGGTGGCTGATGAATACTTGGGAGCAAATTGCCCGTGGCGCAATAAGACCGGGAGGGAAAGATTTTGGGCTATAGTAAATATGTTTACAAGGAGTTCTCAAATGAAGGGTGCTTTTGTTGAAGATGCGAGTGGCCGAATTACTTACGAATGCCTAGAGGTAACTGCGGCTCAGTATTCGTCAATTCGTGACCGCATTGTGAAAAAATTCAATTTAACACCAACAGGCGTTTTGACCCAAGGATTTAATGAAATGTTTCAGGATTTCCAAAGGAAAAAATCGATCATTGGTATTGAGTGGGATATCTGGTCAGGCCTTTGTATAATTGCAAAGACATCTTGTGCCATTGATCTTCTTAAAGATATTGGAATGTTTCTTCAAAATGGAGAAAAATAGCACGGTGTGGTGTTGTCAGGCGACACTGTAAACTGACCCAGAAGCGACATCGAAACTGACCCCCCAAAAAAAGGAGGTCAGGATGTCAGAAAGTGTAGTAATTAGCAGTGCTTCACCGAATGTGGAGCAGGCAATGAAGACACCAGAAGATGTGACAGTGATGATGCGGCTGAAGAAGCTGGGATGGGGAAATGAGCGGATCGCCAAGGAGCTTGGGATCAGAAAAACACCGTGAAAAGCTATGTTAGGAATGGGGGCTGGGTAGGCTACCGGAGGGTGAAGCGGACCAAGCAATTGGACGGGATGGAGGAGTGGGTCAATGCGTGCTTTCTCCAACACCAGGGAAATGCGGAAGTGGTGAGGCAGGAGCTGAAAAGGCAGCGAGGGATCGAAGTGAGCCTGCGGACCGTGGAACGAATGGTGGCGGTGTTGAGACGGTCACTGAAGGCAACGGTGAAGGCGACGGTACGATTCGAGACGCCGCCGGGGCAGCAGCATGATGAGCTCGGCTACTTACCGCTAGAGCGCGGTGCCGCTCACCTGTTCTTTCAGCTAGTGACCAAGCGTTACGAGCGAGGAAGCATCATGGTGACAAGCAACCGCACGATCAGCGAGTGGGGCGACGTCTTTGGCGACAGCGTGGTAGCGACGGCGATCCTCGACAGGCTGCTGCACCGAAGCAGCGTCGTTACCATCAGAGGCGAGAGCTACCGTCTGAGAGAGAAGCGACGGTCGGGCTTGATCGGCGGAACCCTCAGGAACGGGATCTTTGAGCAAACTCCCTCTGCCCCACAACCGTGAACATCGCGCAGCTTTTTTGACTTTGACATCCCATTATAAGCCCTACGCTCCGCGGCCTCAAGGGCTGTCCTCATCGCGAACTTCACGCCTCCACTTCGTTGCGGCATGAAGCCCGCGCTTCCGGGAGCCCTTGACCCCGCTCCGCTTCGAACTGACGTGACGATGTCAAAATCAAAAAAAGGAAAAAAATGGTGGGGGTATGAGCATTCCGCCAACAACCACCGGCACGCCTGAGTGCTGCCAACCGTTACGTCTGTCGATGCAGGGGGGTCAGTTTTAGATGTCGCCAATGGGTCAGAATTAAATGTCGCTTGACACGCGGCGCACCGGGGACATGGACCTGGCACAAGGGCGCAACGGGCGCTCTGACACACCGCAACGCTCGACAAGGGCCGTGATAAGTGAGGGTCGCTTGGCCACACCGATCACCGATCAGTGGCTCCATTTGGCGGGCCCAAAAACTTCGTATCGAATCGGAAACAAGTCGTTATTACTCCTCTGAAGCAGAGCGACACAGCGGGGAATTTGTGTTTGTGGAATGCCACAAGGACGTCACTCCCGGAAAAGTCGGACTTGTGGCATTCCGGACGACCGTCTCGCCAAGTATGAGCGACCCTTTTCAATGCTCGGCGACCCTCGTTCCTAGAAACTTCCAATCTGCGGCGATCATAGCGAGCACGATTCCCGGGAAAAGATGCTTGCACGCGGATATCCGCTAACTTTATGCCAGTGTTTGGCGGTGCCCGGACACCAAAATGATCCTCGGCCCGAGTGATGGCACTGTTCTGACACACAAAATCCATCTTTTACTAGGAATGGAAATATGTTTTCATGCCAATCTAAGCCGCCAAGCGGGGAAATCGTTCCTGTGGAATTCCGGGGCAATCCACTCACTGAGAGAGTGGGTTGCCCCGGAATTCCAAAAACACGTCACTCCCGCGCACAGACTCCGCGCAAGACCTTGCCAAGCCTGCAAACTCGAGTCAAGCGACAATCTTTATAGCCACCTTACCCTCGCACACAGACAGCGCCTTCACACGCAAGGCGTGGCACCTGTATTACTGACGCACGGGCTCGCCACGCAACTCGCACACGCCGACCACATTGCTCTCTCGGTCTCCACGACTTGCGCAAACACCCACCTTCTCAGGCTGACAGAGCGATTTTCGCCCAAAAGGCAAAAACTTCTTTCCACGTGGCAAGAACGCACACTGTCCCAGTCAAAGGACACCTTGCCAGCAAACACTTCCCTGTGATCCTTGTCGTTCATCATATGTATTGGAGGCGCCTCAGACAGGCGTCCCCGCCACCAGGATTTAGCGAGCCCACCGCGATGCCGTGAAATGTCTCCGATAGCAACCTGACAAAGTCGCACTAGGAGCGCAGCGGCCAACCAGGCAGTTCCCGATCAGCTGATCGCGAAGCGCGCGTAGGTGCCCGACGGCAGCACCATCTGGCTGTCCTCGACGGCCGCGACCATTTCGCCGGATTCGATCTTTGCGATCGGGAACCCAAAAACCAGATGGAGGATGTTGGCCAGCGCCAGCGGGCTGTAGCCCGGCGTGTGGCAGCTGAGCAGGATGTAGTCGAGCTCCGGCATCAGGCGTTTGATCTGCTCCAGCAACGGCACCAGATCCGTCTCGATCTTCCAGACCTGGCCCCGCGGGCCACGGCCGAAGGAGGGCGGGTCGAGGATCACGCCGTGGTAGCGGGAGCCGCGCGTCTCCTCGCGGGCCAAGTACTTGTTGACGTCCTCGACGATCCAGCGCACGTTGGCCTCGCGGCAGTCGTTGATCTCGAAATTCTCGCGCGCCCAGGTGACGGCGCCGCGGGAGGCGTCTACATGGGTGACCTCGGCGCCGGCCGTCGCCGCGGCCAGGGTCGAACCGCCCGTATAGCCGAAGAGGTTGAGCACCCGGCGCGCCTGGCGGGCCGCAATCCACTCCCAGTTGGCTTCCTGTTCCGGGAACAGGCCCAGGTGCCCGAAATCGGTGAGCTTTATATTAAAGTTGAAGCGGCCGTGGCGCACGATCCAGCTCTCGGGTAGGTGGCTGTGGTACTTCCAGTGACCGCCCCCGCTGGAAGAGCGGATATGGGTCGCCGCCGGCTCGCGCCACAGTTTGCCGGGCTTGGCCTTGGGCCAATACGCCTGCGCCGCTTGGCGCACCACCAAATGGGTTCCGACCCGCTCGAGCTTGGTCTCGTCGCCCGCATCCAAAAGCCTGTACTCGCCGTCAACCCGCATGTCTTCCCCTTCGCCCCTTCCGGTCATGCTGCGCTCCCGCGCCGCGCGCTCCGATTATACCCGCTAACAGTCAGGAAGCAAAACGCATAGCGGCCCAGGACCTGCGGCAATGCTGTTATGTCGAAGCGCATGAAGTTGCCACCGCAGCAATGGTTCGCAAAGGAAGACTGACCGCGTCGCTTTCTGAGTTCACTTCCGTGTGTTCAGTGATTTCCGTGGTCATAAAACAAATGGAACTTCGCAGAGCCCGTACAGAAAGGAGAATTTTAACCACGGAAAACACGGAGCACACGGAAAAGCATGTGGCGCTCAACTGGCCAGCTTCACACTTCTGGAGCAGGCGGGCACACTTCTTATTCGGCATGGAAATATCTCGCCCCATTTTTCTATGGGTTACAAGGATCATTCTTAACTGACCGTTCCCAGTTTTTTCACGATTGGATAAACTTAATCGGCTGCGCCCTCGCTTAAGACATGGTCGAGAACAGAAACACGAGGTGAATGATATGAAACGCGTTTCGATTCTGCTCTGCTTGTGGGTCGCCAGCTGGCTGACTGCAGGCGAGATTCCCGAAGATGTCAAAGCCAATATCCGTGAGCGCATCGCCAAAGAGACCGCCACCAGCATCGCCATGGCGCTGATCGATCAGGACGGCGTCAGCTACTTCAGCGATGGCGCGATCGACAGCAAAGGACCCAAAGCCACCGAGCACCACGTCTACGAGATCGGCTCGGTCACCAAAACCTTCACCGGCCTGATCTTGGCCGACATGATCCGCAAGGGCGAAGTCGGCCTGAACGACCCCATCGCCAAATACCTGCCGCCAGGAATCCACGCGCCCGAATTCAACGGCAAGCAGATCAACCTGGGTCACCTCGCCACCCACCGCTCCTCCCTGCCCCGCATGCCAGACAATATGCCGAATGGCAACCCCGCGGACCCCTTTGCCGACTACGACCCGCAACTGCTCTACGCCTTCATCGACAAGGTGCAGCTGACCCGCGAAATTGGCTCTGTCGAGGAGTACTCCAATCTCGGCATGGGCCTGCTCGGCAATCTGTTGGCCCGCCGAGCAGGCACGGACTACCCCACCCTGCTGCGCCAGCGCGTCCTCGAACCGCTTGGCATGACCGACACCTGGCTGACGGTCAACGACCATAACCGCGCCGCGATCGCGCCTGGCCACGCCGGCGGAAAACGGGTCGCCAATTGGGAGCTGAACAGCATGTGCCCCGCAGGGGCGATCAAAGCCAGTGCCGAACAAATGGCCCGCTATGTGTCGGCCCACCTGGGATTGACCCCCAGCCCCTTGCAACAGGCCATGATCGACAGCCGGACCGACCTGACAGGTACCGGCATGGGCCTGGCCTGGTTCTTCGAAAAGGACCTGATCGAACACAACGGTGCGACCGGTGGCTATCGCGCCTACGTCGGCATGGACCCCAAGAAACAGCGCGGCGTGGTGATCCTTACCAACTCCGATGACAATGTCGATGACTTGGGCCGCCATGCGCTTGACCCTTCAGCGAAACTGCAGCCGGTTTTTCGCTCGCTGGATCGCATGCTGCAACAGGTGCTGGAAAACCAAGGGGTCGCCGCAGCCATCGCGACTTACCACACGCTCAAAAAGGACCATGCGGACGAATACCGCTTCAACGACCAGCCGCTCAACCAGATCGGCTACGGTCTGCTGAGCCTTGGCAGGCTCGAGGACGCCCTCGAGATCTTTCGCTTGAATGTGGCTGAATTTCCAACCGCCGCCAACCCGCCCGACAGCCTTGCCGAGGCCTATGCAGCCCTCGCTGCCAAATACTACCAGCGCGCGCTCGAGCTGGATCCCAGCAACCCCCAAGCAACCCGCTACCTACAGCAAAACGGCATCGCCGTCGAGACCAAGCCCATCAAGGCCGCCGACCTCGACGCCTACCTGGGTCGCTATCAGTTGGCCCCAAACATGTTCTTCAGTGTCACCCGCAAAGAGACGCAACTGTTCGTCCAGCTCACCGGCCAGCAACCCATCCCGGTCTTTCAGAGCGATGTCGATCAGTTCTATGCCAAAGTGGTGCAGGCCCGCATCAAATTCAACCGCGATGCCACCGGTGCCGTAACCAGCCTGACCCTCTTCCAGAATGGCGAACACGAGGCCCCGCGCCTAGCGGATTGAGCGCGCCACCGCGTCAGTCGGACGGAGCGCGCCCACGCGCGCTCTTTTCCCCTTCGGCGACTGAACTTGTTATAATGGCCGTCCCTCGTTGAAATCCCTGAGAGGTGTGACATGACCCCATCCCCAAGTACCCAAGTCCCCTTCGACCGCGAGGCGGTCGAGGCCATCCGCGCCCGCATGAACATCGATATCCATCGCGCCTCGATCCGCGAGATGGACGCCTTGATCAATGAAGTCGAACGCCGCTTCGACACGCGCTTCATCCGCATGGAGTTCGGCATCCCCGGCCTGCCGGCCGCCGAGATCGCCACTGCGGCCGAGGCCGAGCACCTCGCCGCGGGTGCCGCCAATACCTACGCGCCCTTCCAGGGCCTGCCCCGCCTCAAAACCGCCGGTTCCCGCTTCGCCAAGGCCTTCATGGACCTGGATCTCCCCCCCGAATGCGTGGTGCCGACGATCGGCGCCATGCAGGGCTGCCTGATCTCCTTGGCCCTGGCCGGCTACCAGCACCCCGAGCGCAACACGATCCTGTTCCTCGACCCCGGCTTCCCGGTCAACAAGCTGCAGACCCGCTTCCTCGGCCTCGAGTCGATCAACCTCGACCTCAAGGAATACCGCGGCCGCGCGCTCTGGGAGAAGGTCGACCAGCTCTGCGAGGAGCACGGCGTGGCCGGCTGCCTCTGGTCCAGCCCCAACAACCCCTCCTGGGTGATACTGACAGAGGAAGAGCTCGAGGGCCTGGCCCGCGTCTTCGACAAACACGGCGTCTTCGCGGTAGAGGACTTCGCCTACTTTGGCATGGACTTCCGCCAGGACTACTCGGTGCCGTTCCAGCCGCCCTACCAACCGACGATAGCGCGCTATACCCACCGCGTTTTCATGGTCATCTCCTCCTCCAAGCTGTTCAGCTACGCCGGCCAACGCTGCGGGCTGGTGATGATTCCGCCCAAGTTCGCGGCCGAGTCCTACCCCAACCTGATCAAGCGCTTCAGCAAACCCGATATCCTCCAGGCCTTCATTCAGGGCGGAATCTACCTGACCTCGGCATCCGTGCCCCAAGGCCCCCAAGCGGGCCTGGCGGCCCTATTAGAGGCGACGATCGAGGGCCGCTACAATCCCTGGCCGGATGTGCGCGAATACGAGCGCCGCGCCGCCTTCATGAAGAAGGCCTTTCTTGACAACGGCTTCCACCTGGTCTACGACGAGGACCTGGGCGAGCCGCTGGCCGACGGGTTCTACTTCACGATCGGCTACCCCGGCATGACCTCCGGTCAGCTGAGCGCCGAGATCATTCACTACGGCATCAGCGCCATCACCTTGACCACAACCGGCAGCAAGTTCGAGGGTCTGCGCGCCTGTACAAGCCTTACTAAGGCGACGCAGTTCGACGATCTGGTCTACCGCCTGGGTCGCTTCCGCGAAGACCATCCGGTGCCCTGATAACCGCGGGGGGCCGGGCTCGCCCGGCCCGCTCGACCGCAAAAAGGCAGATCTTCGGCAGTGTGGACCGTGATAAACTGACACGAGCTCGTGGATTTTCCTGAACAAGGATGTTACATGCCCTTGATCTGTCGTCAATGTGGATCCGAGAATACCGGGGGCGCCGCCTTCTGTGCCTCGTGCCAGGCGACTTTAGGGGCCACGCTGACGCAGCTGGAAGAGGCCGCGGCGCCGCCACCGCCCGATCTGGAAAAACGCGTGCGCGCCGCCCTGGCCAGCGAGGTCAACATTCTGCGCGAACTGGGTCGCGGCGGCATGGCCATCGTCTTCGAGGGCGTGGACCTGCACCTCAACCGCAAGGTCGCGGTCAAGTGCCTGCCCAACGAGACCTCCGTCGACCGCGAGCTGGTCCAGCGCTTCCAGATGGAGGCCAAGCTGGCTGCAGGTCTCAACCACCCGCACATCGTGCCGATCTTCACGGTCGGTGTCGCCGATCGGGTCCATTACTTTACGATGGCCTTCTGTCAAGGCGGCTCGCTCGAGGAACGCATCCGCCGCGGGCTCAGCCTCGAGGAAACGGTCGAGATCATCTGTCAGATCGCCTCGGCGCTGGACTACGCCCACCGCAAGGACCTGGTCCACCGCGACGTCAAGCCCTCTAATGTGATGTTCGACGAGCACGGCACCGTGCGCGTGCTGGACTTCGGCATCGCCCGCCTGCTCTCGGCCGCGCGCCTGACCGTGACCCGCGCCGTGCTGGGCACGCCCGATTACATGAGCCCCGAACAGGCGCTGTCGCGCCCGATCGACGGCCGCTCGGATCTCTATTCGCTCGGTGTCATTTTTTACAAGATGCTGACCGGTCAACTGCCGTTCGAGGCCGACGAGCCACTTTCGGTGATCTACAAACACGTCCACGAGCGGCCCAACCCGCCGCACAGGGTGCGCGAGGATATCCCACCCGTGCTCTCGCGGATCGTGCTCAAGCTGATGAGCAAGGAGCCGGAGAAGCGCTACGCCACCGGCAACGAGCTGATCGAGGATCTGCGCTCGCCCGAAGTCCAGGTCGCGCTCCATCCCCGCCACCAGCGCCGCACCGACCGTCATACCGCGATCGCCTTCAAACGCCGCTGGTCGCGGACCAGTCTGCTGCACAAGAGCTTGCTCGTGCTGGTGCCACTGCTGCTGGTGCTGGCCCTGGTTTGGCTGCTGCGCCCCCCACCAGCCGCCGCGATCGAACCGACAAGTGAACCCTTGAATACCGCGGCAGTGGCGGAACCCGTCCCCCAAACCATTCAAGCGGAGCCCGCGGCATCGAGCCCGCAAACAAGCGATCCGCAGCCGGTAGCAGTCGAAAAGGCGCCACCGCCCAAGACCGAGGCACCCGCCCCGCGCAAGCGCGCTCCGGCCGCGGCGACGACCGCCAACGCGGTGCCTGAGAAGCCCGAGCCCGAGCCCGTCGTCGACCCGTTACCCGAGCTGATCCGCCGCTTCCGCTTTGTCGATATCCTGCCCGAGCCCTTCAAAATGGGCCAGTTCATGGGTAGCCCAGAAATCCGTCCGGCGCACAAGGTCGTGCTCTCGCCCTACGGACTCAGCGCCACAGAGGTTACCCAAGAGCTCTGGGAAATGGTGATGCAGAATAATCCCTCCTGCAACAAGGGCCGCAGTTACCCGGTGGAGAATGTCAGCTGGAACGATGTCGCCACCTTCATCGAGCGCCTCAACGCACGCACGAACGGCGTCTACCGCCTGCCGACAGAGGCCGAATGGGAATACGCCTGTAAGCAGGGCAGAAGCGGTCGCTACGGGCCCATCGCGCTCAACGAGCTGGCCTGGCACGAACGCAGCGTTGCCGGACCGCAACCGGTTGGCAGCAAACGGGCCAACGGTCTGGGCCTCTACGATCTCCAGGGCAATGTCTGGGAGTGGTGCCTGGATTATTATGGCGCCGACTACTATGCCAACAGTCCGGAGCGCGATCCACGCGGACCCGCCAATGGCACGGAGCACGTGCTCCGCGGTGGCGCCTTCGACTCGCCCTCCCGCGAATGCCAGAGCCAGAACCGCCACAAAATGCAGAGCGATAGCCGCAGTTGCGCGGTTGGCTTCCGCCTCGCCTACGGTCGTTGAGCGGAGGCGCGGTTGGCTTCCGCCTCATGTATCCTCTTCGTCGCCCTGGCCGTTGAGCAGGCCGTGCTCCTTGAGCTTATAGATCAGGGAGCGGCGCGAGATGCCCAGCTGGTCGGCGAGTTCATAGCGGGTCAGCGGGTTCTCGGCGAGGGCGCGCCGCAGTAGGCGGCCCTCCAGGTCCTGGAGGTCGCCCCGCAGACTGCCGGTACGGGGCAGATCGGTCGTCGCGTTTTGGGGAGCCTGCCCTTGTAGCAGGCGCGCGGGTGGCTCGCCGCGCAGCATCGCCTGCTGCAGGAGATTGCGCAAGCCATGCAGATTGCCCTCAATGCGGTCCGGCTCGATGGCCTCCAACTCGCTCAACTCGGGGGGACGGCCATCGGGCAGGTGCAGACGAAGATCCTGAACCAACGCCTGGGCCAGGTCGACAAAATCCTGGGCCCGGGCCGCCAAGGTCGGCAATTGGATCTCCGAGGCCGAGACGCGGAAGTAGAAGTCGTCGCGCAGGCTCAAAGCATCGCGCAACAAGAGCAGTGGACGGCGGCTGGTGAGGATCACCCTGCCTGGATAAGTATGCTCGCGGGTCGCCCCGACCTGGCGGTAACGGCGCTCTTGCAGAAAACGCAGCAAGCGGGCTTGGACACCATGGACCAGGTCCTCGAGGCCCTCAAGGACCAGGGTGCCCCGGCCGACCGCGCCGGCCACACCGGCGAAACTCTTGACCGCGCCACTGAAGGCGCCGCGCACATGGCCGTACATCTGGCTTTCGAAACGCGCCTCGGCCAGACTGGCGGCGTCCTGGCAAAGGAACGGCTCCGCGCCGTCGGGGCCCTGGCGGTGAAGCCACTCGGCCAGGGTGCTTTTGCCCGTGCCGGTGGGGCCTGTCAGGGTCACCAGGCCCGTACGCGCGAACGTCTGTTGCGCCTGTTCGATCAGCTTGGCGAAGGCCTTGCTGTTGGTCGAGATCTGGATCATGGTCATCATTCCCCCCTCGCCCAGTGTAATACGCTGGCGTCACAGGGACAAGGGTCGTAGGAGCGCATCGTTGCTCGCTTGACAGGCCTGGAACCAGCGGTTAGGATGGCAGCCTGACCAGAGGGGGTGTCCATCATGAGACGAGGTCTGATAATTTTGCTCGCTGTGCTGCTGACCGCGCCGATCTGGGCCGCGGACATGCAGAACGGCAAAAAACTGTTTGCCACCTGCGCGGCCTGTCACGGCATTGCCGGCGAGGGCAACCAGGCCTATAACGCCCCCGCCCTGGCCGGCCAGGAACCCTGGTACACGGTCACCCAGCTCAAGAATTTTCAGGCCGGCGTGCGCGGCGCCCACAGTCAGGACACGTTCGGCGCACAGATGCGGCCGATGGCGATGATCACCGCTACCCCCAAGGCCATGGAGGATGTGGCCGCCTACATCCACGGGCTCAAGCCAGTGCCGCGCAAAGCGACGCGCAAGGGCGACGTCGCCAAAGGCAAACAGCTCTTTGCCACCTGTTCCGCCTGCCACGGTCCCAAGGGCCAGGGCATGAAGGAGACCAACTCGCCGGACCTGACGCTGCAGCAAGACTGGTATCTGCAGCGCCAGCTCAAGCATTTTCGCAGCGGCGTGCGCGGCGCCCACGGCAGCGATACGTTTGGCAACCAGATGCGCCTGATCGCCCAGACCCTGCCGGACGACAAGGCCGTCGACGACGTCGTCGCCTACGTCATGACCCTGGCCCAGGGCCAGTGAATAGGCGCAGACAACTGCCTTGATGGTCTGATACCGGGGCCTGACGCTTAACCCAACCTCTTGTGACCCCTGAAAGGGCGCCCGCCGCGGCGAGCGCCCGCCGCTTCAGTTGATCAGGCTGTCGATGTCGGTGTATGCCAGGCTTTGGGCCTCGGCGACCGCTTCGTAGGTCAGGTGGCCCAGATAGGTGTTGATGCCGGCCTTGAGGTGCGGGTCGCGACGAGCGGCCTCGGCGGCACCCAGCTTCGCCAGTTTCTGGGCAAACGGCAGGGTGACGTTGGTCAGCGCCGTGGTCGAGGTGCGCGGCACCGCGCCGGGCATGTTGGCGACACAGTACTGGATCACCTCGCCAACCTTGAAGGTGGGATTGTCGTGGGTCGTCGGCACGGTCGTCTCCAGGCAGCCGCCCTGGTCGACGGCGACGTCGACGATGACCGCGCCGGGTTTCATCAAGGTCTCGATCATGGCGCGGGTCACCAGTTTGGGCGCGTTGGCACCGGGCACAAGCACGGCACCGATCAGCAGGTCGCAGGTGCGCATGTGCTGCTCGATATTGTACTTGTTGCTCATCAGGCAGGTGATGGCGGTGCCGAAGGTGTCGTCGAGGAAGCGCATCCGCGCGACGTCGCGCTCGAGGATGGTGACGCGGGCACCCATGCCGACGGCGATCTTGGCGGCGTTGAGGCCGACCACGCCACCGCCGAGGATCAGGACCTCGGCGCGTTCGGTGCCCGGTACGCCGCCGAGCAGGATGCCAAGGCCGCCGAGGCGGCGCTGCAGGTAGTGCGCGCCGACCTGGACCGACATGCGGCCGGCGACTTCGCTCATGGGCGTCAGCAGCGGCAGGGCGTTGTGGGCCGGGCCGGTGATCGTCTCATAGGCCACGCCGATGCACTTGCTGCGCAGCAGGCCTTCCGTCTGCTTGGGATCGGGCGCCAGGTGCAGATAGGTAAAGAGGATCTGCCCCTCGCGGAGCATGTTGTACTCGACTTCCTGAGGTTCCTTGACCTTGATGATCATCTCGGCTTTTTCGAAGATGTCTTTGGCGTTAGGCACGATCGTCGCGCCGGCCGCCTCGTATTCCGCATTGGTGAAGCCGCTGCCCAGTCCCGCGCCGTCCTGGATGAGCACGGTGTGGCCGTCGTTGACGAGCGTGGTGACGCCGGAGGGAATCAAACCCACCCGGAACTCCTGGTTCTTGATCTCTTTGGGGGTACCGATAATCATGCTGCGCTTTTCCTACCTTATTTGTCTTGCTTGGCTGATGCTTTGCTCTCGGCACCCTCGGATTTTGGCTGACCGCCATGCATCATCCGGGAAAATCCCTCGAAAAACCCGCCGGGCCGATTGATGAATTCCTTGGTCACGATATCGCCGATCAGTTTGCCACTGGGCTCGATCGTGATGCTGCGCTTGGCTTCGACGTTGCCGCGAAGGCAACCCTCAACCAACAGACTCTCGCAGACCACATTGCCCTCGATGGTGCCCGTGGGACCCACGTGAACGGTTGTCTTACTGGTCACCTTGCCCACAACCTTGCCCAAGACCAGCATTTCCTCGTCGACCACCAGCTCGCCGGTAACGACGAGTGAGGCACCGAGGGTGGTCACCTTGGCCGCGAGCGCGGCCACGTGGCGGGCGGTGGGTGAGGCTGCGACCGGTTTGTCGTCATCCTGTTTGCGTTTGCCCCATGCCATCCGTTCGTCCTGATCGTTCGGGCGCCGTCACCTTCTCCCCAGGTGGCTCGTGAACCACGTCTGTGACTGGACAACCCGATGATTTATTGGAGCGGGCGACGAGATTCGAACTCGCGACACCAAGCTTGGGAAGCTTGTGCTCTACCGACTGAGCTACGCCCGCTCATAAGCATATGGAAAGTAACACCGAACCTAAATGGGGTCAAGTCGAGAGTGGGCGTCGCTTCGTTTCTCACCACAAAATTTTCGCAATCGCCCGTCAACTCCCCCATTCGCAAATGCTTATCCCCTACAAAAGGGCCGCGTCTTGACGGCAGCGACTGAGTCGGCGATGATGGCGCCATGACGACATCTCTGCCACCCAAACTGGACCGCGATTTCTTCCATCGCCCCGTTCTCGACCTAGCTCCGGCGCTACTTGGCTGCATCCTGGCGCGGCGCCTAGACGGAGGCATCGCCCGCGCGCGCATCGTCGAGGTCGAAGCCTACCACCAGGACGGCGATGCCGCCGCCCACTCCTACGGCGGACCGACCCGCCGCAACCAGGTCATGTTCGGAACGCCGGGCACCCTCTACGTCTATCTGATTTACGGGATCCATTACTGCATGAATGTCGTCGCCGAGCGGGAGGGCGTGGGCGCGGCCGTACTGCTGCGAGCCCTGGAGCCGCTGGAAGGGATTGCCGCCCTGCGCGCACGCCGACCCGTGGCCCGCGAGCGCGACCTGGCCAACGGACCGGGCAAACTCTGCGCGGCCCTGGGCATCGACCTGAGCCACAACGGCCTGGACCTGACCGGCGACACGCTCTGGCTCGAGGCGGGTTCAGCCACGACCCTGCCGATCGTGCGCTCGACGCGCATCGGCATCACCAAGAGTGTCGACCTGCCCTGGCGCTTCCACCTGGCCGGCCACAGCTGCGTCTCCAAGCCCTGAAAGGCTGGCACCCGGCCCCGCTTCGTGATACAAAGAGAGCCCGGCCCATAGGCCTGCGGTGGAACCATGCAGCGCGACCCCCTCACGATCGACGTCCTCATTCCCGCCCACAACGAGGAGCAGGCCTTGCCAGCGGTCCTGACCGAGTTGCCGCGCGACCTGGTGCGCAGGGTAATCGTCGTCGACAACGCCTCCACCGACCGCACCGCCGAAGTCGCCCGCACCCATGGCTGTGAGGTCGTCTATTGCGCCCGACCCGGCTACGGCTCAGCCTGCCTGGCGGGACTGGCCGCCATGGCCGAGAACCCCCCAGGCATCGCCGTCTTCCTCGACGGCGACCATTCCGACTACCCCGAACACCTGGCCGAGCTGGTGGCGCCGATCCAGGCCGGTCTGGCCGACTTGGTGCTGGGCTCGCGCCGGCTCGGCAAGGCCCAGCGCGGCAGTCTGACCCTGCCGCAGCGCTTTGGCAATGTCTTGGCCACCCGCCTGATGGCCCTGTTCTGGGGCACGACCTATACCGATCTAGGTCCCTTCAGAGCCATCGCCTGGCCTGCCCTGCAGCGCTTGGCCATGACCGATACCAATTTTGGCTGGACGATCGAAATGCAGATCAAGGCCAGGCTCCACGGCCTGCGCACCCTCGAAGTGCCCGTCAACTACCGTTGCCGCATCGGCGTCTCCAAAATTTCCGGTACCGTTAAAGGCGTCATCGGCGCTGGCACCAAGATCCTCTATACCATCTTTAAATACCGTTTTCGCATGCCTCAAAGGGCCTCCGAAAACACGAGGTCCTCATGCTCGAACTCACCCTGACCCTGATCTTCCTCGCCGTCGTCACCCACCTCAGCTTCACCGTGCTCAAGCGCGGCCGCCTGCGCGAATTGATGGACGTGTTCCGCCACTTCAATGAAAAGGGCCAGGACCTCAAGGTCCTCGTCGATTACGTCAGCGAGCGCAACAGCGCGCTGCGCCTGATCGAGGTCCTGGAGTACCTGATCAAGATCGAGGAACTGGGCCTGGCCAAAAACCTGCTCCTGACCCTGCCGCTCGATGCCTGGCCGGCGCGCACGGCCCGCGTGCTGGCGATCAAGGTGCTGCGCGCGGAGGGCTGCGCCGAGGCCGGCATCCTGGCCGAACGCCTGCGCGCCAGTTACCCAAATGACGATTCCGTCCTAGAAATATATGTCGACACGATGCTCGACCTGGGCCGGGTCGACGAGGCCGATCAAGTGCTGGCGCCGCGTCTTGAGCGCTCCGCCCGCGGTACGGCCTTTCGCCGCCAGCAGGCGCGCATTCTGGCCGCCCGCGGGCGCCGCGACGAGGCCCTGACCCTGCTGGAAAAGGTCGTCGACCAGGACCATCGCCTCTACAACAACACCGTCGCCCCGGCCCAAAAGCAGCTCCTGCGCGAACAAGCGGAACTTAGTCGCAAGCTGCTCGATCAGCTCAAGGGCGTGGCGGACTGAATCACTCGATCCGCCGCAATTGCGGGAACATGACCACGATCAGCGCCGCCAGCATGCCACTGAGCCCCAGCCAGGCGTACTGGACCGGTATGTTACTGTAGACCAACAGTTGCCAGCAGCCACCGGCCAGGAGAATGGCCACGAAATTTGTGAAGTTGTAGGCGGCCAGGACTTCGCCCTTGCGGCCCAAGGCAGGCCGCGCTTGCATGAAGGTCGCGATCGGCACGTAGTAAAGGCCCGTAAAAAAACCTGCCGTGAAGAGCAGGCCGCGGATCACCGGCAATGGCGCGTGGTGGAAATAAAGCGCGGCCTCGCTGAGGGCAACGCCAATGCCGCCGATAAAAATCGTCCATTTGCCGCTGATGCGATGCTGCAGCGGGCCGGCCAGCAGACAGCCAACCATGATGCCCACGGCCAGCAATACCAACAGGATCGAGGTACCTGTCGCAGTCAGATCCAGCAAATTGGTGCCGTAATTATTGACCATTAAGGTCACCATCGCGCCCGAAAAAAAGAAGAAACAACCGGCGATGAGGGCCAGGAACAGGGGCCTATCCGCCTGCATTTCACGCAGCGTCACGAACACCGCCTCGAAAGGGTTCCAACTGGGCACAAGCCGCGGCCGGTTGGCGACCGTAGTGCGCACCATATAGACGGCGACGATGCCTAGCACGGCGATGATCGAGCAGTACAAACCCGTCATGTACAAGCGGGTGCGGTATTCATCCAGCAACCAGCCGGCAAAGGCCTGGCCCAGGATGATCGCCAGGAACGTCGTCATCTGGATCACGCCGTTGGCATTGACGAGAATGCGGTCCTCGATCAACTCGGGGATGACGCCGTATTTGGAGGGGCCGAAATAAGCAGATTGCGCGCCCATCAGGAACAGGGTTGCCATCAATAGGTTGTTGTCCTGCATGTAGAATGCCACCGCGCCCAGCAGCATGATGACGAGTTCGGCCAACTTCGAGTACTGCATGATTTTGGACTTGGCATAGCGTTCCGCCAACTGACCCGCATGACCCGAAAAGAGGATGAACGGCAACGCGAAGACAATCGTGGCAATACCCTGTCGGTCCTTATCCAGAATCTGCAGCGAGAACAGCAGAATCATCTGCTTGAAGACATTGTCGTTGAAGGCGCCAAAAAACTGGGTGAGGGTGAAGCCGCAAAACGAACGATTGAGAAGGTTGGAGGCGGGCTGAGTCACGGGCGTATCCTCGAGGTCGGAATCGATGGTGTCCCGTTTCTATCACACCTCCGTTTCTTTTGGAAACGATTTTGCCATGAGCAGCTAACCGCGATGGGGCATCACGGCCCTATCGTGTGAGGCTGAAAATAGGGCAGGCCGAATTTCACAAGCGGTTGGGTCAAGCACGGCAGGTGGCGTTAGTAGCCTAAATGGGAAAAGGGCAGACTGGCTGCCCTTGGTTGCGTGATGAACCGATGTGGATATAAGGATAAGGTGTGAAAAGTGAGCGTGGACCGATGGTGGGCTGGATAACTAAGTGCGGAAAAACCGCGGAACCGATGCGTGCGCGTGTGTTTGGTATGGAAGGGTAGCGGTGTTCGCCGCACGGGCGACCAAATGCTTCGTAGTGGTTGGGTTCGCGGTTGCGCCGGTGGGAACCGGACGGGGATGCGGTGATTGGGAAAGAAGCGGTGCGGCGCGTGGTCGTCACGCCGCTGCGGATGGCGATGCACGTCCCTGAACCAGGGTCACGAGAAGGGAGGTGGGCCGAAGCCCACCGGAGCAGACAAACCAAAGGAAAGCGTTTAAAAAAGGGCGGGTCCCTCAGGACCCGCGATCCCACTTGGCAGTTGAGGTCAGTGAAACTGGTCGAAAAAGGGCGGGTCCCTCAGGACCCGCGATCCCACTTGGCAGTTGAGGTCAGTGA
>CAYRFM010000118.1:0-3828 GCA_964423555.1 uncultured Holophagae bacterium | reverse complement strand
AAGGAAATTGTGCGGAGCGTGCGGCTCATGGCCAAGTCACGCCGCTACCGGCTTTTAGCGATCGCGGGCAATATGCGGCAGCATCGCCGTGTTGGGCCGCCGCCGTCGTCCGCTGGGTGTCGCTCGCGGAAGCGCGAACGAGCAAGGTTTGAAGCTGGGGTTCATGGTCGAGGGTCAGCCACTCAAGAAGGCTTTGTGCCAGAGCGCGTATCCCTGTCGCTGTGTTGGAAGCCTTCATGGGTCACATCCTTATTGCACGAACCGTACCTGGCAGCGCTGCAACCATAGATCGGAGATCCTTAGGCCAATCGCTTTGCGCCCCGCCCTTTCGAACGGTTTGCCCTTTTCAGGCCGTAGCAACTAGGTGCGCTTCAGCCTTCTTTTTGACTGATCGTAACCGCGGTCACAAAACTTAAAAAAAATTCCGAAAAACTTGCAATAAATACGTAACACACTCAAAACAAACGAGGTCCGCTGTGCCCTTGCGTATCTTCAGCGATTTCCCTGATTCAAAAGCGCAGGCACCTGTTAGCCGCGCTTGCGCTGCCACACGCAGTGCTCCAGCTCACTCGAGCCGTTGACTTCCAATGACATGTGGTCGCGGTCGACAAAGAACACACTGATCTGCAGCGGTCGCTTGGTCTCGGGCAGAACTTGATTGCTCTCGAAGACGAGCATCTTGCCGGCGGCCCGTTTCAGGCGCAGCACATGGTCCTGTACCTGACCCCCGCGGTCGACCTGAAGCTGATCATCGCCAAAGCGGTAGCTGATGGCCGTCTCGCGGATGAAAGCGCGCAGGCGCTTCTGGGCGGCCTTGATGGTGGCGCGATCGGCGCCCTTGGCCTTGAGCTCGCGCTTGCATCGATCAAGGGACGCATCCTCGTCGAGGACCCAGGTGCCGACGATTTGTTGCTTGAGCTCCCGCGCGCCGGGATAGGCCCAAAGCGCCGGATTCGCCAGCAACAGCAACGCCACTACAGCTTTCATGACCTACTCCTCGTTTTTCAGTGCCACCGTCGTGGTGAAGCCTACTTTAGCGGACTTTGCCTGCAGGGGCAACCCTCGAATCCCCGCCGGTCAACCGGGGTTTTTGGTCGCGTTGACAAGCGCGACCAGCTGTAGGATGATAGCGACACCTTGACCGCAAACCCTTGCTGTCGCACCTCTCGACCCAGATCTGCGATTGGGTCGCGCCCTGCAGGAGAACGCATGTCGCTTTCGCCCTTCGATCCGCACCAGCTTGCCCGCCGTCCGATCAGCGAGGCGGACATGCCCTTTCTCAGACAGCTGTATGCCTCGACCCGCTGGCAGGAACTAGAGCCCACCGGCTGGAGCCAGGACCAAAAGGTGCTGTTCCTCGACGCCCAGTTCGATGCCCAACACAATCACTATATGACCCATTACAAGGGCGCCAGCTTCGACCTGCTGCTCTACGAGGGCGCGCCGG
This sequence comes from uncultured Holophagae bacterium, assembly GCA_964423555.1. Classification (GTDB taxonomy): domain Bacteria; phylum Acidobacteriota; class Holophagae; order Acanthopleuribacterales; family Acanthopleuribacteraceae; genus CAYRFM01. The sequence goes on along the minus strand of CAYRFM010000118.1, from coordinate 2,381 downwards.
CAGGTCGCTTCTACCTGCTCCAGGGCAAAAGCGACCTGCGCATTGTCGATATCGCCCTGATTCCCGCGTTCCGCGGCCGCGGCATCGGTCGCTACCTGCTCGAGGAAACCCAGAGTTTGGCCCGCAAGCTCGGCTGCCAGGCCTCGATTCACGTGGAGCGCAACAACCGCGCCCTGGGCCTTTACGAGCGCCTGGGCTTCACCATCGCCGAAGAAGTCGGACCCTACTTTCTGATGAAGTGGTTTCCCGGTCGCCTGGGCGCATGATACTGCCGGTGTTCACCAAAAATCGCGAACAGCGTTGGGAGTCGACTTTTCGAAAAGTTACCTTTGGAATTTCATCACATGATTGACAAGTATCGAGCGATGTAGGAAGATAGCCGTGGTCAATCACACGAGACAATTGGGCCGTTTTTAAAATTTCACGCGAGGACCGAAAAAATCACCACGTGAAAACCGACCGCAGTCTCAGGGGAGTTCCTTGCGTCTCCCAGGTACATCGACGATCACACTCGTTAAGGAGGAGTATGATGGCTGAACCCTTCTTGTCTGAAATTCGCATCATGAGTTTCAACTTTGCGCCCAAGGGCTGGGCGCTTTGCAACGGACAACTGCTGCCCATCAACCAGAACCAGGCTTTGTTCTCGTTGTTAGGCACGACCTTTGGCGGCGATGGCCGCGTCAATTTTGCCCTGCCCGACTATCGCGGTCGCGTTCCCATCCATGTCGGATCCTCCTTCACCTTGGGCGAGCGTGGCGGTGAAGAAGCTCATACCCTGAGCATCTCCGAATTGCCGACCCACGACCACACGGCCTCGTGTAACTCGGCGGTCGGCACCAGCGCCAATCCCACCAACGGCATCCTGGCAAGGGCGGCGCTCAACACCTACGGCGCTGTCACCAGCGTCGCGGCCATGGCGGCGGGTACCTTTTCCAGCGTCGGCGGCAGTCAGGCTCACGAGAACCGGCAACCGTTCCTGACCCTCAACTTCAGCATCGCTCTCCAGGGGATTTTCCCCTCGCCTACTTGATCGAAGGAGCAGACCCATGGCACAACCTTATGTCGGTGAGATTCGCATGTTTGGCGGCAACTTTGCACCCGCAGGCTGGATGTTTTGTGACGGCCAATTGCTGCCCATTTCCGAGAACGAGACCCTCTTCCAACTGATCGGCACCACTTACGGCGGCGACGGCGAGAGCACTTTTGCCTTGCCCGACCTGCGCGGCCGTCTGCCGATCCATTTCGGCTCCTCGACGGGAGGATCCACTTATATCCTGGCGGAAACCGGCGGCGTCGAAGAGGTCACCCTGACGACCAACCAGATTCCCAGTCATACGCACACCGTGCTGGGCTCGACCGGCATCGCCTCCAATCCCACGCCCAACGGCCTGACGTTCGCGACCGCTAGCGGCGGCGACGTCTACAACACCAATCCCGGCACGCCCCAGTCGCTCTTCGCCAGTACGGTCTCCTCGATCGGCGGCAGTCAACCACACACCAATTTTCAGCCCTACCTGTGCGTGAGTTTCATCATTTCACTGTTCGGCATCTTCCCTTCGCCGACCTGATTTCAAGAGGAGTAAGAACATGGCAGATCCGTTTGTAGCAGAGATACGCATGTTTCCGTTCAACTTCGCCCCCAGTGGTTGGGCGTTCTGTGATGGGCAGTTGCTGCCTCTGTCCCAGAATACCGCGCTGTTTTCCCTGCTCGGGACAACCTATGGCGGCAATGGCAAATCCAACTTCGCCCTGCCCAACATGCAGGGCAACGCGCCCATGCACTGGGGTCAGGGCCCAGGACTGAGCCTCCACGACCTGGGCGAGACCGGTGGTTCCGACACCGTTTCGCTCCTGGAAAGCGAAATGCCCAATCACAAGCACAACCTCCAGGCCTCCGAGGAGGACGGCAACCGCCCCAATCCAAGCGGCGCGTACCTGGGAACGGGCACGGACATGTTCGTGCCCTCGGCGACCGGCTTCAATGGCCAGTTGGCCCTTGATGCCATCTCCCCTGTCGGCGGCGACCAACCCCACAACAACCTGATGCCGTACCTGGTAGTCAACTTCTGCATTGCGCTCCAGGGCGTCTTCCCACCACGGACCTGAGTTTCCTTCAGCGCGCCGGTCTAGGCCGGCGCGTTTTCGTCCTTCTCGGCCTACGCGATCCCCGCTACGCCAGAGGGACTGGCCAGGTTGGGATTGCAGGGAACGCGTCTGGTTCGCGGAGCCAAACAGAGTGCGGTAAGCCGCCTGGCTTGCCTTGGTGGAAGGGAACACGAATGTAGGGCGGAGCCGGCGTAAAAGTGTTGGCCTGGCCAACCTAAAATCGTACTAGCCGCTCAGAATTGTTTTTAACCACGGAATGGCACTGAAACACACGG
>CAYRFM010000117.1:13734-22065 GCA_964423555.1 uncultured Holophagae bacterium | reverse complement strand
CGCCCTGCGCCGCACCGATGGCGCGCTGGTCTACCTGGGCCGCCTCGACTTCCAGGTCAAACTGCGCGGCTACCGCATCGAGCTGGGCGAGATCACCGCCCTGCTCGAGGCCCACCCCGTCGTCCACCAAGCCGTCGTCCTCGTGCGCGAGGACGCGCCCGGCGACCGCCGCCTCGTCGCCTACCTCGTGCCCGCGCCCGCACCCGCCGCCGACCTCGTCGAGCAGCTGCGCCGCCACCTCGGCAGCCGCCTGCCCGAGTACATGGTGCCCGCCGCCTTCGTGCTGCTCGAGGCCCTGCCCCTGACCGCCAACGGCAAGGTCGACCGCCGCGCCCTGCCCGCACCCGATTGGCAGGACCGCAGCCTGGACTACGTCGGCCCCCGCAACGCTCGCGAGGAGGCACTCGTCGAGATCTGGCAGCAGGTCCTCGGCCTCGACCGCGTCGGCGTCCACGACAACTTCTTCAACCTCGGCGGCCACAGCTTGCTGGCCACCCAACTCGTCGCCCGGGTGCGCGCCCTGTTCGAGTGCGAACTGCCGCTGCAACAGGTCTTTACCTCGCCGACCGTGGCCGAGCTGGCCGCCTGGCTGGAGGGCGACACCGAGGACGCCCTGGCCCTGCCGGTGCTCGAGGCCCTGCGCCGCGACGAAGGTCCGCTGCCGCTGTCGTTTGCCCAGAAGCGCCTCTGGTTCCTCGACCAGCTCGAGGGCAAGAGCGCCTTCTACAACGTGCCCCACAGCATGCGTCTGCGCGGCCCCCTGGGCGCCGCCGCCTGGTGCCAGGCGCTCGACATCGTCTACGGCCGCCATGAGGGTCTGCGCACCAACTTCGGCGCCGTCGCCGGCGAGCCGGTCCAGATCATCCGCCCCGCCGAGCCGCTGGCCTCCGTCGTCGTCGACCTCTCCGGCCTGCCCGCGCCGCGCCGCGAGCGCGAGGCCCTGGCCCTGGCCGCCCGCCAGGTCAAGTGGTTCTTCGACCTCGCGCACGACCAGCTGATCCGCATGGCCCTGATCCGCCTCGCGCCCCAGGACCATCTCGTCACCCTCACCATCCACCACATCGTCACCGACGGCTGGTCGACCAACGTCCTCATGGAGGAGTGGATGACCGGCTACGACTGCCTGCTGCGCCGTCGGCCCCTGCCGTTCCAACCCCTGCGCCACCACTACGCCGACTTCGCCCTCTGGCAGCAGCGCTGGCTGGCCGAGGGCGTCATGGAGCGCCAGCTCGACTGGTGGCGCGGCCAACTGGCCGGCTACGCCCAGGTCCTCGAACTGCCCACCGATCGCCCGCGCCCGCCCGTCGAGACCTTCCACGGCGCCAACTTCCCCGGCCTCCTGCCCGCCGCACTGGGTCGCGCCGTCGCCGCCTTCGCCCGCGCCGAGGGTGGCACCGTCTACATGACCCTGCTGGCCGCCTTCAAGCTCCTGCTCTCCCGCTATGCCCGCAGCCGCGACATCGCCGTCGGCAGCCCCATCGCCAACCGCCGCACCCCCGAGCTGGAACGCATCATCGGCTTCTTCGCCAACACCATCGTGCTGCGCACCCGCCTCGACGGCGCGCCCAGCTTCCGCGAACTGCTCCACCGGGTCAAGCAGACCGCGCTCGACGCCTATGCCCACCAGGACGTGCCCTTCGAGACCCTCGTCGACGCCCTCGTCGCCGAGCGCGACATGAGCCGCTCGCCCCTGTTCCAGGTCATGTTCGTGCTCCAGAACGCACCCATCGCCCGCGCCAGCGGCGACGGCCAACTGCGCGCCGAGGTCGTCGTCGACGACATGGGCATCGCCAAGTTCGACTTCACCGTCTTCGCCTTCGAGCGCGGCGACGAGATCCACTGGCTGTGCGAGTACAACACCGACCTCTTCAACCGCGACACCGCCGAGCGCATGATGGCCCACTGGACCGAGCTCCTCGCCAACGCCTTGGCCGCGCCCGACCAATCCATTGAGGCACTCTCGATGATCGGCGCGGGTGAACGCGCCCGCCTGCTCGAGCAGTTCGCCGGCGCCAGCGCGGATCTGGGCGACCTGCGCCTGTTCTACCGCCAGATCGAGGCGACCGTCGACCGCATCCCCGCTGCCGACGCCGCCGTCCACCACCAGCGCGTGCTCTCCTACGCCGAACTGGACCGTGGTGCCAACCGCCTGGCCCACTACCTGCGCGCCCAAGGTGTCGGCCCCGACCAGGTCGTCGGCATCATGCTCGAGCGCGGCATCGACATGGGCGTCGCCTTCCTGGCCGTGCTCAAGGCCGGCGGCGCCGTCGTCGCCCTCGACCCCGCCTACCCCGCCCAACGCCTCGCCTTCATCATCGAGGACGCCGGCCTGACCGTGCTGCTGACCGAGACCCTCCACCGCGAGCTGGCCGAGACCTCCAACGCCCACGTCGTCTACCTCGACCGCGCCGCCGAGCTGCTCGCCGCCCAGCCCGACAGCCGCCTCGCCGTCGACACCGATCCCGAGCACCTGCTCTACGTCATCTACACCTCCGGCACCACCGGCAACCCCAAGGGCGTCGCCGTACCCCAGCGCCCCCTGCTCAACCTGATGGCCTGGCAGCGCGAGAAGACCTCGCTCCGCAGCGCCGACCGCACCCTCGCCTTCGCCGCCTTCGGCTTCTGCGTCAGCTTCCAGGAGATGCTCTCCTGCTGGACCCTGGGCGGCACCCTGATCGTCGCCGGCGAGGACGAGCGCCGCGACATGGAGGCCCTGCTGGCCTACGTCGACGACCAGCGGGTCGAGCGCCTGCACCTGCCGTTCGCCGCGCTCAAGGCCCTGGCCCGCGTCGCCCGCGAGCACAAACGCCCCCTGGCCGCGCTGCGCAACGTCATCACCGCCGGTGAGCAACTCCAGGTCATCGACGAGATCCGCGAACTCTTCCAGGGTCTCAGCGACTGCCACCTCCACAACCAGTACGGCGCCTCCGAGACCCACGTCATCACCGCGCTGACCCTCTCCGGCGATCCCGCGCCCTGGCATCCCCTGCCCGCCGCCGGCTTCCCCGTCGACAACAACCGCATCTTCCTGCTCGACAGCAAGCTCGACACCGCCGCCATCGGCACCCCCGGCGAGCTCTACGCCACCGGCGCCAACCTGCCACGCGGCTACCTCAACCAGCCCGCCCTGACCGCCGCCAAACTGCTGCCCAACCCCTTCGCCCTCTCGTCCGGCGAGCGCATCTACCGCACCGGCGACCTCGCCCGCTGGCAGCCCAACGGCGTCATCCAGCACATGGGCCGCGCCGACGAGATGGTCAAGATCCGCGGCTACCGGGTCGAGCCCGGCGAGATCGAGACCTGCCTGCGCGGCCACGAGGGCGTCGCCGACGTCGCCGTCCTCGCCCTGCCCGACGAGACCGGCGTCCACTTCCTGGCCGCCTATATCGTCCCCCGCCAGGCGCCCGCCGACTTCCGCGAGCTGAGCCAGTGGCTCAAGGCCAAGCTGCCGCCCCACATGGTGCCCACCGCCTTCGTCGCCCTCGACGTCCTGCCCGTCAACGCCAACGGCAAGCTCGACCGGCCCGACCTGCCCGCGCCCAAGCTGGAGCGCGCCACCAGCGACGAATTCGTCGCGCCCGACACGCCCGCCACCATCGCCCTGGCCAAAATCTACGCCGCCGTCCTCAACCTCGAGCAGGTCGGCAAGTACGACCACTTCTTCGAGCTGGGCGGTCACAGCCTGCTCGCTACCCGCGTCATCTCCCGCGTCCGCGAGACCTTCGGCGCCGAGATCGAGCTGCGCGCCCTGTTCGAGGAGCCGACCGTGGCCGGCCTGGCCGAACGTCTCGGCCCGCCCCGCGAGCAGGCGGAGCCCCAGGCCGACGAAGTGCCCAAGGCCCCGCCCCTGACCGTCGCGCCCCGCGCCCTCTCCATGACCCACGCCGCCATGCCCGTCTCCTTCGCCCAGTGGCGCCTGTGGTTCATCGACCAGCTCGAGGGCACCGGCAGCGCCTACAACATGCCCCTCAACCTCCAGCTCGACGGCCACGTCGACGAGCGCGCCCTCGAGTACGCCCTGCTGCTGCTGTGTGGCCGCCACGAGAGCCTGCGCACCGTCTTCCGCAAGCAGGGCCAGGACGTCGTCCAGCACATCTGGCCGACCCCGCGCCTCAGTGACCTCTACGCCGCGCCTGGGCCCATGACCCCGCGCTACCCCCGCTTCGAGAGCGTCGACCTGCGCGCCCTGCCCGAATCCCAGCGCCATATCGAGGCCAACCGCATCCTCAATGCCCAGACCAGCTGGCGCTTCGACCTGGCCCAAGGCCCCCTGCTGCGCTGCCTCTGCATGCGCTGGGACGACCGCACCCGCTTCCTGCTGATCGTCATCCACCACATCGTCTCCGACGGCTGGTCCGTCGAGGTCCTGCAGAGCGAGCTGCTCACCGCCTACCACGCCATCCGCGGCGGCCTGGCCCCGACCCTGGCGCCGCTGCCCCTGCAGTACGCCGACTTCGCCCACTGGCAACGCCACTGGCTCCAGGGTCCCGTCCTCGACAAGCTGCTGCGCTACTGGAAGCGCCGCCTCGACGGTGCCCCGCCGCTGCTGGTCCTGCCCTACGACCGCCCCCGCCCCGCCATCGCCAGCTACAAGGGCGACGGCCTCAACTTCGCGATCGAGCCCGAGCTCGCCAGCCGCCTGCGCGAGTTTTCCCACAAACAGGGCGTCTCCGTCTACATGACGACCCTGGCCGTCTTCAAGCTGCTGCTGGCTCGCACCGCCGAGCTGACCGACATCGTCGTCGGCTCGCCCGTCACCATGCGCGACCGCCCCGAGCTCGAGCACCTCATCGGCTTCTTCGTCAACACCCTCGTGCTGCGCACCGACCTCTCCGGCGAGCCCAGCTTCCTCGAGGTGCTGGGCAGGGTCCGCGAGACCGTGCTGGCCGCCCACGCCCACAGCGCCCTGCCCTACGACAAACTCGTCGAGGAGCTCAACCCGCCCCGCGACCTCGGTCACGCCCCGCTGTTCCAGGTCATGTTCGGCCTCCACGCCAGCGCCCTCGGCCAGGCCGCCCCCACCGCCGAAGCCGCTGCCACCGCCCCGCTCGGCTTCAGCGCCCGCGCCATCGGCATGGAGCAGGTGACCGCCAAGTTCGACCTCAACTTCAGCCTCACCGACCACGGCAGCCTGATCAGCGGCACGCTCGAGTACGCCACCGATCTCTTCGATCAGGCCACCATCCAGCGCTTCCTCTACCACTACCGCACCCTGCTCGAAAGCGTCCTGGACAACCCCGGCGGACCCGGCGGCGGCCTGGAGCTGATCCACCCCCACGAGCGCCAGCACCTGCTGGAAACCGTCAACCAGGTCGCCGGCGCTGAACCGGCCCAAAGCTCCGTCGCCGCCGCCTTCGCCGCGGCCGCCACGCGCTGGCCGGACCGCACCGCGCTCTGGGACAGCGCCCCCTTGGGCAGCCCCGAGCACCCGCTGCATTACGCCGAGCTGGCCGCGGAGGCCTACCGCCTGGCCCACCACCTGCGCGCCCTCGGCGTCGCCGCCGAGACGCCCGTCGCCGTCTGCGCACCCCGCGACCACCGCCTCGTGACCGCGATCCTCGCCGTCCTCGCCGCCGGTGGCACCTATGTCCCCCTCGACCCCCAGTACCCCGCCGCGCGCCTGACCCACAGCCTCGACGACGCCGGCATCCAGCTCGTCCTCGCCCCCAGCGCCAGCCCCGTCGCCCCCCTGCTCGAAGGCCGCCAGCTCGTCGCCCTCGACCGCCCCGAGGCCTGGGCCGATCGGCCCGCCACCCCGCCCGAGCTGGCGATTGACGGCGACCAGCTCAGCCATATCATTTATACCTCCGGCTCGACCGGCGTGCCCAAGGGCGTCGCCGTGCGCCAGCGCGCCACCTGCGGCCTGTTCGCCTGGATCGCCGAGACCTACAGCGCCGAGGAGTTGGCCGGCGTGCTGGCCGCCACCTCCGTCTGTTTCGACCTCTCCGTCTTCGAGCTGCTTGGCACCCTCGCCCTCGGCGGCCAGGTCGTGCTCGCCGAGAACGCCCTGCAGCTGGCCCACCTCGCCTCGCGGCGCCGCGTCCGCCTGCTCAACACCGTGCCCTCCGCCGCCCGCCAGCTGCTCGACCTGAACCAGCTCGGCCCCGAGCTGCGCACCGTCAACCTCGCCGGCGAGGCCCTGCCCGGCGACCTCGTCGCCGCACTCCACGCCCGCGGCCTGGCCGTCTACAACCTCTACGGCCCCTCCGAGGACACCACCTACTCGACCGGCGCCCTGATGGAGGCCAAGCACCACCTGCGCACCAGCATCGGCCGACCCCTGCCCCGCACCCGCGCCTACGCCCTCGACCCGCAGTTGCGCTTGCAGCCCGCAGGCTTTGCCGGCGAGCTCTGCATCGCCGGCGACGGCTTGGCCCGCGGCTATTTCAAGCGGCCCGCCCTGACCGCCGCCCGCTTCGTGCCCGACCCCTACGCCAACGCCCCCGGCGGCCGCCTCTACCGCACCGGCGACTTGGCCCGCCTAGGTCCCGACGACCACTGGCTGTTCCTCGGCAGGGTCGACTTCCAGGTCAAGCTGCGCGGCTTCCGCATCGAGCTCGGCGAGATCGAGGCCGTCCTGCGCCGCCAGCCCGGCATCGCCGAGGCCGCCGTGCTGGCCCTGCCCCACGGCCCCGAGACCGCCCTCGTCGCCTTCTGCGCGCCCCACCCCAGCGGCGCGCCCGGCGCCGCCGAGCAGCACCTGCGCGCCGCCCTGGCCCTGGCCCTACCCGCCTACATGGCCCCCAGCCACTACCAGTTCCTCGAGGCCCTGCCCCGCACCCCCAACGGCAAGCTCGACCGCAAGCGCCTGACCGCCGCCGACCTCGAGCGCCTCCCCGCTGCCGGCTCCGGCCGCGCCCCCCACAGCGCCGACGAGCTGCTGGTCGCCGCCGGTTTCGCCGAGGGCCTCGGCCTCGCCGCCGACCACGCCCTTGGCCTCGACGACAACTTCTTCGAGCTGGGCGGCCACAGCCTGCTCGCCACCCGCCTGCTCGCCCGCCTCGCCCGCGAGCTCGGCCGCGAGCTGCCCCTCGACCTGATCTTCCACCACCCCACCGTCGGCCGCCTCGCCGCCGCCCTCGAACGGGCCGAACAGGCCAGCCTGCCGCCGATCACCCCCCGCGATCCAGAGCGCCTGCCACCGCTCTCCTTCGCCCAGGAACGCCTCTGGCTCGTCGATGCCCTGCAGCCGGGACTCGCCACCTATAACCTGCCCTCCACCTTCCAGCTGCGCGGCCCCCTCGACACCGTCGCCCTCGCCACCGCTTTGGCCGCCGTCATCGCCGCCCACGAATCCCTGCGCACCTGCTTCGTCGACCGCGGCAACGGCCCAATCCAACGGATCTCCGACCAACTGCCCCTGCCCTTCGCGCTCGTCGACCTCAGCCGGCTCGCCGCCAGTGGCCTCGCCGTCCGCGCCCTGCTCGAACAGGGCGACCGCCGTCCCTTCCAGCTCGACCGCCTGCCGCTCCTGAGGGTGCGCCTGCTGCGGCTCGAGCCCGAGCACCACCTGCTCTCGCTCAACATCCACCACATCGTTTTCGACGGCGTTTCCATCGGCAACCTCCTCGCCGAGCTGGACCGCGCCTACCGCGCCGCCATCGCCGGCGCCGCCCACTTACTGCCCGCGCCGCCACTGCAATACGCCGACTTTGCCTGCTGGCAGCGCGACCACCTTGAGGGTGCCCTCCTGGACAGCCATCTCGACTACTTCCGCGAGCTCTTCACCCCCCTGCCGCCACCCCTCGAGCTGGCCACCGACCTACCGCGCCCCGCCCACTTCGAAAGCGCCGGCGCCGTCCACAGCTTCCGCTGCGACGAGGCCCTCAGCCGCGAGCTGGACCAGCTGGCCAGCCGCGAGGACGCCACCCCCTTCATGCTTTGGCTGGCCCTGTTCCAGGAGCTGCTCGGCCGCGCCGCCGACCAGCGCGACTTCGCCATCGGCACCCCCATCGCCCACCGCAACCGGGTCGAGCTGGAGCCCATCATCGGCTTCTTCGTCAACACCCTCGCCCTGCGCGCCGAGCGCGACTCCGCCCACAGCTTCCGCGACCACCTGGCCCGCGTGCGCCGCGGCTGCCTCGAGGCCTTCACCCACCAGGACGCGCCGTTCGAAAAGGTCGTCGGCCGCCTCGACCTGCCCCGCGATCTCTCGCGCCCGCCCCTGTTCCAGGTCCTGTTCGCGCTCCAGAACTTCACCAGCGCCGAGCCCCGCCTCGCCAACCTCGACCTGCTGCCCCTCGGCACCGACGCCGCCATGGCCCACTTCGACCTCAACCTCTCCGTGCGCCGCGACAGCCAGGGCTTCGTCGGCCAGTTCGTCTACCGCAC
>CAYRFM010000117.1:12320-13724 GCA_964423555.1 uncultured Holophagae bacterium | reverse complement strand
CCGCTTCGTCGACCTGGCCCGCGCCGTCGTCGCCGAGCCGGACCAGGCACTCGATCGCCTCGACTGGCTTGGACCCGAACAGCGGCGCCTGATCCTGGCCGCCGCCAACGGTCCCGGCGTCGTCGTCCGCGGCGAGCTGGCCTTCCCCGCCCTCGTCCGCGCCCAGGCCGAGCGCACGCCCGCCGCACTGGCCGTCGTCACCGAGACCCAGCGCTGGAGCTACGCCGAACTGCTCGCCCGCAGCGCCGCCTTCGAGGCCGCGCTCCACCACCACGGCGTCCGATCCGGCGATCGCGTCGCGCTCTGCCTGGCCCGCGGCGCCGACACCGTCGCCGCCCTCCTCGCCGTGCAGGCCCGCGGCGCTGCCTACGTGCCCCTCGATCCCCAACAACCGGCCGAACGCCTCGCCTGGCTGCTCCAGGACGCCGACCCGCGCCTCGTCCTTTGCGACCACACCAGCGCCGCCGCCGTCGCCGCCCACACGCCGCATTTGCTCAACCTCGACCAACTCGACCTGACCCTGCCGGCGCCACCCGCCCTCACCGTGCCGCTCGAGCTGCCCGCCTACCTGATCTATACCTCCGGCTCGACCGGCCGCCCCAAGGGTGCCGTCATCAGCCACCATAACCTGCGCCACTTGATCGCCGCCCTCGACCACCACGTCCACGGCCTCGTCCCAGGCCCCCGCCGGATCGCCGTCTTTGCCGCCTTCACCTTCGACGCCACCGTCCAGCAAATGCTGCAACTCGTCCACGGCGACTGCCTGTTCCTCGTGCCCAACCGCGAGCGCACCGACCACCTGGCCCTGCGCGACTGGCTGGCCGAGCAGCGCATCCAGCTCATCGACCTGCCGCCCAGCCTGGTCGCGACCCTCGTCGACCACGACCTCTGCGCGCGCCTGCCCGACCTGCGCGTGCTCCAGGTCGGCGGCGAGGCGATCGAGCCCGGCCTGTGGCGCAAGCTGGCCGCGCTTGATCTGTTGGCGCTCAACCTCTACGGACCGACCGAGTGTACCGTCGAGGTCACCTGTCGCCGCATCACCGGCGAAAGGGTCGCCCTCGGTCGCGTCCAGGGCAACAACCGCGTCTGGATCGCCGACCGCCGCGGCGTCCCTCTGCCCGAGGGCTGCCCCGGCGAGCTGATGATTTCCGGCCCCCAGGTCGGCCTGGGCTATTGGCGTCGACCCGGCCTGACCGCCGAGCGCTTCGTGCCCTGCCCCGCTGGCGACGGTGCGCGCGCCTACCGCAGCGGCGACCGCGCCCAGCGCGACGCCCGCGGCGAACTCGTCTTCCTGGGCCGCACCGACTTCCAGATCAAGCTGCGCGGCTACCGCATCGAGCCCGGCGAGATCGAGGCCGCCCTGACCCGCCACCCCGCCGTGCGCCAGGCCGCCGTCCGCGCCTG
>CAYRFM010000117.1:0-12310 GCA_964423555.1 uncultured Holophagae bacterium | reverse complement strand
GGTCCGGTCCCGCCGGCCCGCGCCTGGCCGCCTACGTCGTCGCCGTCGAGCCCTCGCCCGAACAGCTGGAGCAGCAGCTGCGCAGCCATTTGGCCGAAACGCTGCCCGACTGGATGGTGCCCACCGCGATCGTGCCGCTGGCTCAGTTTCCGCTCAACCGCAGCGACAAGCTCGACCGCAACGCCCTGCCCGAACCCGCCTGGCACGAGCGCGTCCAGCTCGCCGTCGCCCCGCGCGACCCCTGCGAGCAACTCGTCGCCGAAATTTTTGCCGAACAGCTGGGCCTCGACCAGGTCGGCATCCACGACAATTTCTTCGCCCTTGGCGGCCATTCCCTGCTCGCTACGCGCGTGATCGCGCGGGTGCGCGAGGCCATCCCCAGCGACCTCGCCGTGCGCGACCTGTTCGAGCGTCCCACCGTCGCCCTGCTCGCCGAGCGCCTGCACCGCCCCCTCGAGTCGCCCGAGGCCAGCGCGCCCCAGGCCCTGCCCCGCCCCAGCGAGGGTGCTTGGGAGGCGCCTGCCAGCTATGCCCAGCAGCGACTGTACTTCATCGACCGCCTCGAACAGGGCGGCGCCACCTACCTCATGCCCGTCGCCTTCCTCCTGCCCGAACCCTTCGCCGGCCAGCACCTGGCCCAGACCCTGACCCGCCTCGTCGCCCGCCACGAGGGCCTGCGCACCCACTTCGCCGTCTGTGCCGAACAGGTTGTCCAGGTCATCCTGCCCGCCACTCGGCAACACTACCCCTACATCGACCTCGCCGGTCTCGCCCCCGCCCGCCAGGCCGCCGCTGCCCGCGCCCTGCTGGCCGCCGCAGCCCACCTACCCTTCCCGCTCGACCGTGCGCCGCTGTGGCGCTGCCAGGTCCTGCGCCTCGGCCAGGCGCACCACTTGCTGGCTTGGAACATCCACCACATCCAGAGCGATGGCGGTTCCCAAGAGCTGCTGCTGGGCGAGCTGCTGGCCGACCTGCGCGCCCAGCGCCAGGGCCAGGACCCCTACCTGACGCCGCTGCCCCTGCAATACGCCGATTACGCCGCCTGGCAGCACAGCCGCCTCAGCGGACCCGTCCTCGAGGCCCAGCGCGCTTACTGGAAGCAGCATCTGGCCGATGCCCCGCCCCTGCTCGAACTGCCGGCCGACCGCCCGCGCCCGGCCCAGATCAGCTACCGCGGCGCGCTTCAGCAGTTCCAGCTGAGCGCCGCCGCCACCGCCACCCTGCGCGACTTCGCCCACCAGCGCGGCGCCACCCCCTTTATGGTCGCCCTGGCCGCCCTGGTCGCCCTGCTGGCCCGCACCTGCCGCCGCGACGACATCCTCGTCGGCACGCCCATGGCCCACCGCACCCACCGCGAATTCGAGGGCATTCTCGGCCTGTTCTTGAACACCCTCGTGCTGCGCTTCCGGCTCAAGCCCGACTGGACCGTCGACCAGCTGATCGCCGCCGTGCGTCGCGAGACCCTGGAGAGCTTCACCCACCAGGACCTGCCCTTCGACAAGCTCGTCGAGGAGCTCAACCCCGAGCGCAGCCTCAGCTACACGCCCATCTTCCAGGTCCTCTTCGTCTATAACCAGGCCGGCGCCGCCAGCCTGGAGGCCGCACCGACCCCGTTCGCCGAGCAGAGCAGCAGCGCCAAGTTCGACCTCACCGTCAGCCTCACCGAGCAGCCGCACGGCCTCTATGGCGCCATCGAATACGCCACCGGCCTCTTCGACGGCCCCACCATCTCGCGCTTCAAGCAGCACTACCTGCACCTGCTCCAGGCCTTCCTCGACGGTGCGAGCGGCCCCGTCACCCGCCTTGACCTCAGCGACGCCGACGAGCGCGGCATCCTGCTGCAGCGCTTCAACGCGATCGCGGCCCCGGAGGCGGGTCCGACCCTGGTCCACCAGTGCTTCCTCGCCGCCGCGGCCGCCGCGGGCGACCAACCCGCCCTCTGGCTGCCCGGCCCCCGCGACAGCGCCGAACGCGCCCTCACCTACCGCGACCTGGCCGTCCAGGTCAACGCCCTGGCCCACCACTTGCGCGCCCTTGGCGTCGGCCCCGAAACGCCCGTCGCCCTCTGCGCCCCGCGCGACGCCCAGCTGATCGTCGGCCTCCTGGCCGTGCTCGTCGCCGGCGGCACCTACGTGCCCACCGACCCCGCCTATCCCGCCGCTCGGCTGGCCTACACCCTCGACGACGCCGGCATCGCCATTGTCCTCGCCGGCCCCGCCTGCCTGCCCGCCGAGCTGTCCTCCGGCCGCCAGGTCGTCGCCCTCGACCAACCGCAAACCTGGGCCGAGCGACCCAGCGACGCCCCGACCGTGGTGGTTCAGCCCGACCAGCTCAGCCACATCATCTACACCTCGGGTTCGACCGGCCAGCCCAAGGGCGTCGCCGTGCGCCATGCCGCCACCTGCGCGCGCTTCGACTGGATGCGCCAGGCCTTCGCGCCCGAGCTCCTGGCCGGCGTGCTGGGCGCGACCTCCATCTGTTTCGACCTCTCCGTCTTTGAGCTGCTGGGCACACTCTGCGCCGGCGGCCAGGTCATCCTCGCCGAAAACGCGCTCCACTACCCCGAGCACCCCGCCCGCGCGCGGGTCCGCCTGCTCAACACCGTGCCCTCAGCCGCCCGCCAACTGCTCGAGGCCGACGCCCTGACCGCGCCCCTGACCGTCAACCTCGCCGGCGAGGCCCTACCCGCCGACCTGATCGCCGCGCTGCAGGACCGCGGCCTGACCGTCAACAACCTCTACGGCCCGTCCGAGGACACCACCTATTCCACCTGGGCGACCATGGACCGCAGCCACCGCCAGGTCCCGACCATTGGCCGACCGCTGCCGCGCACCCGCGCCTACGTGACCGAGCCCGACCTGCGCCTCAGCCCGCTAGGCCTGATCGGCGAACTGGCCCTGGGCGGCGCCGGCCTAGCCCGCGCCTACTTCCGCCGCCCGGCCCTGGCCGCGGCCCGCTTCGTGCCCGACCCCTTCAGCCTCGAGCCGGGCGCCCGCCTCTACCGCACCGGCGACCTGGCCCGCTGGCAACACGACGGCCAGCTGCGCTTCCTGGGCCGCGAGGACTTCCAGGTCAAACTGCGCGGCTTCCGCATCGAGCTGGGCGAGATCGAGGCCGAACTGGCCCGCGCTCCAGATGTGCGCGAGGCCGCCGTCTGCGTCGCCCAATCCCCCCAAGGCCCCTACCTGGCCGCGCTGATCGTACCAAATGAAGGCTTCGACGAGACCGCCCTTCGCACCCGCCTGGCCACCCTTCTCCCCCACCACCTGCAACCCCAAAGCTACGTCACCGCCCCGGCGATGCCACGCACCCCCAACGGCAAACTGGACCGCGCCGCCTTGCAGGCCCTCTGCGCCACCCACGAACCCGCCACAGCCAAACCCATCGCGCCCCCACGCACCGCCATGGAGCTGGCGATCGCCGAATGCTTCGCCGCCGTGCTGGACCGCGACGTGACCACCATCGGCCGCGACGACGACTTCTTCCACCTAGGCGGCCACTCCCTCCTGGCCCTGGCGCTGCTGACCCGCATCGAGCGCCGCCTCGGCAAGGCCCCGGCCCTGAACACGCTTTTCCGCGGCGGCAGCGTCGCCCAACTGGCAGCCCTGCTGGCGCGCCAAGGCGCAACCACCTCCGGCGAGCGCGTCGTGCTGCGCGCCGAAGGCGAGGGCGCACCGCTCTACCTGATCCACCCCATCGGCGGCAACCTGCTCTGCTACCGCAAACTGGTCGCCGCCCAACCCGAGGGCTTCCCGATCTACGGCTTCCAAGCCCCCGGCCAAGACGGCACCGAGCCACCCCTTACGACGGTCCCCGACCTAGCCGCCCGCTACCTCACGCACCTGGCCGACCCCACCCAACCCCTACGCCTCGCCGGCTGGTCCTTCGGCGGCGTCATCGCCCAAGAAATGGCCCACCAATGGGAACACCAAGGCGGCTGCATCGCCGCCCTAACTCTCCTAGACAGCCACCTAGCCCCAAAACCCAAACGCGGCACACGCGACCAAGCCCCCCTAGACCTCTTCGCCCGCGACCTAGGCGCCCCCTACGAAAAGCTCCCCACCCAAACCTTCAAGACCCTAGACGAAGTCCTCACCTGGGCCAAGCAAGAAAACATCCTCCCCGAAGACCTAGCCAGCGACCGAGCGGAAGCCCTCTACGCCATCTTCGCCGCCAACCACCAAGCCTGGCGCCACCACACCCCGTTCCCAACCCAAGCCCCCACCACCCTCATCACCGCCACCGCAAACCGCACCCCCCAACAAATCAAAGCCCACCCCCACACATGGCGCCCCTACCTCCAAGGCGAATTCACCCACCAAACCCACCCCCTCACCCACGAAGCCCTAGTCGCTGGACCCAACATAATCCCATAGCAGAGCCGATCCATGAGAGACCTGGCAATCACCCTGGTCAAATAAATCATACTTAGTGTGCTTTATGATTTGAAATTTAAAAATCAAATGCAATCCAAAAACTAAAAATTCATAAGATATAACAACCCATCAAACGTAGTCCTCGCACGATTTGCAATCGCTTTAAGAGTTGGAAACTTTTCAAAATGGTCAGAGGCGAACTGGCATTGCTGAATCGCATACTCAAGTAAACGTATCATTCCCACGTCTCCTGACTCAAAAAACAATGATACAATATTGCCAACATCTGCCTCGCGATCCTCCTTACGATCCCAGTAATCATCATAAACTTGATATGCGGCAAACAAGTGTAGCAATCCTTGCCGGAGATTTTCTGAATTTCTTCCTGGCCCGAGGGCAGAAACGGCCATTATTGTGGCATAGCTGTTTTGATCACGATTTATCTCGAGATAGTCATCAGCGCTTCCCCTGTAGCACCGTCTCCTAATGGCAGCACTGGCACTGTTTGAAAGCATTTTTCTAATGCAAACGTCCAATGTCAAGTCGGAACAATGTTTCGAAAATCTTTCCATAAATTCTACCGCATAAATTGTTCCTAGAGGAAAATAGGTAAGCCATTCCTCACCCACTTGATTATCCAAAACCTCATCCGCGATACGAATAGAACTGAAGAGCCACACGCCCGTGACAAGACACCGAGTTGCAGTTGATCTGTCAATAAGCCCATCCTCCCTTAAGACAAAAGGAATTCCGGCTTCGGCCTTAAATACAGAAAACCAGCGATCAGGCAAGGATGTTCCTAGCATGATTTCGCCAACTTCTCGGACTTTTCCAGCTTCAAGAGTTCCAAGCCGCAGCGCTTCTTCGAGCTCAGCATTTACGGGTTCAGAAAGGAAAAATTCGTAGGGGCTTTGCACGGCAATCTCCTCGTAAATTCAGGCAACAAGAACAAAAACATTGTTCTTCAGTATTGCTTTAAGATAACTCGGGCTTTTTGGACACCATTTTCAAAATCTTCTATGTTAGAAGGTTTTCAATCGTTTTCAAAACAGTCTCCGCGAGCCCGAGATGCAGAGAAATACTTAATGAAGTTCAACAATTATTGTCATACCTTACTCCAGAACCAATATCTCGGGCCATTTGGACACCATTCTTAAGTTCTTCTTTGTCAGAAGTCAAGCTTTCAATCGCTTTCAATTCAATCTCTGTAAGCCCGAGATTCAGCTTCTCGACAGCCTTTCTAGGGTTAAGTTCAAAATCCAAACGAAACTGCTCATCACGAGCAAGTTTATCAAGGACCACGATTTTCCAACTTTGTTGTGTCATTGTGAATCTCCTGTGTTACCACCAAGGTTTTTTAGTGTGCTTTCAGTAAAATCACTCACAGCTTGATTTTCCTGTTCCACAGCCATAAGGATTTTGACAGCTTCAATTTCACTCGCAGAAATTGAGTACCCTAACTTAGCTATAGCCTCAGCCGGGTTAGAAATCAGTGCATCTCTGAACGCCACGTCAGAAGTTGCCTTGGCAAAGACTTTAAACTTCCAACTCTCCTTAAATTTGTTCTCCATTCTTAATCCTCCAACTCCGTTTTTTTTCGATCTTGTCATGATTTCGGTCAAACAAGAACTGTGTACCAAGGTATTTGAGGCTTTCGCTCCCGTAACCCATTTCATAAAGATTGCTTTTTATTTTTTCTGATGCAGAGCAAAGTGATCTTTGCCAAATATCCGAGAAATACTCGTGCGAATCCAACACAGGTTGATGTCGACTTTGAACCAGACACGAGAGGCAACTTTTGCTCGGCATATTTGTGTTAAAAACCTTATCCAAATATATCAAAGCATCACCCAATGGCCTTGTCTTTTGCACTCCATCATTTTGACATCCGTAGACTATTCCATCCGGAGAAATAGAAAATCTTGTTACACCTGCACCACAATTTTGTCTTGTAGGTAAAGTAAAAAATTTGCCGAAGTTAACAAAATAGCTTGGCAACGGCTTGCGCTTAGCGATTGCTGCCACAATCCTTTCAGCCATACCTATTGCTGCCATATCTGATTGTAATATCAATTGCCTGGCACTTTCTTTAGTTACTTTAAGAGTAACATCTGCAGTCAAGCGAGAACCCATTAGGGGAATCGTGTCCAACATATCAAGCCAATGCTCCATGTGATTAAGATCACTTGGCTGTAGGACAGAGTTCGTAAAAATTTTTGCTTGGGAATGGCACAAGCTCTCAAGTCGGGCCCAAACAATTGGCCAGGAATCATTTCGGTTTTTTTTAAAGATACGCCGGCCAGAGGTCGGAACATCAATACTAACATCGGTACAAATACCATGCTCTCCTAAAAATCCGGACAGATCTGGGGGACAAGGCTCTAAACTAGTCGCCAATCCATATTTAACGACAACGTTGCTGGATGTTTTTTCACACAGCTCAACGGTCTCCTTCAACAACCTCCAGTTCAACAAGGGCTCACCACCATAAAACACCAATTCAACCTGACTGTAGTTTATTTGATGCTTAATTATCTTCACAATTTTAGATGCCAAACCGAAATTCATCATTGAGGATCGCTTTCCGAGGCCACAATAGGAACACTTTAACCTACAATTTTCCGAAATATTTAGAATGATTTTAATCAAAACCATACTCCCTTAGAAAAAGATTGGCCCCATTGAATTATGCTTGACAACATTTGCTACACCACTTTCAAGCAGTGAATTATAACGCGAAAATCTACAATCATACACATTACATTCATTATGTTTGACAGACCTCGCTACGCGAAAGTGTTTCTCACTACCCCATATTTGGGTCATGCCCTGATCCAAAACATTGCCTAATTTGTGACTCTCACTTCGATGTCGGTAGTAACAGCACAAGAATGCATTACCAAATGGATCTACCACAAGCTGTACTGACGATGACAGACAAGGTTTACCCACAATCATCCTTGGTCGACTCTCATTAACAGGGGGCACTGACACCTTCAACCTTGGATATCGGTTCATGAGTTTTTCAATGTCCATCACAACGGATTTTTCCAAATTTTGATCGACTTCGACTTGCTGATCATTTCTCACAAATTTGAACTGCAGGTTATCCACATTTGTTTGAACAGCATACTCAAAAGCAAGCTTAATATCTCCAATAGACTGTCGTGTTAAAAGTAGCTTTAACCCAATTTCTGGCTTAACCCTTTCCCCTCTCTGCCATACTAGATCCCGAACAATTTTTTTATCTAGAACAAACCCTCCTTTTCTAGCTGGCACTAAGCTAATTCGAATGTACTCCGACCAATTCAAGAGTTTGTTACACATCTCTTTTTCACCAAGTTTCTTTCCATTTGTTATTAAACCAAATCGTCCTTGAAGCGTGAACCAATACTCACACGCATCTAGGAAATTAGGGTGGAATGTCGGCTCACCTCCACCACAAAACTCAAGCGATGTTATTCCGAAACCGTGGAACTCTCTTAGTAATTTAAACACATTTTCGATCGGCATGTGATTCGAAAATTGTTCAATTTCACTCCCATAATCGCAACCAGGACACCTATGATTACAGGCATATGTTATATAAAAGATGACCATTTGAGGTGAAAGCGGAACGCCCTCTTCAAATTTCCTGGAGTGATGCATCATAGTAGGTATAATTCGATCGTCATATTCTTCATTATTACGCAATGCAAGCCTCTCTTAGTACACATTCCCAGAGAGAGTTAAGCTTCATCGTGGGCAAATTACTTTCTACATATTTTTGCTTAGCTGCTATAGTCAAATCGGAAAAAACATCAATCACCCTGCAACGAATATGCTTTTGAAAATGATCGACCGTATTTTCGGCCCATGAAAACCAATCGGATTCAAAAGAAGATTTATGGCCTAGCCCAATAAATGGAAAAAGCGAACGACCATGTAATCCTGGCATCAAGAGTTCTTCGATTTTTGACACTTGGGCAAGCTGTCCTATATTTGTTTTTACAGAAGCTTCATTATAGCCTAAAAAATAAATAGTTTCAACACCGCTGATTTGCAAATTTGAAGACCTAGTGGAAAAAACATTAAACGAACCCACAAAGGTGCATTCAGAAAAATTATTGGGAGTTGGAATCAAAGATTTGACTTGGACAATGAAATCATCTTTAAACTGAATCAACTCTTGGACCAGCAGTTCTCCCAGCAGATCACTTGACACAAATATCCTTTGTACTCTAGTAGAAGTTAACGCGAAACGCAAAAAGCACCCAAGAAGCCAGCCGATATTAATTCGCAAACGTTTATTCTTGACCGTTTCTTCCAGGACCCATTGCGACAAAATCAGACCTACTGTTCCCGTACTTGTTTTTGGATTTATGTTAACTCTTTCCACTCTTGGCCAATAAGAGCACACTCTCTCTTTCGAGAACTTTAAACTAACCATATTCTGACTAAAAAGAAAGCCGGGGATAAATATTCTTGACATATGCTCCATTATTGGACTCAGCTTGATATCTAAATCGATTGGAGAGAATAATTCGGCAGCCTCATCCGTACCAAATACTTTCCAGTTTTTCTTAGAAAAAAATAGAACTAACTCAATCAAATCAAATGATGTCTTCGTTTCATACATTACATGCATTACATTTACAACAATTAAAACCCATTCGGACATGTAAGCCAGATCATTTCTTACATCAGAAATTCTGACCAAACAAGGGAAATAACTAAACAAACGATCCCGTCCTGCCTCAGTAGAGACAACAACGCAGCACACACCCTGGGATTTTGCATTTTCATGTAAATCCCTAGCAATAGAAAGCTCACCGAACTCGCTATCTCTTGGCAAGAAAATGAGAATTCCGACTTTATTTTTCATTTTCTACCTCTTGAAGTACCACAAAAAATATTTTCACCAAAACTCCATAGAGCAATGGCACCATTGAAAAAAATAAACTTTGGGACGTTGCACTGCCTACAACGGCCTCCTTGTCACCAGAAAATGTCAAAGTAAACCCAATAACAGAACCAAGAAGTCCGAACCAAAATGCAACATTGCCCATAAAATGAGAAACACGACCATTACCCTCTCCCTGTAGAAACTTAATATATACGGTCACATTTCTCTTAGGCCATATTAAGAGAGGTAACAGTGCTGTCGGCACCAACACAAACATGGCACCTTTAAAATCCCAAATTGAACCAAAGTTCCAATCGACGGCTAGTCCTAACATAACAAACAAAAGAAGGATTACTACGATTTTTATAATCATGAGGTCCCCCAGTCCATTCTTCATTTTCACTTTATCTGAGAAGTCGCAAGAAGTCAAACATAAAATTACACCTGTTAGATCTGACAGGGAAGCAGGCCGGGACACCCAGCATCTGGGTTACCCAGTGGGTTACCCAGTGGGTTACCCAGGACACCCACCTTTCTCCAGGGAGGGTAACCCAGTGGTTACCCAGGACACCCACCTTTCTCCAGGGAGGGTAACCCAGGGGTAACCCAGGACACCCACCTTTGCGGCAAGCCAGGGCAGGCCAGGACACTCACGGACACTCACTATCTGGAGAATACCTGGCGCTGGACGTACAGACAGTCTCATAGTTTTGCTTATGGCCGCAGGCCTTGAACACGGTCAACGACCGGCTCGCCAGATAAGCGATGATCACAACTTGGACCAGGTATGCCCCTCCGTTGTGTCTAGTCGTGTCTTTGTCATCGTATGCATCAGAGAGTATTGAGCGGTCTTGAAGCTACGACAAGTAAGACCGGACCAAACCGGCCAACTGGCTTTTTTCCAGGGAAAGATCCGATCTGAATAGAGCCTGGGCAAAGCGAGTGAGCATGACTTTGTTGGAACCCGCTAGCTGGCCTGCAATAGACTGGAAAATCAGAGTATCTTTTTCTATGAGTTCTACCCAACTATCAAAGAAACCATCATCGAACGCACGGGGATCTCGCTGCCCTTGGTGCCAGCACCATTGGGCAAGCCAGGACACCCACCTTTTGTATAGGGTAACCCAGGACACCCACCTTTGCGGCAAGCCTGGGCAGGCCAGGACACTCACCATCTGGAGAAAACCTGGCGTTGGACGTACAGACAGTCTCATAGTTTTGCTTATGGCCGCAGGCCTTGAACACGGTCAACGACCGGCTCGCCTGATTTGCGGTGACCACGACTTGGACCAGGTATGCCCCGCCGTTGTGTCTAGTCGGGGGTAGCCCAGGACACCCACCTTTTGCGGCAAACCAGCGAAAAGTAAGTCAGCAGGCCAGGACACCCAAATTTTGTGAAGCGAGGTAACCCAGCGAGGTAACCCAGGACACCCACTTATTGATGAGGCAGGCCAGAGGCAGGCCAGAGAGGCAGGCCAGGACACCCAAATTTTGTGAAGAGTTGGAGGGCAAGCCAGGAGTGGGGCAAGCCAGGGGTAACCCCCACCTTTCTCCCCGCCGGCTCGCCTGATAGGCGGTGATCACAACTTGGACCAGGTATGCCCCTCCGTTGTGTCTAGTCGAGTCTTTTAATGATTCACGGTCACAACATGGCCAGGCGGCAACCATGCTCGCTCGGTATGCATTGGCCCCAACTAGGTCATGTTAAAAAGCACGATCGGCTCGCTTCGGAACCTCTGAGCCAATGCTGGCCAAGTTCCAATGCTTTTTGGGCCATGTGATCGACACGTCCTGCAACTCGGTAGAAGATGGACCCGAATTGGGTGCTGCTCACCAGCCATTCCTGGGAATTGATGTCCAACCGTTCCAAGATGGGTGCTAAATGATCGGGGATGGCCCCTCTTTTTCCTTTGCATACCTGTCGACCTGTCCAATCAAGAAGTTCCAGGTAATCAGGTAACTCGATGTCCAGAAAGCCTCTTCTGGTTGCCGTATCCTTGAAGGGGCATAGCCAGGGCTCAGGAGCGAAAGGCATGGTTGCTGCTGTCGCACCTTGGTTCGGATCATTTACGAGAGATGGCTGCCGCTCTTGTTCCTGCAATTCGGCGATGCGCTCCTGCACTGAGGTGAATGCCGAGTTTTCAGGTCGGTCGGCGATTCCGGCTCGAATGGGGTTCAAATCGACATAAGCACTACACGCGAGCACCGCTGCCCGGTCAAGTAGGGCCGTACACCTGAAGCGCCCCCTCCCAGAACCGTCCTGTTACCAGATCCTCAGCATTGGCCCGCTTGGCAATGTCCTCTTTGAGGCAGCGCATGAACCACGAGATATTCGCCAGTCGCAAACGCAAAAGTGCCATGCGATCTTCACCGGTCATGATCGACCAAAGCTCAGGTTCCGTTGGTTCCGCCGCCAGATTTTCGGAGGTTCGTCGTTTTGGAAAAAGCCGCCACCAACGTCTGGCTACGGACTCGTCGGATTCGAGCTGGGCTAGATCCGGCCGGTTGCGGAGAATGACATGCAGGTGGTTTTCCATCACCGCATACCCGCAGACATCGATCCAAAAGATCCCCGCTAATTCAACCAAACGGTTTTGGAGCCACTGCCGGCGGTGCTCGAAGTCACGATCCGTCAACTTGTCCTTCCCGCACAAAAAGGCACGACGAACGCAGCGCGACACGCAATGATAGGTCCCTTCGACTTCGTTTCGCAAAATTTCAGACCTTGCTATCGCCATGATGGCCTCCTTATCGACGCCTATCAGGGTCAATATAGCGGCAACCGCGGACAGCCCTTGTCAGAGCTCTAA
Source organism: uncultured Holophagae bacterium (assembly GCA_964423555.1). Taxonomy (GTDB): domain Bacteria; phylum Acidobacteriota; class Holophagae; order Acanthopleuribacterales; family Acanthopleuribacteraceae; genus CAYRFM01. The sequence goes on along the minus strand of CAYRFM010000117.1, from coordinate 239 downwards.
AAATTTCAGGGAAATTCAGCACTCTTGTATCCGCTTTTGGGTGCCCTGGCGTCCTCCTGGCGTTCACCTGTCGGTGTGCTGGCCTGCCTATGGCTGTAACATTATTATATAGGGGGCTCTGCCGGCTCTGCCCATATGCCCCCCAAATCACGTGGTTACCCAGTCACGTGGTTACCCTGGTTACCCAGGACACCCACCTTTCTCCAGATCCGAGTGGGTGTCCTGGGGCGGGGCGGGCG
>CAYRFM010000116.1:0-22872 GCA_964423555.1 uncultured Holophagae bacterium | reverse complement strand
AAAAATCGCGAGGCCAAGTTCACCTGAACAAGCCGTCAATTAAAAATCGCGAGGCCAAGTTCACCTGAATCACCCGTCAATTAAAAATCGCGAGGCCAAGTTCACCTGAATCAGCCGTCAATTAAAAATCGCGCGGCCATATTCGACTGAATCAGCCGTCCATTAAAAATCACGCGGCCATGTTCGACTGAATCAGCCGTCCAAAAAAAATCGCGCGGCCATGTTCACTCGTCGCCAACCGATTGAGTCCGACTTAGCTCCTTGAAGACCACCAACGCCGATGGCTCGGCACAAGATTGCAAACGCCGTCCGCGCACTCTTGCGCTGCAGCGAATGCGGGATCTTTCCGGCTGTTATACGACCCTTTCCGCGATGGGGCCAGCCAACCGGCCGGCCCCGATGCCGGTTAATAGTAGCGCACCCGTTCGACGCCGGAGATGATGCGAGCCACCCGCGCGACCTGAGTCGAGTAGCCGTACTCGTTGTCGTACCAAGCGTAGACCACGGCCTGGCGTCCGTGGGTGATCGTCGCCAGCGAGTCGATGATGCACGCGTGGTTGTTGCCAACCATATCCGAAGAAACCACCGCTTCGTTGCGGGTGTAGTCGATCTGAGCGACCAGCGGGCCGCGCAGCGAGGCTTGGCGCAGCGCTTCGTTGATTTCGTCGCGGCCGACCTCCTTGCTCAGGGTCAGGTTGAGAATCGCCAGCGAGACATTGGGCGTCGGCACTCGCACGGCATTGCCCGTGACCCGGCCGGTCAGTTCGGGCAGAGCTTTGGAGATGGCGCTGGCGGCACCGGTCTCGGTGATGACCATGTTGAGGGGTGCGCCGCGCCCGCGGCGTTCTTTCTCGTGGTAGTTGTCCAGCAGGTTCTGGTCATTGGTATAGGAGTGGACCGTTTCGATGTGGGCATAGTCGATGCCGAAAATATCGTTGAGCACTTTCAGCGGCGGCACGATGGCGTTGGTCGTGCAACTGGCGGCGGAGAAGATGCGCTCGCCGTCCTTCCAGTCACGGGTGTTGACGCCGTAGACAATGTTGGGGATGTCGCCCTTGCCAGGCGCCGTCAGCAGCACATTGCGGACACCCTTGGACTCCAAGTGCTTGCCCAGACCGGCGCGATCGCGCCAGACGCCGGTGTTGTCGATGACCAGGGCGTTGTCGATGCCATATTGGGTGTAGTCGATCTGGTCGGGCGAGTTGGCGGAGATGAACTGGATCTTGACGCCGTTGGCGAGCAGCGCGTTCTCGTCCTCGAGGACGGTCAGGTTCCCGCGCAGTGGCCCGTGGACGCTGTCGCGCAACAACAGCTCGGCGCGCTTCTTGAGGTCCAGCTTGCCGCGGCAAACAACGGCGCGGAGCTTGAGCGCGTCGCCGCGACCCTCCTGCTCGACCAGGATCCGCGCCATCAGGCGGCCAATCCGGCCAAAGCCGTAGAGCACCACGTCAACCGGCTCGAACAGGCGGTTCTTGGTTTCCAGCAGCGCCGCCAATTTCTCCTGCAGGAACGCGCGGATCTGGGTGCGGTCGAGGCCGGCTTCGAGCCATTCCATGGTCAGGCGGCCGATGTCGACACGGCTGGGGCAAAGGTCCAAGCGGGGCAGGTTCTCGATGATCGGCAGGCTGTCCATGATCGACATTTCGACCTGGCTGATCTGACGCCCGTAGTGGTGGGCCTTGAGGATGTCGACCGGACTCTTGTTGACGAGCGGACGGCGGAACATCAGGAGTTCGACGCTGCGCTCGGTCCAAAGCCGGTGAATGTGCACGATCGCTTGAATCGCCAGGCGCTCCTGTTCGATCCAGTTGTTCAACTCGTCCTGATAACCCATGATATGTGATTCTCCTAGGGTGAGGGAGCCGCGCGTCCCGAGAGGCTGCGGCCTGCGCTCCCGGCGCGCGGGCGGAACCCGGCAAAAACCTTAGCGGAGCGGAGCTTAGAGTGTACCATAGATGGTCGGGGCCACCAATCGGCCAATGCCGGGCCGAGCGGCGTTCGGCCAGGGCCCCATGGGAGGATTCTTGAGTCATCGCTACCCCGTCCCCGCCGGGCCTTGCCGGGTCGAGGAGGAAATTCAGCGCAGCCGTTTCATCACCAGTGCCGCACCGGCCGAAACGATCGAGGTGGCCCAGGCCTTCATCGCGGCGATCCGCGCGGAATTTGCCGATGCCACCCACAACTGCTGGGCCTTCCTGGTCGGCCCGCCCGGCTCCAGCGGCAGGGTCGGCAAGAGCGACGACGGCGAGCCCCACGGCACCGCCGGGACCCCTATGCTCAACGTGCTCAGCCACTGTGGCCTGGGCGACATCGTCTGCGTCGTCACCCGCTACTACGGCGGCACCAAGCTGGGCAAGGGCGGCCTGATGCGCGCTTACAGCGGCGGCGTCCAACTGGCGCTCGAGCGGCTGGTGCGGATCGAGAAGGTCGCTTACCGCGCCGTCACCTTGGTCGTGCCCTATCCCGCCGTGGCGCTGGTGCGCATGGCCGCCGACCGCTCGGAGGTCCGCTTCCGCGGCGAGCGCTACGAGAGCGATGTGACCTACGCGCTCGACGTGCCCGAGGATGCCCTGACCCAGTTCCTGCGGGAGGTCGAGGACCTGACCCACGGCGCGGCGCTTTGGGAACTCGATTAAAAATCTGGCAGGACCATTAAACCGATCCGACCTGCCCCTTGTCCTTGAAGGGTGACCATGGAGGTTCGAGCGAACCCCAACCCCAGGAGGTACACCATGAAATCTCTTTCCCTGATCGCCCTGCTGACCTTTGCCGCCCTGGCCTTCGCGGGCTCGCCTCGCGCCGCCAAGGACAACGAAGACCTGCGCTACATCCGCAAGTGGCAGCTACAGCAAAAAGCCGCCGTCCTCGCCGGCGAGCTCCACCTCAGTGCCGACCAGGCCGCCACTCTGCGGCGCGTCAAGGGCGCCGTCGAGGCCATCGAGGCCGAATACAAACCGCGTTTTGACGAGCTCGAACAGCGCACCGACACCCTGGCCGCACAAGTCCGCGCCCGCATCGAAAGCTCCGGTAGCCTCAGTGAAGCCGACCAGACGGCCCTGCGCGACCTGCGCCGCCAGCACCAGGCGCTGCGCAAGGAACAGCGCGAGCGCATTGAGACCACGGCCGCCGAACTGGAGGGTTTCCTGAGCGAGGAGCAGATCGCCATTCTGCGAGCCCGCGCTCACGAACACCGCGACCAGATCCGCGAACGCCTGCGCGATGTCGGCCCCGAGCAACGCGCTGAACTGCGCCAACGCTTCCGCGATCGCGGCGAACTGCGCGAACACCGCGCCGAGAAACGCGAACACCGCGCCGAGAAACGCGGCGAAAGAGCGCTCGAGCGCCGCAAACACATCGCCGCGCGCCTGCTGCTCTCCGACGCCTTCATCGACGCCCTCGATTGACCCTTCCAGCTCCGATCCGACCCGAGGCGTGGTCGGCAGACGCGGACTCGCGGTTGCCGGCCTCGCTCCGGGTTTTTGGCTGTTTCCCGCGTCCCTTGGGGTGTGCTATCTTTGCCTTGCGGAGAAAATTTAGGAACCAAGGTGATACCCATGGATCTCGCGGCTCTCTTCAGTCAACACATCGCCCATGTACAGGGCATCTACGAACGCGCGCTCGCCGAACTCGCGGCCGAGAAGGACGCGCCCACGATCGAGGCGGTCCTGCTCCACTCCGGCTCCGAAGCCCACTATTTTGGCGATGACCGCGGCATCGCCTTCGAGGCTTTTGGCCATTTCCGCCACTGGTTGCCGATCAACCGACCCGACCAGATGGTCCTCGTCGAGCCCGGCAAGAAACCCGTGTACTTCTGCGTCGTGCCCAACGACTTTTGGTACGAACAGACCTTCGAGGCCGCGCCCTGGTGGACCAGCGCCTTCGAGATCGTCCAGCTCAGCGACCATGCCCAGGTCATCGACCACCTGCCCGCCTGCCGTCGCATCGCCTTCCTCGGCGAGAACACTGCCTTCGCCGCCGAACTGGGCCTGCCCAGTGCGCTGCAGAACGAACGCCACCTGCGCAATTACCTGGACTACTACCGCGGCATGAAGACCGCCTACGAGGTCGCCCAGATCCGCGAGGCCAACCGCCTCGCCATGATCGGCCACGAGGCCGCCCGCCAGGCCTTCCTCGCCGGCGGCAGCGAATACGCCATCCACTGCGCCTTTCTGGCCGCCAACCAAATGCTCGAAAGCGATTCGCCCTACACCAACATCGTCGGCCTGGACGAGAAATCGGCGATCCTGCACTACCAGTACAAACGCCGCACCGATGGTAGCGGCGCGCGGGTGATGTTGATCGATGCGGGCTGCCGGGTCAATGGCTACGCCTCCGACATCACGCGCACCTACGCCCGCGACAGCGCGCACCAGGTCTTCCGCGGTCTGCTCGAGGGCATGGACCGGCTCCAGCTCGACCTGGTCAAGTTGGTTCGCCCCGAAACGCCCTACCTCGAGATCCAAGAGGCCGCCCATGCCGGCGTGCTCGACCTGCTGCACGAACACGGCGTGTTGCGCGGCGCCAAGGCAGAGCTGGCCGAGAAGAAAGTCTCGCGCCTGTTCTTCCCCCACGGCATCGGCCACTTGCTCGGCATCCAGGTCCACGATGTCGGTGGCTTCTTCGCCGATGATCGCGGCAAACTGGCCCCCCCGCCGGAGCAACACAAGTTCCTGCGCCTCAACCGTCTCATGAAAGCCGACATGGTCTTCACCATCGAGCCCGGTCTGTACTTCATTCCGCTGCTGCTGGATCCCCAGCGCGGCGGCGAGCTGAGCCAGTACATCGATTGGAACCTGGTCGACGCCTTGTTGCCCCTGGGCGGCATCCGCATCGAGGACAACATTCTCGTCACCGCCGGTGACCCGGTCAACCTCACTCGCTGATCGCAGGCGGCGCGGTTCTGCCGCGCCGCTTCGCCAGGAGCCGAAATGCCGCGCATCCTACTCGTCGAGGACGAGCGCGACCTGCGCTTTTCTCTCGTCCACAACCTCGAATTCGAGGGTTACGAAGTCGCCGAAGCCGCCGATGGCGCCAACGGTTTGGCTCGCGCCCAAGCGGAGCGGTTCGACCTCGTCATCCTCGACATCATGATGCCGGGCCTCAACGGGCTCGAGGTGCTCAAGCTGCTGCGCGCCCAAAATACGACTATGCCGGTGATGATGCTGACCGCCAAGGGCACCGAGTTCGACAAAGTCATCGGCTTCGAGTTGGGCGCCGACGACTACCTGACCAAGCCCTTTGGCCTGGGCGAATTCCTGGCCCGTGTCAAAGCCCTGCTGCGCCGCAACCGACCCGAACCCAGCGCCGCGATGCGTCTGGCCTTCGCCGGGTTTGTAGCCGACTTCGACAACTTCCACCTCGTCGGCGGCGGCGAGGAGATCCACCTCAGCCAGAAGGAGTGGGCCCTGCTCAGGTACCTGGTCCAGAGGGTCAACCAGGCGGTCGACAAGGCCGAAGTGCTGGGGGCCGTCTGGGGGTACCGCAGCGACGCCACCACCCGCACGGTCGACACCCACATCGCCAAGATCCGCCGCAAGCTCGGCGACCAGAGCCTCAACCGCATCATCCTGACCGTGCCCACCGTCGGCTACAAGTTCGTGGCCGCGCTCGAAAGGGCATAGCCGTCGCGGGGACAACACCCGCACGCGTCAATTTGGCGTGCCTGCAGCTTATGCCCCAAGCCGTTTTCCTGCTATGATGGCTGTTTGGCCCATCCTCGATTTGGGCCTGCAACTTGCATATCCCATTTCAGCGTGCCGAGCCCGGCACCATGCGCTCCAGGAGTGTGACTCATGACCCTTGCAATCGTTCTCATGCTGCTCAGTTTTGACGGACCCCAGGTCTATGGTGCCGGCGTCAAACAGGAAACCCCGACCGTCTCCATCGAGACTTTGATGGCCAACCCCGAGTCCTACCTCGGCAAGGTCATCAAAGTGCAAGGCGTTGTCAGCGAAGTCTGCCCCAAGGCTGGCTGCTGGATGGACATCGCCAGTGGCGCTCAAAAAGTACGCATCAAAGTCAAGGACGGCGAGATTGTCTTCAACCCCGAACTCGAGGGTAAAAAGATCCTCGCCGAAGGCACCGTCTACAAGTTTGACCTGACCAAGGACCAGGCCGTGGGCTACTTCAAGCACCTTGCCGAGGAAAAGGGCGAGGCCTTCGACCCCGCCTCCGTGACCGCAGGCACGACGATCTACCAGATCGGCGGGATCGGCGCTAAGGTCCTCGACTGATCTAAAGCAGGTCCTCGGCGATCAGTTGAGCCGTCAACTTCTCCGGCGTGCACTCCGTCAGGTACCGGCCGTTCCAGGTGACGACCGGTGCCTCGCAGCAGTTGGCGGTACAAGGTGTCGTGCCCGCTTCGATCGCCAGGCCCGCCGCCGCTAGGTCGCGACACCAGGCGCTGAGCGCCGGACCGCCCTGTAGCGAACAGGTCGGGCCAGTGCAGACAAGGACAGACAAGTTAGCGGACATGCCGAACTCCGGTTCGTGGTTGTGAGGGCTGAGAGGACATGGAAGAGCGAATTTTCACACTGGCGGACGCAAGAGCGCTGCTGCCCTGGCTGCGAGAAGCGACCGCCGAGGCCGAGGCTCAGGTGCGCAGCCTCCAGGCGGAGGGCGGTGACCCCGAGGAAGCCCAAGCCCGCCTGCGCGTCATTATACAACACTGGGCCGAGACCGCTGTCAAACTGGGCGCCCTGCCCAAGCAACCGTTCACGATCGACTTCAACAGCGGCAGTGATTACTACTGCTGGGAGTACCCCGAAACGGATATCACCTACAGACACGGCTACAACGCGGGCTACGCGGGCCGAAAGCCAATCGAGGACGAGACATGAAAAGTATTTTCGCCATCGCGCTGACCTTGACCCTCCTGACCAGCCTGCATGCCCAGACCACGCCGACGCCCGACAAGGACAAGGATATCAAGATGGGCATGAACCGCGTGCCCGAGGGCTATGATTATCCCAACACGCCCTTCCCCACAGACATCAAAGTCTTCCGCATGGACAAGAGCAAGTACACCCTCGAGATCAAGGGCCTGACCCTGATCCAGGTCTGGACTATGCGCGACGGCAATCGGCCCGACCTCTGGAACCGCTTCCACGACCTGACCAAGAAGTACAAGGGCCAAGGCCTCAAGTCTTACTCAGTCAATTTCGAGAACGGCTTGGACTTCCCCACGCACCAGGCCAAGCTGCAGCAGTTTTTCAAGGTCACGCCCCAGCCTGAGAATTTCTATTTCGACCCGCTGGGTTACATCACCGACCTCTTGAAAGTGCCCGGCTTCCCGATCTTCTACCTGGTCGATGCCAAGGGCCAAGTGGTGTTCCGCACCCTGGGCGAGGACGAAGACGGTGTGAACCTGCTCGAGAGCGAGATTAAGTCGCGCCTGGTCAAAAAGAAATGACGTTGATCGACAGTCACAGCCATATCTATGGCGAGCGTTTCGACGCCGACCGCGAACAAGTCATCGAACGGGCTGTCGCGGCGGGCGTCACCCAGCTGCTTCAGGTCGGCTGCAACCTTGAGGAGAGCCGCCAGGTCGTCGCGTTGGCCGAAGGGCGGCCCGGGATTTACGCCTCCGTCGGCGTCCACCCCCACGAGGCCAGTACCCTCGACGACGACGTCCTGGCCCAACTCGAAGCGCTCAGCCACCACGCCAAGGTACTCTCCTGGGGCGAGATCGGCCTGGACTACTACTACGACAGCAGCCCCCGCGAGATCCAGCGCCAGGCCTTCCGCCGCCAGCTCCAGGCGGCCGCGCGCCGCGGTCTGCCGATCGTCGTCCATACCCGCGACGCCGAAGACGATACCCGAGCCCTGCTGGCCGAGGCCGAGCTCGCCCGCGGCGGCCACGTCCACTGCTTCACCGGCACCGCCGCACTGGCGAAGGACCTGCTGGCGCTCGACCTCCACATCGGCTTTACCGGCATCATCACCTTCAAAAACGCCGAGGAGCTGCGCGACGTCGTCCGTCTCGTGCCGCTCGAGCGCCTGCTGATCGAGACCGACAGTCCTTACCTGGCGCCGATCCCCCACCGCGGTCGGCGCAACGAGCCCGCCTATGTACGCCACGTGGCCGAGGCCGTCGCCGCCATCAAGGGCCTCGATCTGGCCTCCGTGATCGCCGCCACCGGCGAAAATTTTCGGCGCCTGTACGGCGGCCCCGAACAGGTCTGGGAAAGCTTGCGCTGAGCCCATCGAGCCTGGCCTGGCCCGTGGTATAGTTGTGGCGCGCGTCTCTCTGCGCCTGGAGCTTCCGCCTTGCCAGAACCCAAACCTCACAAGATCCGCTGGTGGCCGCTGGTCACCCTGTGCCTGCTCTACGCGGCCGCGCTCATCAGGGTCTGGACCGGCGAGGTGCTCGACCGTCAGAGCCGCACCACCCACACGCTCAGCTACACCCTGTTGCTCGGGTTTGGGGTCTTCGCCTGGTTGTTCTTCTTCGGCCGTCTCCAGGCCCGGACCCGCTGGCGCATCGTCGGCAGTTTCGCACTGCTGCTGGTACTGGCTGTCGCCACCGTGCGCATCCGCGGCGTTTCCGGAGACCTGCTCCCGATCCTGGCCTGGCGTTGGACCAGCTCCTCCGACAGTGGGCTCGACAGTTCCGCCCAGACCGCCATCGGCACGTCCGACGCGGCCGTCCAAGCAACCGATCACGACTTCCCGCGCTACCTCGGACCCAACGGTAACGGCGTGCTCGATCGCCCCCGCCTCGCCGGTGACTGGCAGACCCGTCCGCCCAAGGAGCTCTGGCGCATTCCCGTCGGCCTGGCCTGGTCCGGCTTCGCCATCCAGGGCGATTGCGCCGTCACCATGGAGCAGCGCGGCAGCGAGGAAATGGTCATCTGCTACGATCTCCAGACCGGCAAAACCCGCTGGCAGTATGGCATCACCGTGCGCCACCAGGACACCGTCGGCGGTGACGGCCCGCGCACCACGCCGGCCCTCGCCGGCGGCAAGGTCTACGCGCTGGGTGCGACCGGCGTGCTCAGCTGCCTCGACCTCGCCGATGGCCACAAGCTCTGGTCCGTCGACGTCATGGCCGAAAACAATGCCGTGCCACCCACCTACGGCGTTTCCGCCTCGCCCGTCGTGCTCGAGGACCGCGTCCTCGTCGTTGCCGGTGGCGAGCCCGGTCGCTGTCTCGTCGCCTACGACCGCCACTCCGGCCTAATGCTCTTTGGCGGCGGTGACGACCTTCCGGGCTACAGCACCCCCGTCCCCACCCAGATCGGCGGCGTCGACCAGTATCTGCTGTTCAATGGCGACGCCCTGGCAGGATACGACGCTGGCGACTGCGCCGAACTCTGGCGCTTCCCCTGGCCGGCCGGCTCCGAGCCCGTTTCCCAGCCCATTCCTCTCGCTGGCGGGCGCGTGTTCCTTTCGTCCGGCTACGGCATCGGCGCCCGCCTGATCCAGGTCGACAGCGACGGCGAAAAGTTTTCCACCCGCCAGCTCTGGTCGTCTCTCAAGATGAAGGCCAAATTCACCGTGATCGTTTATCGCGACGGCTTCTTCTACGGACTCGACGACGGCGTGCTGGCCTGTATCGACGTCGAAAAGGGCGAGCGCCGTTGGAAGCGCGGCCGCTTTGGCCATGGCCAGCTGCTCCTCGTCGGCGAGACCCTGCTCGTCTTGGGCGAGCGCGGCGAAGTGGCGCTGGTCAAGGCCGTGCCCGACGATTACCACGAGCTGGCCCGCCGCGACGAGGTGCTCCACGGCAAGACCTGGAACCCTCCCGCCCTGGCCGGAGACCACCTGCTCGTGCGCAACAGCACCGAGGCTGTCTGCCTCATATTACCCCTGGAGTGATGGCGCTTGGCCACTTTTGAGCGTTTCGATTTCGAGGGTGTGGAGGCAGTCCGAGTCGGTCGCGCCAATCGCCTCAACACCACCTGCACCCTGTACCGTATCGGCGAGACCCTGATCGACACCGGCCCGCCCAACCAGTGGCGGTTCGTGCACCGCTTCCTCCAGGAACGCGACGTCGCTCAGGTCCTGCTGACCCACCACCACGAGGACCACGGCGGCAACGCCTGCCGCATCGCCCACACGCATCACGCCAAGGTTTACGCCCACGCCGACGGCCTGCCCTTCTACCGCGACGGCTTCCCTATGAAGCTCTACCGCCGCCTCGTCTGGGGTCGACCCAAGGCCTTCGAGGCGCTGGCCCTGCCGGGCCCGATCGAGGCTGGGCCGCTGCTGCTCAAGCCGATCCACACCCCAGGCCACGCGCCGGACCATGTCTGCTTCTTCGAGAGCCGCCGCGGCTGGCTGTTCTCCGGCGATGCCTTCATCAGCAGCAAGCCGCGCTTCCTGCGCCTGGACGAGAACCCCAACCAGGAGATCGAGAGCCTCAAGCACCTGCTGACCCTGCATTTCGACACCCTGTTCTGCGCCCACCGCGGCCTCGTGCTCGGCGGTTACGAGGCCCTGCGCGAGAAGCTCAAGTACCTGGTCAGCATGCGCGAACAGGTCCGCCACTACCTCAAAACCGGCGACTCCGTGCGCGAAGTCACCCGGCGTCTCCTCGGCGACGAGGAGTTCCTGGCCTTCTTCAGCGGCGGTGACTTTTGCAAGAAGAACTACGTCGAGGCCTTCGCCCGTGCTTGGCGCTACGAACAGTACCGCGACGTCCACGAAGAGGATTGAGGCGCCCACCCCGGCTCAATTGGCGTATAATCGCCGCTGGAGACACATGATGTACCTGAAATCGCTAAAAATGGTCGACTTCAAATCGTATCGCGAACAGACCGTCGCGTTCAGTGTTCCAGGCGAGGAACGCCGCGATTTCGATAATGTCACTTTACTGCTGGGCACCAACGGCTCCGGCAAGACCTCGATTCTGCGGGCCTGTTGTTTGGCCATTCTGGGCTCTTCTCTTTCTAATGCCGGGTTTCGCCAACTCAATCTGGTGCGCAAAGATCCTGATCAATTGATCGAGCGCTGTCGTTTAACCGCAACCCTCACCGATGAGGGCGATCAGAATATGGAAGTGGCAACCGTCATTGATGGCAAGCGCGGCATCCTCGAGGGCGAGTCGTCGCAATTACCCGAGCTCTTCAACGATCAATCAGCCGCCTACTTTATCACCGGATACGGCGCCACCCGCTGGGTAGGAAGCACGGGACCGCATGACCATCCGAGCATTCGCGACAAAGCCCGTGCACGCCGCTACCAACGCATCGCCAGCTTGTTCGAGGAAAATTTCAACCTTATGCCTCTGGAGATCACGCTTGGGAATTGGAATGCGATCGGGCGAACAGGCGAACTTTTAAAGGAGCTGCTCCAACCCGCGGGTCTCGTACCGGTGTTACTTGACGGGCCCGTGATGTTCGATCGTGACGGTGTGAAGTTGCCCTTCGAGGCATTGTCTGATGGCCATCGCTCTTATGCCTCCTGGTTGGGCGATCTGCTTTATCACTTGGAATCGCTATCTGAAGCCGGCATGCATGCAAGCTATCTTAAGTTGAAAGGCGTTGTGTTGGTCGACGAATTAGACCTCCACCTACACCCCACGTGGCAAAAAACCGTGATTGCTACGATAAGCAAAGCTTTCCCCAACCTACAATTCGTCTTCACCTCTCACAGCCCCCTGGTGGCCAGCTCGCTTCCCTCCGAGAACGTCCGCCATGTGGTCTACGATGCTCGCTTAAGCAGCGTCACCACGCTCGACCGGAACCTGCACGGCCTCAACGCCGACCAAACCCTATTGAGCCCCTATTTTGGACTTGACTCGACACGCTCCGCAGGGTTTGCGTCCGATTTCGCGCGTCTCTATCAACAAGCACAGAACGGTGACGAGCACGCCCGCATGGAACTACTTAAGCTCTACGTTCGGGGAAGCGAGCAGTGATTCGCTACACGATCTTAGAAAACGGCACCCAATCTGGACCCACCGAGGAACTGAAAGAGCTCGAGCGCCGTGTCAAGAAATGCAGGCCTAAATGGCTCTCTAGAGCCCAAAAGCGCTTGGACAAGTTTAAGGCAGCGAAGAAGTATGATGAAAAATCCGCCATTTGGTCTGAAATAAAAAGCGTCTACGAAACGGTGCAAGGCTCTCGTTGTGCTTATTGCGAGTGTGACCTGAGGGGAGTGAGTGACCGTGACAAGGATATCGAGCATTTTCGACCAAAAGCCTTGGTCAAACCCTGGCAGCCGGAAGACAAAACCTTAGCTCAGATCATTACCAATAGCACCGAAGAAGAGGGCTATTACATGCTCTCCTACTGCTTGCAAAACTATTTGCTCAGCTGCACGCGCTGCAATGAGGATCTTAAGTGCAATTATTTCCCCATCAGAGGGATACGGTCTCCCGGCACAACAGAACGGGTGGATGCTTGTCAAGACGAACAGCCACTGCTGATTTACCCACTGGGAACTCTGGATGACGATCCCGATGACCATTTTGACTACTTCGGTATGATGCTCCTTGAAAAGAGCGACCGGGGCCGAGCACATATCAAAATGTTCAGGTTGGACGATGACCCTTTATGTTTGCAAAGAGCACGGGACCTTTTGTTGCTCTGGATGTTTCCTGGGGCGAAAACAGAAAAGAGCATGACCGGGCACGAACGTGCCCTTCATCGCCTCCGGGAACAGGACCCGGCCAGGGCACAAGCCGTCTATGAGGAAGTCGAAAATTACTACCTAACCAATGAGCGAAAATCCCAATAGCCCCGGCCGGGTAAGGACTTCACATCGTCCAGGGACTCCATCGAACTCAGCGGTCAGAGCTGTCGCCTTCCATGCTCCCGTTGAACGTCCAGCCCTACCGGCCTTCTTTCTTCGCGGCTTCGCGGCTTCGCGTGAGGAGCGTCAGGAGGCCTGGTTGGCCAGCGATGCAATCGTATCTTGGGAAAGACCCGTGTATTTCGCAATTGTTTCCCAGTCTAACCCACTGTGGACCATGGTTTTTGCGACTTCCTTGCGGCCTTGCATGCGGCCTTGCATGCGGCCTTCCTTGCGGCCTTCCTTGCGGCCTTCCTTGCGGCCTTCCTTGCGACCTTCTTTCTTGAGGAGTTCAGCGATGGTCATAACAGCACCTCCCACTTCTTCTGAGTATGATTTTATCGCAATTTCCCGGAACTCGGGCAGACTTTCCCAGCGGGCGTTGGAGAGCAGGTAATGGTTGAGCGCAATTAAAAACTCCTGGCCTTCATGGCTCACCTCGTAGTTTTTCAATCTTGGCAGCATCGCCTTGAACTTGTCGATGAAGTCGTCGTCGTAAATGATTTTCAGCACGCTCAGAAACAAACGGAGCTTACCTTCCTCCAGCTTGGATTCGTCAAGCAGGTTGAGGTCGATCAGCAACGTGTCGTTCTGGCGCCAGCGGGCCGGGATCAGATCTGGTGGGCCGGCGATGAGCTCAGCCACCGTCCTGGGTCCCGCATAGGGGCGTGGTCCGTGATAGAGCCCGACCAAGAATACGATCGGCAGCTTTTTGCCCGGATTTTGCAAGCCGTAATGCTGCAACAGCGCCATTTCCTGAACGCGCAATTGAAAGATCAGGCTGCCGGTCCCTGGACGCGCACTGCCGCTGCTCTTGTGCTCCATCAGGATCGCACAGCGGACCTCGTTGTCATCCTGTAAGGGCACCTGATAATGCAGGTCCGTGATCGTCCGGCGCAGGTTGGTCGCCACGTAGGAACCGTTCTCCTGCTTGAGCTGGTCGAAATCAAGCACACTGGTCAACTCGCTCATGAAATGCTTGAAGAACGCCGCACAAAGGGCTCTGTCGGACATCGCATAGCGCACGAACTCATCGTGTTTCATCGGTTTCTCCTCAAGACTTCCAGGTTGGGGACTGTGAGAGACAAACCGAGTCTAACCTGGCCGAATCGCATTTGCCAGGGGTTTTGAAAGGGCGGCAACGGCTTCGGAGGGGGTGCCTTGCACTTTTGGCCGTGGCCTTCTTTGGGTCCCGTTGAACCTCCGCCCTTACAGGCCGACCGGCGGTCGGCCCCACTTGGATCGTCGCCTTCTTTGGTTCCCGGTGTACTCCCGCCTTTACAGGCCGACCGGCGGTCGGCCCCACTTGGGTCGTCGCCTTCCTTGGGTCCCGTTGAACTTCCGCCCGTACAGGCCGACCGGTGGTCGGCCCCACTCTTCCGCCCCTACAGGCCGACCGGCGGTCGGCCCCAGTTTTTGGCTTAGTTGAGCTTGATCCGCAGGCCGAGCTGCACTTGGGCGCGCTGTGATTCGTAGAGGCCGATTTGGCCGTTGCTGGTCACGTAATCGGGTGAGCTGGGGTCGAAGACCAGTTCCGTGTCGGCGACGTGGCGGTCGCGGTTCTGGACCAACTGCCAGGCCCCTTCGATGGTGTAACGCTTGGCCAAGGTGTAGCTGACTCCGAAGCTGTAGAAGAAGCGGTCGTAGTCGGGAAAATCGGGTTGGAACGTGTCCGAGGGTACGGTCGAGCGGGTCGTGCCCATACCCAAGCGCCACAGCAGCGCCCGACGCTGTTGGAAGTCGGCGCCGATCCGGACGCTGTAGGTGTCGTTCCAACGTCGGGGAATAACCACCTGTTGAGCCGCGCCAGCGGCGTCAGTGGTGTCGATCGTCGTGTTTTCGCGACTCCAGCCCTCATAGATCACGTCCAGCTCGGCGCGCGTGCGCACGGTGACGCGGGTCGAATAACCCACGGCGATGCGTTCCGGCAGTTCGAAACTGGTGCTTGCACCACCATCGTGGAAGAACTGCTCGAAGGCGGCCTCGGCGCTGGGGTTGCCAAGTTCGGTGGTCTGGGTGAACAGGCGACGACCGCTGAGGTCGACGTCGATCGCCGACTGGTAGTTCAGGCCGATCGAGAAACGGCGCAGCTTGTGGTACTGCATGCCGAAACTGAAGCCGGTACCGTCGCCATCTAAGTCGTAGGTCTCGTCGGCCTCGAAATAGCGGCTGGGATCGCTGCTCGAGAACGGACGCGGGCGCACAGCGCCAAATGCGTAATCCAACTGTACGAAGCGCACGCTGCCGCCGATCGAGAAGGTGTCGGTCAGTCCGTAGGCCGCGCCAAGCATGTGCTCGCGGGCGCGAAAGTCCGTGCGGTTATACAGGAAGCGGCCCTGGTAGTCGGGCTGGTTCCAGTCGACCTCGTAGGCCGCCGTAACGGTCGAACCCACGCCGATCGCCACCTTGCCGAGCTTGGTGTTGTAAAACAGGCTGGGGTGCAGGTCCTCGGCGAAATCGCTGTGCCAGGTGGTCTGGCCGGCGTTCGAATAGTAGGCGCGGCTGGTGGTGAACTTGCCCGCGAGGTTAACCTCGGAGGAACCCAGCTGAGCCAGGCCGGCGGGATTGTAGAACAGGGCCGTGCTGTCCTCGGCGCGCGCGGTGAAGGCTCCAGCATTGCCCTGGCCCTGTACACCCTGCTCATACAGGCTGAACCCCTGAGCCCAAAGGGGCGCGCTCATAAACAGCAGCATCAAACTACGAAAGAACACGTTTTTCATCATCGATCACCGACCCGTTGGATTCGCCAGGCTCCTGCAAGCAGCCCTGGTCATCGCCATAGCGCGTACCGAGCGCTAAGCATACCAAAGAACGGCGCAGAATCGCGAGCGAATTGCCGCCTTGGCGCCGGCTGGACGCTGTGACAGAGCAAGGACCGCGCCATCCGAGTCCTGGGTCGCAGGCCTGGCCTGGCCTTGGATGCTGGACCGGCGCGACGCCCGAGCGGGCCGCGCCGGCGCTTGTGCCGGCCAAATCGGCGCGGACGGGGGCCGGCGTCCGGCCCCACCGCGGGATTAGGCGAAACTGGCGGCCAGGCCGCGCGCTTCCTTGCGAGTGATCTGCTTGAGCCCAAACACGGCACCAGGCAGGATGTCCTCGAAGAAGTAAGCGACCGTGATCAGTTTCTGGCGGTAGTAGTGCTCATCCGCCGCCGAAGGACCAGCGGCCAGGGCGCGCTCGGCGACCTGGGCCTGGGCCAACAGGAAGTAGGCGACCATGATGTGGCCCATGTGCTCTTGGAAGTCCGTGGCATAGAAGCGCACCAGGTCGTCCTTGCCGCCGGCCGCCTTCTCGCCCAAATGCTGGGC
This sequence comes from uncultured Holophagae bacterium, assembly GCA_964423555.1. GTDB lineage: Bacteria > Acidobacteriota > Holophagae > Acanthopleuribacterales > Acanthopleuribacteraceae > CAYRFM01. Next base: position 6,826 of record CAYRFM010000116.1, on the reverse strand, counting down.
GGCGCCGCCGACGACCGTGGCCGCGTCGACCATCGTCTTGGCCAGCGGGGCCAGCGCCTCGCTGTTCAGTCCGCCGCACAGCGCCATGACGTCGCCGATCCAAATCTTGAGGCTCTTGCCGCGGTCCATGATGATCTTGCGGAAGACCAAGTCCAGCGCCTGGATACCGTTGGTGCCCTCGTAGATCGAGGAGATCTTGCAGTCGCGCAGGTACTGCTCGACGGGGTATTCTTGGCAGTAGCCGTAACCGCCGAAGGTCTGCACCGCCAGCTCGGTGACGCGGAAGCCCTGGTCAGAGCCGTAGCTCTTGCACAGGGGCACGATCAACTCGACCAGCGCGCTGTATTTTTCCTGTTCCGGTCCCTGGTGGTGGGCCAGGTCCAGGTACAGCATGAGGTTGTAGATCATCGCCCGGCAACCCTGAGTCAGGGCGCGCATCTTCAACAGCATGCGGCGCACGTCCTCGTGCTCGATGATTTTAGCGGCACGGACCGCATCGCCTTCGCGGAGGGTGCCCTGGACGCGGTCCCTGGCGTAGTTCAACGCCGTCAAGTAGGCCGCGCTGCCAATCGCCAGACCCTGAACGCCGACCTCGATGCGGGCCTCGTTCATCATCTGGAACATCATGCGCATGCCCTGGTTCGGCTCGCCCAGCAGGTAGCCAAGGCAGTCGTCGTCGGTGCCGAAGTTGATCACGCAGGTCGGCGAGGCCTTGATGCCCATCTTGTGCTCGATGTTGCCACAGATGACGTCGTTGGGACCGAGCAGCGTGCCGTCCTCGGCCGTGCGGAACTTGGGGACCACGAACAGGCTCAGGCCCTTGGATCCGGGGGGTGCGCCCTCGATCCGAGCCAGCACCAGATGAATGATGTTTTCGGCCAGTTCGTGCTCGCCCCAGGAGATGAAGATCTTCGTGCCGGTGATCTTGAAGGCGTCGCCGTGGGGGACGGCCTTGGTCATGCCGGCCCCGACATCGCTGCCGGCGGCGGGCTCGGTCAGGCACATGGTGCCGGTCCACTGGCCGGCGTACATGCGCTCCAGGTAGTGGTCGCGCAGGGCGTCGGCGCCGAAGCTCTCGATCAGGCGCGCGGCGCCGCGGGTCAGCAGCGGCAGCATCGAGAAGGCCACGAACGAGCCACACTGCATTTCGGTGACCGGCACGGAGAAGAAATTGGGCAGGCCGGCGCCGCCATAGTCGCCCATGGAGTTCATGCCGATCAGCCCGAGTTCCTTGTACTGGTCCCAGGCTTCGCCAATTTCGGGGGGCAGGATGACTTTGCCGTTCTCGAGACGGCAGCCCTCGCGGTCACTGAGGGCGAGAATCGGGGCCAGGACCTTCTGACAAAAGTTTTTGGACTGGTCGACCAGCATGTCGAGGGTATCGTGGTCACATTCATCGAAAGCGCCCGTCTGTTGGATGGCGGAGATGCCGGGGCACTCTTTGAGGATGAAGTGGATGTCGCGTTCGTCGATAGGGTACTCACTCATTGGGGAAGCCTCCAAGGGTCTACTGAACGAACATTCATATTAAGTCGTGTCACGGTCGTTGGCAAGCTCAATTTGTACTTACATGCCGCACTGTGTCATCTCGATTGTAGCACGCATGGGCCGCGGTCTGTTTGGCTGCCGCTGTCACTCAGCATCGATTCCAGGTAGCGACTTGTTTATGGAGCAGGGCTTGGTGACGACGAGGGGATGATTGGCAACGCGATCACCTAGCTTCAACATGCCGTGGTCACCTTTTTTCCCTTCGTCAAACGTATAGAACCGCTCACAGCCGCCATAGATCGCTGTCGCTAAATGAAGCGCATCCGGAACCGAAATTTTACCCGTGTCTCGGTAATAGGACCTGATGTTACCGGCCAGGCGTGCAATGGCCATATCGACTGGAAGAAAAACCACATTGCTCAGACCCTGGATGGAAAAAAACTCTGCCTCGGCTTGTGGCATCTTGTCAAAAAGCAGTTCCGTCAGGATCATCGTAGATGCCACCATAATGGCCTGCTTCTGCTTGATCTTGGCGAGTAACTCCCTGACGCCTTCCATTTCTTCTACGGGTCGGGACTCATTTTTAAACCAGGCAATGAACACACAGCTATCTAGTACGACTTTGTCAGGTTGGTGATGACCCTCCGACTTACCCTGGTCGCAGGGAACACAACTGGTCCGCGAAGCCAGGAAAAGTGCGGTAAGCCGCCGGCTTGCCTTCTCCGAATGAAACACGAATGTAGGGCGGAGCCGGCGTAAAAGTGTTGGCCTAGCCAACCTGACAAAGTCGTACTAGGTAGAGCTTAGGCGCTGATCCCATTCCTCCCTCAACTGTCGGACATAGTCCTCGGAGCTCAAATCACCCGTCAAATCAGGTGCACAGCCTAGGAGGTTGTGCAGGTTGAACTCGGAAGGCGCATGAAGTTCCAGGGAGGTCACCCTGATCTGATGAGGGTACTTCGCGCCGTGCTTGTGCTTGAATTTGCCGCTTACTGTCACGATCCGGTCAATGGCAGCCAACACTTCTTCCTTTTGCTCAAGTTTGAATTTGCAAAGGATGGACTCGGCTCCAGCGATGGGGTAGATTTTGAAGCTATTGGTCTGATTATGAAGGTCGAGGTATTCTACCCGGCCTGTCACGGCGCTGGCATAGGAAAAGGTTTTCCGAGTCTCAGGTTCCTGATTTTTCAAGGTCAAGTGCTGGCTTTGCCCATGCCAGGAGATTTTGATCTCCTCTACACTTTTTCCCAAACCACTGAAAACCTTTTTGACAATCTTCTTCAACTCGGTGCTGTAGCGATCGGGCCAGATATTGCGCTTTAAGCCCTCTATCAGCTTGATCGTTTCCGAGATCGTTGGGACCACGTCACAGTGCATATCAAGCGGAGCGCCTTCGAATGCCAAGCACAGCGGGCTATTATGTCTAGCATCGACAACATAAAACACGGCCGTCTTTCTTTGATGCAGGGCTTGGTCAACCGCAGCCAGCGCACCGGAAACAGCCTTGAGCTCCTTTACCAGCGCCTCTAGGGTCAAATCTCCTTCGTTGATACCCGCATACTGGAATTCTATTCGATTCTCGCTCACAACCCAGCCTCGTCGCAGTTGGCATTCGCCTGTGAAGTTCCATTCTACGCCCCTTCCGCCCAAAATGGCAGGCTCTTTCAGTTTCATTCAGGGCTGCTGAGAAACAGATGTTTGCGTGTTCACGGTCGTTGGCAAGCTCAATTTGTGCTTACATGCCGCACTGTGTCATCTCGATTGTAGCACGCATGGGCCGCGACCGTGGTAAGATGGCTGTCTGCTTTCCCGCTTGCCTCGCGCTGCGCGCAATCCATCCCGGAGGATGACTCATGCTGCGAACTCTTTCGTTGATCGCCCTGGTCTTCGCCTGGCCGCTTCTGGCCAGTGAAGTCCTGATCTGCGGCAACTCTTTCAACACCAGTGACTCGGTCTTCAGCGACAACCTCAGCCGCCTCGATCACACCTTTTCCTCTGTGTCCCAACCGGCGCTGGTGACGACGGACCTGACCGGCTACGATGTCGTCTGGCTGGACGGTTTCTCGTCCTACGACGGCCTCAGCCCCGCGCTGTTCACCGATTTTCTAGCGCGCGGCGGGACCCTGATCGTCCAGAACCCCGGCTTCGGTGGCAACAGCCTGGCCGAGTACCCAGGCGGCGCGACGCTTTCGGCGACCTATGTCGAGGCGGGCTTTAGTCAGGTCAACATCGCCAACGACGGGACCTTCATCACCGCTGGCCTGGACAGCGCCGCGCTCTCCAATTGGAACCCCATCTCAGGGCTGGGCTTTTTCACCGCGATCGATACCTTTACCGGCATCGCCAACGACGGCACGGCCGGGAACTGGGTCACGATCCTCGGCAGCGGCGCCCTCAGCCGCGTGATCTACACCCAGCAGCCGATCTCCCTGGCGCTGACGGGCGCGACCCTGACCCTCGACGACGGGCCGATGAAGCTGCTTAATAACTTGCTGCGCGAGAGCGAGCCGCTGACCCTGACCCCGCCGCTGTTCTGCCAAAATGCCCATTTCTGGCGCAATGGCGATGGCAGCCTCGACGGCCTGTTGCCCGACCCCGACAGCGACGGCCTGGACGGCGCGGCCGCTCATGGGCTGGGCTATCGCCTCAGCCTGATCGTTGACGGCGCAATTGCTCACGGACCCGACACCGTCAGCGGTCCCTGGCCCAAGCAGGTCCATATCGCCGCCAACGCCGTGCCAAGCGCGCCTTACGCGATCGCCATCGCCCGCACCGGCACGGGCCTCGAGGAATCCGAGCCCATCAGCCTGCCAGGTCCTGCGGCAGCGGCCAGCGACCCCGGCGTGCTGCGCCACTACCGTCATTGGCTGATCCACGCGCCGCGCAAGGCCGGCGGCTTTTCCGCAGTCGTGCGGCTGGTCAACGAGAACCCCAACGAGGCGATCGACGCGCTGCTGGTGGGCTTTGCTGTCGACGGCCGCGAGCTGGCCACCGAAACGATTCACCTCAGCGCCGGTCAGCGCCGCGATCTCGACCTCTACGGCGCGGGCCTGAACGGGATCTTCGTGCAACCCGAGTTGCTGGACCAAATCTCCCACATCGCCATCTGGGACGCGCAGGGCGTGGCCCGCGGCTCGCTGCGCTATATCGCTGACCTCACTGGGTTTGGCGTCTGGACCCAGGCGCTTGACCTGAGCCGCGAACTGGTCAGCGGCAGACGCTTCCACCTGGACGGCTCCTCGCCCAATACCGGCTACTACGACGGCGTGGCCGTGCTCAACCTCAGTGCCTCCGTGACCCCGCGGATCCTCGTGCACCGCTTCAACGAGAGTGGCTCAACCGCCGGCACGGTCGATCTCGGCACCCTGGCGCCGGGCTCGAAGCGCCTGAATGCTCTGAGCTTCGCCTTCCCCGACTACGAACCCAACGCCAGCTACGAGATCGAGGTCATGAGCGACAACGCCTCGGCCCGGGTCCAGATTTTCGCGCTTTCGGGCGCGACCAGCGGCGAGTTCTTCGCGCCTGCCAACGCCGTCCTGCTGGAGTGACGCGGTTGCGCACTTGAATCTTCACCCACCATCTTGTATCTTGTAGCATGAATTTTGCGCCTTGTAAGGAGTTCCCATGGCAGGCATTTTTAAAGCCTATGACATTCGCGGCATTTACGGTGAAGCCCTCAATCAACAGATGGGCTATCAGATCGGTCTGGCATACAGCAACTTCATTGGTGCGGGCAAGACCATCTGCTGTGGTCGCGACGCCCGCGTCAGCTCGCCCGAGCTGGCCGGCGCCTTCATCGACGGTTGCCGCGACGGTGGCACCCACGTCGTCGATATCGGCCTCTGCACCACGCCGACGACCTATTACGCTTGCTTTACCGGCGGCTACGCCGGCAGCGTGATGATCACCGCATCCCACAACCCCGGCAAGTACAACGGCCTGAAATTCTGTCGGGAGCAGGCGATCCCGATCGGCTATGCCGAGGGCATGGACCGCATGGAGGCGGCGATCGCGGCCGGTGACCTGCACAAGGCCGAGCGCCGTGGCGAACTTTCGAGCAAAGACTACAAACCGGGCTACCTGAGCTTCCTCAACGGCTTCAGCCACTACGTGCGCAAGTTCCGCTTCGCTGTCGACTGCGGCAACGGCATGGGCGGCTTCCTCATCCGCGACTACCTGCAAATGGTCAACCAGAGTGCCAGCGAGCTCTACTGGGAGGTCGACTGCACCTTCCCCAACCACGAGGCCAACCCGCTCAACTTCAACAACCTGATCGATCTGCAGAAGGCCGTGCGCGAGGACGGCCTGGACTTCGGCGTGGCCTTCGACGGCGACGCCGACCGCTGCTTCTTTGTCGACGACCGCGGCGAGGTGGTGCCGGCGGACATTCTGACCGCGCTGATCGCCACCGACATGCTGCGCAAGTACGGCAGCGGCACGATCGTCTACGACATCCGCAGCTCGAAGGTCGTGGCCGAGCAGGTGCGCGCCTTGGGCGGCACGCCCGAGCTGTGCCGGGTCGGTCACAGCTTCATGAAGGCGCGCCTGCGCGAGCACCAGGGCCCCTTCGGCGGCGAGTTGGCGGGCCACTTCTACTTCCGCGACTTCCACTACGCCGACAGCGCCTTCCTGACGATGGTGACGGTGATGAACATCATCGACGCCTCGGGCAAGTCGCTGTCGCAGTTGATCGCACCGTTCAAGAAGTACTGCCCCTCGGGGGAGATCAACTTCAAGACCGATCATGCCGACCGCTTCCTGGACGAGGCCAGCCAGAAATTCCCGGGTGGCGAGCTGCTGACCATCGACGGCGTGCGCCTGGACTACGCGGACTGGTGGTTCTCGCTGCGCAAGTCGAACACCGAGCCGTTGCTGCGGCTGGTGGTCGAGGGCGACACCCAGGCGATCCTCGACGCGCGGGTGGCGGCCCTAAAAAACTGGCTCTTCGCCGGCGGCGCCGAGCTGGCGGACCACTGAGCGCAAGCGAAGCCGGAAAAGAGACTCACGCAAAGTGTGCTCGGCAAGGGAACATAGCTGGTGTCTCTTTCGACCTTTGTGGCGTTGGGGGAGCGTGACCGCAGGGTACCTGCTGCGGTCGCGGTTCAGCGGTTAGCGCGACGACCGCGCGCGTCAGCCGCAGGCTGCGGATGGTCCGCGCGACGACCGACTGGAATCGGGACCAGGGCCAGGCTCCCCTCTACCGCGCGACTTCGCGCGAGCTGCTAACCGCGATGGGGCATCACCTCTGGGGTTTGCGCTCTATTTGCATAACTTCTTTAACGATCACCCGACGCCCGGCGCAAGATTGCATCTTGCGCTACAGCAGCTACAGCGCCTG
>CAYRFM010000115.1:0-22997 GCA_964423555.1 uncultured Holophagae bacterium | reverse complement strand
CGTCGCGTTTGAAGCTGCGCTTGGGGCGGTCGTCGCCGTCGCGTTTGAAGCCGCGGTCACCACCGCGGTCATCGCCGTCGCGCTTGAAGCTGCGCTTGGGGCGGTCGTCGCCGTCCTCGCTGCGGTTGCGGCCCATGGGGCGGCGGCCGCCGCGGTCCTCGCGGTCCAGTTTGCCCTTGGCGGCGTAGCCGCGGCTGTTGTCCTCGAGCTTGCCCGTACCGGCCAGGCTCCTCAGCGGGCGACGGCCGACTTTCAGGCGTGGCTTGGTTTCTTCGCCTTCCTCGCCCTCTTCCGAGCGGCGCAGTGGCAGCGGTTTGACCAGGTTGCGCTCACTGTTGCTCTTGGCCACCCACTTACCGGGGTTGGCGCCGGGTTTGCGGCTCTCGGGTGCCTTGAAGGTGCGCTCCTTCGTCGACGGCACGTCCTCGCCTTCCTTGAAACGCAGCAGCGCCTCGCGGTCCTTGGTGGAGATGCGCACGCCCAATTCGCGCAGGAAGGGCACGACGGAGATCGGCACCAGCGGCTGGAAATCGCCGCGCTGCAAGCGGGCCACTTCCACGTCGGTGAGGTGGCGGAAGCTGCCGACTTCCATGCCCTTGGTGGTCAGGAACGCGAAGGCGATGCGACGCAGTTTAGAGACCGGGTGGCCGATCGCCTCGAACATGTTCTTGACCTGGTGGTTCTTGCCTTCGTTGAGGGTGACCTTGAGCCAGGAGTTGCGGGCGATGCGCATGACCTCGATCTCGCACGAGCCGTAGCGCGTGCCGTCGACGGTGATGCCGCGCTGCAGGCGGGAGATGTCCTGGTGGGTCGGCACGCCGTTGACCTTGACGAGGTAGGTCTTGGGGCATTTGGAGGAGGGGCTGAGCAAGCGGTTGGCCAGCTCGCCGTCGTTGGTCAGCAGCAGAATGCCCTCGGTGTTGAAATCGAGGCGGCCGACCGGGTAGATGCGGCTCTTGAGGCCCGTGATCTGGTCCACGACCGAAGGGCGCCCCTCCGGATCGCTGACGGTGGAGATCACGCCTTTCGGTTTGTTGAGCAGCACGTAGACGGGTTTCTCGTCGTGCTGGAGGAGCTTGCCCTTGACCTTGATGTGGTCGGTGCTGGGATCGGCCTTCGTGCCGGGTTCCGTGATGATTTCGCCGTTGACGGTGACCTGCCCGTCGGCAATCAATTGCTCCGCTTCGCGCCGCGAGCAGATGCCTGCGCGGGCGATGATCTTCTGTAACCTTTCTTCCAAGGCATCACCTTCTATGAGGATAACTGTTGCGCACGGGATATCCAGAACTGCTCGTCCTCGAGAAGCTGTCGCGCGCATTCTTGCTGTGCATTCTTTTTGGAAGTCCCCACACCCACGGGGCCCACGTGGTCAGCCACGAAAATCTGTACCTGGAACCGGCGGTCGTGCGCGGGACCTTCCTCGCTGGCGACGGAATAGCGCGGCAGACCTAAACCCTGTTCCTGGAGTTTTTCCTGCAAAAGTGTCTTGAAGTCTACATTGTTTTTCAGATCCAGGGTCGCGCCGTTGAGGTCGTCGCGAAAGAGGTTGAGGATGAAGGCCTTGGCGACCTCGAGCCCGCCATCGCGCTCGAGCGCGCCAATCAGGGCTTCCATGGCATCGGCCAGGATCGAGGGTTTCTGTTCGCCGCCGGCGCGGGTCTCGCCCTTGCCGAGGCGCAGGTAAGAACCGAGCTGGAGTTCCTTGGCCTTTTTGGCCAGGGTCGTCGAGGAGACGAGCACGGATTTCAGCTTGGAGAGATTGCCTTCCGCGTGGTTGGGAAAACGATGGTAAAGTTCGCTCGAGATCACATAGCCCAGGATTGAATCTCCCAGGAACTCGAGACGCTCGTTATAACCACACTCGTTTTCGTAGCCAAAGGAGCTATGGGTAAGTGCTTCCGTGAGCAACGCTTCCGTTTGGAACTCATAATTGATCTTCTCACCCAAGGCCCGCATCGATCCCTCCGACCGAATCGAACATTAAAGCAAAAAACAGCCCCGCTGTCCAGCACAGCCCGCAAGTCCGCTGCATTTGGGGTGGACGGAAGGTCGGCGCAGACAAGAATGCATGGTGTTTGGCTCCTTTCCACTTTTATTATCCCATAAAAGCGTGTTAGGGGCGAGCGCCCAGACTGTTGGGCTATTGGAGGCTTCTGGCTGCCCGTCGGCCGGCGCAAGATGCAATCTTGCGCTACAGCGCCCGCGTCCCGCTGGAATCTTTTGCATGGGCTCTGCCCGATGAGATTCGCCCATTTTTACCAGGTCTTGCCCAACTTCCACCCTCCGTCCCGCGCAAGATTGCATCTTGCGCAACAGCGCCTGGGCCTGGGTTTCGACTTGAACTCATAGGGTTCTGGCCTTTATGATGGAGCTGCAAAAATACGACTTGGGGGATACCATGAGCAAACAATGGTCACGACGCGGCTTCATCGGCTTCATGGGCGGTTCGACCGCCGTCGGCATGGTGGCGACCAGCCTGCCCGGCCAGGCGAGCCCCGACATCCAGCCCTTGCTGGCTTCCGGCGAGGACGGACTGCGCCTCGTCGAGGGCCTCAACGCCCAGCTGCTGATCGCCTACGGCGACCCCATCAACCAGGCCGGCGAGACATTCGGTTACGACAACGACTTCATCACCTGGGTGCCCGGCGATGTGGCCGGCGAGATCCTGCTCTGGGTCAACCACGAGTCGGTCAAGCCCTTCCTGATGCACGGCCGCACCAAGAAATCGCCCCTCGATCCCGCCCAGATCAAGGCCGAGCGCGAAGCCGTCGGCGGCTCGATCCTCAAACTCCGCCAAGAACAGGGCCGCTGGCGCACGGTCGCCGACGATCCCCACAACCGCCGCCTGCACGCCGATACGCCGATCCCCTTCAAGGGCGGTGGACCCGTCATGGGCGCCTCGGTCGCCAAGGGCACCCTGGCCAATTGCGCCGGCGGCCTGACGCCCTGGAAGACCTTCCTGACCTGTGAAGAGAACTACGACACCTTCTTTGGCGAAGTCTCCTTCAAGGACGGCCAACGCACCGTCTCCAAGGGCGACTTCGGTTGGGAGGTCGGTGACGCCCGCCCGCCCGAACACTACGGCTGGGTCGTCGAGATCGAGCCGCGCACCGGCAAGGCCGCCAAGCTGCTCAACCTCGGCCGCTTCGGCCACGAGGCCGCCACCTGTCGGGCGGCCGGCCAGCACTGCGTCGTCTACTCCGGCGACGACAAGAATTATGGTTGTTTCTACAAGTTCATCAGCGATCGGCCCGACAGTCTCGAGACCGGCAAGCTCTACGTCGCCAAGATGGGTGAAGACCACAAGGGCAGCTGGGAACTACTCGACCATGTCGCCAACCCCGCCCTGGCGGGCAAGTTCCGCGACCGCATCGAGATGCTGGTCCGCACCCGCGAGGCCGCACTGTTGGCCGGCGGCTCCAAGCTGGCCCGGCCGGAGGATATCGAAATTCACCCCACCACCGGCGCTGTCTACGTCTGCCTAACTAACAACGACGAGGAGCAGGATTACCACGGCTCGATCCTGCGCTTGACCGAGGACAACGACAACCCGCTGGCCCTGACCTTCCACCACGAGACCTTCCTCACCGGCGGCGAGGCGACCGGCTTTTCCTCGCCCGACAACATGGCCTTCGACCGCAAGGGCAACCTCTGGTTCACCTGCGACATCTCCGAGAGCAAGATGAACAAGGACCCCTATAAACCCTACGGCAACAACGGCCTCTACTACGTGCCGCTGAGCGGCGCGAACGCGGGCAAGGTAACGCGCATGGCTGCCGCGCCGACGGACGCCGAGTTCACCGGTCCCTGCTTCTCGCCCGACGGCAAGCAGCTGTTCCTCTCGGTTCAACACCCGGGCGGAGGCAGCAAGCCGGAGCGCATCACCAGCACCTGGCCCGGCGGGCCAGGCACCACGCCGCGGCCCGGCGTGGTCGTCATCTCCGGCGCCCTGATGGACGCCCTGATGGCGTGAGGGGCGAACGGATGACACGAGCGCGGGCGAGCACGAACGGCGACGGGCGAGGCGGGCGATGAAAGCCGTCGCCGTCGTCGGCCCCCGCCTGAACTCGTCGCGGCTGCCTGGCAAGCACCTGCTCGACCTGGCCGGCCAGCCCCTGATCGCGCGCATCTTCGAGCGACTGGACGCCGTGCCCGAGCTGGACGCCGCGGTCCTGGCCACCACCAGCGACGCCTTCAACGGGCCGCTGGTGGACTGGGCCAACCAGGCCGGTCGCGCGGTGCTGGCCTACGACGGCGATGTCAACGACCTGATGGGTCGGGTCGATGCGGCCTTCGCCCAGGCCGGCGCCGAGATCTTGATCTATATCTGCGGCGATTGCCCCCTGATCGAGCCGAGTTTCATCAGCCGCGCGCTGCGTGCCCTGGCCGCCGATACCCAGGCCGACTGCGTGACCGTTGCAGCACCGCCTGGGCGGCGAGTAATCCACCAGGGCATCGACTTTTTCCGCGCCGATTACTGGCGTCGGCTGCTGGCGCTCTCCCAGACCGCCTCCGAGCGCGAACACGTCGGCTCGGCGCGCCACAAGCTGACGGGCCGCGTGCGCGCGGCCCAGGTGATCGAGCCCGAGCACTTTTTCTGTAGCTACCGGATCTCCGTCGATACGGCCAGCGATTACCGCTTCATGAGCGCGCTCTACCAGCGCTGGTACGCTTCCCACGCCGCCACTGCGCCTCTTAGCCTCGACTGGGTCATCGACGAACTGGCGGCGGATCCGGCGTTGGCCGCGATCAATGCGGAGGTCCACCAGAAAAGCGTTGACGAGGTCTCCGTTCCCGTGCTGCTGGTCGGGGCCACGGGTCCCGCCGTGGGGCTGGGCCACCTGCGCCGACTGCTGGTCCTGGCCGAGCGCCTGGTGGATCGCCACGCGGCCGGGGTGCGCCTGCTGCTGCTCGGCCAAGTGCCGCAGCTGGCCGCGTTAAGGCTCTGGAACCACAGCGGCTGCGAGCGGCTCGAAGAGGGACTGGCACGGCTGATCGCCGAAAGGATGCCGCGCGCGATCGTCTTCGACCTGCCGCGGACGCAGCTCCGCGATGAAGACCGGGCGCTCCTGCAGTCGCTGACCGCGCGCGGCATCGCCCTGTTCTCGATCGACGGCGCGGTGCCCTGGCCGGACGTGCTGCGCGTCGATTTCGTGCCGAGCTTCTACATGGCGCCACAGGCCGCGGCGCCTCATCGCCTGTGGGGCTGGCAGCGCTACCTGTTGCCGCGCTTCGCCAAGGCCAAACGGACCGGCCTCAGGCTATTGGTCATGACGGGCGGCAGCGATCTGCTGGGCTTAGGCGAAACCTGGCCGCGCCTGCTGGACCGCCAGTTGCCCGCGGGTCTAGAGGTCGTCTGGGTCCGGGGACCCTTCGCGCCGGCGCCGAACCTGCCGCCAAAACCGCGATGCCACTGGCAGGTCAGCGACAACCCCGCCGACCCCTACGCCGCAATGGCCGACGCCAGTCACGCCCTCGTCGTCTATGGCGTCAGCCTCTTCGAGTGCCTGGCCCATGGCCTGGCCTGCGTGGCGCTGCTGCCGCCTTACCTGGATGCGGGCGAGGCCGCGGCCTTCGAGGCCACTGAGGTAGCCTGGTCCAGCCCCGACCCGACGGTGGCGGTCGCGCGCCTCGAGGCACTGCTTCGCGACACTGCCGCGGCGGATGCGCTAAGCGCCCGCGCACACAACCAGTTGGCGGGCGACGGCGCGGCAGAATTGGCGGCCCTGGTGCTCGGCAAGGGTTCATAGCGGGTGGTTGGTTTCGACCTATCGCGACGCCTGTCCCGCTAAAAACGACCCTCTTATTTACCCTTCTTCGCGGCTTCGCGCCTTCGCGTGAGGCAATGAAAACGGAAAAAAAGGGCGGCCCAGGTGAGCCGCCCTGGCCCTCGGGGTTAGCCGAGGAACCGATCTCCGATGGAAGAACGAACAATCAGCGCTGGCGTTAGCCAGTTGTAAGTGGTTGAGCCTTAGGCTGTTGCCGGCTCGCATTGATAATTGAGCAGAATGCGTGCCAAGTGGTTTGACCGTGTCGAGCCTGCCAAACACAGGTCTAAATCCCTGGATTTGGGCGGGCCGAGCTGGCCCGCCTAGGGATTTACACCCAGGTTGGGGAATCCCGCCCAGGTCTACCGATGAATGTGGCTCGGTCACACGCATCCATGCCTTGGGCAGCTGGCACGCTATTCGCTCCCGTAAGAATTGGTATGAGTAACCGCGTCAAGGACGCATTTAGGAGGTGCTTCATGAAACCGCTCAAAAAAATCGCACTGGCCACGGACTTCTCGGATTCGTCCAACCGCGCCGAGGAACTCGCCATCTCCCTGAGGGATCGGCTTGGCGCCGAACTTCACTTGATCCATGTGTTCGACCCGACATCCTTCGAGATGCCCGCACCTTACTACTTCATGCCTGGCGCCGATAGCTGGCTCAACGACCGCATGATCGCGCTCAAAACCAAGGGCGAGGCGCATTTGACCGAACACGGCCAAAAAATCGGCTCGTGCGTCACGCACTTGCTGGAAGGCAAGCCGGGCAAGGAGATCGTCGCCTACCTGGCCGCCAACGACATCGACCTGGTGGTCATGGGCAGCCACGGCCATTCAGGCCTGGAGCGCCTGGTCATGGGCAGCGTCACCGAATACGTCCTGCACCACAGCAAGGTCCCGGTACTGACGACGCGGCTCTGAGCCGCGGCACGCACCTGTCGGTTGGCCCACAGCCGGCAGGTGGCTTGGTCCTTACTCGCGCTCGCCGGTTTGCAACTTCCAAAGGGCGGCATAGGCGCCGTTCTGGGCCAGCAGCTCCGTGTGCGTGCCCTGTTCCTTGACCCGACCCTTGTCCAGCAGGAAGATCTGGTCGACATTGCGGATCGTCGACATGCGGTGGGCGATGATGATCGTGGTGCGCCCTTTCGAGATGCGGTCGATCGAGCGCTGGATCGCGCCCTCGGTCTCGTTGTCGACCGAGGAGGTCGCTTCGTCCATGACCAGGATCGGCGCATTCTTGAGTACCGCGCGAGCGATGGCGATGCGCTGCTTCTCGCCGCCGGACAGGGTCAGGCCGCGTTCGCCGACGACGGTATCGAAGCCCTGGGGCAGGGCCTGGATGAAGTCCAGCGCTTCCGCTGCCCGCGCCGCCGCGACGACCTCTTCGTGGCTGGCCCAGGGGTAGCTGTAGCGGATGTTCTCGGCGACCGTGCCCTGGAACAGGAAAACATCCTGACTGACCAGCCCGATTGAGGTGCGCAGGTCAAAGAAGTTCAACTCGCGAATATCCGTGCCGTCCAGCAGGATCTGGCCGTCGCGGGCATCGTAGAAGCGCAGCAACAGCTTGAGCAGGGTCGTCTTGCCCATCCCGGTCGTGCCGACAAAGGCGACCGTCTGGTGGGCCGGAATGTGCAGATTGAAGCCATCGAAGATGGCCTGGTCGGGCTGGTAGCCAAAGCCGACCCGCTCGAAGCGAATCTCGCCGCGCACGGCCTCGGCGGTCAGGACCTGCCGGCCGTTCCTGATTTGCGGCTGACAGCTGAGCAGCTCGTTGAGCCGTCGCGCGGCCGCGTTGGCACTCTGGTAGAGATCTGCGTCGCGGTCCAAGCCCTCCAGGGAGAGGATGACCTCGGGCAGCAGGAAGTTCTGCAGCATGTATGTGGGGATCGACATCGTTCCGCCCACCACCATGAAACCGCCACAGATCATCGGCAGGCCACAGGCGGCCATGACCACGTAATTCGTCAGCTCCGAATACTGGAGGCCCGTCTTGTGGGCATCGAGCGTGCTCGCCCTGAGCCGGGCGCTGGCCTGGCTCAGCTGCTGGAGTTCGTAGTTCTCGGCCGTAAAGCTCTTGACGGTCGTCAGGCCCGAGAGGCTGTTGGTCAGGCGCTTGCGGATCGCCTGTTCGTCCTGGCCTTGGAGGCCGTACTTCTCGCCGGTCTTCTTGTGATAGTTATGGGAGGTCAGGAAAATGAACGGCGACGGCGCCAGGGCCCACAGGAAGGTCGAGGGCGAGAGCGTCAGGAAGGTCGCGCTGACGACCGTCACCGCCAGACCCTTGGTCAGGGCGGTGTGGGGCACCGTCTCCAGGAAGCGGCGGATCTGCAGGGCATCGTCGTAGACCAGGCTCATCATCTGGCCCGTGTTCTTGTTGTCGAAGTAGGCCATGTCCAGGTGTTCGAGGTGGTTGAAGGCGCGCAGCCGCAGGTTGTGCTCGATCTCGGTGGCGTAGCGTTTCCAGGCCGTCTTGGCATGGTAGCCGATCAGTTTTTCGGTGGTCTTGGCGGCGAAGTACATCACACCCAGGAGCGCGACCTGATGGCCGGGGCGGATACCGCGCACGGTCAGGAACTTGAAGCCCCGCGTCAAGGCGGCCGTCATGGTCGCGGCCATGAAAACGGAGCCCAGCAACCCGAACGACTTGTTGGCCAGGGAGAGGCCGGTCGCTTTCCAGCGCAGTTTCTTGTCCGTCTCCACCGATTTGATCAGATCGAACAGACCTGGCTGGCCCTTGCCCTTGGTGCGGTGGTCCAGCTCGAATTTGCTGAGCCTGTCCATGACGCGATCGACCAGATGCTCCTTCGCGGGCACGGCGACGGCCTGCGTCTCGGGCTGCTCCTGCGGGTGGCCCGCATCGATGCCCCGGATCGCGGCAAGAATCAGCAAACCGACATCCTCGATCGCGCCGGCAGGATCGAAGATCACCAACACCCGGCCTGTCATGGGGTTGGCTTTGACCTCGAAAACATCCTGCTCCTGGGCCAGGCGCCGCTCGATCTCCGCGGCCATCAGCGGCTTCTGCCGCAGGCCCTCCACGTCCCAACGCTGGCGGCCTGGTAGCGAGGAACGCAAGTGCAGCACGCAATCGGCGTAGTGTTCCACCTTCATGCCATCGGCTCCCATGTACGCGTCCAGTTTGGAGAAAGGTCGAGGACCACCCAGCCACCTCATTGTCGTGCTTTTGCCGCCCTATCTTAGCACCAACGGGTAGAGATTCGTAAGAAAAGCGCCATTTTCATCGCTCTAAACCCGCGGGCCCTGCCATGGCCAAAATGCCGCATAGAAACTGCACCTAATAAAGCTCTTGCGCTTGCCAAATGACCGACCCTATAAATGGCGAATTTCACGTCAACGTGATCAGTGACAAAAAAATGCTATAGCAACCTCGTGACGGATGCTATGATGAGGCCCTCCCACGCTGTGAGATCGTTCCCCGTTTACCCTGTGCCCCTGCCTACCCATCGCGTTCGCCCATATCAGGGCCGCGCACCGCTAGTCGACTCAAGGAAGAGACCATGAAGCATCCTGCCAAAAACGCATTCGATCATATTGTCATCGTCATGCTGGAGAACTCCACCGCCGCCAACGTCCTCCACAACTCCTACATGCGCGGCCTGCTCGACAAGGGCGTCTACCTGGCCAACAGTATCGGCGTCACCCACCCGTCTCAGCCCAACTACATCGTCACCGTCGGCGGCGATACGCTGGGCGTCATCGACGATACCCCCTCCTTCGTGCGCTGGGTCTCCTACCCGCAGGGCTGGCCGCAACTGCCGCCGGTCACCAGTATCGTCGACCTCTTGGAGGCCGGCGGCTATACCTGGCGCAACTACGCCGAGGACTTGCCGTCCGACTACAAGGCCAACTTCACCACCAGCGCCGACAAGATCTACGACTACATGAACCACTACACCAACCTCAACCTCAGCACCTGCCCGCCCTACAACGGCCTGATCCCGCCCGACCAGGGCTATTTTGCCAAGCGCCATGTGCCGTTCCTGGCCTTCCCCAATATCGTTTCCAACCCCGCCCGTTTCGCCAATATTGTCGACGCCTCGCAGCTGGACGCGGACCTGGCCAATGGCACCCTGCCCAACTACTGCTGGTACTCGCCGAACCTGATCAACGACGGCCATTCGCTGACCCCGGACCAGCTGGCCGCCAATCCCTACAACCCCTTCACCCCCGACAACCCCGTCAACATCGACAATATCGCCGCCTTCCTCAGCGGCTTCCTCAGCGATGACCCGCTCGCCAAGTTCCCACCCAAGACGCTGATCGCCATCACCTTCGACGAGGCCTTTCCCTACTATGAGGACTACAGCGTCTACACCCTGCTGATCGGCGACATGCTGGAGCCAGGCACGGTCCGCAAAGAGCACTACGACCACTACAACCTGCTGCGCTCCGTCGAGGACAATTTCGGACTGGGCACGCTGGGCCGCAACGACCGCAACGCAACACCCTACTGGTTCCTGAAGTGAGGTAGACCCATGACACAAGACGCTAAAACCAATCTCGCCTTCGACCGGATCATGATTGTCATGCTCGAGAACTCGTGCCGGCAAAATGTGCTCAACAA
Organism: uncultured Holophagae bacterium; assembly: GCA_964423555.1. Taxonomy (GTDB): domain Bacteria; phylum Acidobacteriota; class Holophagae; order Acanthopleuribacterales; family Acanthopleuribacteraceae; genus CAYRFM01. The sequence goes on along the minus strand of CAYRFM010000115.1, from coordinate 12,642 downwards.
CGCCTATATGCGCGGCCTGCTGGACAAGGGCGTGTTCCTGGCCAACAGCTATGCCGTGACCCACCCATCGCAGCCGAACTACATCCTCTCCATCGCCGGCGACACCATGGGTCTGGTCAACAACACCGCGGGCTACGCCGCCTACGTCAATTACCCCCAGGGCTGGCCCGAACTGCCGATCGCCACCAGCATCGTCGACCTGCTCGAAGCCAAGGGCCGCACCTGGCGTTGCTATACGGAGAACCTGCCGCCCACCTACAAGGACAAGATCAACAAGGACGTCACCGCCATCGACGGCTACCTCAACAGCTACATCAACGAGAACCTCAACACCTGCCCGCCCTACAAGCATCTGATCCCCAGCGACGAGGGTCTGTTCGGCCGGCGGCATGTGCCGTTCCTCTCGTTCCGCAACATCGTCTGTGAACCAAACCGCCTGGCGCAGATCGTCGACAGCAGCCAATTGGACATCGACCTGGCCAATGGCACGCTGCCCGACTATTCGTGGTACATCCCCAACATGATCAACGACGGCCACGACCTGACCCCGGAGCAGCAGGCCCAGAACCCCTACGACCCGTTCAGTCCCGACCACCCCGTCAATATCGAGAACATTGCGGCCTTCCTGCAGGGCTTTCTGGGCGACGACCCGATCGCCAAGTTCCCGCCGAAAACCCTGATCGTGCTGACGTTCGACGAGTCGTTCCCCTACTTTTGGGACTTCGGCATCTATACCCTGCTGATCGGCGACATGCTGGAACCAGGCACCGTGCGGACCGAGCGCTACGACCACTACAGCCTGCTGCGGACGGTCGAGGACAACTTCGCGTTGGGCACGCTGGAACGCAACGACGCCTCGGCCACGCCCTACTGGTTCATCCCCTGAGGGGTTTCAAAGGCATCTTTTTAACCACGGAAACGCAGAGCACACGGACCAGGACCCGAAACCTTCCGTGTGCTTTGCAGCTGCTGTAGCGCAAGCTGCAATCTTGCGCCGGGCGGCGGGTGGTTAGTTGGGGGACCTTTTTAACCACGGAACGCGCGGGATGGTCAGCGCGGCTGCTCGTAAAAGTCCCGAACGGCAGCGATCACCAGGTCGACCTCAGCCTCGCTCAGGTGCTGGTGACAGGGCAGGCTGATGACCTCCTCGGCCAGGCGTTCGGTCATGGGGAAGGAGCCGGGCTGATAGCCCAGGGGTGAGGCTGCCGGTTGCAGATGGAGCGGCCGCGGGTAATGGACGCGGGCCTCGATGCCTGCTTGGGCCAGATGGCTCAGCAGCTGATCGCGGCGTGCCGCGCGCACGACGTAGCGCTGGAAGGCGTGGCGCTCACCCGGCTCGCGCGGGGGGATGCGCAGCAGCGGCGCCAACGCGGCCAAGCCCTGATCATAGCGCCGGGCCAAGGCGATGCGGCGCTCGACCAGGGACCTGACCTCTGGCAACAGCTGCAGGCCAAGGACGGCCTGAAGATTGTCGAGCCGGGAACTGAAGGAAAAAAATGCGTAGGTCTCGCGGTCCAGCTTGCCGTGGTCGCGCATCAGCTGCAATTTGCGGTACAGGCCCTCCGAGGAGGTCGTGATCATGCCGCCATCGCCCCAGAGGTTGAGATGGTTGTCGGGATGGAAGCAGAACCCCGCCAACAGGCCCGCCGTGCCGCAGCGCAGTTCGCCCTGGGCGGCGTCGAGCCCGGCGCGCGCGTCCTCGACCAGGGCGATCCCGCGCCGTTTGGCAAGCTCGCGCAAGGCCGCCAGATCCGCGGGCTGACCGCTGGTATGGACCGGCACGATGGCCGAGGTGCGAGTCGAGATCGCCGCCTCCACTTGGTCGGCATCGATGACGTACTTCTCGTTGCAGTCGACGAAGACGATGCGGGCACCGGCGGTATGGATGGCGCCGGCTGTCGCCGCCGTGGCGTTGGCGCAGGTGATCACCTCTTGACCATGGGTCACGCCCAGCGCCTTCAGGGACAGGAACAGCGCGTCGGTGCCGTTGGCGACCGCGATCGTATAGCGGCAGCCGACAAAAGCGGCGAACGCGCCCTCAAACGCCTCGACCGTCTGACGCTGGCTCAGCCCGCCCTGAATCACCAGCTCGCGGATCTTGGCGAGCAGGTGCTCGGGGTCAGCGAATTGGCGCTGAAGGTGAGAAAAGGGGACCTTCATATCAGCTCCTCCGATCGGGGCAACGGCGCGCGACCACCTGTACGCCAGCGCTTGCGGTAGTTTCTCGATCTTATCAAATGGTTTATCGGCGTCAACCGCCAATCCAAAAGCGAGGAGCACGCAGTAAAACGTCGCAACATCGCCGCGGTCACCGAGGTGCCGTCAAGTAGTTCGCGTCTACCACCTTATATTGCGGTGATGGGCGCTAATTACCCCATATATGGTTAGGACCATCGCGCAACCCTGCGTTTTTTTGTGGCTGATCGCCCCCTGCAACGAGTACAATAGGCTGCAGGTGCCACCTAGGGGGAGTCATGACGCTGGCCGCGCTAGAGCAAGATCGCAAGGAGAGCGCGGTAGGCGTGGGCCTGGCCCTGACCGTGCTGGGCAGCGGCAGTTCCGGCAATTGTTCGCTGGTCACGGCGGGCGCGACCCGGATCTTGATCGACGCGGGCTTCAGCGCCAAGGACACGCTGGCGCGGATCGAGGCGGCGGGCCTGACGGCAGACGGCCTGGACGGGATCCTGGTGACCCACGAGCACTCCGATCACATCAAGAGCGTTCACACCCTGTCGCGCAAGTTCTCGGCACCGATTTACTGCACCGAGGGCACTTTCGCCGCCGCCATCCACGGCAAGGCCTTTTACGATTGGCAGGCGATCGTGCCGGGTCGCTCGTTCAACATCGGCAGGCTGTGTATTCACCCCATCTCGCTGCCCCACGACGCCGCCGATCCACTGGGCTTCCGCATCGAGTGCGACGGCCGCGTGCTCGGTCACATGACCGATTTCGGCTACCCCTCCGGCCTGGTACGCGAGAGCCTCAAGGGCTGCGACATCCTCATGGTCGAAGCCAACCACGACCTCGACATGCTCAAGAACGGGCCCTACCCCTGGTACCTCAAGCAGCGCATCGCCGGCCGGTTGGGCCACCTCTCCAATGAAGCTTTTTTCGAGATGCTGCCCGAGATCCTCCACGACGGCGTGCGCCACCTGACCATCGGCCACATGAGCCGCACCAACAACGACCCGCGTCTGGTCGCCTTTCAGACCAAGCGCCTGCTGCGTCGCCTGGGCCTGCCGGATCTGCCGTTCGCGATCGCCGAACAGGATCGTCCCCTGGCGCCGGTGGCGCTTTGAGCGAGACGCCACCGGGCTCCAAGCCCAACTACGGCTCGGCCATCCGCGTCGCCCAGATTCTGCACTGGCTGCACGGGGCGCCCCTGGGTTTGAGCCGCACCGAGCTGATGAACAAACTCGCCGTCTCCGACCGCACCCTGCGCCGCTACATCGACACGCTGCAGGAATGCTTCAGCGACGACGACGGTCAACCGCTAGTGGAGCTGATCCCCACCGATGGCGGCGGCCGCCTGCGCTTCCGCCGCCGCGGCGTGCACATGGAGGGCAGTGCTTACGAGTTGATGAGCCTGTACCTGGCACTCGACCTGATGGCCTTCCTCGAGGGCACGTTCCTGATGGCCGGCGCTCAGGAGGTGCTCGACCGCTTGCAGGAACGCCTGCGCCGCGAACACGGCCACCAGACCGCCCTGGTGCTCAAGGACTTCCGCAAAAAGTTCTTCCACCGCACCGAGGCGCCGCGCGACTACAGCCACCTCAACGAACTGCTGGGCGACCTGGTCAAGGCGCTGGTCCTGCAGAAACAGCTGCAGCTGACCTACCGCGCCGCCGGCGGCCAAGAGAAGCGCCACGAGGTCTGGCCGCTGAGCCTGCTGATGTACAAGCGCGCGCTCTACCTGGTGGCGCGGCGCCACTCGGACGAACCCGGCAAGACCCGCGACTTGACTTTTGCGATCGAGCGCATCGCCTCGGCCAGGGTCCTCGAAAGCGGTTTTTTCTACCCCCAGGACTACGACCCCGCCACCCGCTTCCAGAACACCTTCGGTCTGGTCCAGGAGTCGGCTCCCGAACGGGTCCGCTTGCGCTTCGACCCTACCGTCGCCCTGAACGTCGCCAGCCGCCGCTGGCACCATACCCAGTCCGCCGCGTGGCAGGCGGACGGCGCGCTGGACCTGGGTTTCACGCTCGACGCCGGCGAGGAGTTCCTGGCCTGGCTCCTGGGCTATGGCCACCATGTGCGCGTGCTGGAACCCCAGTCTTTGGCCCAGCGACTGGCGGAGCGCCACCGCCTGGCACTGGCCCAATATCTCGACAACACGTAAATCTTTGGTGTACATCCCGTCAAAATCCGCTATTCTTGTCCTATGGCCTGCTCACTCCACGAACTCGCAACACAACTTCGGGAATGCTTATGACCGCCAACCGCACAGTCAAAACCATGGGAATTACGGATGTCGGATGTGTTCGCTCGGGCAACGAGGACTGTTTTTCAATCCTGCCCATCAGGGGCCAAGTCGCTGAGCTGAACCCCAACGAACTACTGGCACTCCAGGACGAGAGCGACCTGTTCCTGGCCGTCTCTGACGGCATGGGCGGCGCCGCCGCCGGTGAGCTGGCCAGCCAGACGGCCTTGACCTCGCTGATCGAGTACCTGACCGAACAGGCCGGCGAGTTGGCGAACGCCTCGCCGCGGCGCACGGTCGAGTTGCTGGAACAGGGCGTGCACGGCGCCAACCGCGCGATCTACCAGAAAGCGCAAGAGATCAGCGGCAGCCGCGGCATGGGTGCCACAATCACCGCGGCCTACCTCAAGGACGACGTCCTCTACCTGTTCCAGATCGGCGATAGCCGCGCCTACGTCCTGCGCGAGGGCCGGCTCTATCAGCTGACCCGCGATCAGAGCTTCGTCGGCCACCTCGTCGAGATGGGCACGATCACGGAGGAGCAGGCGATGCGACACCCGCAGCGCAACGTCATTCTCCAGGCGCTCGGCACCCAGGACAAACTCAAGATCGACGTTTCCTTTTTGCAGCTTTGCAAGGGCGACCTGGTCCTGCTCTGCTCCGACGGTCTGTCCGGCGAGTTCCTGCCGGCCCACTTGCACCGTCTGGTCGCCCAGGGCGCGGCCGAGGGCTTTGAGCACTGTCTTTCGTTCCTGGTCGAGGAAGCGAAGCGCGCAGGTGGCCGCGACAACATCACCCTGGTCGGGTTGCAGGTCGTCGACGGCGTGCCCGAGGCCCAACCGGGCGAGGTGCCGCGCTATAAACCGTTTGCCGAGCTGGAGAAGGACAACCCCATCGGGCGCAGCCAATCCTTTTATAAGTAGGCGGAGCTCAGGCCGATGCAGGACTTCACGGACCTGAACCTCGCCGAGCTGCAGCGCATGGATCCCGACCTGCTGCGCGAATTAAAGGGCGTCGACTGCCCGAGTTGGCCGGTGGAGACGGCCCGCAAGGGCGGGCTCACGCTCAAGCTGGGCGAGCATCACGTCCACAGCCCCTATGACCCTGGCCGCGAAGCCCAGCGCCTGGCGGAGGGTCCCCAGGTGCCGCTCCACCTTCATTTCGGGCTCGGGCTCGGTCACCTCCTCGCCGCCGACCGACCCGCCCCCGGCGGCGCGATCTTGATCCTCGAGCCGCTGCGCGAGCTGGTTGTCCTGGCTCTGCGCTGGACCCCGCTGGCACAGCTGTTGGTCGAGCGCAACGCCCTACTGTGCTGCAGCATCCCGCGCTTCCAAAAACTGCTGGGCCGCCTCCACAACGCCGATCAGGCGCAGCGCCTACTCGTCCTGCCCTTCCATCAGAGCCAATTGCCCCAGCTTTTGACCCAGGTCCAAAATTGCATCGAGACCGCGGTCTTCCAGAGCCAGATCGCTGCGCGCTCGCTCGAGCGGAACTCGGCCTACCTGACGGCCGGCTCGCTGCGCGGACTGGTCCACGCCACCCAACTGCCAGGCGTTCAACGCCTGGCTGGGGCCTTCGCGAACCTCCCAGCCGTGCTGGTTTCGGCCGGTCCCTCCCTCGACCGCAATCTCGCCGACCTCATCCCTTACCGCGACCGCTGCCTGATCATCACCGTCTCCCGCGCCGCGCGCTCGTTGGAGCGCCTGGGCATCGCCCCCCATCTTTTGGTCCACAACGAGCCCAAGCCGTTCCTTTCCTTCATTGAGGGCTGTACCAACCTGGCGGAGACCTGTTTCGCGCTCTCGCTCCAGGCCGAGGTCGGCTTTTATCAATTCCCGCACGGCCACACCTTTGTCTTCCAAGGTCCCCTCGACTTTGCCGGCCAATGGTTCCACAGCCGCTATCCCCATGTCGCCGAGGGCGTGCTCGACACCGGCGGCAGCGTCTCCAACGATGCCTTTTCCCTGGCCGTGCTGGCGGGCTGCAACCCCATCATTCTGATCGGTCAGGATCTGGCCATTGCCGGCGAGCGCTACTATGCGGCCGGCGAGGAAAACGTCAAGTTCAGTCATACCCAAGCTGACCTGCTGCGCGTGCCCGGCTATTACGGCCAGCCGGTGACCTCGCTCAGCACCTATTACAGCTACGCCCAATGGCTAGCCCAGCATGCCGCGGAACTCCAGGGCAGCCGACCCGAGCTCCTCCTGATCAATGCCACCGAGGGTGGCGTCCTCATTCCAGGCTTCCACAACCAGAAACTGCGCGATGTCGCCTGGCGCTTCTTCCGCAGTCCCGTGGCGATCCAACCACGCCTGGCCGAGGCGGCCCAGCTGTCCCAGAAGCAGCGCTTGGCACCGGCCGAACTCGCCCAACTCTACGACGAGTGCCGCCGCCGCCTTGACGAGCTGACGACCCTGCAGGCCCAGTTTCAGGCCTATGAGACCGCGGCGCCCATGCCCTCAGCCAAGGCCGACCGCGCGCTCGACCGCTTCAGCGACCGCTATCTCGAACACAACCGCGACTTCTACGTGCTCAGCGGGTTCATGCAGGCGGAGCTGCGTGCGGCCAACCGCAACGCCCGTGAACGCGACGCCGGCCCCGAGGGTTCCGACCAGGCACGGCTGGCGCGAACCGCGCACTTGCGCGAGATCCTGGCTGCTACCGCCGTCGGCGTCGCACGCATGCGCCAGGCACTCGACGGTCTTTTATCTGCAAACGGCACCCGATCCTGAAAATAGGCATAAAGTTTGTTACCCTTTGTCCGATTTTTCATATAGACCGTAGGTATCGCGCGTTTTGCAAAACTATATCATGCCGCAGTCGGGATGGGACCCGTCAGTACTCACTTGGCATGTAGAGGGGTTCATATGGCAACCAATTCGAAGAATACAGGAGCGACCGGTGGGATCGCCATTCATCCCGACCTGGTCGGCGGCGGTGTCGACGCCGCTGGAATCCAGGCGTTTCTCGGCGAGCGCCAGCGGCAGGGCGTACCCTGCCAGATCATGGCCGTGATGACGCAGAGCGAGTCCGACGCGGCCATGGCCCGACTGGACGAGTTGGGCGCCTTCCGCCCGCTGGCCGAGGGCGGCTATGGCTTCGCCCGCAACAAGTCCTTCTTTCCCCGCTCGGAGGCCGTCCTGGCGCGTCACCTCAAGGCTGCCGGCTTTGACCGCTACATCGCCGGCAACGACCACTTCAGCCATCACCCACAGTTTCCCGAGGGCGTGCTCGGCCTCAACTTGGGGGCCCAAGCCAGTGCCTCGCCCACCGCCCGAAACTGGGCCGGCATCGAGGAGCTGATGGATATCCCGCTCTTTCGCGAGCAGCGCTTCCGCAAGCTGACGCCGCTGCGCAGCCTGGGAACCGCCGTCTACCGCATCCGCACCGAGCAACGCTCCGTCTTGCTGAAAGTCTACCCCGCCGGCGCCGATCAAGCGGCGGAAGCGGAACAGCGCGCGGCCATGGCGGCAGCCGAGTTGCCCACGTTGGAACAGCTCTGGCAGGGCAACGGCCTGGCGCTCTTCGCCGACCCCGGCGGCGAGTGCGCGCAAACCCCGACCCGCACCGACTTGCAGGCGCTCTCCCGCTACCTGGACGAGTTGGAGCGCAAGGCCCCACAGCTGCGCGGTCTGGGCCCGAGCCGCGATGCCCGCTTGAGTCTGGAAACCTATGCCGCCGCCGTGACCCAAATGTGGGGCGGGATCTTCAACGCCGCCCAGGGTGGCCACAAGCAGATCATGCTCTTCATGATGACCGACCTCGAGCAGTTGCGCCAGGACTGCATCAACCATTACTACCTGTGGTGCAAGCGCCAGAAATGGGAGAAAGACAAGGCACTTCCCGAGAACGAACGCCTCTACGCGCCCGGCGCCCTGCGCTTCCACAACTTGCTGCGGGTCGGCGAACGCCTCTACGTGCTCGACAACGCCAATGCCGGTTGGGACGATCCGGTCCACCTGATCTCGGACATCTTCTTCGACCACCACCAGGTGCTGACGTTGCGCGCCAAGATGGGTGTGCTCGACAGCTTCCGCAAGCAGCGCGCCTGGGACGGTGCCTTCATGGACCGGCTTTGGGCGGTGGCCGATCTGGTCGCCGTCGAGTGGATCCTGCGCCTGCTGGCCGTGATCCTGCCCAGTGAAAGGGAGCGCCTGTGCAGCACCATGAGCAGTGAGGAGTACCTGGGCCTCGTCGCCGGCAACCTCGAACAGGCACGCCAGTTGCGCGAGCACTTCACCGCCATGGAACACCTCTGCAAACACGACCAGCTGTTGGACAACGACGCGGAAATCAACTGAGCGCACCTCCCGGCCAGCGGAGCGCCCCTGGCTCCGCCGAGCTGGCGCGATTGTTGCTGCTGCCGGCCGGGGTGCGCGCGGACGCACCCTCTCGCGTTCAGCCACGCCATTTTGCCGTGATCGCGCCGCAAACGCGCCTTGCTGACGCCTTTGAATTGACAGCTCCGCACGGCCTACCTATGATGGTAGGGCCTTGCGGCAGCCATCGCCTCGGAGGAGCCCGATTCATGAAACGAATCCCCTTGATGACCCTGCTTTGTGCGCTTGCGGTGGTCACCGCCTGTTACCGTGAGACCGGCATTGAAGTCCTGCCCGTCACAGCCTCGCAGAGTACCTCCGACAACATCGGCCAAATCGGTCGTGGCAAAGACGCCACCGTGCGCCGCGGCGATTACCTGTTACAAAACAACCAGATCCAGGTCATCATCAACGGCGACCTGCTTGGGCATAGTCGCGACCTTTATAGGCCTCATAGCGGCGGCTCGATCATCGACATCTCGACCCAGTACGAGAAGGGCGGGGACCGCACCCTGACCTCCCGCGACGACGATGCCCTCAACCAGCTCTCCCAGGGCGTCAACCTCAATCGCAACACGCCGATCGGGTACGAGCGCCTGCGCATTGATGCCCCCCAGGCCGCCTCCGCGCGCATGGTCCTGACCGGCTACGTCTACGACTTGGATGGCTCGCTGGCGGCCGCTGGCGCCGCTGTCGACAGTCAGAAGCGGGTCGTCGGCTGCACCGTCACCACCACCTACAGCCTGACCGACGCGGTCACCGTATCGGCCTCTGAAACGACCCGCCCGGCCTACCACCTCTCGATGACGACCGTCGTCAACAATACCGGTAACGCGACCCTGCCGATCCACGACGTCAACGACATGATCTTCCTGACCCACGATGCCGCCGACACCTTCATCCCCTATCCCGACTGGGGTTTCGAGCGCCCGGCCGAGTCTCAGGTCGCCTGGCCCCACTACCTGCAAATCTTCCAGCGCCAGCTCAACACCACGAAATACGGCATGATCTCCCAGCAGGACGGCGTCCTCAAGGTGCGCCAGGAGTACGTGCCCAGCAGCGCCAGCGACGTGCTTTTCGTCGGTAAGGCCGTGCCCCCGGCCAACTTGCCTGCCGGCGGCGCGATCACCTTCATGCGCGAGTTCTTTGCCATCAGCAGCGGCATCAACGGCCAGAGTGTTCTGCCCGCCGACAACTTTTTCCGGGTCATGGAGGAGCTGCTGGTCGACACGCCCGACAACAACAACCCCTTCAAGAAAATCGGTCGGGTCACCGTCGCCATGAGGGTCAACACTGGCGACGACCGTGAAAGAGTCGAGGGCCGGGCTCAGCTCGAGTATATTGGCCGCGCTAACTACTTCGACGGCACCCGTTACAAGCTGCTCGAGTCCGGTCGGCACTACCCGATTTTCGGCGATTCCCCCGTCACCAATGGCTCTATTAGCTCGCCCTCCTATGACGCCTTCCTGCCCGGTGGTCAGTTGGCCGTCAGGGTCAAGACCCTCAACTCTGGCGAGGTCTACCTCAACAAGCGCTCCGTTGCCCGTCTGGACCAGAACGGTAGCCCGCTGGTCGACGAGAACGACGATATCATCTTGGTCGAAGAAGATATCATCGTGCCCTCGCACACCGGCTTCACAGGCTCTTCCGTTTTCGCGGGAGCCGTGACCATGGGCGATACGCACCGCCGCTACAAGTTTTCCGCCGATGACGACGCCGCCCGCGATATTTACGCCCGCGTCAACCTCGAGAGACTCGACTCCAGCGCGCCCATCGATACGGGCATCTTGCCCACGGACCGTCAGGGCGGTGTCTATTACATCGACCAGAAGGACAGCACCTCCTCGAGCCTTTCCGGCACGCTCGATTTGCCCAAGGGAATCTATGACGCGCTGGTCAGCCGCGGCCCCCTCAACAACGTCAACATCCTGCGCATCAACAACCTCGACCCCGCTCCGAGCGGTAGCACCGATCCTCAGTATTCCCTCACCAAGGACATCCAACTCGGCAAGGCGCTGACCTTGCCCGGCTACCTCTGCGGCGACTTCGACGTTCGCGGTGCCTCCGACCCGCTCGGGGTCGTCAGCGAGGTTCAGCTGATCCTGCTGGCCTATGCCGAGGACATCGACGCGTTGTTTATCTCCAATGCCAATGTCCAATCCCATTTCAGGGATCTCTTCATCGCCCACGGTCGCGCCGTCGCCAGCTTCAGCAAGGCCGACGAGGACAAAAAGATCGAGAGCTGGTTCGACGAGGTCGCCTACGCGCGAGCCCTGGCCACGATCGGCAAGGTCGGCGGCGCCTACCCCGACCGCGGTCGCTTCTCGCTGCTGAACCTGCCCACGGAACAGACCGGCGACTATGTCGAAGTCCCGCTGATGGAATCGGATCCCGCCTCCTGGTATACCAAGGCCCGCAAGCTCGGCGACAAAGTTGGCATCCACGTCATCCGCCCGCGCGCGCCCCGTGGCTTCGAAACCGGCTTCCTGACCGCCATCGCCGAGCTCTCGGGTATTCCTGCCGGTCAGGCGATCCCCGCCGACAACCCCTACTACACCCGCGCCGCCGAAGATGGCAGCGGCAACCGCTGGCTCGACTTCGACATGATCCAAATCCTCGCTGGCAACCACTACGACGAGTACCTGTTGGCCCGTCAGGATTGGTTCAACCTGCTCAACGCCGGCATCTTCAAGCCCGCCACCGGCGGTTCCTCCGCCTCCCAGACCAAGGACCTGCCGATCGGCGCCGTGCGTACCTATGTCGCGGTCGACAACACCGCCCTGCGCGACAACGACCTCTCCGAGTTCTTCGAGAACGCCAAGGTCGGTCACTCCTTCGTCACCAACGGCCCGCTGATCGAGGCCACGATCAATGGCAGCGGTTACGGCGAAACCACGCAAGTCGCCGGCACCACCGCCAACGCCCAGGTCAAACTGAGCGCCGCACCCTGGGTCCTGATCGAGGAGCTGCGGGTCATCGTCGACGGCCAAGTCGTCTTCACGCAACCGATCAGCGGCAGCGCCAACACGCGCTTCGAGGGCACGATCGGCGTACCTCTGCCCTCCGACAATCAGCGCCACTGGGTCGTCTTCGAGGCCGGCGCCTCGCTCTCGCGTCTGGCCAGCCGTCAGCCCATGGGCGTCACGTTCGAGCGCGTCATGCCGGGCCATTTGCCCTGCGCCTTCACCAATCCGATCTTCGTCGACTAGTTCCGCCCCCGTCCGCTTTGCCGTGTGATTATTTCCCATCGTTTTTTTGCGCTGGGTTGTAAATCCGCTCGTCTTGTGGAAGAATGGAACCAGGTAACGACTCTCTATTGAGGACAGGAGTTGGCATGGCACACATTCTCGTTGTCGATGACGAGGTTGAAGTTCGCCAGTTGATTCAGGATCTGCTCGCCCGCGAGGGCCACGAGTTGACCCTGGCCGAAAATGGCCGCCAGGCGCTCGAACGGGCGCGGCAGCGTCCCGTCGACCTGGTTATCACTGACCTGATCATGCCCGAGATGGAAGGCCTGGAAACCATTCGCGGTCTGAGAAGGGAACACAAGAACCTCAAAATCATCGCCATATCGGGCGGCGGTCGCACCGATCCCAACGACTACCTGCGCACCGCTCGCGTCTTCGGTGCCTGCAAGACCCTCCAAAAGCCCTTCCTGATCGCCGACTTCATGGGCACCGTCAACGAGGTCTTGGCCAGTTGAAGTTCAACCGAAAAGGCCCCGCTGGCGATGTAGCCCAAGCTGCAATCTTGCGCCGGACGGAAGTCAAGATTGCATCTTGCGCTACAGCAGCTACAGCAGCTACAGCGCCGGGACACAATCGCCTCTCGTCCACAATTTTTGGTCTCTGTCGTTAGGACAATCGCCTCTCGTCCACAATTTTTGGTCCCTGTCGTTAGGAC
>CAYRFM010000114.1:0-23618 GCA_964423555.1 uncultured Holophagae bacterium | reverse complement strand
GGCTAGGGCGCGGCGCATGAGCGGCTCGGCTTCGGCCAGGCGGTTGGTGGCCTGAAGCAATTTGGCCAGGTTGTTGAGGCGGATGGCGACCTGGGGATGTTCGGCACCGAAGGAGGCCTCGTCGATGGCCAGGGCACGGCGCTGGAGCGGCTCGGCCTCGGCCAGGCGGTTGGTGGCCTGAAGCAATTGGGCCAGGTTGTTGAGGTCTGTGGCGACCTCGGGGTGGTCGGCACCGAAGGAGACCTCGTCGATGACCAGCGCGCGGCGCAGGAGCGGCTCGGCCTCGGCCAGGCGGTTGGTGGCGTGAAGCAAAGTGGCCAGGTTGTTGAGGTCTATGGCGACGTCGGGATGATCGGCGCCAAAGGAGGCCTCGTCGATGGCCAGGGCACGGCGCAGGAGCGGCTCGGCCTCGGCCAGGCGGTTGGTGTCCTGAAGCAATAGGGCCAGGTTGTTGAGGCGAATGGCGACAGCGGGGTGGTCGGCGCCGAAGGAGGCCTCGTCGATGGCCAGCGCGCGCCGCAGGAGCGGCTCGGCCTCGGCTAGGCGGTTGGTGTCCTGAAGCGTCTGAGCCAGGTTGTTGAGGTCTGCGGCGACGTCGGGATGGTCGGCGCCAAGGGAGGCCTCGTCGATGGCCAGCACGCGGCGCATGAGCGGCTCGGCCTCGGCCAGGCGGTTGGTTTCCTTAAGCAATGTGGCCAGGTTGCTGAGGCGAGTGGCGACACGGGGATGGTCGGCGCCGAAGGAAGCTTCGTCAAGGGCCAGGGCACGTCGAAACAAGGGCTCTGCTTCACTATATCGGTTTGTGTCCTGAAGCAAACGTGCCAACACGGCGAGAGATTCCGCCAAGGGTGCTCCGTTTCGGGCCTCCGCCTCATCCTTGATCACGGCCTTGCGCGCTAGGGGCTCCAGGCTTCGATAATCGGCCGCATCGAGCATCGCATAGAACATCCCGTTGCGAAGCGCGCGATCCTCGGGTCGAAGCTGATAGGCCTGGCGGTAGACGGCCGCTGCTTGAGCGTACTTGCCCTGGCGGTATAGGCTCAGGCCCAGATTGCGCTTCACTTCCACCCAGGCCGCGGGTTGCTTTTGGTCAGCTTTCTCCAGTAAGGACTCGGCCTCGCTGTTTTTGTTTTCCAGGAGCCTTTTTAGGCTTTGCTGGTAAGCATCGTTGGTTTGGTAGTCGCGAACCGCCTTTTCGATATCCGCCAGGGGTAGGTCCCAGCTCGAGGCGACCCGTTTCAGTGCGGTTTGAGTATCCATCACTTGACCCTGGCCTTTGGGTTGCATCTGATCGAGGGTCTGCTTCATCAGGGCTTCAATGCCCGCTTGAGAGGTGATGACGTCCAGCTCGCGCTTTTTTGCCACAATTAGCTTTGGATTGGCATCCGCTTCGGCAGTTACCGTGAGCCGACCATCATAGGGAGAGACCCAGCGGTATTCGGGGTTGGTGATCACGAGCTGCAAATTCGCCGGTGCCTTGTCGATGGTCAAAATCAATTTACCCTTCGAATCGGTCAGGGCTGGGGTGCAACCCACGGCCTCGATGGCCAGGTCGGGAATGGGGTTGTCCCGCAAGTCGTGCACGTAGAAGACAAGGTTACTCGAGATAAACGAACTCCAGTGTATCATGGTCACTCCCAGGCTGAATCCGCCCTGCCAATACCATGTGGGCTTAGTGGGTATCATGGCTCAATATAGCGCTGGAGTCAAATCAACACATTGCTGATCGAACTCCAACCTGTGGCTTGCGCTACAGCAGCTACAGCGCCTGCTGGACCTTTTCGGCTTGGCTGTACCTAGAGCCTAGTACGACTTTGTCAGGTTGATTCCGGAGGCAGAGTCAGGCACCCAGGCGGACCCGCCCGGTCGTAGTTGCGGGGAACGCATAGTGTTCGCGGAGAGAGTTCGTCACAGCTGCACAAGCCCGTTTAGGCCTGTCACAAGCTCTGGCGCACCTTGCTGAAGGGTTCCGATGGGCATCAGGGCGATCGGCACACATTGAATCGACCAGGGGACACATGGGAAAGGTGCTCGCCACAAGTGTATCGGCGCTTCCGATAGGCGGCAGGGTCCTCGAGCAACGTGCACATGGTCTTCGCACGGAGTGAAAAGTCCTAAAACACTTTTTTTCGACACTTTTTACAAACTATAGCGCCTCTTGAACTTTCACCCGCCGCCTGGCGCAAGTTTGCATCAGGCGCTACAGTCGCTTCAGCGCCGGCAGGACCTTTTCGGCTAGGCATGACCTAAAATACAGCACACGGATGAGCCCCATGATTTTCTGACATTCGCACTACGTATATTTGGTTAAGCTTGCAATGTCTTCTAAAGAAAGTTCAAAACTAGCGCTCAAGCCCAGGTTAGACTGCCACATCACTCGGTAACAATTCAGTCTGACTCATGGAAAGGGGATGCTTTCCTAACCCCACCCTGACATGCCCTCGCTATGATGCCCAAGTCCGTGTGACGTGAGAGCTTTGGTTAGGAGATATTCCTTGTATAGTAGCGTGCGTGTGTGCCTTTTTATCATGCTGAGCAGTGTGTGTTTTGCTCAGGAAACAGGATCGATTGCCGGAACGGTTGTCGACAAAATCAACGGTGACCCGCTGATCAGCGCTAGCGTCAGAGTCGAAGGCACGGCCCTGGTGGGCTTCGCCGACCTGGACGGCAAGTACCTGTTCCGCGGCGTCACGCCTGGCACCTACACGGTCGTCGCCAACTTCGACGGCTTTGCCGAAATGAAAGTCGAAAAAGTCGTCGTGGCCAGTGGCAAGACGACCAAGTGCGACTTCGACCTGGGTCCCGACACGCTGCAAGAGTCGATGGTCGTCAGCGCCGAGCTGCGTGAGGACAACGAGGTCAGCCTGATGCGCCATCGCCAGAAGGCCGCGGCCGTCAGCGACGCCATCGGCGGCGAAGAGATCTCCCGCGGCGGTGGCGGCAATGCCGCCGATGCGGTCACGAAAATTACCGGTGCCTCCGTCGTCGGCGGCAAGTACGTCTTCATCCGCGGCTTGGGCGATCGCTATACCTCGACCCACCTCAACGGCGTCGAAATGCCCACGGCCGACCCCGACACCAAGGCCTTCCACGCCGACCTGCTGCCCGCCAACATCCTCGAAAACATCGTCACCGTCAAGTCCTTCACGCCCGAAAAGCCCGGCAACTTCAGCGGCGGCATCATCGATATCGGCACCAAGACGATGCCCACGGAACTGACCTTCGATGTTTCGATCAAGGGCTCCTACAACACCCAGGTCACCGGCGAGGACGACATCCTCACCTATGCCGGTGGCGGCAACGATTGGGCCGGCTCCGACGACGGCAGCCGCGCGCTACCCGAGATTCTCGCTGGCGGCACAGGTGCGGTGCCGACGATCCAACAGGCCCGTCGCGACGAAGCGCTGGCCAACCGCTTGGACGCGGTCAGCCGCGCCTTTACCCCAGTGATGGTGCCCTCCACCCATAAAGCTCCCTACAACCAGGGCTACGCAGTCTCCCTGGGCAACCGCCACGAGCTGTTTGGCAACGAGCTGGGCTACCTGGCCTCGGTCAATTACTCGCGCAACTTCACCGGTTACAACGATCGCCAGATTGCCCACTGGAAACTGACCGAGAGCGCGACCGACGCGGACGATCTGGTCAACCAGAGCAGCTTCATCGGCCAAGAGGGCAAGGACGCTGTCAACTGGGGCGGCCTGCTCACGCTCAACTACAACATGGCCGCCCACTCGCGCCTCAATTTCAATGCCATCTACACTCAGAGTGGCGAGTCGATCGCCGATGCCTATGCCGGCGCCTGGCCGGATCAGTTCGCCGACGAAGCCACCGTGCTCGAGTCCCGCGTGCTCAAGTACAGCGAGCGCAATCTGACCTCCTTCCAACTCGGCGGCGAGCACGTCTTCGAGCGCTGGAACGGCACCACCCTGAAGTGGAGTGTCTCCGACTCGACCAGCCAACTGGACGAACCCGATACGCGCATCTTCACCAGCCACTCCACCCTGCGCGACTCGCCCGACGGCCCGGTGACGGTCTACAGCATCGCTCGCTCCAACTACAACAACCCCGCTCGCTACTGGCGCGAGCTGGAAGAGGACGGCGAGACCTTCAGCCTCGACCTGGGCACCAAGCTGCCCTCCTTCAACAGCCTCGAGGGCACGCTCAGCATCGGCTTGGCCTCGGATCGCAAGACCCGTGACTTCCACGAACTGCGCTACGAGTACGCCTTCGACTCCGGTGTCCGTTACGACGGGAATTCCGACAGCGTCTTCGGTCCCGACGTGATTGGCCTGCGCGGGTTCAACGAGCAGCGCCAGCGCTACGAGTTCGGCTCCGTCCTGCAACTTGCACCCGACGCCGCGGGCGGCGATTACAACGGTGACCAGACCGTCGACGCCGCCTACGCCATGGCCGAACTGCCGATCACCGCCAAGCTCCGCACCATCGTCGGCGCTCGTTACGAGGCGGCCGATATGGAGGTCACCAACGGCGTGGCGACCGGCACCCTCGACAACAAAGACGTGCTGCCTTCCCTCAATTTCATCTACGAGAGCGGCGGTAACACCAACTACCGCTTCTCCTACGGCCGTACCCTGGCCCGCCCGAACTTCCGCGAGAAGGCGCCCTACGCCAGCTACGACTTTATCGCCGACGGCATCTTCGTCGGTAATCCCGACCTCGAGCGGACCCTGATCGACAACTTGGACTTGCGCTGGGAGCGCTTCCCCCGCGGTGGCGAACTGATGGCGGCCACGGTCTTCTACAAACAGTTCGAGAACCCCATCGAGCGCGCCTACAACCCGCGCTACTCCTCCGAGTTCGGCGAGAAGACCTACATCAACGTCGACGAGGCCACCGTCTACGGCCTCGAGCTGGAGTACCGCAAGCGCTTCGACCAGGCCGTGCTCGAGGGCAACGCCAACCACCTCTTCAGCGTCGGCACCAACCTCTCGCTGATCAGGAGCGAGGTCGACATCCCCGCCGAGGAATTGGCCTTCATCCTGCTGCGCGATCCCGATCACAGTCCGACCCGCAAGCTTCAGGGCCAATCGCCCTACCTGGTCAATCTCTCGCTCAACTACGACAGCGCCAACGGCAATACCGCCGCTTCGCTGTACTACAACGTCTTCGGCGAACGCCTGGACGAAGTCGGTGTCGGCGGCGCGCCCGACGCTGTCGAGCTGCCCCGCGGCCAACTGGACTTCACCTTGATGCAGTCGCTCTACCGCCATCTCAAACTCAAGTTCCTGGCCAAGAACCTCCTGGATGAACCGGTTGAAATCGTCCAGAAGTTCAAGAGCAAGCAGTACATCCAGACCCACTACAAAACGGGTGCCTCCTATTCGATCAGCCTCAGCTACAAACCCTGATTCCGTTCCACCGCGGCCCGGGACGCCGGGTCGTCGTCTCGATCGCCCACGTTCCGGACATTCGTCCACGGTTTCCTGCAGGATCCTCTAGCCTGCTGCGGGGCGCCCGCCCCGCGCCATCGGCCACCCGGCCACCACCCCAATTGCGCGGAGCACCATGAAGACTGGCCGCGGAGGGCGAAGGTTTGCCTCGGCAAAGCCCTCTCCTGACTCTCACCACACACACGACCGCGGTCAGTCTTCATGGTGTTCCCACCGTGACTTCATCCTCAAGGAGTGATACATTGAAACGGTTCGCCCTGCTCTTATTGTTAATAATGCCCGTGTTCACCTTCGCACAGACAGTCGTCACCGACGCTTCCATCAATGCTGGTGAGACGGTGGTCCTCTCCGGAGAAGTCCTTCTCGACGGCTTCGTCTTCGTCGAGGAAGGCGCTACTTTGATTATCGAGCCCGGCACCGTCGTGCGTGGCAAGGAAACGCCTACCTCGAGCGACCTGACCTCCGCCCTGATCATCGCCCGCGGCGCCCGCATCTTTGCTGATGGCACCGCCGAGAACCCGATCATCTTCACCGCCGAGACGGACGACCTGTCCAACCCCAATGACCTGACCTTCGAAGACCGCGGTCTTTGGGGCGGTCTGCTGATCCTCGGTCGCGCCCGCACCAACCGCGGCATCGACGGCCAGATCGAGGGTATCCCCAGCACCGAGACCCGCGCTGCCTACGGCGGCAATGACGACCACGACAACAGCGGCGTGATCCGCTATGTTTCCCTCCGCCACGGCGGCGGCGAGCTGGCCCCCGGCGACGAGATCAACGGCGTCAGCTTCGCGGCGGTCGGCGATCAAACGGTCGTCGAGCATGTCGAAGTCTACGCCAACCTCGACGATGGCTTCGAGTGGTTTGGCGGCACCGTCAACACCCGTTACCTGGTCGCGGCCTTCTGCGCCGACGACTGCTTCGATTACGATGAAGGCTGGCGCGGCAAGAACCAGTTCTGGCTCGGCCTTCAGGGACCCGATTTCGCCGGTCGCATCGGCGAACACGATGGCGGCACGGTTGACGAGACCGGTACCCCCTACGCCACGCCCTGGATCTATAACGCTACCTACATCGGTGCCGGTGTCACCGCCGCGCCCCAAGGCGATGGCGACAACGCCCTCATCTTCCGCGACAACGCCGGCGGTCACTACGCCAACAGCATCATCACCCAGTACAACGGCCAGTCCGCCGGTCGCGGCATCAGCGTCGAAGACATCGCCGGTGAGGACAGCCGCTCCCGTCTGGAGCAGGGCGAACTGACGATCGTCAACAACCTCTGGTGGGGCTTCGCCGCTGGTAACAACCTCGAGCAGTTTGCCACCCAGGACTTTGTTCGCGCTCACCTGCAAGCTAACAACAACCAGATTGTCGATCCCGAACTTCGCTTCATCGACCGCACCGCCACCGGCCAGTTCGACCCCCGTCCCTCTCTGGCTGGCCCGGCAGCCCACGGCGCCATCGCGCCGACCCTGACCTTCTTCCACACCACCGAGTTCTACGGTGCCTTCGATCCCCGCGGCGATAACTGGATGATGGGCTGGACCGCTCTGTGGGATGAGAACCACCTCAGCGCCAGCAACAGCGACGCCGATCAGCTGTGGCTCAACCACATCACCCCCAACACCGACTTCGCCACCCGCATCGTTGCCGTCAACTCCGGCGCAGTGGCCGCTGACGTGGTCCTGCATGCCTACGACCAAAGCGGTGCCGCCCTCACCACCCAGACGGTGCAGGTCGCTGCTGGTGCCACCTCCGATCAGAACTCCGCCGGTATCTTCGGCGCAGCCGCTGTCAGCCACATCCGTGTCGAAGCCCCGCAGGCCGTCGGTGTCGCCGCCGCCTACAAAGCCAACAGCGGTGTGGGTGCTAGCGCCTTCGTCAACGCCAACGGTACCACCGGCCACAGCTTCGTGATGGTGCCCGGCGAATCCGACGTCGTCTTCGACGGTGCTGCGATCGTCAACCATGGCTCGGCTGCCGCTAACGTCACCGTTGCCTACCTGAACGCCGCCGGTAGCGTGCTGAGCCAAGCTGTCGTCGCCGACGCCCTGGCCACTAACGCCAAGGCCCTGTACGTCATCAACCCGCCCGCCGGCACGGCCTCCGTGCGCTTCGAGGGCAACCAGTCCCTGGGCGTCGTCTTCCTGCGCGGTACTCAGCCCGGCACCCAAGGCCCGACCTTCCTGTACGAAGTGGCACCCACTTCCGTGGACTGAGCCTTCGTCAACCCAACCTCGAGGGGCCGGCTATGCCGGCCCCTTTTTCGTTTCCGGGCGCTCCTTGACCACACTTGAGGCTGGACCGGACCAAGGCGCTTTTGTACAATGAGGGCAGACACGAACCCAAGGAGTGCCCCATGTATCTGTGTTTTGAGGAAGACGACAAGCGCATGGCCTTTCCCGAGCAGTCCCTGCTCAGCATCGACGAGAACGGCTACACCCTCAAGGGCATGGCACCTGGCAAGTCGGTGCGCGACATGATCTTCCTCAAGTTCACCTCGTTCAAGGGCTGCACCCAGACCTTCCAGGAGGCGCAGGGCTGGATCCGCAAAAAGCCCCGTCCGGCCCAGGTCGAGGTGGAAATCACCAATTCTGCCGGCAATGTCGTAGCCGAATTCACCAGCAACGGCAACTGGGCCGAGCCAGCCGCGCCAAGGGCGCAACCGCAGCAAGCAGCAGCCCCTACCGCGGGCGCGCCACCTCAACGCCCCGCCGCCCCCGCCCAACCGGGCCAGGCTCAGCGTCCACCCCAACCGCAGGCGGCCCAGCCGCGCCCTCAAGCGCCCGGCGGCCTACCCGAAGCACCGAAATTCTAAGGGTTCGTGGGGTAACTCGAAGGCACCGGCCAGGTTGCTTGCAATGGCAACTCTAGTTTCCTCGCGGCCTTCCGCCAGACCCAATTCGATCAATTGCTGGGCGACAGTGACGGTAACCTTTTTGCCTCAGGGTGCGTGCTCATCCCTCAGCAGCATCAAGTCTTCGAGCGGCAAACTGACATTTTCTCGGACCATTTCTAGGTCAAAGCCACTGGCCAGAAGTTTTTTTGCGATGGCAACCGCAGCTTCCTCGCGGCCTTCCTCGCGACCTTTTTCAAGGCCTTCTTCAAGGCCTTCGTTCCGACCCTTTTCGATCAGTTGCTGGGCTACAGTCATGGAACCCTCCTTCGCTTCTTGACCCAGATACTTGCCAACAAGGTCCACCAGCGTCATGGGATTGACCTTGCTGTCAATGGATATTACCTAAGAACAAACGTAGTTTCCGTATGGTTCCGTCAGACCCAATTCGATCAATCGCTGGGCGACAGTCATGGCGCGCCCTTTGTCGATCAGGGCAACAACTCATCTCGTAGCAGCATCAAGTCTTCGAGCGGCAAACTGACATTTTCTCGGACCATTTCTAGATCAAAACCACTGGCCAGAAGTTTTTTTGCGATGGCAACCGCAGCTTCCTCGCGGCCTTTCTCAAGGCCTTCGTTCCGACCCTTTTCGATCAGTTGCTGGGCTACAGTCATGGAACCCTCCTTCGCTTCTTGACCCAGATACTTGCCAACAAGGTCCACCAGCGTCATGGGATTGACCTTGCTGTCAATAGATATTATATAAGAAAAAAGCGACACTGTAAAACCCAGGCGCCGTTTGTGATCCTCGATCAATGCCAACATTTGGAAGATAACCTCCGCTGGGATCTCGTCATAGGCATGCTTCATCGCCATTAAGGCCGCGCCCAGGTGGACCTTTTGCGCCAGTCGCGCATCGGGGATTTCCCTAAGGGCGATCAAGGTAGGCGCCCGGAAAAGAAATTTCTCCACCAAATCGGCAGGTGCGTCGATCATGTCGCGCAGCTCGAGGCTGTGGGGATAGCGGCCCTTTCCGTTATAGATCAAGATAGGGATAACCAGGGGCAGTTTGCCCTTGCCCTCGTTCGTTCGCAGGATCCTGTCCCAGTGGCTGACTGTGTATTGCAGGACTCGGAAGGCAATGGTGCGATCAGGACTGCTCAAATGCTCGACTAAGTAGTAGAGCGCCATGCTCTCGCCGCTGCTCAGGCGCGCCTCCAGCAGGCAATCGGAATACAGGTGACGCAGTCGGTCGTCAACAAAATGGGTGTCGGTCGGCTTGACCGAGTCCAGGTCAATGCGCTCGCTCAGCTCCTCTGGCAGTAGCTCGACCAATTCGCGCACAGCGTAGGCGTCGCTCATCATCCGCTGAAACAAGGCGTCGTGGGGTCGATGAACAAAATCTCGGACGTCGTCAGAGTCACTCATGGTTCACCTCAATGGAGGCACCATTGTAGCCGATCGCCGCTTGTCGTGCTAGCGCCGAGTGTACGACAGAGCCGCGTGGCCGCGACTCTGTCTCGGTCTGCCCCTTACTTGGTGATCATGATGTCGCCAATCACCAGCACGTCGAGGCCCGTGGTGTAGAAGACCGCCACCGCGTCTTCGATCGAGTGGATGATCGGCTTGCCCATGATGTTGAAGCTGGTGTTGAGCACCAGCGGCACGCCGGTCAGCTCGTAGAAGGCATGGATCAGGCGGTAGTAGTCCTCGTTCCATTCGCGTTTGACGCTTTGCAGGCGCCCGGAGTCGTTGGCGTGAACCACCGCCGGCACCAGGTGCCGCACCTCCTCGCGCCAGATCAGGGTCCGCTCCATGTAGGGCGTTTCCTCGTAGTTCTCGAACCACTTCGGCCCGTGCTCGTGCAGGATCGAGGGCGCAAACGGCCGGAACTCCTCGCGGAACTTGACGCGCAGGTTGATCTCGTCCTTCATCTCGGCCGTGCGCGGGTCGGCCAGGATCGAGCGATTGCCCAGCGCGCGCGGCCCGAACTCGGCGCGACCCTGGACCCAGCCGACGATCTTGCCGTCGGCCAGCATGCGCGCCGTGCGCTCGTGGATGTCGTCGGGGTAGCGGTTCAGGTTGGGCACGCGGCCGTGGGCCAGCAGGTTGTCGAGACTCTCGCCGCCGACCGTGGAGCCCAGGTAGGGCGAACCGGTCTTGGCCGCGGGCCGCCATTCGGGATGATCTTCTTGGAAGGCCAGCAGTGCCGCGCCCAGGGCGTTGCCGTCGTCGGCCGGCGCGGCATAGACGTGTAGTTTCTCGAAGCCGGTCTGGCCGCAGATCTTGCCGCTGGCCGTGGAGTTCAGCAGGCAGCCGCCGCCGGCGATCAGATTCTTCGAATACCCGCGGGCGTAGAGGTTGCGCAGCAGCTCGAAGAAGACCTCGGTAAAAACCTCCTGACCCGTGTAGGCCAAGTCGGCCGAGACCAACGGCGGTTCGCCCTTCTTGCGCTGGATGCTGTAGAGGTCCCAGAGGATTTGGGTGTAGGCGGCCGTGGGCGCGCTCTCGATCTCCAGGCCATTGACCTTCAACATCGAGCGCAGCAACTTGTAGTAGTCCTGGTTCATCCTGCCGTAGGGCGCTAGGCCCATGACCTTCCACTCCTCGCCGGTGAGGATGCCAAAACCGCAGGCCTGGCAGACCATCCAGAAGAAGATACCAAGGCTGCCGGTGCGCTCGCGCTGCAGCTCTGCTAGGCGTTCGATGCGGCCATTGCGGTAGAGGAAGATGTCGTGGGCGCGACCCATCTCGCCCTCGCCGTCGACAATGGCACAGACGCCTTCATCGAAAGGGCTGGTGAAGCAAGCCGTGGCCGCGTGGCACAGGTGGTGGTCGTAGCGGCGCGTGTGCAGCGGGCGGTCGTACCAGCTCTCCATCTGACTGAGCTCATAGGCAAGGTTACGACCAGTCAGCTTCATGGCATCGCGCAGCATCTCCAGCTGGTGACGCTGGTTTTCCATGTCCCGGGAGAGGAAAAACGGCACCTCGCCGTAGGCCTCGCGCACTCGCGCCTGGCGCGCCTGCACCTCGGCCAGCTCGGCCTCGACATAGTCGCGCTCGGCCTCGCTCCAGCTGTGGGCGACCACCAGTTCCGCATCGGGGTCACAGTATTTCTCGATCACCTTGCGGATCCAGAAGATCACATCGGGCTGGATATTGACCGTTTTCTTGTACTGGAGATAGCGCTCCGTGGCCTCGGCGAAGACGACCTCGCCCTTGTCGTTGACAATCGCGAGAGCACTGTCGTGGAAGGTGCTGGACAAGCCAATATAATTGCGTTTCATAAGTGACTCCCTGGAAGAGTGGCGTTTTGAACAGCCCCAACGAACCCGGATCCAAGAGTTGGCCGGTAGGCACGGATTTTAGCTTAGCCGGATTGGCGGACTCAACAAAAAACCCCGAGAAACGGTACAAGGATTCCTGCAAATGCACTCATTAAAAAAGGTTCAATTAATTCATGTGAGCTAATTCACGCTTCGCCATATTGACAGTGTACTTTCCTGACCTGGTGCAAAGCTGCTCGTGCGCTGATAGCTGGAACCCGCGGCGAGTGCCCTTGATTTTCAACGGTTCCACATACTTATTCAAAACCTGACGCCGATGTGCGCGGCGGAAAAAAACTGGGATCGCGCCGATGCTCGTTTACGATGTAACACATTTCGTTCCCCCCAACTTCGCATTTCATTATCCGCTACCCAAGCCCTCGTTTCGTTTGCTAGAATGGGGAGCCGATCCTCCTAAGAGACGGGATGTTGAGGATCGCCCTAGGAACTCAGATTCCGTGGTCTGTTTGAATCTTTGATTCGTTTAATCGATCCATCACGCACCGTGCGTGAACCCATGCTAAGGATTGGCTGATGAAAACCTCTCTGTCCGAGGATTCAGACGGCGCGCCCGGCGCGATCCCGTCGGTCTCCCCTTCGCAGGTACCCGGCGCCGTCGCGATTGTCGGGATCTCCTGCCGCTTCCCCAGCGCCGAAGACTACAGTGCCTATTGGGACAACCTTGCCGCTGGCCGCGACACGATCCGCGAGATCCCTCCCCAGCGCTGGGATATCAGCCGCTACTGGTCCACCGACTTCGGGGCGCCCAACTGCAGCGTCAGCAAGTGGTGCGGCCTGCTGGACGGCATCGATCAGTTCGACAACCGCTTCTTCAACATCTCGCCGCGCGAGGCCCGCCAGATGGACCCACAACAGCGCTTGCTGTTGGAGGAGACCTGGAAGTGCATTGAGGACAGCGGCCTGGCCCCCACCCTGCTGCGCCGCGCCCGCACCTCTGTCTACGTCGGCGTGATGGGTCGCGACTACCTCCAGGAGACTGCCGCACCCGGCATCGTCACCGACAGTTACTCCGCGCTCGGCAACTACGATTGCATCCTCGCCAACCGCCTCTCCTACGTGCTCGGCTTGCGCGGCACCTCGCTCTCGATCGATGCCGCCTGCGCCTCCTCGCTGGTCGCCCTACACAGCACCCGCGGCGAGCTCCTGGCCGGCGCCTGCGACTTTGCCCTCGCCGCCGGGGTCAGCCTCAACCTCTCGCCCTGGAAGTACATCTCCTTTTCCAAGTCGCGCATGCTCAGCCCGGACGGTCGCTGCAAGACCTTCGATCGCGACGCCAACGGCTACGTGCCAGGCGACGGCGTCGGTGTCCTGCTGCTGTGCACCTTGGAGCGCGCGCTCGAGCTCGGCTGTCGCGTCTACGGCCTCGTGCGCGGCAGCGCCGTCAACCACGTCGGCCAGGGTCTCTCGATCACCGCGCCCAGTGTGGAAGCCCAGAGCGAGGTCATCCGCGGCGCTTACAAGGATGCCGATTTTGGACCCGAGTCCGTGACTTATGTCGAGGCCCACGGCACCGGCACCTCCCTCGGCGATCCGATCGAGCTCGAGGCCCTGACCCGCGTCTTTGGCAACGCCGGCATGGCGGCCCACAGCTGCACCGTCGGCTCGGTCAAGACCCATATCGGTCACCTGGAGGCCGCCGCGGGCGTGGCCGGTGTCATTAAAGTATTGATGATGATGCGCCATCGCCAAATCCCCGGCAACCTGCACCTGCGCCACCTCAACCCGATGATCGACCTGGAGGACAGCCCCTTCCGCATCGCCGCGGGCCTGACCCCCTGGACCAGCACAGGCGACGCCCCCTTGCGCGCGGGTGTGAGCTCCTTCGGCTTTGGCGGCGTCAACGCCCACGCCCTACTCGAGGCCTACACGCCTGCCCCCAAACAACCACCCCAGGCCCAGGGCGTCGGCCACTTATTCGTGCTCAGTGCCCGCACCGAGGGCGCGCTCCAGGGCAACCTCGAGGCCTGGCGCGGCTTTTGCGCGAAGCCCGAGTTCGATCAACTGGACCTGCACGACCTCAGCGCCACCCTCTGTCAGGGCCGCGCCAGCCACCCTCATCGCCTGGCAATCTGGTTCCGCGACCACGACCACCTGCGCCAACTGTTGGCGACCGCTGTCGTGGAACCCAGCCAGGCCACCGCCGGCTGGACCGCGCGCTTCACCTCGCCCCACTGGCAGGGCCACGCCGCCATCGCCCCCGTGCGCGAGGGCTACGGCTTCGGCGACGCGCTCGATCGCCTGTGCGCGCTCCTGGCCGAGCTGCCGGGCGGCGCCACCCTGGCCAAGGGCTTCCGCGCCAGTCGCTGGTCGCGCAAGCGCCAACCGCTCTACGGCTTCATCGTCCAATGCGCACTCTACGAGACCCTGCTCCGCTTCGGCTTCCAACCCGCCTTGATCGCCGCTCGCGGTGCCGGCCTGCCCGCCGCGCTCGTCGCCGCCGGCCTGGTCGACACCCGCCTGATGCTCGAAATCCTAGCCGGCAGCCGCAGTTGGAGCGAGGTCAGCTTCAGCCGCCCGCGCCTACCCTTCCGCAACCCCGTCACCCAGGCCGTCTGGCGACCCTTCCAGTTCGACGTGCCCTATCTTGAAACCCTGTTCGCGACCCTCGACGTCGATGCAGAGAGCCTCGACCACTACCTCCAGAAGGCACGCCAACTGCGCGAGAGCCAGCACACCTTCCGCAAACTGTTCGCCGCCTGGGGCGAACACATGCGTCACCACGACCGCGATCTCGAGCGCTGGCTGCGGGAGCCGCCCGAGGTGCTGCAGCCGCGCGAGCGTATCCTGCTCGTCCTGGTCATCAAGAACTGCCTGCTCGAACTCAATCGCAAGTGGGACCTGCGCCTGCGCACCCGCATCGCCAATCCCGCCTTTGGCGAGCTGCTCCAGCTCTGCCAGAAACGCCTGCTGACGCCAGAGGACGCAGTCGCGACCCTGCTCTCCCATCAGCCGCAATGGTCGCGGCTAGCCCAGTCACTCAATCGCCAACAGGAGCTCCTGGACGAACAGGGTGAACCGCCCTTCCAGCCCAGTTACGAGATCAACCAACAGCCGATGGAGGACATCGCGCAATGGGTCGCGCTCGGTTGTGACGCCACGGTCATGGCCGACGAGAGCATCGACGAACCCGCCCTGGAACTCGGCGCCAGCACACCCGAACGCCTCTCCTGGGGCCTGATCCAGGGCGTGCCCGGCCTGCGCCGCCTGCTGCTGATCCTGTGGCAGCGCGGCGCGGAGATCGACTGGAGCAAACTCTACCCGGAAGGCAGCTTCAACCGCCTTGCCCTGCCCTGCTACCGCTTCGAACGCCATACCTTCTGGTTGCCTAAACCCGCTTCGGCCGCCCCGCTACCCGCGCTACCCGCCGCCATCGAATTGCCCGACCACTTCCTCAGCACGCCAATATGGCGCCGGCAAGCGCTATCCGCGCTTGCTCCAACCATGGCGCGCGCCCTCTGGATCGGCACCGCGACGAGCCTGGCCCGCGCCCGCGCCCGCTTCCCCGAGGCCCGACCCTGGCGCTGGCTGACCCTCGTCGAAACCGCCGTCGCGCCCGATCAGCTCGCCCTCGCAGACCCCGACTCCTGGCGCACCGCCCTAGAGCCCCTCGCCCATGTCGACGGCATCTGCTTCTTCGCTCCTGGCGAACCCCTGCCCCTGACCGCGGCCCAGGTCGACGAACAACTGGCCGCCGGCATCCAGGCCCTGTTCCATCTCGCCAAGCACCTGCTCGATCTGACCCATGACCTGTGCCTGTTCGCCTTTACCCATAGGGTCCACGACCTGGCCGGTCCACCGCGCTCCGCCGACGGCAGTCTGGCAGGCTTTCTGCGCATCCTCGCCAAGGAGCAGCCCCACCTCGCCACCGCCTGCCTCGACCTCGACTTCGAGACCGACGACCCGCGGCTGCCCAGCCACCCGGAGCAGCTGATCGACTGCGTGCGCCTCGGCGACCTGGCCTGGCGTGCTGGCCACCTCTACGAACGGGCACTTGTGCCCGTCAGCCTGCCCACCCCGCTCACCCCGGTCTTCACCCGCGGTGGCGTCTATGTCATCGCCGGCGGATTGGGTGGTGTCGGCATGGAGCTCGCACGCCACCTGGCCGCCTGCGCCCAGGCCCGCCTGATCCTCCTCGGTCGCTCGCCCCTGACCGAAGCCCGCGCCCAACTGGTCGAGGAGCTGCGCCAGCGCGGCGCCGCCGCCGAATACCTGCAGGTCGACCTCAGCGACCCCGTCGGCCTGCGCCAAACCCTGACCGAGGTTCGCCGCCGCCACGGCCATCTCCACGGCGTCTTCCACTCCGCTATGGTCTACCACGAAACGCCGCTCGCCACCATGCAGCTGGCCCGCTTGAGCGACGTTCTGCGACCCAAGGTCCACGGCCTCAGCGCCCTGGCCGAGGTACTGGCCGAGGCTGCGCCCGACTTCCTGGTCCTCTTCTCCTCCGCCCAGAGTTTCCTGGCCAACGCCAACCGCGCCCACTACACCGCCTCTTGCACCCATGCCGACAGCTTCGCCCGAGCGCTTGCCCACCACCTGCCCTGCCCCGTCAAGACCGTCAACTGGGGCTACTGGCAGGTCGGCGCCATGGCCGACAGCCACATCCAGCAGCAACTCGACCTGCAAGGTATCCGCACCATGCGGCCCGAATGGGCGATGGAGGCGCTGGCCCGCCTGCTGGCCAGCCCGCTCGAGCAGCTGGTCGTACTCGATCTCGAACCGACCATGCGCGCCTGGGTCGGCATCGACGAGCACGCTCGCCTGACCCTCGCCCAACCGCTCGAAGGTCCCGATCCGTCCGCTGACTTCAGCCTGCTCTGCGCCGCCGATCAGGGTCAGCTCGAGCGCTTCCACGACGCCTACCGCCGGCTCGGCGCCCAGGCCGAGGTGCGCGTCGCCAGCGATCTTGTCCAAGCCGGCCTGCTGACGCCCAGCGCCCACCTGCGTATCCTTCCCGAGCACCACCGCCTCTACCACCACCTCAAAGCCCGTTGGGCCCAAAACCCGCCCCAGCCGACCGCCTCAGACATCGACCTGGGCGAAGTCGCGCCGCTACAGCCATTGATCGAGACCTGTGTCGCCCGCTTCGGCGACGTTCTGGAGGGGCGCCTGCCCGCCACCGAGCTCATCTTCCCGCGCGGCTCGGCCGAACTGGTGCGTGGCTTTTACAGCAGCAACGCCCTTGCCGATTTCTGCAACCAGCGGGTCGCCGAGCTGACCCAGGCCTTCCTGCGCCTGCACCTGGACGGCAACGCCGCCCCGCGCAAGCTGCGCATCCTCGAGCTTGGCGCCGGCACCGGCAGCACCAGCGCCGCCGTGTTCGCCGCCATAGGCGATTATCGCGACCATCTCAGCTATACCTTCACCGACCTTTCCCAGACCTTGCTGCGCCAAGCGCGCCAACGCTTTGGCGCAGAATGCCCCTTCGTCGAATACCGCACCCTCGATCTGGAGCGTGACCTGCGCAGCCAGGGCTTCGAGCCCGGCAGTTACGACCTCGTCATCGCCACCAACGTCCTCCATGCCACCCAGGACCTGCGCGTTGCCCTGTGCGAGACCAAGGCCCAGCTGCGCCGCGGCGGCTGGCTGATCCTCAACGAACTGACCGAGGTCACGGCCTACACGACCCTGACCTTCGGCCTGCTCAGCGGTTGGTGGCTGTTCCGCGACGAACGCCTGCCAGGCAGCCCGCTGCTCGACCTAGACCGCTGGCGCACCCTGTTGGACGAGGTCGGATTCCAGGCCGTGCTCTCGACCGCCGATCACGGCCACCTGCCCCAGAACGTCATCGTCGCCCGCAGCGACGGCCGCCTGGTACTGTCGGCCGCGCCGTCGGTCAGCCTACCCCCGCGAGTCGCCGCGGAGCTCCGATTGCCCCCAACTGCACCAGTAAACCCCGAGCCCGGGCCGCTGGAAGTCGCCCCAGCCAGCGCATCCACCGCAGAACCCGTCGACATTCTGGCCCGCCTGCGGCCGATCCTCGCGACCGTCCTGGAAATGCCCGAAAACGAGCTAGTCGCGACCGTCCCCTTCGCCGAGTTCGGCGTCGACTCGATCGCCTCCGTCGAGCTGATCGAACGCATCAACCGCGACCTCCAAATCGGCCTGCGCGCCACCGACCTCTTCAATTTCCCGACCCTCGACAAGCTGGCCCAGCGCATCGCCCGCCAGTTCCCCCACTGCATCCAGACCAGTGCGCCGCCCGCGCCTGTCGCCGAGCCGGTGCCGGTCGACGAAGTCCTCGCCCTGGAGGACGGCAACGACGGCATTGCCGTCATCGGCTACAGCGGCCGTTTCCCCATGGCCGCCGACGTCGACGCGCTCTGGCGCAACCTCGCCGCCGGCCGCGACTGCGTCGTCGAGATCCCGCCCGAGCGCTGGCCGCTCGAGGGTTTTTACGACCCCGACCCCCATGCCCCCAACCGCAGCTACGCCCGCTGGGCCGGCCTGATCGAGCACATCGACCACTTCGACCCCCTGTTCTTCAACCTCTCGCCCAAGGAAGCCGAGCGCCTCGACCCGCAGCAGCGACTCTTCATGGAGGAGGGCTGGCGCGCCTTCGAGCATGCCGGCTACGGGCCCGACAGCCTCGCCGGCAGCAACTGCGGCGTATTCGTCGGCGTCGAGGACTCCGACTATAAATGGTGGGAGACCGAGTACGACGCCTGGTCCCATGCCGGCCACAGCACGGCCATCCTGCCCGCGCGCCTGGCCTACGTGCTCGACCTCAAGGGCCCCTGCCTGACCATCAACACCGCCTGCTCCTCCGCCCTCGTCGCGCTCCACCAGGCTTGCGAGTGCCTGCGCGGCGGCAGTGCCACCATGGCCCTCGTCGGCGGCGCCGCCCTGCTCGCCACCCCGCGCCTGTTCCTCAGCCTCTCCCAGGCCGGCATGCTCTCGCCCACCGGCCGCTGCCGCGCCTTCGACGACCATGCCGACGGCTTCGTCCCAGCCGAGGCCGTCTGCGCGGTCGTCCTCAAACCGCTGGCCACCGCGCTCGCCGACGGCGATACCGTGCACGGCGTGATCCGCGCCAGCGGCGTCAACCACGACGGCAAGACCAGCGGCATCACCGCCCCCAGCGCCGCCTCCCAGACCGCGCTGGTACGGGACACCTACCGCCGCTTCGCCATCGATCCCGCCTCCGTCAGCTATGTCGAGGCCCACGGCACCGGTACCGCCCTCGGCGACCCGATCGAGCTCCACGCCCTCACCGACGCCCTCGCCGAGCTGGGCCTGCCGGCCGACCAGCGCCTCGTCATCGGCGCCGCCAAGGCCGCGCTTGGCCACACCCTCGCCGCCTCCGGCCTCGTCGGCCTGATCAAGTGCTTGCTCTGCCTCAAACACCGCCAGCTGGTGCCCACCCCCCTGTTCCAGCGCGAGAACCGCCACATCCGCTTCGCCGAGAGCCCCTTCACCGTCGCCACCGCCCTGGTCCCCTGGCAGGTCGCCCCCGGCCAACCGCGCCGCGCCGCCGTCAGCGCCTTCGGCTTCAGCGGCACCAACGCCCACGCCGTCATCGAACAACCACCCGCGCCCCAACCGCCCGTCGCGCCTTTGCCCAGTTACCTGGTCCTGGTCTCGGCCCGCTCGACCACCGCCCTGACCCGCAGCCTCACCCAACTGCATCGGTTCCTCCAAACCGCGCCGCCGGCCCTGGCCGACTTGGCCTACACCCTCGCCGTCGGCCGCGGCCATTTCACCTACCGCCGCGCCTTCGCCGTGCGCTCGCTCGATGAACTCCGCCGCGCCCTGGCCCAAGCGCAGGTCCAAGCCTCCGGCGCCGAGCCCCGCAAACTGACCGCGATCCCCGCGGCCCAGCAGCTGTTCCAGGCCCTGACCGCCGAACAGCGCCCCACCGGCCTGGCCTGGCACGACCGCCTCACCGCCTTGGCCGAGTTCTATGCGCAGGGCGCCGATCTGCCCTGGTTCCGCCTCTACCGGCCCGGCGACGGCCTGCGCGTGCCGCTACCCACCTACCCCTTCGATCACGCCGCTTACTGGATCGCCCCCAGCCGCCATGCCGCGCCTGCCCCGCTGCCGGCTGGACAGGCCGAAGCGCCCTTCCTGACCCGCTTCGCCGGTGACGCCTTCTTCCTCGCCGACCACGTCATGGGCGGCCACCGCCTCTTGCCCGGCGTCGTCGCCCTTGAGCTCGCCTGCCGCGCCGCCCGTCAACGCGGCCGCGCCTGCGTCGGCCTGGGCCAGATCCTCTGGCTGCGGCCCTTCGTGCACACCGACCGCGACCTCGTCGTCGAGCTGCGCCTCGACCCCGCCCGCGCTGACTTCGAGCTCTACGACCAGACCACCGGCCAGCTCCACGTCAGCGGCGAATTCCTGACCACGGCAGTCCCACCCGTCGACCTCGACCTCGACCGCCTGCGCGCTCGCTGTACCCAGGTGCTCGATCCCTACGCCATGCTCGAGCGCTTCGGCTACCACTACGGCCCGCGCATGCGGCCGATCCTCGCGGCCAACCGCGGCAGTGACGAACTCCTCGCCGAGTTGGCCCTGCCGCCCACCACCCCCACCGATGGCTTCCAGCTCCACCCCTGCCTGCTCGATGGCGTCTTGCAAGTCGCGACCCTGGCCGTCTGCGGCGAGGCCGAGCGCGAACGCCTGTTCCTACCCTACAGCCTCGCCGCCATCCACCTCCACCACCCCATGCCCAGCACCGGTTTCGTCCGCGTCCAGGCACTCCCGCGCGACGGCGGCGACGGCCTGCGCCGCTTCCGCCTGAGCTATTGCGATCGCGCGGGCAAGGTCGCCCTGACCCTTGAGGACTACTGCCTCAAGGAAAAGACCGACCGCGCGGCGACATTGCACTTCCGCCCCACCTGGCAGGCACACCCGCTCCAGGCCGGCCCCGCGCCCCAGGGCCCGCTGCTACTCCTCGCCGACGATCCCGCCCTCGCCGAACACCTGAGCGTCGCCGCCAAGCCCCAGCCGGTCATCCTCGTCCAACCGGGCAGCCTGTTCAGCCTGGCCGCCGGACACTTCCAGATCCGCCCCGGCGCGCGCGAGGATTTCGCGCAACTGCTGGCCCACTTGGCCGACCAGGGCCTGACCCCCCGCCACGTGCTCTTCGCCTGGGATCTCGTGCCGCCCTCCGCGCCCCAGCTCGCCGACCAGCTGCTGCGCGGCCCTCACAGCCTGATCGCCCTGGCGCAGGCCCTGATCGCCCGTTCTGCTCGCGCCAACCTCACCGTCTGCTACGACGCCGCTCACCCCCATGCCCCCGTCCATCAGGCACTCTCCGCCCTGACCAAATCCATCACCCTGGAATACCCCGAGCTCCGCTGCCGCCTGTTGGAACTCAGCGACCCGCCCCGCGACCGCGGCGAGCTGGCCCGCCTGCTGCTCCAGGAATTGGCCGAAACCCACACCTCCTGGATCCGCCGAGGCCCCTCCAGCCGCGAAGCCCGCGTCCAGCTGCCTGTCGAGCCCAGCACCAGCCCCCGCGACTTTTCCGGCAACTGGCTGATCACGGGCGGACTCAGCGGTTTAGGACTGCTCGTCGCCCGTGCCGTCGCCGCCGCCGGCGGTGGCCTGCTGCTATGTGGTCGCCGTCCCCTCGACCCGGCCCTGCGCGCCGAGCTGGCCGCCCTTGGCCCGCGCGCACACTACCTGCCCTTCGAGTTGGGCCAACACTGTGCCGCCGACGAATTGATCGCCGAGGCTCGGCGCCGCCTGGGCCCCCTGCGCGGCATCGTCCACAGCGCCGGCCTCAACGACGACGGATTCCTGCGCGACAAGCAGCCCGCCCGCGTCGACCGCGTCCTCGCCCCCAAGATCTGGGGCCTCGAAGCGCTGGACCTCGCCAGCCGCGACGAGCGCCTGGACCACTTCATCGCCTTCGCCTCCACCGCCGCCGTGCTCGGCAACCTCGGCCAGGCCGATTACGCCTATGCCAACGCCTACCTGATCGCCTTCATGGAACGCCGCCAACGCCTGGTCGCCCGCGGTCTGCGCCACGGCCATAGCCTGGCCATAGCCTGGGGTTACTGGCAGGACGGCGGCATGCGGATCGACGCCGCCGTCCAGGCCGACCTGCGCGCCCACTACGGCATGCTGCCCCTGCCCAGCGAACAGGGCCTCACCGCCCTGGCCAACGCCATGGCCGACCACCAGCCTGCCCACATCGTCGTTCACGGCCTGCGCCCCCAACTACTCGCCACCTTCGCCTCCGCCCCCATCATCGCTCCGCCCGCACCCCAAGACCACCCGCCCCCCAGCGCCGACGTCGCTGCCACCCAAGTCCAACTCGTCGCCCTCCTGGCCGAGGAGCTGGGCCTGCCGCCCGAGCGCATCCACCCCGAAGAGCCGCTCGAGCGCTACGGCATCGACTCCATTCTCGTGCTCTCGCTCAACCGCCGCCTCGAGCGCCAGTTCGGCAAACTCTCCAAAACCCTGCTGTTCGAATACCAGACCCTGGCCGAGCTGGCCACCTACCTGGCCGAACGCGCCCCCAGTCGTCCGACCGCCGCCCAGGCCCCTGCCGTCGCGCCGCCTACCCCGCGACCCGAACCCGTCCCCACCACCAGCTTGGCCTGCCGCGAGCGCGACGTCGCCATCATCGGCCTCGCCGGTCGCTATCCCCAGGCCGCCAACCTCGACCAATTTTGGGACAATCTCCGCCAGGGCCGCGACAGCGTCGTCGAAGTGCCCGCCGACCGCTGGGACTGGCGCCAGCACGACACCCTCTGCCGCTGGGGCAGCTTCCTGGACGACGTCGACCGCTTCGATGCTCTGCTGTTCCAGATCTCGCCCCGCGAGGCCGAGACCGTCGATCCCCAGGAGCGCCTGTTCCTCGAAACCTGCTGGCAGACCCTCGAGAACGCCGGCTACACCGCCGCCGGCCTGGCCCATGCAAAGGTCGGCGTCTTCGTCGGCATCATGTACGGCGAGTACCAGCTGCTCGGCGCCGAGGCCCGCGCGGCCGGCCACGCCACCGCTGGCTCGTCCTACGCCTCCGTCGCTAACCGCGTCTCCTACTTCTTCAACTTCCACGGCCCCAGCCTGGCCGTCGACAGCATGTGCAGCTCGTCCCACACCGCCATCCACCTCGCCTGCAGCGCGCTCGCCCAGGGCGACTGCCAGCTGGCCCTGGCCGGCGGCGTCAACCTCTCGCTCCACCCCAACAAATACGCCATCCTCCGCCAGGGCGGTTTCACCGCCAGCGACGGCCTCTGCCGCAGTTTCGGCGCCGGCGGTGACGGCTACGTGCCCGGCGAGGGCGTCGGCGCCGTGCTGCTCAAGCCCGCCCGCGCCGCCCTGGCCGACGGCGACCCCATCTGGGGCCTGATCCAGGCCTCTAGCATCAACCACGGCGGCAAGACCAACGGCTATACCGTGCCCAACCCCGTCGCCCAGGGCCAGCTCATCGCCGAGGCCCTGATCCGCGCCGAACTGGCGCCCGAGGCGCTCGGCTACCTCGAGGCCCACGGCACCGGCACCAGCCTTGGCGACCCCATCGAAGTCACCGGCCTCGGTCGCGCACTCGGCACCACCGGCCCGACCCTGCCTATCGGCAGCGTCAAGTCCAATATCGGCCACCTCGAGGCCGCCGCCGGCATCGCCGCCCTCACCAAGGTCCTGCTCCAGCTGCGCCACCGCACCCTCGCGCCCTCGCTCCACGCCGAGCAACTCAACCCCAATATCGACTTCGCCACCACCCGCCTCCGCGTCCAGCGCGAGCTGGCCCCCTGGCCCGCACCCGCCGACGGCCCGCGCCGCGCCGGCATCAGCTCGTTCGGCGCAGGCGGCGCCAACGGCCATCTGATCGTCGCCGAGGCACCTGCCCTGCCGACCCAGGCGGCGCCGCGCGCCCCACGCCTGTTCATCCTCTCCGCCCGCAGCGCCGAGGCCCTGCGCCGCCACGCCGCCGACCTGGCCGACTTCCTGGGCACACCCAGCCCGCGCGCCAACACCCTCGACCTACCCGCCCTGCGCGAGCTCGTCGCCGACCTGCTCGGCCTGCCACCCGAGGAGCTGCCCACCGACGAGCGCCTCGAGGACCTGG
>CAYRFM010000113.1:0-24508 GCA_964423555.1 uncultured Holophagae bacterium | reverse complement strand
CTTTTCCTGGCTTCGCTCAGCAGTCGCGTTCCCTGCGACGATGGCAAACCTGGCGGTTTACCGCACTTTTCCTGGCTTCGCTCAGCAGTCGCGTTCCCTGCGACGATGGCAAACCTGGCGGTTTACCGCACTTTTCCTGGCTTCGCTCAGCAGTCGCGTTCCCTGCGACGATGGCAAACCTGGCGGTTTACCGCACTTTTCCTGGCTTCGCTCAGCAGTCGCGTTCCCTGCGACTATGGCCAGCCCGGCGGCTGGCCTCACGGGGAATGACCTGCGATCACGTCTTGATTCTTGCGTCTTGCGTCTTGGGTCTTGGACACCTTGCATCCTGGCGCGAGACCAAGTATCCTTGTGGCTACGAAGCAAAATTGCCGTTCGCTCCGAGGTTGCCGTGTCCATCTGCTCTCGTCTCTGCCTGGGAACTCTGTTGGCCCTGCTGCTTGCCTGCAGCTCCTCGACCCCGCCGCTCGACGTCCAGTCGACGACTCTGACCCTATCCGTCAGTCCCGACCATATCGACAACCTCGGCCAGACCTCGCAGCTGCGCCTGCGCGCCTTCAAGAGCGACGGCACGCCCGCCTTCGACGGTTCGCGCGTCTTCCTGGAAGCCAGCGGCGACGGTAGCCTGACCAGCGAGGTCATCCTCCAAAACGGCGAGGCCACCGCCGTCTACACCAGCGGCGCCACCACCGGGACCGTGACCATCACGGCCACCTCCGGCACGCTCAGCGCCTCCAAGACGATCACCGTCACCGACAGCTTCGTCGCCGCCGGTGTCGTCACCTTCAGTCAGAACCCCAACAACCTCGGCGAGGCCGGCGGTCGGGTCGACTTGACCATCAGCGTGCGCGACAGCGTCGGCGTGCCGATCCCCGGCAAACCCGTGCTGTTCAGCAGTGACCGCGGCCTCCTGGCCAGCAACGGCCAACCGCGCACCAGCGACAGCAACGGCCTAGCCCACGACGTCCTCACGCTTAGTCCCCGCGACCTGCTGCCCGCCGTCACGGCCGTCAACGTCAGCGCCCTGGTCGACGCCAAGAGCTACGCCGGCACGGTTAGCATCACCGCCAACGCCAGCCCCACGCCCAGCTTCAGCACCAGTCCCGCCGACCTGGTCGAGGACCAGCCCGTCCATTTTAGCGCCACCGGCTCTGCCGACAGCGACGGCGAGATCGTCGCCTACCGCTGGCAATTCGGCGACGGCGAGACCGGCCAAGGTGTGACCACCCAGCACACTTACGCCGCTGCCGGTACCTATACCGTCATTCTCGAGGTCACCGACAACCAGGGCGCCAGCGCCAGCAAGAGCGGCACCGTCACCATCGCCTCCGCCACCCCCAACGCCAGTCCCGTCGCCGCCTTCAACTGGTCGCCCAGCAGCGCCCTGGCCCTGCAGCCGCTGGTCTTCGACGCCTCCGCCAGCAGCGACAGCGACGGCTCGATCGTCTCCTACCACTGGACCTTTGGCGACAGTCTGACCGTTTTCAGCGGCCAGCGCGTGACCCACATCTACGCCGGTGCCGACACCTACGAGGTGACCCTGACCGTCACCGACGACGACGGCGCCACCAACCTGCTCAGCCAGACGATCACCGTCACCGGCAACGTCCTGCCGACCGCCTCCTTCACCACCTCCGCCACCGCGCTCAACCGCGGCGCCAGCCTCGTCCTCGACGCCGCCGCCTCCGCCGACACGGACGGCAGCATCGTCGGTTACCACTGGGACTTCGGCGACGGCACGCGTCAGGACGTCAGCGTCCCGGCCATCAACCACATCTATAACCAGGTCGGCACCTTCACCATCTACCTGACCGTCACCGACAATACTGGCGGCCAGGGCTTCGCCAATGCCACCGTGACCGTCAGCGACGTCGTCAACAGCGCGCCCGCCGCCGCCTTCACCTTCACCCCTGCCAAGCCGACCACCGCCGAACCGGTGATTTTCGATGGCAGCACCAGCACCGACGACACCGCCGTCGCCTCCTACCTCTGGGACTTCGGCGACGGCCGCAAGGGCAGCGGCAAGATCATCGCCCACCGCTACGACCAGGCCGGCACCTATCCCGCCAAGCTGACCGTCTTCGACGCCGAGGACGCCTCCGACACGACAATCCAGGACGTGCCCGTGGTCGTCAGCGGCGCGCCCGTGCCCAAGCTGACCGTGACCCTGCTAGACACGCTCTCGCTGATCCTCGACGCCACCGGCACCACCGACGACGAGGACGACATCACGGAACTCAAGTTCCAGTTCGACGGCTACGCGCCGGGCGATATCCTGCTCAACGTCGACAGCGGCACCGGCCCCGTGCGCCAGGCCGAGATCAGCACCACCCAGACGACCTTCACGGTCTACTTCGTCGTCACCGTCACCGATACCGACGGCAACAGCGCCCAGGTCACGGAGAGCTATTCCTTCACGGAGTCGACCAAACGCGGCACTGCTGCAGCACAAGATGCAATCTTGTCCCGTCCCGAGGGCGGTGAAGAACCGTAACGCGGCCCTGCTGTAGCACAAGATGCAATCTTGTGCCGACCCGAGGGCGGGAATGTACGGGCCCTGCTGTAGCACAAGATGCAATCTTGTGCCGAGGGCGGGAATGTACGGGGCCCTGCTGTAGCACAAGATGCAATCTTGTGCCGACCCGAGGGCTGTACGGGCCCTGCTGTAGCACAAGATGCAATCTTGTGCCGACCCGAGGGTGGGGAAGTACCGTGACGCGTTGATAGGCAAGGAGATCGTCAATCTGCCACAGCCCCTACACCGTTGCGGGGTGCGCATCGGCCTGAACGGCATACTCGAAAAGCGAGGCACAAAAGATCGATGAACCACAGCGTCCGCGATGAGCACGGATCTAAATTTATGAATAACCAGACCATACAGCAAAGAAAGGCATCCGAAAGATCGAAAAACCGCAGCCTTTTGGCCGTTGCGCGGTGCGCATCGGCCTGAACGCAGGGCATACTCGAAAAAGCGGGGTCCAAAAGTTCGAGAAACCACAGCATGGGCGATCTGCACGGATCTAAATTTATGAATAACCAGTCCATACCTCAAAGAAAGACATCCGAAAGATCGAAAAACCGCAGCCTTCGGGCCGTTGCGCGGTGCGCATCGGTCTGAACGCAGGGCATACTTGAAAAGGCGAGGCCCAAAAGATCGATGAACCACAGCATGGGCGATGAGCACGGGTCTAAATTTATGAATAACCAGACCATACAGCAAAGCAAGACATCTAAAAGATCGAAAAACCGCAGCCTTTTGGCCGTTGCGCGGTGCGCATCGACGAAAACGCACCGCATCCTTGAAGATGAGAGGCTCGATTAGCCGCAAGGTCCGCGTTGGCGCAACGACCGCTACCCCGAAGTAGAGATCGATTTCCCGGCCCTCAGGGAAGAAAATTTGGGCACGCTTCCCAAAATATGCTGTAATGGTTTGGTTCAAGCGCCTGTCGCTCAAATGCCTGGCTTCGGGGTCGACCATGCATCTAAAGTCGCTCACTCTGGATCGGTTTCGCGGAGCGAAACAGCTCACGCTCGACCTGGATCCTCGTCTCAACATCTTCTACGGCCGCAACGGCGCAGGCAAATCCACCATTCTGGATGCCGCGGCGATCATGCTGTCTTGGCTGGTCAACCGCATCAAGCATGCCGGTGCCTCGGGGCGGCCTATCGACCCCAACGATATCCACAATGGCGCGTCCATGACCAAGCTCGTTCTGGGCCTGGTAGATCGCCAGCGAGAGTTCTCCTGGCGTCTCGTCAAGACCCGAAAAGGCCACACTGCCACCGAGTCATCGACCCTGGCGCCGGTGTCTGAGCTGGCCCGTGACACCCAGGAACGCCTAACACGCGAGAACGGCCGCCTCG
Organism: uncultured Holophagae bacterium; assembly: GCA_964423555.1. Lineage (GTDB taxonomy): Bacteria > Acidobacteriota > Holophagae > Acanthopleuribacterales > Acanthopleuribacteraceae > CAYRFM01. Next base: position 20,644 of record CAYRFM010000113.1, on the reverse strand, counting down.
ACCTTCCGCTTTTCGTCTATTACCCCGTCAACCGTGCGGTGCAGAAAATCCCCCTGAGGATCAGGACGCGCCACAGCTTCGACCTACTCTCAGCCTATGACGACGCCTTGACCAGTGCCGCCGAATTCAAGACCTTCTTCGAGTGGTTCCGCGAGCGCGAAGACCTAGAGAACGAATACCGTCGCTACCTCGATCAAGCTATCAAGCCTGAGGGCTTCCAGTTTCCAGACATCCAACTGGAAACGGTTCGGCGTGCGCTGCAGGCCTTTATGCCCGAGTTCACGAACTTGACTGTGCGTCGTCAGCCGCTGCGCATGGAAGTCGAGAAGCAGGGCAAAAAACTGATCGTCAACCAGTTGTCCGATGGTGAGAAATGCCTCATGGCCATGGTCGGTGACCTGGCCAGACGCATGGCCATCGCCAATCCGACCCGACCCGATCCCTTGCAGGGCCAGGGCATCGTCATGATCGACGAGGTCGACCTTCACCTGCACCCCCAATGGCAGCGTATGGTCATTCCCAAACTACTGGACGTATTTCCAAACTGTCAGTTTTTGATTTCCACCCATTCGCCCCATGTCATCAATCATGCTCAGGCCGAACATGTGTTTCACTTGCAAATGAGAAACCATGCTCTGGTCTGCGAACATCCAGCAGAGGCCTACGGTAAGTCCATCGACCGAACCCTCGAGGATTTAATGGAGACAACCACAAGACCTGATAAGGTTCAAGAGCGTCTGCAAGAGCTGTTTCAGTTAATCGATCGGCGTGATTTGGCCGGGGCAAGCGAGCTCCAAGATACGTTGCGCTCCGATATTGGCGAGGATCCAGATCTGGTCAAGGCTGGTGTACTGATCAAGCGCATGGCGTTGATTGGCAAATGAAGTACATTATCAAGGGGTCCGAACCGGCCAAATTTTCAGCTTGGAAAAGAAGGAGAAATAATCCTAGATATACTGACAGGGATAACCCTAAGAAGATCGTAAAGGAGAAATTGTCTTCGGAGCAAGGTTATCTCTGCTGTTACTGTGAAGGCCGTTTGCTCATAAATGAATCACATATTGAACATGTACGCCCTCAAAGTTCACCTGGCGTCGATCCACTTGATTTCAGCAATATGGCATGTTCGTGTCTCAAAAATTCCAGGAGAGGCGACCCCCTGCACTGTGGTAAGAAAAAAGGCAATTGGTATGATCCGAATAGGTTTGTATCGCCTTTTGATCCCACCTGTGAGCGGCGCTTTGTTTATCATGCGAACGGCGCCATGCTTCCGATGAATGGTGATCTTGCAGCTGAGACAACGATCGCCAAGCTTGGCTTGAATATTCCTAAGCTTCAAGCGCTTCGCAAGGCTGCGATCGACCCCTTCCTTGATCCAAATCTGTCAGACGCGGAACTGGTTCTTTTTGCCAAAGGTTACCTTGAGCGCGATGATCAGGGGCGCTTCAACCCTTACTGGACCACGATCCGCACTCTTTTTGAAACCTAACCTGAACGCAAGTCCTGCCTCATTTTGGGTATTTGACTTAACCGCCCATCATTGCTCCAAGGCCTGGACGGCCTTGTTACCCTATCCCCATCCTCCAAAAAGTGCTACGCTATATGGTAGCCAATGTGACAGCCACTACTTGATATTGTGGTGATTTTAGTCGCGTTGAGCAGCAAATCCACCGGAGTCGGGGATGGCCTTCCGCCTTTTTCGCGCCAATCGGGTCGAGAACCTCTTAGCCTATCTGCTGGCCGAACTGCGCGCCGCGGAGGGTGATCCCATGCGCGCCGAAGTCATCATGGTCCAGAACGCCGGCATGGCCACCTGGCTGGCCCGCAACCTCGCCGACCGCTTTGGCGTCTGTGCCGGCGTCGAGTTCCTCTTCCCGCGCCGCGTCATCCAGCGCGCCTTTGCCGCCGCGCTCGGCGAGGATGCCTGGCAGATCCACGCCTTCGACCAGGAGCGCCTCGTCTGGCGCATCCTCGCCCGCCTGCCCGAACTGCTCGAGCGACCCGCCTTCGCCCGCCTGGCCTCCTACCTGCGCCGCGATCCCGGCGACCGCAAACGGGTCCAGCTGGCCCAGCGCATCGCCGCCGTCTTCGACCAGTACGCCCTCTACCGTCCCGAGCTGGTCCTCGCCTGGGACCGCGGCGCGGACGACGACTGGCAGGCCCAGCTCTGGCGCGAGGTCGGCCGCGATCAGGAACCGATCCACGTCGCCGCCCTGATGGCCCGCTTCATCGCCGCCACCGAGGGCCTGGCCCGCCTCGATGGCCTGCCGCCGCGCCTCTGCTGCTTCGGCATCTCCAGCCTGCCGCCGCTCTATCTGCAAATCCTCGAGCGGCTCGGCCAGTTCATCCCCGTCCACTTCTTCCTGCTGCAGCCGACCGCCGAGTTCTTTGGCGATATCCGCTCCCGCGCCGAGATCGACCGCGCCCTGACCCGTCGCCGCGACCATACCGAAGACAGCCTCCTGCTCCAGGAGGGCCACCCCCTGCTCGCCTCCATGGGCCGCATGGGCCGCGACTTCCAACAGCTCCTGCTGGAGTCCACCCAGTTCCAGGATCAGAGCGATTTCCGCGAGCCCACCGCCCCCTCCATGCTGGCCCACCTGCAGCGCGACATGCTGGCGCTGGTCCACCGCGGCCAGGCCGGCGCGCCGCCGCTGCCCCTGGCCGCCGACGACGACACGGTCGCCGTCCACGCCTGCCATGGCCCCATGCGCGAGGTCGAGATCCTGCGCGACCAGCTGATGGGCCTGCTCGAACGGGACCCGACCCTGCTGCCCGAGGACATCGTCGTCATGATGCCCGACGTCGAGACCTACGCGCCCCTGATCGAGGCCACCTTCTCCTCCGAGGGCCGCCGCCACCTGGCCTTCGCCATCGCCGACCGCCGTTTTCGTGGCGCCTCGCCCGCCATCGACGCCTTCTTCCGCATCCTCGACCTCGCCGGCAGCCGCGCCGGCCACGCCGAGATCCTCGACCTACTGGCCCTGCCGCCGATCCAAGAGCGCTTCGGCATTGAGGCCGGCGAGCTGGAAACCCTGGCCGACTGGGTCGCCAGCTCCGGCATCCGCTGGGGCATCGACGCCGAGCACCGCGCCGGCTTCGACCAGCCCCACAGCGACCAGAACACCTGGCGCTTCGGCTTCCGCCGCCTGCTGCTGGGCTATGCCCTGCCCGCCGAGGACGCGCTCTTCCAAGGCGTCCTGCCGCGCGACCAGGTCGAGGGCCTCGAGGCCCGCCTGCTCGGCCGCTTCGCCCACTTCGCCAACCTGCTTTTCGCCGGCCTGGAACGCCTCGAACAGCGCCGCACCGTCGTCGAATGGCAGGTCCTGCTCCTGGAACTGCTGGCATCCATGGTCACCGCCAAGGGCGAGAGCGAGTGGCAACACCAGCAGGTCCGCCTGGCCCTCGACCACCTCGTCGAGGAGGCCGCCGCCGCCGACTACCGCGACCCGCTCGACCTCGTCGCCCTGCGCGGCCTGCTCGAACAGCGCATCGAGTTCGAGAACGAGGGCTGGAACTTCATGGCCGAGGGCATCACCTTCTGCGCCATGGTGCCGATGCGCTCGATCCCCTTCAAGGTCGTCGCCATGATCGGCATGAACGACGGCGCCTTCCCCCGCGCGGAGCGGCCCGACAGTTTCGACAAGCTCGTCGAATCGCCGCGCCTGGGCGACCGCTCGCGCCGCAACGAGGAGCGCTACCTGTTCCTCGAGGCCCTGCTCGCCGCCCGCGAGCGCCTGATCCTGACCTACGTCGGCCAGGATATCAAGGACAATGCGCCCCTGCCGCCCTCCGTCCTGGTCGGCGAGCTGATCGACTGCCTGGCCCAGAGTTTCCAGCTGCCCGGCCAGGCACCCGGCGACCGCGCCGCCATGGAGGCCCGCCTCGTCCTGCGCCACCCCATGCAGGGCTTTAACCCCCTCTACTTCGACCCAAACCGCCGGCCCGAGCTGTTCAGCTACTCCGAAAGCTATTTCCAGGGCGCCCGCGCCTTCCTCGAAGCGCGCCAGCAGGCGACGCCGCTGTTTGCCAAGCCCTTCCCCGAGCCGGCGCCGCAGCCGCGCATCGCCCTTGAGGACCTGGTCGGCTTCTTCGCCAAACCCCTCGAGTGGCTGCTGCGCCAGCGCCTCGGTTTTAGCCTGAAAACCTACGAGCGGGTCCTCGACGAGCGCGAACCGCTCAGCCTCGAACGCCTTGAGGCCTACGAGACCGGCGCGCGCCTGCTCGAACACCTGCTCGCCGAACAGGCGCCCGCCGAGGCCCACGCGCTGATCCGCGCCGGCGGCAGCCTGCCGCTCGGCACGCCCGGCACGCTCGCCTTCGAGGACCTGCAGGACGAGGTCCAGCCCCTATTCGGCGAAGTGCGCTCCTGGGCCACCACCCGCCTGCCGCCCCTGGACCTGGCCCTCGACCTCCGCGACGCCCAACTGGTCGGCCGCCTCGCCCAGCGCTACCGCCAGGGCCAGCTGTGGTTCCAGTTCAAGCGCCTCTCCGGCAAACACGTCGTCATGGCCTGGATCCGCCACCTGGCCCTGTGCGCCGCCCGACCCGGTGACCAGGAACTGCGCAGCCGCTGGCTCGGCCGCCCCAACGACAAGGCCGGCGCCGTGGCCAGCGTGACCTTCCGACCCGTGCGCGACCCACACGCCCACCTGGCCGACCTGGTCGACCTCTACCGCATCGGCTGCCGCGAGCCCCTGCTGTTCTTTCCCAAAGCCGCCTGGTCCTTCGCCAAAGCCGACGAGGCCAAGGCCCTCTCCGTCGCCCGCGCCGTCTGGCGCGGCGAGACCGGCGAGGGCAGCGACCCCCACTACCGCCGCGCCTTCCCCGACGATCGCGTCCTCGAACCCGGCTACAGCCTCTTCGACCAGCCCATGGCCGGCGGCGACTTTCCCGCCCTGGCCCGCCGCGTCTTCGGCCCTGCCCTCGAACATCTCGAGGAGGGCGCCCCATGCTGACCTTCGAACCGCTCGCCATCGACCTGCGCGGCACCCACCTGATCGAGGCCTCCGCCGGCACCGGCAAGACCTACGCCATCACCACCCTCTACCTGCGCCTCCTGCTCGAGCGCCGCCTCACCGTCGGCCAGATCCTCGTCGTCACCTTCACCGAGGCCGCCACCGCCGAGCTCAAGGACCGCATCCGCAACCGCCTCTGCCAAGGCCTCGAAACCCTCGACGCCCTCGAGCGCGGCCAGCCCGCCGCCGACCCCGTGCTCGCCGAGCTGCTGCGCCGCCGCCCCGCCGCCGAGCCCCGCCTGCTCCTGCGCCTCGCCGTCCACGGCTTCGACCAGGCCGCCATCTTCACCATCCACGGCTTCTGCCTGCGCATGCTGCGCGACAGCGCCTTCGAGAGCGGCCTGGCCTTCGACCCCGAACTGTTGCTCAGCCAGAAAGCCCTGCTGACCCGCATCGTCGGCGACTTCTGGGTGCGCGAGCGCCACGACCGCTTCGCCTTCGAGGTCGACTACCTCAACCAGAAACTGAAGCTTCCCCAGCTGCGCGCCCTCGCCGCCGTCGCCGCCGAACACCCCGGCATCCCCGTCCTGCCCGAGCGCGGTCCCGTCCGCCAGGTCCACCACCAGATCGAGCGCCATCAGGCGCTGTTCCTGCGCCTCAAGGAGATGTGGCGCGAGCACGGCGCCGAGGTCCGCGACCTCCTGGCCCGCGCCGTTGCCGCCAAGTCGCTCAAGCGCTATGTCGATACCGTCAACCAGCAGACCCTGCAGGTCCTCGAAGGATTCTTCGCCAGCGCCAGCCTCAACCACCTCCATCTGCCCAAGGAACTCGAGAAACTGACCCCGACCGGCATGGTAACCAACAAAAACGGCACCCCGCCGCGCCATGTCTTCTTCGATACCTGCGGCACCTTCAAGGACAGCCACGACCAGCTCGAGCAGTGCCTGCAGCAGCTGGTCGAGCGCCTCGAGCTGGACCTGGTCCACGAGGTTTGGACCAAGCTGCCGGCCCTCAAGGAGGCCGATAACCAGCTCTGTTTCCAGGACCTGCTGCACCATCTCGACCGCGCCCTCGACGGCGAGCACGGGCTCGTCCTGCGCGACCTCATCCGCGCCCGCTTCCCCGCCGCCCTCGTCGACGAGTTCCAGGACACCGACGCCGTCCAGTACCACATCTTCCGCCGCCTGTTCCTCCACGAACAGGGCACCCTCTACCTGATCGGCGACCCCAAACAGGCCATCTACCGCTTCCGCGGCGCCGATATCTTCACCTACCTCGAAGCCGCCGGCGAGGTCGCGCGCCGCTCCTCCATGCAGGTCAACTGGCGCAGCGATCCCGGCCTGATCGAGGCCCTCAACGAGCTCTACCTGGCCCACAGCGCGCCCTTCCTCGAGGCCCGCATCGCCTACACCCGCGTCGAGGCCCGGCCCGGCGCCCGCGACTGCTTCCGCCGCCCCGACGAGCCCAGCGCGCCCCTGACCTTCGTTCAGATCCGCGACCCCGAGGGCGACAAGCTCAGCGTCGAGGTCGTGCCCCGCGTGCTCGCCGCCCGTCTCGCCAACCTCCTCGCCAGCGGCGCCCGCCTCGACGACCAGCCCCTCGAGCCCGGCCACATCGCCGTGCTCGTGCGCACCAACAGGCAAGCCCAGGCCGTGCGCGATGCCTTGGCCGAATACGCCGTCCCCTGCGTGCTGCACGGCAACATCTCCGTCTTTGCCACCGCCGAGGCCGAGTCGCTGCTCAAGGTCCTGGCCGCCGTCGCCGAACCCACCCGCGCCCGCCAGGTCAAGGTCGCCCTCTGCACCCCGCTCATGGGCCTCAGCGCCAACCAGCTCGTCGACATGGAGGAGGAGCCCAGCCAGTGGGAGGCCCACGTCAAGCGCTTCCGCCGCTGGCGCGAGCTCTGGCTCAAGTTCGGCTTCATCCAGATGTTCCGCGCCCTCGTCGGCGAGGCCGAGCTGCAGCGCCGCGTCTTCGCTGCCCGCGACGGCGAGCGCGCCATGACTAACCTGCTCCACCTGGCCGAGCTCCTGCAAGAGGCCAGCAAGCGCGACCACCTCGGCCCCGCCGGCCTGCTGACCTGGTTCACCAAGCAGCGCGAGGTCGACCTGGCCGAGGAGGTCGCCTACGAGCTGCGCCTGGAAAGCGATGCCCGCGCCGTCGCCGTCGTCACCGTCCACCGCAGCAAGGGCCTCGAGTACCCCGTCGTCTACTGCCCCTACCTTTGGGAGACCGCCAATCCCAGGAGCGACGGCTACCAGCTCTATTACGAGCCCGAGCGCCGCGGCAGGGTCCTCGACCTGCGCCTCGAGCACCAGGAGGCCGCCCAGCAGCGCGTCCGCGCCGAGGAGTTCGCCGAGTTCCAGCGCCTGATGTACGTCGCCCTGACCCGCGCCCGCCACCATGTCGAGGTCCTCTACGCGCCCCTCAAGGGCATCGGCGAGTCGCCCCTGGCCTACCTGGCCCTGGCCCTGGCCGGCGAGTCCGCCCTGCCCGAACTGGCCGACCTGCACAAGCGCCCCGAACTGCAAGCGCGCCTCGCCGAACGCCTCGGCCAGGGCCGCTGCGCCCACTGGCTCCAGGGCGCGCCCTGGTCCCGCGTCGAGGCCGTGCCGCGCCTCAACCTGCCCCTCTACCGGCGCCGCCTGCCGCCCTCGCGCCGCAACACCAGCTTCAGCCAGTTGACCGCGCGCACCCTCGAGCCCGAACTGCTGCCCGCCCGCGACTACGACGCTTTCGCCCTCCAGACCGAGCCGCGGCTCCTGCCCGGCCAGGCCGAGCGGGTCATCCCCCTGCGCGACTTCCCCAAGGGCGCCCGCGCCGGTACCTTCTTCCACAGCGTCCTCGAGCACCTCGACTTCAGCCTCGACGACGAGATCCGCCTCGAGCGCCAGGTCGAGGCCGAGCTGCGCAAGGCCGGCTTCGAGCCGCGCTGGCGCGAGACCCTCGTCCCCGCCCTGCGGCGGATCCTGGCCACGCCCCTGTCCGAGCGCGAGGACCTGCGCCTGCAGCTGATCGGCCGCGAGCACCGCCTCGACGAACTGGAGTTCCTCTTTCCCATCGCCTGCACCGGCAACAGCGGCCAGCTCTACTGCGAGCACCTGGCGGACATCTTCGCCGCCGAGGCAGCGCGCTTCCCAGCCGGCTACCCCGAGCTCGTGCGCGGCCTCGGCTTCGCGCCCGTGCGCGGCTACATGAAGGGCTTCATCGACCTTGTCTTCCGCCACGGCGAGCGCTGGTTTCTGGTCGACTACAAGAGCAACTACCTCGGCCCCAGCTTCGCCGACTACGCCGCCGCCAAGCTGCCCGCCGTCATGGCCGAGAGCCACTACTACCTGCAGTACCACGTCTACGCCGTCGCCCTGCACCGCTTCCTCGGCCAGCGCCTGCGCCACTACACCTACGAGCGCCACTTCGGCGGCGTGCTCTACCTCTTCCTTAAGGGCATGGACCCCGAGCTCGGTCCGGGCTACGGCGTCTTCCGCGACCTGCCGCCCCTGCACCTGATCGAGTCGCTCTCACGCCTGCTCGATCCCCAACTCGCCGGCCTGCCCCAGGAGCGTGCTCGATGCTGAGTGCCGTACCGACCCTACTCCCCGCTTCGAACCGGGACTACCTAGACGAACTGCTGGAACTGGGCGTGATCGAGGAGCTGGACCTCCACTTCGCCCGCACCCTGACCCAGCTCGTCAGCGAGCCGACCCCGCCCGAGGTCGCTCTGGGCGCGGCACTGGCCTCCCGCGCCGTGGGCCTGGGCCACGTCTGCGCCGAGCTCAAGACCCTCGGCCGCGCCCGACCGCTGGACCGCGAGGGCCGCGCCGTCGCCATGACCCTGCCCCAGAGCCGCCAGTGGATCGACCTCTTGGCCAAGAGCGAGCTCGTCGGCGACGGCGGCGAGCCGCGCCCGCTGGTGCTGGACCGCGCAGGCGGCCGGCTCTACCTGGCCCGCTACTGGCAGTACCAGCAGGCCATCTGCGCGCAACTGGGCAGCCGCGCCCAGCGCTACGAACCGGTCGACGGCGCCCTGCTGCGCCAGAGCCTCGAGCGCTACTTCGACCAGACCCGCGGCACCGTCAACGACCAGCGCCAGGCCGCCTTGCTGGCGCTGCTGCGCAACTTCGCCGTCATCACCGGCGGGCCGGGCACCGGCAAGACCACCACCGTGACCCGGATCCTCGCCCTCGTCGTCGAGCAGGCCCTGGCCGCCGGCGCTCCGATCCCCAAGATCCTGCTGCTGGCGCCGACCGGCAAGGCCGCGGCCCGCCTGGGCGAGTCGATCGAGGAGCAGAAGCGCAAGCTGGCCGGCCGGCCCGGCGTCACCGCCGCGGTCCTCGGCCACATCCCCCAGAGCGGCAGCACCATCCACCGCGCGCTCGGCTGGTTGCCCGACCGGCCCACCCGCTTCGACCACAACGCCGCCAACCCCCTGGACGCCGACCTCGTCCTCGTCGACGAGGTCTCCATGGTCGATATCGGCCTGCTGGCCAAGCTGCTGGTGGCGATCCCGCCCCACGCGCGCCTGATCCTGCTGGGCGACAAGGACCAGCTGGCCTCCGTCGAGTCCGGCGCGATCCTCGGCGACATCACCGGCGGCGACCGCGCCTTCGAGGACCGCCGCCACATTGAGTCGATCCCGATCAACACTTACTCGCGCGCGTTCGCCGCCCACGCCGCCGCCGTCTGCGGCGAAAGCCTGCGCAGCGTCGAGAGCGGCCCGCGCCAGACGGGGATCTGGGACAGCGTCGCGCACCTGACCCAGAGCCACCGCTTCACCGAGCGCAGCATCATCGGCCGCCTGGCCAAGGCCATCGTCGCCGGCCAGACCAAAAGCGTGATCCGTCTGTTCAGCGACCGCGGCGAGGGCGAGACCCTGTTCGCGGAGCGCGACGCCTGCCTGGTCCCGCTGGCCCAGACGCGGCGCGCCACCGCCGAGCTGGACCAGCTGATCGAGAGCTGGTTCCGCCCCTACCTGGCCACCGACGACCCCGCCGAGGCGCTGCGCCGTTTCGACCAGGCCCGCCTGCTCTGCGCCCACCGCCACGGCCCCATGGGCGTCGAGGCCGTCAACCGCCACGTCGAAAAGCGCCTGGGCGACCTGGGCCTGATCCGCCCACGGGACCCCTACTACCTGGGCCGACCGGTGCTCGTCACCCGCAACGACTACCAGTTCAACCTGTTCAACGGCGACATCGGCCTGATCCTGCGCGACGAGCAGGGCATGCCGACCGTCTATTTCCCGGCGGCGCGGGGGGAAGTGCGAGCGCTGCCGCTGGGCCACCTGCCGCCCCACGAGACCGTCTTCGCCATGACCGTCCACAAGAGCCAGGGCAGCGAGTTCAACCACATCGCGCTGCTGCTGCCCCCGGAAGCATCGCCGATCATCACCCGCGAGCTGATCTACACCGCCGTCACTCGGGCCAAGCACAAGGTGACCATCTTCGGCGACCAAGAGGTCCTGGAAGCGGGCATCAAGGAACGCATCAGCCGCGCCTCGGGCCTGCGCGACGCCCTCTGGCGCAACCTAGCCCCAGGCCCCAAGCCGGCCCCAACCCCCCGCGAAGAACCCCGCGGCTGGCAACAGCTGCAACTGTTCTAAGACGCCGTCAGGTCCCGCACCTTCGACCAACCCTGGCCGCGCGAAGCACACTGGAGCGCAAGATGCAATCTTGCGTGGTGGCAGTCACGACCAAGCCGCCAACTGGGGCAAAGGCCGAACTGGGCGACTGGAGCGCAAGCTGCAATCTTGCGTGGTCACCAAAGCCGAAAAATGTCACGCGGAGGCGCGAAGACGCGAAGTCGCGAACGGGAACAGGGGCCGTGGTCGCAGGGACACGAATACTGGAGTTAGCCTTGGTGGGAGGGAACACGACACTCCCGCGAAGCCAGGAACACAGGGGTCGCAGGGACACGAATACTGGGGTTAGCCTTGGTGGGAGGGAACACGACACTCCCGCGAAGCCAGGAACAGTGCGGTAAGCCGGCTAGGCGCCCCCGCCGGCTTGCCTCCGTGGCAGGGAACACGACTACCCCGCGGAGCCAGGAAAAGAGCGGCAAACCGGCCAGACGCCCCCGCCAGGCAATAGCACTAGGGTGTAAGTTGGACGCCCCGGGTCATTCACGGGGGTGGGCTTCGTCGGGTGCCTCACTCACCGAAAAGTCCAGTCCATCGGGGTCGAGGTATTGGGCCATCAACATGCCGTGCACGTTTTCCGGTGCGCGGGTGACGGTGACGCCGGCCGCCAGCATGCGCTGATGAACGGCCATCAGGTCCGTCGTGCTAAAGCCGGGATGGCAACTGCCCGCGGGCTTATCGCCGCTGCCCCGTTGAATATCGGTAGGGTGCAGGGCAAAGGTCGCGCCCTCGGTCGCGAATTCGGTCCACTTGGGCGATTGGAATTTCAAGGGCAGGCCGACGAGGTCGCGGTAAAAGGCGACAGACCGGTCCATATCTGACACAAAGGCGATTGCGTAGGTGACGCGCATGGGTTACTCCTAGGGCTTCGTTCCTTTCGAGGGTAGACCCCGCATGGTCGCTTGTCAAGCCTGCCGCAATGGGCCAGGGCAAACTGAAGGCGGCGTTCTCGCTCCTCTACGCTATCAGAGAGGAGAAGTTGTAGGCGCCTGGATGTTGAACCTCCAACGGAACCCACGGGGCGGTCGTTCAAACCCGCCAAGGAAGATCTAGCCCGCCTGGTTCTGGTCAGATCCGTAGCCTGGTAGCCCATTCCCGCCAGCCGTAGCGAAGCAAGCAATCTTGCAAAAGCTGCCGTGGTTCTCCGCGCTGTTTCTGCGGTGAGCGCTCTGCGCGCGCCCGATCCGGCTCAGGGCAGCGCCCAGCGCAGCCGTCGCGGCGCCGCGAAATGGGGGTCGTGCAGCGCCTCCGTCGCCCGCGAGCGCACGCCCAGGACCGCTTCCGCCACGCGCATCGCCGAGACGATGACCGGCGTGATGCCGCCGCCCGGTTGGCTCCAGTGGCCCGTCAGCCAGAGTCCCTCGATCGGCGCCTGTTGGTTGGGTCTGTCCGCGCCCAGCTGGTTCGGCGACATCTCCCAGCCCAGCATCGCGCCCTGGTAATTGCCCGTGTAGCGCGCCGAGGTCAGCGCCGAGGCCGAGCTCCAGGTCACCGTCGCCGCCTCCAGTTCCGGCGCCAGCTGGCGCAGTTCCCGCCAGACGAAGGCGTCGACCGCCGCCTTGTGGGCCGACCAATCCGTCACCGCGTCGTAGTCGAAGGCCAGGACCTTTTGCACGATCAGCACCTCGCCGCCTGGGGGCGCCATGCGCGGCTCGAACTGGGTCGGCACGAACAGCTTGAACTTCAGGCTGTCCTGGCCCATGCGTTCGGGGTCCCAGCCAGCCCAGTGGTAGCCCTGGATCTGCTCCAGCCGCGCGCGGTCGATGTCGTGCAGGCCCAGGTGCATCAGGTAACAGGCGTAGGATGGCGCCAGCCCGTCCAGGCGGGCCAGGTAGTCGGCCTGAAAATGTTCGCGGCCGATCAGGCGATCGACGCAGTCGCGCAGGTCGCCGGCGGCCACCACCAGCGGCGCCTTGACCTCGTAGCTGCGCTGCCAGCGATCGCGGCCCGTCGTCAGGGTCACGCCGGTGACCCGCCCGTCGGCGACCTCGATGCCCGTGGCTTCCGTCTTCATCGCCAGGTGCCCGCCCAAGCCCTCGAAACGCGCCGCCAGGGCGTCGGCGAAGGCTTGGGAGCCGCCGACGGGGTAGTAGTTGCCCAGAAAGTAGGAGAGCCGCAGCATGCTGTCGAACAGGAACGAGGTCCGCGACGGCGGCGCGCCCCAGTGCGGCCCGTCCGCGGCCAGCACCAGCTTGAGGCGCGGGTCGCTGAAGTGGCGGTCGAGCATGTCGCGCAGGCTCAGGCCCGCCCACTCCTGCGCCAGGCGCGACGGTGTCTCGCGAAAGTAGAGCAGCAGGCCCGCCATATAGGCGCGGCGCGCGGCCTCAAAAAAGGCGCTCAGGTTGGCGCGCTCGTGGGGGAAGCGCGCGTCCAGCAGGTCGCGGTAGGCGCGGAAGTCGGAGGGCACGCGGAAGGTCGCGCCGTCGGGCAGGTGGAAGTGGTCGACCGGATCCATCTTGACCCAGCCGGTGCTGATGCCCAGCTCCTGTAGGAGGTTGCCTGTGATCGTCTCGGCATTGCCGAGCAGTGGGTAGAAGTGGCTGGCGGCGTCGAACGTGAAGCCGCGGCGGCGGAAGGTCGAGCAGTAGCCGCCGACCATGGTGTGGCGCTCGCAGACCAGGACCTTCATCCCGCGGCTGGCCATCAGGCAGGCGCCGATCAGGCCGGCGATGCCGGCGCCGATCACGACCACGTCATAGTGGCTGTCCAGCCCTCGCGTCAGATCCAGCCCGCGGAACGGGCGGGTCATGGGGCCGGCTCCGGGCGATTGCGGCCGTAGCGTTCGTGAGCGCCGACAAACTCGCCGCTGGCGATGGCGGCGCCAAACGAGAGCTCGCCGGCCAGCAGCGTCGCGGCCGTGATCTCGGCCAGCTTGCGGGCCTTGCCGGTGCCGACACAGTCCAGCATCGCCAGGCACTCGCGGCTCGTGCCCAGGCCCGTGCCGCCGCCGACCGTGGCCACCGTCAGCGAGGTCAGCGTGACCGAGGCATAGAGGTCGCCGTTGGCTTCCAGCTCGAAGCGGGTCTGGCCGGTCGCCGCGTTGAGCACGTTGGCCACGTCTTGGCCGGTGGCGATGAACAGCGCGGTCAGGCCGTTGGCGAAGTGGCCGTTATAGCCCAGCGCGCCGGCGCGGTTCTGGCCGACCGCGGTCGACTGGGCCAGCTCGACCAGCGCGGTCGGCGTGGTGTGCAGGTAGGTGCGCACCCACTTGGCCGCCAGCCGCGCCGCGGCCAGGACCGTCTTGCCCTTGCCGCCGCCGAGCAGCAGGCCGCTGGGCCGCTTCTCGGAGCTGAGCCCGCTGAAGATGTGGTAGCGCGGGGCCAGGCCCTGGTCGCGCAGGTAGGCGCAGGCGGCCTCGGTCGCCTTGACGATCATGTTCATGCCGTGGGCGTCGCCGGTATCGTAGTGGAAGGTCCCGTACACCTGGCGTCCGGCGGGGTGGCACGAGATCGCCAGCAGGCGACCGTGGCGGGTCGTCGTCGCCACCACTTCGCGGAGGGCCTCCAGCCGTTCCGGCAGGGCGCGGGCGAAGTCGACCGCCGCGGCCAGGTCGTCGAAGAAGAAGGCCGGCGAGATCTGGTTCTCGTCGCGGGTGACGCGGGCGGTGGCGCCGCCGGCGCGGGTCAGGGTCACCATGCCGCGCTCGTAGGAGCGCACCAGCGCGCCCTCGGTGGTTGCCAGCGGCACGTAGAACTGGCCGCGGGCGTGTTCGCCGTCGATCAGCAGCGGGCCGGCCACGCCCAGCGGCATCTGGGCCGCGCCGATCGGGTTCTCGATATTGCCGCGCATCTCGGGGTAGGGCAGGGCACAGTCGCCGACCAGCGGAAGCGCTGCGCCGGTCTTGGCTTCGACCCAGGCGCGGCGCGATGCGACCTCGTCGGCCTCGTAGCCCGAGCCGGCCGCGCGCGGTACCAGCTCTGGAGGGGGTTGGGCGGTTTCGCGCAACTTAGGCCTGCTGCCCATGGTGGGCGGTGACCATGGCGATGATTGCCTCGACGGATGTGATCTGGTCGAAGGCTTCTTCGGGCAGATCCAGCCCAAAGGCCTGGTCGACATTGACGCAGATCTCCATGATCGTCAGCGAGTCCAGATCCAGGTCCTCGACAAACGAGGCATTCAGGTTGAGGGCCTCGGGCTTGATATGGGTGGTGTGTTGAATGATCTCGGTCACTTTGTCGAGAATCTGGCTTCTGTCCATCAGAGCGAGCTCCTTGCATCGAGCGCTGGTTGGTTACTGCGCAGGCGTCAAGCGCGAGAGGGGTGATCCTGAAGGCGGGGAGGTGATTTGTCCACAGGTATCATCATACAGGGTACAAGCCGCATGTTTCAAGAATCAAGAGGACTAGGACCCAAGGACAGGACTGAAAAATGTAGCGCAAATTCCAAATTTGCGTGGTCGCGGTCAGGCACAGGGTGCCAAACGGGGGGCAGGTCGAGCCAGGGATTGTAGCGCAAATTCCAAATTTGCGCGGTCGCGGTCAGGAAGTAGCTGTATTCGGGGACCAGGATCGCACCAAGAAATGTGGCGCAACTTCCAAAGTTACGCTGGCGGCAGTCCAGATCAAGCAGCAAGAAACAAGAACCAAGGTCCAAGAACCGCTGGCAGTCACGACCGTGCTGCATACTTGGCATACAAGTCGACCAGGGGCATGTGGCGCAAATTCCAAATTTGCGCGGTGGCAGTCAGGCCCATCTTGCCAAACAGGGAGCTGGTCGCACCAGGGATTGTAGCGCAAATTCCAAATTTGCGCAGTCGCAGTCAGGCCCAGCTTGCCAAACAGGGTGCTGGTCGCACCAGGGATTGTAGCGCAAATTCCAAATTTGCGCGGTGGCAGTCAGGCCCAGGATGCCAAACGGGGTGCAAGTTGCACCAGGGATTGTAGCGCAAATTCCAAATTTGCGCGGTCGCGGTCAGGAAGGAGCTGTATTCGGGGACCAGGATCGCACTACAACTGTTTCTTGACTGCCACCCGCGCAACTTTGGAAGTTGCGGCACATGCCCGTAGGCCGGTGGCGCGCAGGTCGTAGCCCTGGTAGCCGAACCGTTCCGCGCCAAACGATGATATCCTTACCGATCGATAGACCGATCGTCCTTTTTACCCCAAGACCCGGAGCACCCATGGCCGATGTCTTTATGAGTTATTGCCGCGATGATGTATCCTACCTGACCCGTCTGTTGCTCACGCTCAAGGGCTACGACCTCGCCGTTTCCAACACCTGCTGGAGCGACCTCAGCATTCAGCCCGGCCGGAATTGGCAGCGCGAGCTGCAAGACGCCCTGGCCTCCGCCCGCCTGGGCATCCTGCTGGTCACGCCTGGCTTCCTGGCCTCCGACTTCATCAGACAGCACGAACTCCCCGTCCTGCTCGCGCGTGCCGAGGCCGGGACCCTGACCTTGGTGCCGATCCCGGTCAGAGCTGTCGACTGGCAGGCTCAGAAGTTCAGCAGGTACCAACCGCTACTGGACCCTAAAGAGCCCTTGGCCAGCTTGGCCAGCCACGATCAAGACAAGGCCTATGTCGTGATCGGCCAATTCATCATCGCCCAGCTCCGCCAGCTCCGCGTCAACGCGGCCTCTGCGGCCGATCCCTTTGCCGATCAGCTGACACGGCTGCAGCGGCAACGGAGCAGGCGCCAGGCCGAAGGTCACGCCGTCGACGAGCTCACGGAGCAAATCAAGGAGATCCGACGCCGGTGGCGCGAGGGGCGCCTGCCACAGCCTGGCGATGTCCTGTGTGATCGCTATGAATTAGAACAACAGTTAGGCTCGGGTGGTTTTGCCACGGTTTGGCGGGCCATGGACCGCCAGCTGAACCGGTTAGTGGCACTGAAACTGCTTCACGGCCAGTACAGCGATGACACCTCGCGACGGGAGCGCTTCTATCGCGGTGCCCGCAAAATGGCGGGCCTGAAGCACGAGGGCATTGTCACTGTCTTCGAACAGGCCGGCCAAGACGGCCAGATGTACTTCTGCGTCATGGAATACCTGCCTGGTGGCGACCTGGAGGCAGCGGTGCTGCGCGGTGACATCCCCCGCGAGCACTGGCTGCCGGTTCTGCTACAGGCCGGTGCCGCGCTGCAATACGCCCATGATCAGGGTCTGATCCATCGGGACATCAAGCCCTCGAACATCCTGCTGGACCACCAGCGACGACCGCGCTTGTGCGATTTTGATCTGGTCCGCGACGCCCACAGCACGGCCGGGACCAGGGACGGTTTGGGCACCTTTGTCTACGCTGCTCCCGAATGCCTGGAAAACGCGGCCAAGGGCGATGCCCGCGCCGATGTCTTCGGGCTGGGCATGACCTTTGTCTTTGCCCTGGCGGGCCAGAAACTGCCACTCGACGCACTGGTGAACGCTCCGGACTTTATCGGCACCCTCGGCCTTTCCAACTCTTTGGCCCAGGCGCTGATCCGGGCAGTGGCCTTGGAACACGAGCAACGCACGCCGACCGTTGCCGCCCTTTGTCAGGAGGTCCAGGCCGCGCTTAGGCAGCCGACCTATTCGCCTGGACATCTAAAGCAGGAAAAGCGGATCGCTCCAGAATCAGTCGCCTGGGCCATGAGGTCTGGTCAAGACTGCTACGGGACCTGGGCCGAAATAAACGTCAAGGGTGTGCGTGCGGTCCTGCGCTGGATTCCTCCCGGTAGCTTCATGATGGGATCACCGGCGGACGAGGCGGATCGCTTTGATGATGAAGTTCAACATCGCGTGACCCTCACCAAGGGCTTCTGGCTTGGGGATACAGCGGTAACGCAAGCGCTATGGCAGGCGGTGATGGCGTCGAGCCCCAGTTATTTCAAGGGCGCGAACTTGCCTATGGAAACCGTCAGCTGGGATGATGCGGTGGCCTTTCTGGACAAACTCAATCAATGCGCCCCTAACTTGGCTCTGCGTTTGCCAACGGAAGCGGAATGGGAGTACGCCTGTCGCGCCAGCACTGAGACCCCGTTTTTGTTTGGCCGACAGATCAACAGCGCCCAGGTGAATTTTATCGACAATACCCCCTACCATGGGGATTCGGGGCATGCGTATCGCAAGCGCACGGTTGCGGTCAAGTCTTTCCCCGCCAATGCCTGGGGCTTGTACCAAATGCACGGGAATGTCTGGGAGTGGTGCGCCGATTACTATGCTGACTTTAGCGACCAAGCGGTTATCGATCCGCGAGGACCCGAGACGGGAGACCTGCGGGTCCTGAGAGGAGGAGGCTGGGGCAGCGACAGCAGGAGCGTGCGAGCAGCCTGTCGGTGTCGCGATGAACCCAGCACACGATACCTAAATTGCGGTTTCCGGCTGGCCCGAAGCCAATAGCGAGTTGCCCTGACAGCTCTGTGCCACCACCTTAGGAGTGCTCATGGTCGATGTCTTTATCAGTTACTGCCGTGATGATGAAGCCTATTTGAACCGCCTGTTGTTGACGCTAAAAGGCTACGATCTAACCGTTTCCGAAACCTGCTGGGATAACGACAATCAGTTCGATACTCGGCAAGTGGCTACGACCTCTGCTCGCCTGGCGGTCTTGATGGTGACGCCAAGTTACCTGGCCTCCGATTTCATCGTGCAGCACGAGCTTCCGGCCCTGCTGAATCGTGCTGCTGCCGGGGCGCTGACCATGATGCCCCTGCCAGTCCGCCCGGTCGACTGGCAGGTCCAGGCGTTCAGCGTCTACCAATCACTGCTGGACCCAGAAGCGCCGCTTGGCAGCCTGGCCGGCCACGATCAGGATGCGGCTTATGTCAAAATTGGCCAAGGCGTCGTGGGCCAGCTCGCTCGGTTTCGCACCGTCTTAAACGCGCAAACTGGCTCCGTCCCTGCGCTGGATCCCTTGGCCGAAGAACTGGCCTCACTCCATCAGCAACGAAGCCGGCTGGCGGTGGAAGGCCAGGCGCTGGACGACATTTCGGCACAGATCAAGGCGCGTCGACGAAGGCTGCGCGAGGGGCGTCAGCCGCAACGAGGCGATGTGCTCTGTGCGCGCTATGAGTTGGAGCACCAGCTGGGCGCGGGCGGGTTCGCTACGGTTTGGCGGGCCATGGACCGCCAACTGAACCAACTGGTGGCCCTGAAACTGCTGCACGGCCAGTACAGCGAGGACAGGTCGCGACGGGAGCGCTTCTTCCGCGGTGCGCGGAAAATGGCGGGCCTGAGACACCCGGGCATTGTCACCGTCCTCGAGCAAGCATGCCAAGACGGCCCACTGCATTTCTACGTCATGGAATACCTGCCCGGCGGCGACCTTGAAGCAGCAGTGCACCGCGGCGACCTCGCCCGTGAGCAGTGGCTGCCGATCCTGCTCCAAGTCGGCGCCGCGCTGCAATACGCCCACGACCAGGGCCTGATCCATCGAGACATCAAACCCTCGAACATCCTGCTCGACCTTCAAAATCGGCCACACTTGTGCGATTTTGATCTGGTCCGTGACGACCAGAGCACCGCTGGGACCAGGGACGGCTTGGGCACCTTTATCTACGCCGCGCCCGAATGCCTCCACAACGGCGCCGAGGGCGACGTCCGCGCCGACGTCTTTGGGCTGGCCATGACGCTCGTCTTTGCCCTGGCGGGAAAGAAACTGCCGCTCGCAGCACTGGTGAACGCGCCGGCTTTTATTGACACATTGGGTCTGCCCATGTCCCTGGCCCAAGCGTTGGCCCAGGCCGTCGCCTTGGATCGGAACGCTCGTACCGCGTCTGTTGCGATATTTTGTGCTGAGGTTCAGGCGTCACTTCAGGAACCCTTTAACCTGCCTGCCGATGCGCCAGGATTTAAGCTTGGCCCGCGTTGGGTCCTATTGGGCTTGAGCTGCTCGGTCCTGTCTATGAGTTTTCTTGGGTGGAGTCTGCACGGTATGACTCTGGAAAAGTTGAATGTTGTATGGATAATGCTAGCCAAATCCAGTTCTGAGGAGCAGCAGTATCCGACTCCGGTGGAAATGAACCCGGATGCTTCGGTGTCGCGATCCTGGGCGATTAGGTCCGGCCAAGACCCCGATGAGGCTGAGTACGAGGTGAAGGTGGTGCAGTCCAAGCCCAGCCCTGAGAAGCAGTGGCGCCCTGCTCCAGTGGAAATGAATCCGGATGCTTCGGTGTCGCGAGCCTGGGCGATTAGGTCCGGCCGGGACCCCTATGGGACCTGGGCTGAGCTCGAGGTGAAAGGTGTTTGCACGCGCCTGCGTTGGATCCCTCCCAGTAACTTCATGATGGGGTCACCCTATCGTGAGAGGGAGCGGTTCGAGGATGAACTTCAACATCACGTGACCCTGACCCAAGGGTTTTGGCTTGGGGAAACGGAAGTGACCCAAGCGCTGTGGGTGGCGGTGATGGGCTCGAACCCTAGCGCGTTTAAGGGCGAGGACTTACCGGTGGACACTGTCAGCTGGGATGATGTGGTCGTCTTTCTGGACAAACTCAACCAACGCTTGCCTGGCCTGGCGATGCGTTTGCCTACGGAGGCTGAGTGGGAGTTTGCCTGTCGTGCAGGGACAGAGACGCCGTTCTCGTTTGGTCAGCAGATCCATAGCAGCCAGGTGAATTTTGATGGCAAATATCCGTACTACTGGGGTGTGATAAGTGAATATCGAGCGCGTACCGTTGCGGTAAAGTCACTACTAGGCAATGCCTGGGGTCTTCACGAGATGCACGGCAATGTCTGGGAGTGGTGCTCCGATTATTATGGTGACTATTTCTACCAAGCTGTTATAGACCCACAGGGCCCCTCCACTGGCGACCTGCGGGAGCTGCGGGTCTTGAGGGGCGGGAGTTGGGACGACTTCGGCACAAGTGTGCGATCGGCGTTCCGCTTCAGTCTCCCGCCCAGCACGCGCTATCAGAGCAGTGGATTTCGACTCGCCCGAAGTCCATAACCCGCCTTGGCTGCGATTTCTGGGGTCAGGCCGATTATCATTCTTTAACGAAGATCCCGATCGTCAAAGTCACAACCAGCTCGCCAAACTGGGCGCAGAGCAAGTCTGGGGATTGTAGCGCAAATTCCAAATTTGCGCGGGTGGCAGTCAGGCCCAGCTTGCCAAACAGGGTGCTGGTCGCACCAGGGATTGTA
>CAYRFM010000112.1:0-24728 GCA_964423555.1 uncultured Holophagae bacterium | reverse complement strand
TTTCAGTGCCATTCCGTGGTTAAAAACAATTCTGAGCGGCTAGACTCAGCGAGACACCATGGTTAACAAGCAGAGGTTGACCACGGAAAACACGGAATACCACGGAAGGGGACAGGGGCGTAGGCATCGGAGCCCACTTCCGTGTTCCCTTCCGTGTGTTTCAGTGCCATTCCGTGGTTAAAAACAATTCAGAGTGGCTAGACTCAGCGCCACACCGTGTCAGAGGTTGACCACGGAAAACACGGAATCTCACGGAAGGGGACAGGGGCGTAGGCATCGGAGCCCACTTCCGTGTTCCCTTCCGTGTGTTTCAGTGCCATTCCGTGGTTAAAAACAATTCAGAGTGGCTAGACTCAGCGAGACTCCGTGGTTAACAAGCGACTTCCGCATGTTGCGGATGATTTTCGACATGGCACAAATTCATTTCCTTATTTAAGTTATTCTGATGTACAATGCGTTATTCCCGTTTTGATCATATTCCGCCAAGTGGAGGAAGCTATGGTGCATGTCCATTATGGTTCCAAGTCCGAGCCTGGCTTTGATCTTGAGCCGAAGCAAGACCTGATCGCGATTCGTACCCACAGTAAGCGCTCCCTGACCCGCAGCGCCGTGCCCTTGTCGCACAACCAGGAAATTGACGATGGCACCCTGATCGCCGCCTATCCCGAGGCGGGGGTCGAGGTCTACCGGATCCCGCTCGGCCCCGGTGTCCGCACCCTCGCGGAACGCAAACAGGCGCTGCGGACGGCCAAGGATGTCCGCTTCGCTGGAGGCGTCCTGGCCGACCCCGAAACGGGCGAACCGGTCCTCTATACCGAGAACCTCTTCATCCAATTTGCTGACACCTGCGTTGCCGACGACTGTGAGAAACTGCTGAGAACCCACAATCTGTCGATCAAGAAACGCGTCAGCTATGCCGCCAACGCTTACTTTGTGGCCGCCCCGGAGGGCACGGGCCAGCAGGTCTTCGCACTCGCCAACCAGCTGCTCCAGCGCGACGACGTGCTTTTCTGCCATCCCGAACTGATCAGGCCCGCCGGCCGCAGGACGATCTTCCCCCAGCAGTGGCACCTCAAGCAAACGCAGATCGGCAATGTCCTGGTCAATGCCCACGCCCATGTGGAAGCGGCGCACGAGCTGACCCGCGGTGACGGCGTGACCATCGCGATCATTGATGATGGCGTCGATATCGCTCACCCAGAATTCAGTGGCAGCGGCAAGATCGTCTGGCCGCGCGACGTTACCCTCAAGACCAATGACCCACGCCCGAAAGACAGTTTCGGGACCGGCGCGGATGGCGATAACCATGGAACCGCCGTGGCCGGAGTCGCTTGTGCCAATGGTCAGGTTGGCGCCTGTGGCGTGGCGCCCCAAGCCAAACTGATGCCGATCCGCTTGGCTTCCTCGTTGGGTTCCATGGCCGAGGAGGCCGCCTTCGAGTGGGCCGTCAGCCATGGTGCGGATGTCATCTCCTGCAGCTGGGGCCCGCCCGACGGGAAATGGTATTCGGCCAATGATCCCGCCCACAAACGCAAGGTAGCCCTGCCCGCCAGCACGCGCCTGGCCATCGACCACGCCCTCACCAACGGGCGCGGCGGCAAGGGCTGTGTGGTCCTGTTCGCCGCGGGCAACGGCAATGAGTCCGTCGATCATGACGGCTATGCCAGCTATCCCGGCGTGATCGCCGTGGCGGCCTGCAATGATCGCGGGAAACGAAGCGTCTACAGCGATTTTGGCAAGGCGATCTGGTGCGCCTTCCCCAGCAGCGATATGGGCTATGCGCCATTGGACGCTGCCGAGCCACTGACGCCCGGCATCTGGACGACGGACCGCAGTGGCGCCAAAGGCTACAACACCGGCAGCGCTCAGGAAGGCGATGCGGCAGGTGCCTATACCAACAGCTTTGGTGGCACCTCCAGCGCTTGCCCTGGCGCGGCGGGCGTCGCCGCGCTGGTGCTCGCCATCAACCCGGAGTTGAAGACCCGTGAGGTTCGCGAGCTGCTCAAGCAGTGTTGCGACCCCATCGACCCCCAAGGCGGTGCCTATGATCAACAGGGCCATAGCCCGAAATACGGTTACGGCAGGCTCAATGCCCGCAGGGCCGTGGAACTGGCAAAACCACAGCCCAGGAATAGCATCACCGTCAGCCGGCGTTACGACGCACCGCTTCCCGATCTGAAAGCCGTGACCTTCGAACTGGCCGTCGCGGAGACCGCAGCGGTCAAGTCCCTGACCGTCGGCCTGGACCTGGAACATACCTACATCGGCGATTTGCTGATCACCCTGATCCCGCCGCCGGACCTGGGCGAGCCCGCGATCCTCCACAACCGCAGTGGCGCCTCGCTCCACGACATCAAAAAGACCTACGATGCGACCCAGGTGCCCGCACTGGCCGGCTACGTTGGCAGGTCCTGCGCAGGTACCTGGCGGCTGCGCATCGAGGACAAGGCCAAACGCGACACCGGCACCCTCCACAGCTTGACCCTCAACCTTCAGTTCGCCTGATTCCCCCTGCAAACTTGGCGTGCGGCGCACTGTCAACCACGGGCCGATCGACGTCGGCCCCACGGGTGCGCCCTGGGCAAGGAGCGAACGGAGGTGGAACCCCTGTCTTACCTTTTTGGTGACTTAGGTGAATTTCGTGGACGGAAAAGAGCCGCCAGGGAGCCGCAGGCGGGGCAGTGGCCGCAAGCAACGCCTGGAGCCGTTGTGCGCGGGTGTCGGCGCATTGGCGGTACCAGCTACAGGCCATCAGCGCATCCCGCCGATCCGCCAGGGCGCGCAGCTTGGTGCAGGCCGTTTGGGCGCGTTGGCGGCGGCGCGCAAAATCGGCGGGCCGCTCTGGCAGGACCTGTGGCAGCACTTGGGCTTGGCGGTAATAGTAGGCCGAAAGGAAGCCAATGCCAAACTGGCCGATCACGCCCTCCACCGCCTCGCTGCGCGTGCCACTGGCACCGATGCTGGACAGATAGCCCTCCAGGTCACTGCGGCTCATGCCAATGCCGCTGTCTTTGAACAGGATGCGATCCTGCTCGGGGTGGCAGTAGATATCGATGCGCCCGCCGCCATTCTTCTCCTGCGCCCGCCGCCGGCAAATCGCATCGTGGGCATTCTGCACTAACTCGCGGACAAAGACTTTTTTTTCACTATACAGGTGTTTCGCCAGGAGGTTGACGATGCCTTTGAAGTCAAAGGTAATGTGTGACATGAACCGTCCCTTGAAGTAAATATTCGCGCAATACCTGCCCCAAGCTTACCCGAAAAGTGCCGCACTGAAAAGCTTCCCGTGTTCGGCGGTGGCTCGTTCCTGGACAGCACCCAAAATACCAGCTAAAATTTCTGGTCGATTCAGGTGATGAAGTAGGTTTTGATGACAAACTTTGACGTCTATCGGGTCGAAAGCACTGGTGAACTGTTGGTCTGGATTGGTCCAGAGGGGCGGCTCGACGAGCGGCCGTTGACGGGCGTCGACACCTTGGTGGCCGAGGTGGAACAGGGGCTGGAGGGGCCAAACCCTGACCTACAGCAGGTGGGTCGCACGCTCTACCGCTGGCTCGATGGCGAGCGCGGCTGGTTGACGACCGTCTTGGCGGGGCGCTGCGGCCTTGCCTTGCAGATCGATCTCGGCCAGCGCCTGGGTCAGCTGCCCTGGGAACTCTGCTGCAATGAGGTCTTTTTCCTGACCGGAATATACGACCATCCGTTCTTCCCCATCCGCAGGGTGCTGGCGCGACAAGCCAAGCGGCGGCCCCGGGCCAACCGCCCGCTGCGCGCGCTGTTCATGGTCTGCGCGCCCGAAGCGGTACAACCCGACCTGGCCCATAAGGCCGAGGAGACCATGATCCTGGCGGCCATCCAGGGCCTGGACGTCGAGCTGGTGGTCGAGCAGCGTGGCAGCCTCGAGGGCTTGAAGGACCGCCTCAGCGAATGCGCTAGAGGTGGTTTCGACGTGGTCCACCTCAGCGGTTTCACCGGGCTCGAGAAGGATCAACCCGTCCTGCTGATGGAGAATCGGCTGGGTCAGCGCCAGGAGGTGACTGCCGAGCAATTGGCCAAGACCCTGGGCCGTTGGCCGCGGCTGATCTTCCTCTCCGGTCGCGCGACGAATCGAGTGCTCGGCGGTTATCTGGCGCCCTTCTGCGATCGCCTGGTCGCGGCAGGCGCGCCGCTGGTGCTGGGTTGGTCCAAGCCGGTAGAGCACCGCGCCAGCCTGGTCGCGGCCGAACTCTACAAACGACTGACGGAAGGTGCGCCGCTCGACCGGGCCATCTGGCACGCCCGGGGTAGGGTGATGGAGGCAGAATCGCCGCATTGGCAGCTGCTGCGCTGCTACGGCGACGACAGCCCGCTGACGGCCGTCGTCACGCCGCCCAACCACAGGGGCCGCGCAAAGTTGGCACCCACGGGCAAGGATCGCGACCTAGCGCTGTGGCGCGAAGCCCTCGACCTACATCAAAAGAGCGGCGACCTGTATGGCAAGGCGTTGACCCTGCATCAAATCGGGGGGGTGCTCATACGGCGGAGCGAGCCCAGTGAGACACTGCGCTTATGGCGAGATGCCCTCGATCTCAAGGAACAGTTGCGCAAGATCCGCAGCACTGTGGCGAAAATGCACGCAGCCGCCGAGGGCATGGTGAAAGAGGGTTCCATCCGGCAAGCCATGGACCTGTGGCAGGACGCCCTCGAGTATATGGAGGATGCTGGCGACCTCAAGGGCAAGGCCGCGACCTTGCACGACATCGCCGAGGTGCTGGCCCAGCAGGGCGAAGTCGAACGGGCCCTGGAGCTGTGGCAGCAATCCCTCGCGCTCAAGCATCAGATCGGCGACGAAAGGGGCAAGGCCACCACCCTGAAGGCGATGGCCGAGTTCGCCGCCCAACAGGGCGATTCCGCCCACGCCCAGGCCCTGTGGCAGGAAGCCATCGTGCTGCTGGAGCAGGTCGGCGATCTCCAGGGCATGGCCGAGACCCAGGTCCAAATGGCGGCGTTCGCGGATCTGCAGGAAAGTCACGGGGCGGGCGAGCGCTGAAGTGAGAGCATTTAGACCAACGTACGCGCTTGTCCATAGAGGTGAGGATTTTTGAAACCCAAGCGATTCCATAGCTTTGCCTGTCGCTCTGTACAGCCATTAAAATGTCAGATAAAATTCCTGGCTGATACAATCATTTCCTTGTCTGGACGGTTTTCATGGAGATGCTGGACGTCTATCGGGTCGAAATCTTGGGCGAAGTGCTGCGCTGGACTGGACCCGACGGACGACTGCTCGACGAGCGTCCTTTAGCGGGCGTCGACACCTTGGTGGCCGAGGTCGAGTTTGCACTTGGGGATCTCACCCGCAAGGCGGATTTGCAGGCGGCGGGTCGCATGCTGTATCGCTGGCTTGATGGCGAGCGTGGCTGGTTGCAAAAGGTGCTGGAGCTTCGACGCGGTTTTACCCTGCAGATCGATGTCGGCCAGCGCCTGCGCCATCTGCCGTGGGAACTCAGTTGCGACGAGGGGCCCTTTCTTGTCAATTTAGTCGGCCAGCCGTTCCACCCCGTCCGGCGCGTGTCGGCGCGACGGCCCGAGCCGCAAGCCTGTGCCAATCGCCCACTGCGAATCTTGTTCGCAGCCTGTTCGCCCGAAAATGTTCATCCCGTTCTTGCCTTCGAGGAAGAGGAAATCCAGATTCTGACCGCAACCCAGGGCCATGATATTGAACTGGTTGTGGAAGAGAGCGGCAGCCTCAAAGGCTTGAAGAGCCGTCTCGTCGAATACGGCGCAGGCTATTTCGACGTACTGCACCTCAGCGGTCATGCTCTGGTCGATAGGGATCAGCCCGTCTTCCTGATGGAGGACTGGCTGGGCCAACGCCAGGATGTGACGGCCGAGCAGATGGCAGAGGCACTGGAAATATGGCCGCGCCTGGTTTTTCTCTCCGGTTGCGAGACTGGCCGAGCCCCTGACCGCGGCCACCTCCCGTCCTTTTGCGAGTGCCTGGTTGAAGCAGGTGCGCCGCTGGTGCTGGGATGGTCTGAACCTGTAGGCGATCGCCACGCCATCGAAGCTGCGACCGTGCTTTATGGTCAGCTGGCAATCGGGGCCTCACTCGATCATGCCATCACCCTTACGCGACTCTTTCTACTCGACGCGAAGTCGCCCTATTGGTCTCTGCTGCGCAGTTACGGAGACGACAGCCCGTTGGCGCCCCTGGTCACGCCAATCGTGAACGAAGGCCGCGCACGCCTACTGCCGCGGCCGCTGCACAGACAATTTATCGACGCTGGCGCCCAAATGCAGGTCTGCGCGCCCGAGTCCTTCGTCGGCCGCCGCCGTGCCCTGCAGCGCTGCCTGCGCAGTTTGGTGGAAAAACAAAACAAAATCGAGAGATATCACGAGGGGTTGCTGCTTACCGGCATGGGTGGCCTGGGCAAAAGCAGCCTTGCCTTACGTCTCTGTGGCCGCCTCCACGACCACAAACTCTTGGTTTGGGTCGGTCGCTATGATGAGCTGAGCATACTTGACCGCCTCAACCATGCATTAGACCTGCCTGGCCAGGAAGAGCTGCTTTTTCAGCCGGGTATCAGCTTGTTCCAACGGCTATGCAGCTTGTTTGCGCAGCTGAAGCAACCGCTTGTCCTGGTCTTCGACGATTTCGAACAAAACGGCGAGAAGAACCCTGCCGGCCAGCCCTGCTTTGACGAGCAGGGCTGCCTGCGCGTGTGCCAGGAGGCTCAGGAAATCTTGCGGGACCTGCTCGAGGCCATTCACAAGACCACGTCTTCCAGCCGTATCATCATCACCTGCCGCTATGCGATTCCGCCACCCTCTCTCAAGGCCAAACTGCACATCGAGCCCTTGGACCATTTCAGGGGGGCCGATCTGATCAAAAAACTGCAGCGCTTGCCAGGGTTCATGCTTGAAGACCGCACCGACTTGGCTGCCCGTGCTCGTCGCCTGGCCGACGGTAACCCACGTTTGTTGGAGACGTTTGACGCCTTGCTGAACCAACTCCCGGCGGCCCAGATAGATCCGCTGTTGAGTCAACTGGAAGCCGCCGCCGCGTCCTTCCGTGAACATACCTTATTAGCTGGCCTGTTGGCGCTACTCGATCCCTCGACCCGCCTTTTACTGGCCACACTGAATCTGTGCCATTTGCCAGTTCCCGCTACAACAATCACGACTCTGGCAGACGAAGCGACGCGCACAAGGGGCGTTGACCGGGCCGCCAGCCTGGGCCTGGTCGAGCGCATCGGCAGTGAGCCGGCCACGCTCTATGTGTCGCACCTGTTGGAACCCCTGCTTGCGCAATTGTTGGACGACGGAGCGCGGCAGCGGTGCCAGGGCGAGCTGGCCGACCAGCTCGCCCGCTACTGGTGGTTGGAGCAGGAAGGCATCGTCTGGGAGCAGGCATTGGAACTGAGGCGCCTGGCGCTGGCCGCGGGCCAGGCACAGAGGGTCGGAGAAATCACAGCCACCCTCGCCAACCGCTTGAACTACATGAGCCGCTACTACCAAGCCTGCGCACTGTGCGAAGAAGCACTGAGCCTGGCAGCTGAAAGCAGCGTCCTGTCCGAGTTAGGTAACGCCGAGAGGATGTTGGGGCAGACCCTTGCGGCTAGGTCACATTTGGAGGCAGCAGTCGCGCTGGGTCGTAGCTCCACGGACAAGGACCACCAGCGTGCTCGCCCAAGGGCACTCTACGCCCTGGCCAGCCTGCTGAGCGAGCAGGGCGAGGTTGAGCGCTCCCTGACCCTTTGGCAGGAGTCCCTCGCGCTCGCCGATCAGTCCTGCGACGTTCTGGGCAAGGCGGCCACTCTGCATCAAATGGCCGGCGTGATCGCCCAACGGGGCGAATTCGAGCGCGCTCTGGCCCTTTGGCAGGAGTCCCTCGCGCTCCAGGAACAAATCGGCGACTTCCAGGGCAAGGCCGCCAACCTACATCAAATGGCCCGCGTGATCGCCCAACGGGGCGAGGTCGAGCGTGCTCTGGCCCTTTGGTATGAGTCCCTCGCCCTTGAGGAACAGACCGGCAACGTTCAGGGCAAGGCCGCAACCCTACATGAAATGGCCGGTGTGATCGCCCAACTGGGCGAGATCGAACGCGGCCTGGCCCTTTGGCAAGAGTCCCTCGCGCTCAAGGAACAGATCGGCAACCTCTTGGGCATGGCGGTGACCCTGCATGAAATGGCCGGCGTTTTCGCCCAACGGGGCGAGGTCGAGCGAGCCTTGGCCCTTTGGCATGAGTCCCTCGCCCTAAGTGAACAGATCGGCGACGTTAAGGGCAAGGCCGCCACCCTGCATCAAATGGCCTGCGTGATTGCCCAACGGGACGAGGTCGAGTGCGCCCTGGCCCTTTGGCAGGAGTCCCTCGCCCTAAGTGAACAGGTAGGCGCAGTTAAGAGCAAGGCCGCGACCCTAAATCAAATGGCCGGCGTGATCGCCCAACGGGGCGAGGTCGAGCGCGCCCTGGTCCTTTGGCAGGAGTCCCTCGCGCTCAGGGAACAGTTCGGGGATGTTAAAGGCAAGGCCGTGACCCTGAATCAAATGGCCGGCGTGATCGCCCAACGGGGCGAAGTCGAGCGCGCCCTGGCCCTTTGGCAGGAGTCCCTCGCGCTCTTTGAACAGATCGGCAACGTCCAGGGCAAGGCCGCGATCCTGCATAACATGGCCGGCGTGATCGCCCAACGGGGCGAGGTCGAGCGCGCCCTGGCCCTTTGGCAGGAGTCCCTCGCGCTCTTTGAACAGATCGGCAACGTCCAGGGCAAGGCCGCGATCCTACATTACATGGCCGGCGTGATCGCCCAACGGGGCGAGGTCGAGCGTGCGCTGGCCCTTTGGCAGGAGTCCCTCGCGCTGCTGGAACAGGTCGGCGACGTTAAGGGCAAGGCCGAAACCCTCGCCCAGATGGCCTGGGCGGCAACGCTGCAAGGCAAGTCGGCAGAGGTGCGACTGTTGTACTTGCAAGCAGTTCAAACGGTTGCAGTCGTTAACGCATGGCCGGACGTGCTAAAGGGCTTGTGCAATTTGGGGATTCAAAAGGATGCGCTTGCTTTGCAGCAGGCGTTGTGGGTGATGATCCGCACTCAGGCGCCGTTGGAGGATTCGTTGGCTTTGCTCAGTTTCACGTTTGCACAGAAAGGCAATGACCCGCGCTTGCCACCGCTGCTGGTGGCTACCGCGCTTCACTTGGTGCAGGTTCGGGATCAGAATCACGCCCGGCTTAATGATTTTCGGCAAACTGCCGCTGACATGCTCATACAATTGCTACCCGCTGACAAGCATTCCCAAGAAGGGATTCAGGAATGGCTCGCCCAGCTTGATCACCATGATCCGCGCTTGTTCCTGCCGCGCTTGAACGAGGTGCTCGAGGAATTGATTGGCGATGGCTGGTATTTTGATCGGTCGCCCTTGTTGGCGCGTGGCTAACTCTTGGCATTCACCGGTTGACTCGCCCTGTTTTCGTTCCAACCCCTGGGTTATACTTCTCAGAACAGCCCTCAAACCACGGTGGTCCTTCCAACATGACACAGTATCGCCTGGAACAAGTAGGAGACCAGTTGCTTTGGTTAGGCGCTCATGGCCAGCGGATCGGACAGCGTGCATTGACCGGTGCTGGCGACCTTATCGCCGATGTGGGTAAGACATTCTGGAGTAGCAGGTCCTTGAGGGATCTCCAAACCGCAGGCAGATTACTGTTCCGTTGGCTTGACGGTGAAGAAGGTTGGCTTACCAAGGCCATAGCGCAGGAAGGAGTCCTCTCTCTTCAGTTTCAACTTGACCCAAGTTTGCGCGATCTGCCCTGGGAGGTCTGCCACGACGGCCATATGTTTTTGGCCGAACGTGCCGATCTGGCCTTCCACCCTTGGTATTCCGGGACCTTGCAAGGCGCAAGAGCAAGCGCATCCGCCAATGGCCCTCTGCGTCTACTGTTTATGGCATGTGCTGCCGAGGAGGTGCGGCCCGTCCTGAATTTCGAAGCCGAGGAGCGTGCCATCCTGGTCGCCTGCAAGGGTCGAGAAATTGAATTGGTGGTTGAGGAGAGCGGGAGCCTTGAGGGGCTGGTTCAACGTCTACGCCTTTATGGCCCCGGCTATTTCGACGTCCTCCATCTCAGTGGACATGCCGAGATCTCTGGATCCCAACCGATCTTTATCATGGAAAATACCTTTGGTGAACGCCATGACGTCACGCCCTATACCTTGGCGCAAGCGCTCTGCGGCGATTGGCCACCACTGATTTTTCTGACCGGCTGCCTGACTGGAAAGGCGCCCGAACAAGGGCATTTGCCGTCTTTCTGCGAATGCCTGGTCGAGGCAGGAGCTCCCTTCGTCTTGGGCTGGTCGCAGCGCGTTGGCGATGAATCCGCCAGTCAGGTCGCTGCCGCGCTCTACGGCCATCTCGCAGCCGGCGCACCACTCGGTTTGGCCGTACCTTTTGCGCGCAGCCGCCTAATCAAAATGGGTTCGGCGTACTGGCACAATTTGCGTTGTTATGGCTTTTACTGCCCAATTAACCCATTTGTCACATGTTTGGCCGATCCCGTGGATCGCTCCGAACTGAAGCAGCCGATAATTGACAAACTGCCATTTGGAACGGATGCCTCAATCTACGTCTGCGCTCCAGACGCCTTTGTTGGTAGACGTCGCTTGCTGCAACGCTGTCTACGCTGGCTGGTCGCCAAACCTGACGAGACCGAACTTTATCATGAGGGACTGATTATTACGGGCATGGGTGGGTTGGGAAAGAGCAGTCTGGTGGCCCGCCTTTGTAGCCGTGTAGAGGGCTATATACCGATCGTTTGGACCGGCCGGTTCAATGAAATGTGCCTGCTAGAACGCCTGGTTCGCCTATTGGATCTGCCGTGGCTACAAAACATCCTTATGCAGCCAAATATTAAGCTTTATGTTCGATTAAAGCACATGTTTGAACGCCTAACACGGCCACTTATCATCATTTTAGACGATTTTGAGCTGAACGGGAAAAGTGATGGCGACCATCCTTGTTTCGACGATGAAGGTCGGCTATGCATTGTTGACGCGGCCCGATTACCTTTGCGCGAACTCTTGGAAAGCATTGGCGCGTCAAATACCCAGTGCCGTGTCATTATTACATGTCGGTACGAAATTGTTCCGCCATCAACCGTGTCCGCTTTACGCTGCGAGTCGTTGGATCACTTGCGCGGTGCGGATCTAGCAAAAAAGTTGCTGAACTTACAGGGCTTTAATCGCCTGGATCTTCAAGAGTCGGCTGCTCACGCCCAGAGTTTGGCCGATGGTAATCCACGCCTTTTGGAAACCTTCGATGGCTTGTTGAATCTGTCGACTGCTGCTCCCGTGAAAATCAGGTCGGTGTTGCTCGGTTTGTGGTCCGCCTCAGCGGCCTTTCGCGAGCAGGTGCTCTTGGCCGAATTAATTGCTTTTGTGGAACCGGAATGTCGCCTTCTGTTAGCAAAGCTTAGTCTTTGTGAACTGCCCATACCTCAACAAGCCATTATTAACTTGGCAGATGAGGACGCGCGGACAAACGGTCTGAAGCGTGCCTCCAGGCTGGGTTTGGTCGAATACATCGATAACGGGGTTTCAACAACACTCTACGTTTCGAATATTTTAAGGCCTCTGCTGATGCCACTACTCGACAAGGAACTTCGTTGCGCCAGTCAAGGAGAACTGGCGGACCAACTTTTCTTGTGCTGGTGGCACAGGGACTCAGAAATTAGCTTGGACCAGGCCCATCAGGTGTGGCACCTCGCTCTCGCCGGAGGTCGGACCCAACTCGCTCTCGAAGCCACAGCACGCATTGCCAACCGATTCAACGTCATCAATCGGTATAGCGAAACTCGTGAACTATGCCAACAAGTTCCTGATCGCGACACGCATCCCGCAACCTTGATGCAATTGGGACTTGCAGAACAAATGCTAGGCGATACGACGGCTGCTCGCGCCCATCTTGAAGAAGCCGTCCGCCTGACCAGCGATCTCCAGCACGGCTCATCCTGGCATTATGGGCGAGCCTTGTTCTACTTGGCGAGATTGGAAAATCTTCATGGGCAGGTGGGTAGAGCCTTAGAGCTATGGCACCAAGCACTCTCTTTGACCGAGGCTGACAAGGATTGGCAGGGTAAGGCGATGATCCTTTTGGAAATTGCCAGCGCAAAAGCCTCTATGGGCGAAATTGAACAAGCATTGGAGCTCTGGCAAGAGGCCGGAAGTCTTATGGAACAGGCTGGCAATTACCAGGGAAAGGCGGCAGCCTTGCATAAGATGGCCGGTGTGTATTCCCAGAAGGGCGACTTCGACCGAGCTATTGCACTGTGGCAACAGTCCCTCGTTCTTCATGAAGAGACCCGCCATCTACAAGGCAAAGCAGCAAATCTTCACGAAATGGCCGGTGTGATCGCACAACAAGGAGGGATAGAACGTGCTTTAGAGCTTTGGCGGCAATCACTTGTCCTCAACGAGCAGATTGGCGATATTCGGGGTGTGGCGGCAACTTTACCAAAAATTGCGGGGTTACATGCGCGACGAGGAGACTTGGACCGTGCATTGTCCCTGTGGCTAGAGTCCCTGACACTCAGCGAACAATTGGGAGACATCCACAACAAAGCTATTGCCCTACACGATATGGCTGGGGTAATGGTCCTCAAGAATGAGGTAGAAGGTGCATTTGTGCTGTGGGAACAAGCTCTCGAAATCAATCGGCAAACGGGCAATATCCAAGGTGAGGTCACCACCTTGCATGATATGGCAAGAACCTTGGCCCAGCGTGGGGAGACTGAACGTGCTCTGACCCAGTGGCAACTTTGCCTCGAACTTGACGAACGAGTCGGAAATATTCAAGGAAGAGCTGTGACATTGCACAACATGGCAGGGGTCATCGCCCAGGAAGGGGACCTGGAGCGTGCCTTAGAGATGTGGCAGCAGTCACTTGATATTCTGGAACCGATGGGTCATGTCCGTGGAAGAGCCTCCACACTCGCTCAAATGGCTTGGGCCGCAGGTAAACTGGGTGATCACCAGCGTGAGGCAGCTCTCAACTTACAGGCTGTTGCTCTGCTTGCCAGTGTCCACGCCTGGTTGGATGTGTTGACCGTCCTCGGCAATCTGGGGTTTTCATTTGGCCAATTGGCACTGTTACAAGCAGTGTGGGTCCTATTGCACACCCAAGCCCCCCTTCGCATCGCCATTGCGACAGTCGAATTCCTCTATCATGCAAGGGATTTGGATCCGCGACTTCCCCCACTCTTAGCTGCAACGGCATATCACATGATTCCCACATTCAGTCAAAACACAACCGAGCTCGGTCTAGCCCAAATACTTGCCAGGAAACTACTGTGGCTGCACCTTCCCGTGACTCACCATTCCAGCGAGGGGATCCTCTTGTGGCTGAAGCAGCAAGGGCTGAGTCAGCCGTCGGAGGTTTTCCCGCGCCTTGTCGCAGTGTTAGAGGAGCTGATCGGTGAACGCTGGTTCTTTGATTGTTCTTCTCTGATGAAACACCTACCCTAGACGTTTAGAAAGTTTGGAACTTGCGCGACAATCGCCTGGTCGGTCGGCGCCCCGTTTGGCAACCTGGTTGTGACTGTCACCGTGCGATTTTGGCAATTGCGCTACAATCGTTTATGCGACCTGCACCCTGTTTGGCGATCTGGGCCTGGCTGCCATCAGCGCAACTTTGGAAGTTGCGCCACATGTGCTTTACACTTACTGCG
This sequence comes from uncultured Holophagae bacterium, assembly GCA_964423555.1. Lineage (GTDB taxonomy): Bacteria > Acidobacteriota > Holophagae > Acanthopleuribacterales > Acanthopleuribacteraceae > CAYRFM01. Next base: position 11,038 of record CAYRFM010000112.1, on the reverse strand, counting down.
GTGGTGGCCTGTTGAATCTCGCTTCTGGAATCTAGTGCTTTGCGGTAAAATGCTCGGCTGGCGTGTTTTTTGCCCTGGGCCCCGCCTGCCGTGCCTGCTCGCCACGATCACAAGGAGTTTCCCCCCCATGAATGAACTGAACGTCCATACCGTCGTGCTCGGTGCGGGTCCCGGTGGCTATGTGGCCGCCATCCGCCTGGCCCAGCTTGGCGTCGACACCCTACTCGTCGAGAAGGAATACTACGGCGGCGTCTGTCTCAATGTCGGTTGCATCCCCTCCAAGGCCCTGATCCACGTGGCCAAATCCTACGAATCCATCGAGAAAATGTCCGCTCTGGGCATCTCCGCCCAAGGCACGATCGACTTCGCCAAGACCCAGGCCTGGAAGGACAAGGTCGTCGGCCAGCTGACCAGCGGCATCAAGACCCTGGTCACCAAGAACGGCGGCAAGACCCTCGAAGGCACCGGCAAGCTGCTGGGCACGAACCTGCTCCACGTCATCGACGGCGCCGGCAACGAGACCAAGGTCCACTTCCAGAATCTGGTCCTGGCCACCGGCAGCTCGCCGATCCATATCCCCAGCCTACCGGTTGGCAAGCGCATCCTCGACTCGACCGGCGCCCTGGCCCTGACCGCCGTGCCGAAGTCGATGATCGTCATCGGCGGCGGCTACATCGGCCTGGAGCTGGGCTTTGTCTACCGCAAACTCGGCGCCCAAGTCACCGTCGTCGAGATGATGGACTCCGTCCTGCCCGGCTTCGACGAGGATGTCGTCAAGGCTATGGCCCGCAAGCTCAAGAAGGACAAGTTCACCGTCCTGACCAGCGCCAAGGCCCTGGGCTACCGCGAGACTGCCGACGGCATCGCCCTCGATGTCGAGGTCGGCGGCAAGACTCAGACGCTGGAGGGCGAGTACTTGGTCGTCTCCGTCGGTCGCCGCCCCAATAGCCGCAACCTCGGCCTGGAGGCCGCCGGCGTCAAGATCGACGAGCGCGGCTTCGTCCCCGTCGACAAACACATGCGCACCAACGTCGCCAACATCTTCGCCATCGGCGACCTGGCCGGTCAACCGATGCTGGCCCACCACGCCAGCTACCAGGGCGAGATCGCCGCCGAAGTCATCGCCGGCCACCACGCCGAGGACCACGCCAAGGTCTGCCCGGCCGTCGTCTTCACCGACCCCGAGGTCGCGACCGTCGGCATGATGGAGAAGGAGGCCCGCGCCAAGGGTCTGGAGATCACGACCGGCACCTTCCCGTTCGCCGCGCTGGGCAAGGCCAAGGCCGCCGACGATACCGAGGGCTTTGTCAAGATCATCGCCGCCAAGGGCAGCGAAGAGGTCCTGGGCATGGTCATCATGGGCCACAACGCCGGCGACCTGATCGGCGAGGCCACGCTTGGCATCGAGCTGGGCGCCTTCCTCGACGACTTCAGCCTGACCATCCACCCGCACCCCACGCTCACCGAGTCGCTGATGGAAGCGGCCAAGAAGGCCAAGGGCCAGGCCATCCACGTGCTCAACTGAGGCCGACCACGCGAGATCTCATGCATCCACCCAAGAACCTGGCCCTCGCCCTGACGGGGGCCAGCGGCGCGCCCTATTACCTGCGCCTGCTGGAACGGCTCCAGGCATGGCCCGAGCTGCGCCTGCACCTGCTCTGCTCCCAGGGCGGCCGCCGCGTCCTGGCCGAGGAATGCGGCCAGCGCTTCGCCGACCTGAACCCGCCCAACGCGGTCGTCCACGACGTTAAAAACATCGGCGCTTCCATCGCTTCCGGCTCATTTCCTCTGGACGCCATGATCATCCTGCCGGCTAGCCAGAACACCGTCTCGGCGATCGCCGCCGGCCTGGCCCACACCCTGATCCTGCGCGCCGCCGCGGTCCAGCTGAAAGAGCGCCGCACGCTGATCCTGGTCCCGCGCGAGGCACCGCTGTCGCTGATCAACCTGCGCGCCCTGACCGCCGTCGCCGAGGCCGGCGCCCTGGTCCTGCCGGCCTCGCCGGCCTTCTACCACCAGCCCCAGACCGTGACCGACCTGCTGGACACGGTCGTCGACCGGGTGCTCGACCACGCCGGCGTGCACGACCCCCAGATCAAGAGGTGGAACCCATGAGCGGCGCCTTTGGCGAAACCATGAAGATGATCAAGATCGAGCACAGCGTCTTCGCCCTGCCGTTCGCGCTGGTCTCGGCCTTCCTGGCCGCCGACGGCCTGCCGCCCCTGCGGGTGCTGGGCCTGATCCTCTGCGCCATGGTCCTGGCCCGCAGCAGCGCCATGGCCTTCAACCGCTGGGTCGACGCCGACCTCGACGCCGCCAACCCGCGCACCGCCACGCGCTCGATCCCCGCCGGCCGCCTGACCAAATCCTACGCCCTGGGCTTCACCCTGATCTGCGCGGCCCTGTTCCTGGTCGTCTGCTGGCTGCTCAACCCGCTGGCTCTGAAACTGGCGCCGCTGATGCTGCTCGTGCTGCTGGGCTACTCGCTGACCAAGCGCTTCACCGCGCTCTGCCACTTCATCCTCGGCCTGGCGCTCGGCCTGGCCCCGCTCGGCGCCTGGGTCGCCGTCACCGGCCAGCTCTCCTGGCTGCCCGTCTTGCTCGGCATCGCCGTCACCGCTTGGACCGCCGGCTTCGACATCATCTACGCCTGCCAGGACATCGACTTCGACCGCAAAACCGCGCTCCACAGCGTACCCAGCCGCCTGGGCGTAATGCGCTCCCTCTGGCTCGCGCGCCTACTCCACCTCGCCATGGTCAGCCTGCTCGTCTGGTTCGGCCTCCACCTCGCCCTCGCCTGGCCCTACTGGCTCGGCATCGCCGCCGTGATCGCCTGCCTCGGCTACGAACACGCGCTCGTCTGGGGCGGTAACCTGGAAAAGGTCGACATGGCCTTTTTTACCATGAACGGCGTGGTCAGCCTGGCCTTCGGCCTCACCACCCTCATCGCCATCTTGCTCTAAGGACCCTCCGACCCATGCCCAGAAAGGATTACTACAAGAACCAGCTCACTAGCGTCAGCGATCGCGACCTGCCCGTCGTCGCCCTCGTCGGCCGACCCAATGTCGGCAAGTCGACGCTCTTCAACCGCCTGACCCGCTCGCGCCGCGCCATCGTCGACCCCAACCCCGGCATGACCCGCGACCGCCTCTATGGCACGCTCCACCGCGACCTCGGCAGTTTCCGACTCGTCGATACCGGCGGTCTGGAAACCGACATGACCCTGATCCCGCGCATGATCCGCGAGCAGACCAATGCCGCGATCGCCGAGGCCGTCGTGATTGTCTTCATGGTCGATGCCCGCGACGGCATCACCGCCGCCGACGAGGAGATCGGCCAGGCCCTGCGGGTGCTGGGCAAGCCGGTGATCCTGTTCATCAACAAGATCGATATCGGCGAGAACCAGCTGTTTGACACCGCCCCCTACCGCATGGGCTTCAAGGACATTATCCAGGGCGCCGCCGAGCACAACCGCGGCAGCGAGGACCTGCTCGAGGCCATCGAGACCCAGCTGGAGGGCGCCTGGCGCGCGCCGCGCAAAGCCCCCGAGGCGCCGCCGATCCGCCTGGCCATCATCGGCCGACCCAACGCCGGCAAGAGCAGCATCGTCAACCGCCTGCTCAACGAGGAGCGGGTCATGGTCTCCGACGTGCCCGGCACGACCCGCGACCCCATCGACAGCTACCTCAACTACAACCGCCGCACCTACTGCCTCGTCGACACCGCCGGCATCCGCCGCCGCGGCCGCATCGAGGGCTCCCAGGAAAGCATGTCCGTGCTGATGGCCAAACGCCAGGTCGAGGATGCCGACGTGATTGCCCTGATGATCGACGCAACCGACCCCGGCGCCCACCAGGACAGCGCCATCGCCGGCATCGCCGACGAGGCCTTTAAGCCGATCATCGTCGTCGTCAACAAGTGGGACCTGGTCGAGGACAAGGAGACCAACACCCACAAGGCCTTCGAGGAGCGCCTGCGCCGCCGCCTCAAGTTCCTGGAGACCTCGCCCTTCATCTTCGTCTCGGCCCTGACCGGCCAGCGCGTCTCGAAGATCCTCGAACTGGCCGAGGTCCTTTACGAACGCGCCGGCCAGCGGGTCACGACCGGCGTGCTCAACCGCTTCATCGAGGCTATGAAGCACAACCATCGCATCCCCACCCACAAGGGCCGCGGCTTCAAGATCTTTTATATGACCCAGGTCGAGGTCCATCCGCCGACCTTCTTGGTCGTCGTCAACACCAAGCAGCCGCTGCACTTCTCCCAGGAGCGCTTCCTGCAAAACCGTATCCGCGAGGCCTTCGATCTGGACGGCGTGCCGCTGCGCATGATTATCAAACCGCGCACCCAGAAAGAGGAGGAGGAAACATGATCCGGGTCACCATCGCCTGCACCGCCGAGCAGGAGGACTTCCTGGAAGAGCTGCTCTGGGCGCTGGAGGCGCTCAGCGTCAGCAGCCCCGCCCTCCACGCCAGCGCCCGCTTCCGCGAGGCGCTGTTCGCCGAGGTTGAGGAGGGCGCCCTGACCGCACAGCTGCGCGCGGCCATCCCCGAACTGGGCCAGATCCGCTTCGAGGAGGTCCAGGAACAGGCCTGGCAGGAGAGCTGGCGCGAGAACTTCAAGCCGCTCCAGGTCGGCAAGTTCACCCTCGTCGGCGAGTGGGAGCAGGGCGTCGTCGACACGCCCGAGATCATCCGCATCTACCCTGGCATGGCCTTCGGCACCGGCCAGCACGAGACGACCCAGCTGATCATCGAGCGCCTGCAGGAGCTGGATCTGCACGGCAAAAAGGTCCTGGACGCCGGCTGCGGCACGGGCATTCTGGCCATCGCCGCCGAGCGCCTGGGCGCGACCGATGTCTTTGGCTTCGACATCGACCCCGACTGTGAAGAGAACATGATCCACCACCTGGCCATCAACCGCTGCCGCGCGACCCGCCTGGCGATTGGCGTGCTGGAGGATTTTCCGCCCGCCAGCTACGACGTGATCCTGGCCAATATCACCATCAACGTCCTGCGCGAAGTCTGGCCGGGCCTGCGCCGCCAGTTGGCGCCCGGCGGCGTGATCCTCAACTCCGGCATCCTCGAGAACCAAAAGGCCGAGGCGCTGACAGTCCTGGCCGAGCTGGGTTTCCAGATCGACGAGATCCGCCACAAGGGCGAGTGGCTGATGATCCAGGCGCACGGCGCCTGAGCAGGCGAGGGGAGCGGCATGAAACGGATCCTGGTTGACGAGATCCCCGCCGTCGGCACGACCTTCGCGCCACCGGAGGAGGAGCGCCACCACCTCCAGGACGTGCGCAGGGTGCGCGAGGGCGAAGGGCTGGAACTACTGGACGGCCACGGCGGCCTGGCCCGCGCCGAGGTCGTCGCCGTCGGTCGCAACAGCCTGACCGTCCGGGTGCTCGAACAGCTGACCGAGCAACGGGAGTCGCCGCTGTACCTGGCCATGGTGCTGGCGATCCCCAGTCAACTTTCGACGGTAGATGACCTGCTGCCAGGCCTGGTGCAACTGGGCCTGAACCGCCTGACCCTGGTGCCGACGACCTGGGGCGGCCGCCTCAAAAAGGACAGCGACAAATACTTGCGCCGCCTGCACACCATCGCCGCCAACGCCTTGAAGCAATGCGGCCGCACGGTTCTGCCGGAACTGGAGCTACTGGACCGCTGGCAAGACGCCCTGGCCCAACCACGCCACGACCTAGACCTGCTGTTCCATCCCACCGAACAAGCGCCAAGCCTACCAGCGCAGCCAGAGCGCATCGGCCTCTGGATCGGCCCCGAAGGCGGCTTCACCCCTGAAGAGCTAGCCGAAGCCCAAACCGCCGGCATCCAATTAAAGGGCCTAGGCCCGCGCATCCTCAAACTAGAAACCGCCGCCCTCGCCACCGCCAGCTGGTCGCAGTTCCAATGGGGTGATCATACAAGGGGCAAGACTCAAGACCCAAGACCCAAGACGCCCCCTGCAGGGAACACGTATGACTAGCGGAGCCGAGTAAAGTGAGGTAAGGCTAGGCGCCCCCACCGCAGGTTTGCCTTCCCTGGAGGGAACGCGAATGATCCGCGGAGCCAGGAAGATCGACGACGCCGAGTTGAAATTGACCATCTACGCCACGCCCTCGCCCCACGGCGATTGAGCAGCCAGCCCGCGATCAGCGTGAGGAGCGGAGCCAAATTCGCGCTGGCGGCGGGCAGCCTGACATCATAGAGCTCGACAGTCGGATGTGCTTTTGTTAGCCTGTGCTCCTCCAGCCTTGGAGAGACTCAGACGCGCGCGGTAAGTCCGGCGCACCAGGGGACTGCTTTGACGAATGGGACTGCACATCAAATTCGTTCCTTTTTAATTTCTCTACTCCTGTCAACCGCCACCATGGTCGCCTTGGGATGGTATACCAACGTTCTAAAAACCATCCACGGCATGTGGGCTTTACTCATCGTAAGTTTCTTCCTTCCTGTGCTGATAATGCTCCTGGTCGCCCTCGGCTTCGCCTTTGTTTTCTTCGTGCTGATTCCCATGATGGTCTTATTGGACAGTCTGGATCTGATCAGTGAGCCTTTAGCGGAAGTCAGCGAGATCCTCGGAGCTGCTGCCGAGACGGGTGTTGAGAAGGGTGCCGAAATGATGCTGGAGGGCAAGCATGGCTGGTTGCCACGATTCTTCCTTGGCTACTATGCATTTTTCGGACGCATTCGACACCCGCTGTTTTGGGGCATTCCCGCAGGGCTTATTTCGGGGCTGATCATCCTTTCCACACTCGTTTACCCCATGATCGTAAAAAAGGAAGTGGCAACCGCAGAGATTCTAGCAAAGACCCAACAAGCCCTGGATCAGTTCTATCAGGAACAAGGTCATTTTCCCGCACCCATTGATGGCCATCTGCTGCTACCGGCAGGCGAGGGCAGCCCGCGGGAACCTGTCCGCGACGGCTTTGACCGGCCGCTTGCCTATCAACTGCGCACCATCGATCCCTTGCAAAGCAAGAGCGATCAGCCCGAGGCCAAAGAAGGGAACCTTTTGAACGCATTGAAGCGCAAAGTCATGGAAAAGCTAACCAAAACCGACCCTCAAGACCTGAGATCGGATGAACTGGTCTCTTATACCCTACATTCCTCTGGCTATGATCTCAATGATGGCACGGACGACATCTGCGTCAGCTTCTCCTCGCCCGCTCTGGAAGCACTTGAAAACCGTAAAGCCATCAAGCTCACCAACCTGCTCAAAGTCACGAGTATCAAAAGGCTCAGATGTTACGAGCCCTGATTGTCTACCTCCTGACAGTACCGCTGCTCCCTGGTGCCTGTACTAGTACGACTTTGTCAGGTTGGTAGTCAAAGGTGAGCCAGGCACTCAGGCGGTCCCACAAGCTGTAGCTGCTGTAGCGCAAGATGCAATCTTGCGCCGGGCGGCGGGTGAATATGAAGGCGGTCTTTTCAGTAGAGCGAAACTCCGGGAACGTCCCTCTGAAATGATGGGTGGAGCCGGATGAGGAGAAGCGACACGGCCAACCTGACAAAGTCTTACTAGGAAGACGACGACGACAGAAACTGACCCTCTACGCCGCGCCCTCGCCCCACGGCGAATGAGCAGCCAGCCTGGGATCTTGCCGCTTGCCTCACCCCCTTGCATGAGCTACGATGACCGTGGAGGTACCTCATGCCCCAATTCTCGCTTATCCACAACGATTTCAGGGAAGTCCGCGAGAAGGGCTACCACTACGTCGATAAGTCGGGCCTGATCGGCGAGCTGTTGGCAGATTCCTCCAAGGTCGTGCTCTGGACGCGTCCGCGCAGGTTCGGCAAGACGCTGAACCTGACCATGCTGTGGTCGTTCCTCGACCAGAACCAACAGCAGCGGGAATTGTTCGAGGGCTTGGCTGTCAGTCGTGATGCACAGGCCGTGAAGCATTGCGGGGCTTATCCGACGCTGTTCCTGAGCCTCAAGGACCTCAAACCCAGCGACGAGGCCGGCTTTGCCCAACAGATGGCCGCCTTGCTTGGCAAACTTGCGCGCAGTCAGCGGGCCTGGTTGGAGCCGCAGTCCCTGTACCCGGACGAAAGGTCCAAGCTGGCGCTGTTCTGCGAGGATCGCGCCTCGCTGACCCAATGCGAACAGGGGCTGGCCTGGTTCTCCGAGCTGTTGCAGCGCCTGACCCAGCGCAGGGTCATGATCCTGATCGACGAATACGACACGCCCATCAACGCCACCTACAAGCAGGGTATTCAGACCACCGTCGTGCACTTCATGCGCAACTTCCTGAGTGCCGCGCTCAAAGACAACCCCGCACTGGAAAAGGGCGTGCTGACCGGGATCCTGCGGGTCGCCAAGGAAACAATATTCTCGGGCCTGAACAACCTCAGCGTCTATGGCTTGCTCGACACGCGCTACGCGGCTCACTTCGGTTTCTCGGACAGCGAGGTCATGAGCATGGCCAACAGCGTCGCCATGGGTGACCGACTCGAAGACCTGCGCGCCTGGTTCAACGGCTATACCTGCGGCGATCACAATCTCTACAACCCTTGGTCCGTCGTCAGTGCGCTGCAGCGCCAGGACCAGCCCTTCACCACCTACTGGACCAACGCCGCCGATCTCGAGATGGTGCGCGAGTTAGCCAGGCATGCGATCGAACCCGCCGACCTGAACGCCCTGCTGCAGGGCAAAGCCCTGGCCCGCCATCTTCACACAGCCGTCTCCTTGGGCGATTTGCAACCCAAGGACGTCTGGAGCCTGCTGTTCCACACGGGGATGTTGACCGTGGTTTCCCGCAGCCCTGAGCCCGATCAGCGCCATCGGCTGGGCATCCCCAACCGCGAGGTGGCCACGATTTTCGAACAAACCGTGGTGCAGTGGTTGGGTGGAGAGGCGTGCGTCGACCATTTGATCGAAAGCCTGTTGCGCGCCGATATGGAGGCGTTCCAGGCGCGTCTGAGCGAGATCGTCGCTCAAGTGCTGAGCTACCACGATACGGGCAAGGATCAGGAAGCGGTCTACCACTTGTTTATGGCGGGCTTACTCGCGAGAGCACACAACAGCTTCGAAGTCAGCTCCAATCGAGAATCTGGATTTGGCCGCTTTGACCTGGCGATGATCCCCAAAGCCCCCCAACAGCCCGGTTTCTTATTCGAGTTCAAACGGGCGAAGACCGGAAGTGAAGAGGCCCTACGCGCAGAGGCCAAGGCGGCGCTCACCCAGATCCAAGCCAGCGACTATGGCGCGGTGTTTCGAGCGAAAAACATCACTTCCTTCCACCTCGTCGGCATCGGCTGGCACGGCAAGCACCTCGCCTTGGATCACTGCCAGGGCCCCTAGCAAAGGCTGTGGCCGGCGCAGCTGGGTTCCGCCGCCAACCGCCGAGCTGGCCATGCTCGCCCAAATGATCCCCGCCCGCGCGCATCAGTCCTGGACCGGAGCATTCCCGCGCGCGTAGAATGCAAAGCATGCCCAGGAGGTGACCATGTCCAAAATCAACCACGACTGCCTGTTCAAATGGTTGTTGCGTGCGTTCATGTCTGATTTCTTCGCCCATTACTTTCCGGATATCAAAGTCACCAATATCAGCTACCTCGACAAAGAGTTCATGAATAAGCTGGAGAGCCACAAGGACAGTTTAGAGGCGGATCTGCTGATTGCCCTTGACGCCCAGATTGAGGACACCTGGCACAGCGTCGTGGTCTGCCTCGAGCACAAGAGCTGGCGCATGGAGGTGGCCACCACCGCCATGGAGTATGCCGCCTGTGCCTGGCTGATCGAGAAAAAGCCGGTCTGGTCCATCGTCTTTTTCACTGATGAGGGCCAATGGCAGGAACAGGTAGACGACCGCGTTTGGCTAGGTTACTCCAAGACGGCCGGAAAAACGATGTTTGTTCATGATATCATCAAGGTGAATCGCGAGCTGAGTGCGGATCTGATCGCGAAGCGCTCTCTGTTTCTCAGCCTGTTGGCCTTGCGCGCCAATCGCGAGGGCCTAACGCACGCCGACCTGGTGGTAGCCGTATACCGCGATGCCGCCGCCCTTGGCGAGCAGTTGGAAAACGAGCATAAGCTCATGATCGAGCGAATGGTGGAATCCTATAGCAAGCTTGACGCGGCCGTCATTCAAGACATCAAGGAGCAACAGAACATGAGGTTTGTAGCCAACACCATCACGGAACACTACGAGCACATCGGCGAGCAGCGCGGTATGCTTAGGGCAAAGGTCGAAGATGGCAAAGAGCAACTGCGCCAGTTCGAGGCGTTGCATGCCAAGGGGGTCCTGAGCAAACGCGCCTATGACCGGATTGTGAAGCCCCTGAGGGCCAAGGTTGCCGCAGCCGAAGCCCAGCTGCAAGCCATGGACAAGGAACCGCACGCGCAATCCGCCTGATGCACCTCAACCCATGTTGTCGCAACTCACTGAATCTCACGGAAGGGGACCAATTCCGTGTTCCCTTCCGTGTGTTTCAGTGCCATTCCGTGGTTAAAAACAATTCTGAGCGGCTAGGCTCAGCGAGACTCCGTGGTTAACCATCAGAGGTTGACCACGGAGAACAGTAGAGTAGGGGCGACAAGCGCCCCCCTCATCAAACCCGGCGTGCAGATTTCCCGCACCGGGCTTTCCTTTGGGTCTCGGTCGAATCACCGATACTTAGGAGGCGGGGTTTGGAACGCACCCTTGTAGCTGAGGAACGTAAGCTCATGTCTTTGCAGACATTTGTACAAACTTTCCCCTTCTTTGCGAGGGCGCCCGCGCCGCTGACTCCTGTTCCGCAGAAAACGGTCGAACCGCCACAGGACATGGGCATTGACTTTCTTGAACTGACGGCTAGGGTAACCTTCTCCGAAGTAGTCACTCCAGCCCTTGAGCAGTCTGTTTATCTTCGCCACGACGTCCTTCAGCTTCACCTTGATCCGAGCTGTTGTCAGCTTCGTGATCTACAGAGAATTCCAAGCGGTCGCATCTTTCCGTTGGCTTTCGGAACCAGGGTTCGCCTCACCGGCAAGGGCCGATAGGTCCGCTCCTTCAGCTCTCTTTCAAGATCATCCAGCAGCTTCACAACCCCATCAG
>CAYRFM010000111.1:23575-24975 GCA_964423555.1 uncultured Holophagae bacterium | reverse complement strand
GCCGTAGGTCGTGTGGTCCTTCTCGACCTCGATGAAGAGATCGGTGTCGGCCAGCCGCACGCGATCGCCCGTGGTCGGGCCGAACATGCCGGCATAGGCTGCGCGCGAGATGCGCGTCGCGCCCTCGTTGGACGGGCCGACCTTGGCGATCGGGCCGAGCTTGCCCGAGACCCTGGCCTGGAAGCCGTGGCTCTCGCGCCCGCCGAGATAGGGCGTGAGCCGCACCGTGCGCGACTGGCCAGGCTCGAAGCGCACGGCGGTGCGGGCGGCGATGTCGAGCCGCATGCCCTTGGCGCGCTTGCGGTCGAACTTGAGCGCATCGTTGGTCTCGAAGAAATGATAGTGGCTGCCGACCTGGATCGGCCGATCGCCGGTGTTGGCGACCTCGACGGTGATCGGATTGCGGCCCTTGTTCAGCTCCAGCTCGCCCGGAGCGGTGAAGATCTCACCCGGCTTCATGGCCTCGGCTCCTCAGCGGATCGGATCGTGGACGGTGACGAGCTTGGTGCCGTCGGGAAAGGTCGCCTCGACCTGGATGTCGTGGATCATCTCGGCGACACCCTCCATCACCTGTTCGCGTCGGACTACGCTCGCGCCCTCATGCATCAGGTCGGCGACCGAGCGGCCGTCGCGCGCACCTTCGACGACGAAATCGGTGATCAGAGCCACGGCCTCGGGATGGTTGAGCTTCACGCCGCGTTCGAGACGCCGGCGCGCCACGTTGGCGGCCATGGCAACCAGAAGCTTGTCCTTTTCCCGAGGCGTCAGATTCATTGGCCGAGTTCCCCTGCTCTCAGCGCCGACTATAGCCTGCCGGAAGCTGCATCAAACATGCCAAACCCGCGGCATCTTCTGGCCGCGCAGACCGCCCAGAAAGCGGATGCCCGCTTCGCGTACCTGCGTCGCCTCACCCAGCAGCCGCGCCACCATCACGCCGTTCACGACCGTGACGCCCGCCCGGACCTTGCCTTCGATCTCGAGGAGCGGCCGGGCCCTCTCGAAGAAGGACTGCGGTTCGTCCCATACGCCGATCACAGTGGCCAGCGCGTTGGCCGTGCCGAAGCCCGCGCCCTCAGGCGTCTCGCCCTCGAGGCGCAAGGTGTCGGTCCAGGCCAGCCGGCCGCCGCGGCGGACCGACCAGGAGTCGAGCAGCAATCCCGAGGCGAAGCGCTCGCCCGATGCGCCACGGCCCAGGACCACCATTTCACAACCCAGCAGCGAGCCTCCCGGCGCCACCTCAGCGACCGTGCGCCGGATGAGACGCGCGCCCTGGAAGACGATGGTTTCCTGGGGCAGCCAGTCGAGGACGGCGCCTGCGTCGACGCTGATCGCCACGTCGATCCGGCAGGGATCGCTGCCGGGCGCGGCGCGGTAGATCTTTTCCGCCGCCTGCGTCGCCA
>CAYRFM010000111.1:0-23518 GCA_964423555.1 uncultured Holophagae bacterium | reverse complement strand
TTTCCCCGTCGCGCAGGGCAAAGGCGACGCGGCTTTCGCCGGAGGCACGCTGTAGACGAGGTGGGCTGGTTGTCATCGGCCCCTGCTTGATAGATTAAGGACTGAAATGAGCAAGGCCTTCACCAAGGAAAGCGACGGCGACGACGAAGACGACCTGCCTGAAGACGTGGGCGGATTGCCGGCGACCGCCAAGAACTACATGACCCCCGAGGGCTTCGCCCGGATGCGGGACGAGTTGAACACGCTCATGCGCAAGGAGCGGCCGGAAGTCGTGAAGGTCGTGACCTGGGCCGCCGGCAACGGCGACCGCTCGGAGAACGGCGACTACATCTACGGCAAGAAGCGCCTACGCGAGATCGACCGCCGCGTCCGCTACCTCAGCAAGCGGCTGGCCAATGCCGAGGTTGTCGACCCGGCCAGGCGGGCCCAAACTGGCGCTGCCACCGACCAGGTGTTCTTCGGCGCCACCGTCACGACCGCCAACCCCGAAAACAAGGAGCGCACGGTCAAGATCGTGGGCGTCGACGAGGTCGATCTCGCCAAGGGCCATGTGAGCTGGATCTCGCCGATCGCCCGCGCCCTCCTGCGCGCCCAGGAGGGCGACGTCGTTCGGTTGCGCACGCCGGCCGGCGAAGAAGAGATCGAGATCGTGAAGGTCAGCTACATCTAGGGCAACGCAGCAGTGCGCCCGCGGGCATTGCTGACCGTCCGGCCCGCGCCTAGCCTTCGGCTGCGTAGAGTCGCGTAGTTCCGATCGCGCAAAAGAAAAATCCCTGGAGGAACACCCATGATGCAGCACGCATGCGGCCATGAGCTGTCACGCCGTGGCCTGATCAAGGCCGCCGGCATCGGCGCCGTCGCCATGACGCCCGCCATCGCCCTGGCCCAGGCAGTAGCCGACGTCCATCCCGACACGATCGGCTACATCGAGGCCCACGGCACGGGCACCGAGCTTGGCGACCCCATCGAGATCGCGGCGCTGACCAAGGCCTTCCGCCTCAAGACCGAGCGCAGCGGCTTCTGCGCGATCGGCTCGGTCAAGACCAACATCGGCCACCTGGACGCGGCAGCCGGCATCGTCGGCCTGATCAAGGCGGCACTGGTACTGAAACACCAGCAAATTCCGGCAAACCTGCACTTCAACCAACCGAACCCCAATATCGATTTCGCCAACAGCCCTTTCTATGTCAACGCCGCCCTCGCACCCTTCAAACGCGGCGAAACACCGCGTCGAGCCGCAGTCAGCTCGTTCGGACTGGGCGGCACCAACGCCCATGCCGTGCTCGAGGAGGCAGCCGAGCCCCAAGCCCATCCCACGATCGCAGAACCCCAGCTGATCCCACTCACCGCCGCAACCGAAACCGCGCTGGCCCAGGTTGTCGAAGGCCTCCAGCGCTATTTGACCGCACCCAAAATCGCTGACTTTGGCGACATCGCCTACACCCTCCAGGTAGGGCGGGCCGCCTTGCGCAAACGCGCCTTCCTGGTCGCCGACGAAGCCGGTGCCTTGCTCGCCAAGCTAGAGCGCGGCAGCGAGCTCCGCACCAGCGACAAGGACCCTGGCGATCCCCGCCTGGTCTTCATGTTCCCCGGCCAGGGCGCCCAGTACTTGCAGATGGCGCGCGGACTCTACGACCATCTCGGCTGTTTCCGGGAGGCCATGGACAACTGCTGCGACTTGCTCATGCCCCACCTCGGCCTGGACCTGCGCAGCCTGCTCTATCCCGCCACCAACCTCGACGACATTGCGCGTGCACGCCTGACGGAACGCCTCAACCAGACAGAAATCACCCAGCCGGCACTGTTCGCGGTCTCCTACAGCCTGGCCCACGCCTGCATCACCTGGGGCCTGCGTCCAGACGCCATGATCGGTCACAGCATCGGCGAATTCGTGGCCGCTTGCCTGGCCGGCGTGTTCTCCCTTGAAGACGCCCTCATGCTCGTCGCTGCCCGCGGCCGCCTTATGCAGGGCCAGCCAACCGGCGATATGCTGGCAGTGCCCCTCCCCGAGGACGAGCTGTTGCCCCACCTGATCGGACGCCAAGTCAGCTTGGCGGCGATCAATGCCCCTAACCGCTGTGTCGTTTCGGGGCCCAGCGAGGAAATCGAAGCGCTCAACCAGCACCTCGCCGCCCGCGACCTGGCCTGCCGCGTGCTCCACACCTCCCACGCCTTCCACAGCCACATGATGGACGAAATTCTCGAGCCCTTCCGCGCGCTCCTGCGCGGCATGACCCTGAACCCGCCCAAAACCCGTTTCGTCTCTAACGTCAGCGGCACCTGGATCACCGCCGCGCAGGCCACCGACCCGGACTACTGGGCACAGCACCTGCGCGGGGCCGTGCGCTTCGCCGACGGCCTGGCAACCCTGCTCTCCGAAAAGTCCGTGCGCTTCTTCCTCGAGGTCGGCCCCGGCAAGACCCTGACGACCTTCCTCCAACAGCAACTGGAGCGCAACGCGCCTCACGGCCGCGCTCAGACCCTGCGCCACCCCACCGACCCAGCCGACGACCGCGTCTTCCTTTGCGAGTGCTTGGGCCAGTTGTGGCTCGCTGGCTGCACCATCGACTGGCCCGCCTACCATCAGGGTCAGCGCCGCCAAAGGGTGCCCCTGCCCACCTACCCGTTTCAGAGAGACCGCTTCTGGGTCGAACCCGGTCGCAAGGAGACCCTGCAGCACGCCCCCCTCAAGAAGCGCTTCAACCTCGACGATTGGTTCTACCTGCCCACCTGGAAACGCCATCCGCTGGTCTCGCTGCCGATTCCCTGCCCCACCAATCGCTGCAACTGGCTGATCTTCGAGGACCAGATCGGCCTTGGCCAAGCGCTGGCGCGAACCCTTGAGGAACAGGGCAACCGCGTTACCCGTCTCAAGATCGGCCGCCATTTCGAAGTCGTTGGCAGCTGGGCTTTCTCGATCGATCCCACCAACAAGGAAGACTACGAGGCACTCTACGCCGAGCTCGGCCGCCGCGGCGAATACCCCACCAAGATGATCCATCTCTGGAACCTGACGCCACCCGAGCAAACCCTCCTGGGTCGGGTGCCCTTCGCCGAGCAGTGTGCCGACCGCGGTTTCCTGACATTGATGTACTTGGCCCAGGTCCTGGAAAAACTTCAGCTCGAGGACAAACACCATCTGGCCGTGGTCACCAATGGCATGCAGGAGATCCACGACGGCGACTTGCGCTTCCCCGAAAAGGCCACCGTGCTCGGCGCCGTACGCGTCCTACCGCGCGAATTTCCCGAACTCTCGATGCGCGCCATCGACATCGACCTGCCGACGATCAACACGCTCGAAAGCACCGTGCGCCAAGTCATCGCCGAGGTCGAATGCCACTCGGCCGACACCGTCGTCGCCCTGCGCGGACGCCACCGCTGGGTCCAGACCTACGAGCCGATCAGCGTCAAACCCACCCAACCTACCCGGCTGCGCAAGGGCGGCACCTACCTGATCACTGGCGGTCTGAGTGGCGTCGGCTTGATGCTCGCCACCCACCTTGCCCGTGCCACCCGCGCCCGCCTGGTGCTGACGCGCCGCTCTCCCTTCCCACGCCGCGACGATTGGGACCAGTGGATTCAGGTCAACGGGCAGGACCATCCCATCAGCCAGACGATCGTCAAACTACGCGACATGGAAAAGGCCGGTGCCGCCGTCTTGCCGCTCAGCGGCGATGTCGCCGACCGCGCCCAAATGGCCCTGATCCTCGAGGAAATTCACACCCGCTACGGCAAGCTGGACGGCGTCTTCCACGCCGCCGGCGTCCTGCCCAGCGGCATGTTCTCCGACATGACTGCCGCCATGGCCCGCAAAACCTTTCAAGCCAAGGTCACCGGCACCCTGGTCTTGACAGAGCTGCTGGCCGCCGAGGAACTCGATTTCCTCATGCTGTTCTCCTCGACCAGCGCCATCCTCGGCAACATGGGCTATGGCGATTACGTGGCCGCCAACGCCTTCCTCGACGCCTTCGCCCAGCAGCAATCGGCGCAAGCAGGCGGTATGACGATCTCGGTCAATTGGGACGGTTGGCAGGAGGTCGGTATGGCCGTCGGTCGCGCCAGCGAGCAGAACCTGACCAACGCGATCACCAACGCGGAGGGAGTGGAGGCCGTCGAACGCATTTTGGCCGCGCCACCCCACGGTCAATTGGTCGTCTCGACCATGGACCTAACCCGCATGATCGACGAGATCCGCCAGTTCACCGGCGCCCAAGCCAAAGGCGACCTCGCTGCGGAACTGGAAAAGGTCCATGCCGACGACGTGCTTCAGGACCGACCGGAAAGCACCGACTTTGCCGTCCCCAGCACCGAAACTGAGAAAAAAGTCGCGGCTCACTGGTGCGAGGCCCTGGGCTTCGCCAAAATCGGCCGCAACGACGACTTCTTCGAGCTGGGCGGCGACTCACTGCTTGGCACCATGCTCGCCACGAAACACCGCAAGGTCTTCAAGATCAAGTTCGGTGCCCGCTTGATCACCGAACTACCGACCGTGGCCCAGCAAGCAGCCTATATCGACTCCCAGCTTCGCCAGGTCGGCAAACCCCAACGGCCCGAGTTCGTGGCGCCCACCAGTCCCACCCAAATCCAGTTGGCCGCCCTCATCGGCGAACTTCTCGGCGACAGCCAAGTGGGCTTGCGCGACAGTTTCACCGCACTCGGCGGCAACCTCGCGAAAGCGGGGTCGCTGGCCAACCGCCTGAGTGACGCGTTCGCCATCCCCCTGACCCCCGAAATGATCCTCGACCAACCCATTGTTGAAGAACTTGCGGAAAGTATCGATACGCTTGTGTGGGTCGCTCGTTCTTCACCCGAGCAAGCGAGCTCCTCGGAGATCACGGAGTTCGAACTATGATGAATATCGTCAAGCTGCTCTCCCGCTTGCGCGCTCAGAATATCGAGCTGTGGCTGGAGGGTGACAAGTTGCGCTGCAAGGCTCCGGCTGAAGCGCTCACGCCCGAGGTCCGCAAGCTGCTGGCCGACGAGAAAGAGAACCTGATCCAGTTTTTTGCCAGCACCCGCAAAACGCCAACGCCAGTGCCAGAGCCAACGCCAGGGCCAACACCGCCGCATCCGGTCGCCGTCGACGCAGTTTTTCCCCTGCCCCTGACCCCGTCGGAGCGGCGTATCTGGATCCTGGAGCAGCTACGGCCCGACAACTCCGTCGCCCATCACGCGCGCTGTTTTTTGGTCGAGGGCAAGCTGGATTTGGACACCCTGCAGCGCGCCCTGGACGCCCTTGTCGCGCGCCACGCCTCGCTGCGGCTGGCATTCAGCAACCACGCCAGCAGCACGGTCCTGCCCGGTCCACTGACCCTGCCGCTGGTTCTGATCGACCTCGACCAGACCAGCGCCTCGCTCGAGCAGGTCATGGAGCGCGAGAGCCGCGCCCCCTTTGCCCTCAACCAACCCCCACTCCTGCGGGCGGTACTGGTGCGCGAGCGGAGCGAGCGCCAGCACCTGAACCTGATCGTCCACCGCTTAGTCGCCGACGAAGCCTCGCTCGACCTGTTACTCGCCGAGCTCGGCCAAAACTATACCATGCTCATGGGCGGCGAGCAGCCACAGTGGCCCGAAGGCGCTGGCGACTACCGCGACTATTCTGCCGAACTAAGGGCCTGGACTGAATCCACCGCCTTTGCCGAGAGCCTGCGCTGGTGGAAGGAACACCTGGCGGGTGCTCAGGAGGCTCTCGACCTGCCCTGTGATCGCGCACGCCCCCGCCAACTGTCCTTTGCCGGCTCGAGCATCTCCTTTACGCTGGACGAGGCCCTGCGCAACCGCGTGCTCGATGCCTGCCGTGAGCGCGAGCTGACCCCCGCCACCACGCTCATGGCCGTTTTCAAACTCTTGCTCTACCGCATCTGCCACCAACGCGACATCCTTGTCGGCAGCCGTCTGCGCGAGCGCGGCGAATCGCGCTGGGCCCATACCGTCGGCCAAATGACCAACTGGCAGATCCTGCGCACCAAATTCAAACCCGAGGTCGAACGGCTGGACTTCACCAGCTTTGCCGCCCTGCTACAGCAGCAGATCGAAGAGGCCCGCGCCCACGGCGAACTCCCCTTCGAGGCCCTCGTCGACGAACTGCAAACCGAGCGCGATCTCAGCCGCAACACCCTGTTCCAATCGACCTTCACCTTTTCAGAGGCCGAGCCGGTGGCCTTGAGCTTACAGGGCTGCGACGTGACCCCGCTCGAGCCCTGCTACCTCATTTCAGAATACGACCTCAGCCTTGATTTGCGCAATCACCAGGGTCACCTACTCGGGACCTTTATTTATAATACCAACCTCTTCGTTGCTGAATCGATTCGCCGGATCCAGGGCCTCTTCCTCAACCTGTTGCGGGCCGCACTCGAGCCAGACGATCGGCCGATCATCGAACTGGAGCTCCTAGATCGCGACCAGCGCCAGGAAATCATCAACGCCTGGAACCAAACCGAGTACGTCTTCGACGCACCACTCGACCTCAAGTCGCTGCTGGAGGCCAGCGCTCTTCGTCACAGCCACGAAGTCGCTCTGCGCGCAGGCGGCCTCGACACTACCTACCAGGACCTGGACCTGCACGCCAATCAACTGGCCTGGCGGCTGCGCGAGCTGGGCGCCAAGGCCGAGCGCCCCATCGCCGTGTTCATGGGCCGCTGTCGCGAGCGGATCATCGCGCTGCTGGCGGTCCTCAAGGCCAACTGTCTGTATGTACCGCTTGATCCAGACTACCCCCGCGAGGGTTTGGCCTTCTTTCTCGAGGACTGCGGCGCACACCTGATCCTCACGCAATCCGACCTGGTCCAGGACTTGAAGCCCGACGATTGCACCGTGCTCACCCTCGACCCCGACTTGAGCGCGCTCCAAGGGCGGCCGCAACATGCCCTCGCCACCGAGCCGGATCCCGATCAACTCGCCTACACCATTTACACCTCCGGCCCTCATGCCAGCCACAAGGGTGTCCAGACCAGCCACCGCGCCGTCGTCAACCGCCTGCTCTGGTTGCAACAGACCTTCAAGCTCGAGCCCGGTGATCGCCTGCTGCAAAAGACGCCGTTCCTGTTCGACATCGCTGTCTGGGAAAATTTCTGGCCGCTGATCAGCGGCGCGACCTTGGTCTTGGCACGGCCGGGCTCCCAGAAGGACCCCCGCCTACTGATCAGTCAGGTCGCCGAGGAGCGCATAACCCATCTCCACTTCGTGCCCTCCGTGTTGCGCGAATTCCTCAAGACGGACGAGGTCAAGATCTGCGTCCACCTCAAGAAGACCTTCTGCAGCGGCGAAGCCCTGCCGATCGAACTCCAGCGCAAATTCTTTTCGAGATTCCCCAAGGCCGAACTCCACAACCTTTACGGCCCTCCCGAAGTCACCATTGATGCCACCTGTTGGGACTACAAGGGCGGCCCTTCGCGCCATTCGTTTCCGATCGGTCGACCAATCTACAACGTCAAGGTCTACGTCGTCGACGCCCACTTAAGCCCCATGCCCGTCGGCGTCGAGGGCGAGCTCCTGATCGGCGGCGACGGCCTCACCCGCGGCTATCGCAACCGACCGATCCCCACCGCCTTGCGCTTTATTCCCGATCCCTTCAGCGACCAACCCGGCGCCCGTCTCTTCCGCACCGGTGACCTAGTGCGCTATCTGCCGGACACGAACCTCGAGTTTGCCGGTCACCTGGAACACCACCGCAAGATGCGCGGCTTCCGCATTGATTACGACGGGATCCAGGGCGTGCTCGAGGGCCACCCCCTCGTCGCCCGAGCGCTCGCCGTCTCCCGCAAGGACAACCTCGGGTCCAACCAGCTGGTCGCCTACATCATCCCCGCTGGCGCCAACAGCCCGCAGGAGGACGATCTGCGCGTGACCTTGCGCAAGATCCTGCCCAACTACATGATCCCGTCCACCTTCATCATCGTTCAGAGCTTCCCCAAATCCGCCGACGGCAAGATCGACCGCCGTGCCTTGCCGGCCCCGATTCGCGACACCAGCGAAGAAGAGCCCTACGCCCGCGCCCACAGTGAAATCGAGCGCGTGATCTTGAACACCTGGCGCAAGGTCTTGGGGTTGAACCAGATCGAGGTGAACCAGAACTTTTTCGAGATCGGCGGCGACTCCCTCGGTTTGATCCGCGTATACCGCGAGTTGCCCGAAATCCTCACCAAGGATTTGCAGATTCTCGACCTCTTCCGCCACCCCACCATCCACGAATTGGCCCAGTATTTCGAGGGCCGTGAAGAGGATCTGGCCATCTCCTCCACTGGTGCGGAACACCGCGACCAGGTCCAGCGCGTCATGGAACAGGTCAAACTCGATACCCGCATCAGCGTCGCCATCATCGGTATGGCCGGGCGGTTCCCCGGCGCCCAGACCATCGTCGATTTCTGGAAGAACATCCAGGCGGGCGTCTTGTCGCTCACCACCTTTACCGCCGAGGAGCTGGTCGAGGCCGGCGTCTCCAGCGAGCTGATCGCCGACCCCAATTACGTGCCCATCCGCGGCATGATCGACAACCTCCGCGATTTCGACGCCGACTTCTTCGACTTCACCCCGCGCGAGGCCCAGATCACCGATCCCCAGCACCGCATCTTCCTCGAATGTGCCTGGGAAGCGTTGGAGATTGCAGGCTACGTCCCGCGAAAATACCGGCACCAGATCGGTATCTATGGCGGCGTCGGTTACAACCAGTACTTCGCCACCCACATCGCGCCCAACAACCAGATCCTCGAAAGCGTCGGTGCACTACCGATCATGATCGGCAACGGCGCGGACAATTTCTGCACCCGCGTCGCCTACAAACTCGGCCTGACCGGACCGGCACTGACCGTCCAAACCGCCTGCTCGACGGGCTTGGTCGCCGTCCACCTGGCCTGCCAGGGCCTGAAGAACGGCGATTGCGAGGTCGCTCTGGCGGGCGGCGTCCACCTCGGCGACCTCGACAAGGCCGGCTACCTCTACGAGGAAGGCATGACCCTTCCGCCCGACGGCGTCTGCCGCTCCTTCGACCACCGTGCCATGGGTTCGACCGTCTCCCAGGGCGCCACGATGGTCGTGCTCAAACGCCTCGAGGACGCCATTCGCGACGGCGACCGCGTCTATGCCGTCATCAAGGGCACCGCCATCAACAACGACGGCGCCCGCAAGGACGGCTACACCACGTACAGCGGCGAAGGCCAGACCCAGGTCATCACCCAGGCTCTAGAGCAGGCCGGCATCCACCCAGAGACCGTCACTTACGTCGAGTCCAGCTCCACCGCCTCGCCGATCGGCGACCCCATTGAGGTCGAGAGCCTGACCCGCGCCTACCGCGCCAGGACCGACCGCCGTGGCTATTGCACCCTCGGTGCGCTCAAGCCCAACATCGGCGGCCTCGATGTCGCCGCCGGCTGCGCCGCCCTGATCAAGTCGGCCCTGGCCCTGTATCACCGCAAGTTGCCACCCCTGATCAACTTCGAGAAACCCAACCCCCAGATCGACTTCGAAAACAGCCCCTTCACCCTCAACACCCGCTGCCGCGACTGGATCACTCAGGGCGCCCCGCGACGGGCCGGGGTCAGCGCCTTCGGCCTGGGCGGAACCAACGCCCACCTCGTGCTCGAGGAGGGCCCGCGCTTCGAACCCTCGCCCCATTCCCGCTCCTTCCAGCTGATCACGCTCTCCGCCAAATCCGCTTCCGCACTGGAGACCATGACCAACAGCCTGCTCGACTACCTGCGCGAACATCCCCACGACAATTTCGCCGACATCTGCTACACCCTGCACGTCGGCCGCAACGATTACAAGTACCGCAAAGTCCTCGTCGTCCCTAACTTGACCTCGGCCATCCTGGAACTCGAAAACAAGGACAGCGAGCGCGTCTTCCGCGCCATCCACAAAACCGACAGCCGCCCCATCGCCTTCATGTTCCCCGGCCAGGGCGCCCAGTACCTCAACATGGGCCGCCAGCTCTACCGCGAGGAACGCATTTATCGGCGCGAGGTCGATCGCTGCTGGGCCATCGTCCACAAGCACTTCCCCGAAGTCTATCGCGGCTTGAGTCCCAAGGATCTGGTCGGCCGCACCCCCAAAGTCGACCGCACCGTCGTCACCCAACCCCTGCTCTTCGCCACCGAGTACGCACTCGCCAAACAATTGATGCATTGGGGCATCCACCCCCAGGCCATGATCGGCAACAGCCTCGGCGAGTATGTGGCCGCCTGTCTGGCAGGCGTGTTCTCCCTTGAGGACTGCATCGTCGCCATCGTCACTCGCGGTCGCCTGATGCAGGAGATGGCGCCCGGCGCCCAGCTCGCCGTCAAGCTGCCCGAAGCCCATGTGCGCCCACTGCTCACCCCCCAGCTCTCCCTGGCCGGTATCCCCAACCCCAACATGTGCATGGTCTCGGGCGACCGCGATGCGATCCTCAAACTCAAGCAGGAGCTCGAAGCCCAGCGCATCACCTGCTACCGCCTCCACGCGCCGCGCGCCTTCCATTCCTATATGATGGACCCCGTCGTCGCCAAGTTCACCGAGACGCTCGCCAAGCTCGACCTCAAAGCGCCCGCGATCCCCTTTATTTCCAATGTTACCGGGACCTGGATTACCGACGAACAGGCCACGAGTCCCCACTACTGGGCGCGGCACCTGCGCGAGCCCGTGCGCTTCTCCCAGGGTCTCGAAGTGCTGTTGGCGGATCCCAACCGCATCCTGCTCGAGGTCGGCCCCGAGAAAATCCTGCGCGCCGCCGCCATCAGCCACCCCGCCAAGACCGATGACCACCGCGTCCTGGCCACCATGCGCCAACCCCAGGAAGAGGAGTCGGACATGCACCACCTGCTCAACACCGTGGGCCGCCTCTGGCTGGCTGGTGTCGAGATCGACTGGGACAACTACCATGGCGACAAGCAGCGCTTCCGCGTGCCCCTGCCCACCTACCCCTTCGAGCGCACCCGCCATTGGATCGACAAGCCCAAACGCGACTACTTCGCCGTGCTCGAGCCCGACGTCCTCCGGGACGATATCGAGCCCAAGGACGACCACTACCGCCCCAACGTCTCCACCGAATTCGTGCCGCCCCGAGATGAAGACGAGCGTTTCATCGCCCAGATCTGGTGCGACTTCCTCGGCCTCAAGGAAGTGGGCGTCCACGACGATTTCTTCGAACTTGGCGGTAGCTCGCTGATCGCCGTCCGCCTTGTCGGTTTGCTCGGCAAGCAGTTCAACGTGCCCATCGCCAGTCACGTGCTGCTCAAGAAGCGCACCATCGCCACCCTAGCCGCTTACATCAAGCAACACGTCGGCGGCGAGGAAAGCGATGCCTCGCTGGTCGAGATCCAGCGCGGTCACCCGCGCAGCCTACCCTTGTTTCTGGTCCACCCCGTCGGCGGCGAGGTCTTCTTTTACCGTGACATGGCCCAAGCGCTCGGACCTGACCAGGCGATTTACGCCTTCCAGGCCCTCAGCCTCGTCGGCAAGATGGAGCCCTTCTCTGATATTCCCACCCAGGCCGCGTTCTACATCAAGGAGTTGCTCAAGTTCCGGCCGCGCTCGCCGTTCCTGCTGGGCGGCTCCTCCTACGGTGGCTGTGTCGCCTACGAGATGGCCCAACAGCTGACCGAGAAGGGCTACCAGGTCCCGCTCGTGATCCTCGTCGATACGCCCGGCCCCGGCGCGGTCCCAGACAAGCTCGTCGATTTCGCGGAAATCCTCGACTACCTGCTGGGCGACGAGCTCAACATCAATATCGACGAGCTCCGCGACCGCGACCTCAACGAGCAACTCGCCTACGTCTTCGAGGAGGCGCGCTTCGCCAATCGCGTCGACCTCTTGCCGGCCAGCCTCGGCGTGCCCATGTTCAAGACCTGGATGGCCCACCAGGAGGCCATGCACGCTTACCAGCCCCAGCCCTATAACGGCAAAGTCGTGTTTTTCCGACCGACGACCGAGGCCAAGCGCAACCTGATGAGCATGCACCTGCCCTGGATCGACCTGGTCCAAGGCGGGATCGAGATCCACCAGATCCCCGGCAACCACCTCACCATGAACGAGAAACCCAACGTCGACGTCCTGGCCCGCCACCTTAAGCGCATCCTGCGTGGGCTGATCAGGTAGCAACCCAGAACCGACGAGACTGGGACGGTCTCGACTAACCTCTTGGCTAGGCTGGCCTGGCCTTCTGAGAACTACGTGCACCAAGCGCAGATCCTCACCCTACCACGGCTCCTGTTCGCTCTGCTTGCGCTCGCGCCCATCGCTGGCTACGCCCAGCAACGCCTCTCCATGCGCACCATCGGCATGACCGATGGTCTCTCCCAAACCCAGATCAACGCCCTGCTCCAGGACCGCCAAGGCTTCCTGTGGATCGCCACCAACGACGGTCTCAACCGCTACGACGGCTATCACATCCGCGTGTTCCGCAGCGAACCGGGCAAGCCTGGCGCCCTGACCTACAACGTCGTCTCGTACCTGCTCGAAGGCCGGGATGGCCAGTTCTGGGTCGCCACCGATGGCGGTGGGCTGCTGCGCTATCACCGCAAGACTGAGAAATTCGAGGCCATCATCGGCCTCGCCGACCCAGCTGTCGAGACCCTGTACGAGACAAGTAGCGGCATGCTCTGGGTCGGCATGAACCACGGTAACCTGCAGCTACTCGACCCCAGCACCCTCCAGCTGACCCGCTATGACCCCCGCCTCGAGGACTGGGCCGAGAAACAGCATCAGATCAACGACCTGCTCGAAGACCGCTCCGGCCGCACCTATGTCGCCACCAATTGGGGTCTCTACCGCACCGCACCCAACCGCGGGCCCCTAGAACCGATTCCTGTCGACCCAAACGACCCCACCCAGCTCGACAATGGCTATGTCGCCTCCATGCTCGAGCACGCCGACGGCTCGATCTGGGTCGGCACCGGCTTCGGCCTGCAGCGCCTGGACCCGATCAGCCTGCGCGTGCGCCGCTACGAACTCCACCGCCATCAGAGCAGCTACGACCCCATCTACGACCTGCTCGAGCAGGAAGGCTGGCTCTGGATCGCGCGCAACTCGGGGCTCTACCGCATTCGCATCGACCGCGACCCCGCCAGCGCCAGCGCCGAGGACCGGGTCCAGGGTCCGCCGCGCTTCGTCTCCTGCCTCCTCACCGATCGCACCGGCCTCGTCTGGGCCGGCGTCAGCGGCCTCGGCCTGACCGCCTTCGATCCCAAGCGGCCCTTCAACTTCCTCGGCACCGATCGCGCTCAGGAGACCCAGTCCCTGTTCACCTACGCCCTGCTCGAGGCCCGTGACGGCGCGCTCTGGATCGGCCATACCGAGGGCCTGAGCCGCTGGCACCCCAAGACCCGCCGACTGGAGCATCAGGACCTCGCCGCCCAGCTCGCCAACGAAGCCGACCACAACGTCTGGTCCCTGGCGCAAACCGAGGACGATCGCATTTGGGCCGGAACCAACCACGGTCTCTACCGCCTCGACGGCACCGCCTGGCAACGCGCCCCAATCGCCCCCCAGGCCAGGGACCCCAACACTCACAACTATACCAGCCTGTGTGTCAGCCAGGACTTCGAGCGACCCACCCTCTGGGCTGGCACCCTAGCCGGTCTGCAGCGCATTGACCGCGATACCATGACCCTCCAAGCGCTCTACCGCCACCGCAACAAGCGCAATAGTCTGCCTCACGACGCTGTGCGGGTCCTGCTCGAGACCACCACCCCGAAAGGACGCATGCTCTGGGTCGGCACCGAGGGCGGCGGCTTGGCCCGGCTCAACCCCCGCACCGGCATTTTCCAGAACTACGCCTGCGTTCCCGGCGATACCGGCACCCTCAGCGATCAAAGGGTGATCAGCCTCTACATGCAAAATCAGGACACCCTCTGGATCGGCACCCGCGGCGGCGGTCTCAACCGTTTAACGCTTGGCGACGGCCGCTTCACCGTCTACCGCTCCGCCCAGGGCTTGGCCAATGATACCGTCTACGCCATTCTGCCAGACCTCGCCGGCAACCTCTGGCTTAGCACCAACCTCGGACTCTCCCGCTTCGACCCCAAAAAGCAGCGCTTCCGCAACTACACCGTCGAGGATGGCCTTCAAGGCAACGAGTTCAATACTGGCGCCTATTGCCGCGGTCGCGATGGTCGCCTCTATTTCGGTGGCACCAATGGCATGACCTATTTCGACCCCGCCCTGATTCGCGAGAATCCCCTGCCGCCGCCCTTGGCCTTCACCCGTTTTCAACTCTTCGACCAAACCCTTGCACCAAGCGATCCAGCACGCCCTTCGCCCCTGCCCCAAGCCATCGACCAGACCTCGAGCCTCACGCTCCAGGCCGACCAGAATGTCTTCAGCATCGAGTTCGCCGCGCTTGACTTTATCGCGCCCAGCAAGAACCGTTACCGCCATCAGCTTGAAGGATTTGACCGCGAGCCGCTCGAGACCGATGCCACCAACCGCCTCGCCACCTACACCAACCTCGATCCTGGCGTCTACCGCTTCCGCGCCTGGGCCAGCAACAGTGATGGCGCGTGGAACGAGCGGGGTAGCGAACTCGAGATTCGGGTCATGCCTCCGGCCTGGAAGTCGGCCTGGGCCTTTCTGTTCTACACCCTGACCCTGCTGACCCTGGTGATGGCCTACCTGACTTGGCAGCAGCGCATCCGCCAGCGCCTTGAACGGATCGTCACCCGCCGCACCCAGGAACTCTCAAAAAAGAACCTCGAGCTGGATGCCGGTTACCGCGAGCTCGTCACCCTTGATCGCATCATCCAGGTCATCAATGCCGAAGTCGAGCTCCAAGACGTAGCCTTGGCCCTGCTGGAGCAGGGCCGGGCCCTGTTCCCTGACTTCCACGGCGGTCTGTTCCTGCTGCGCGAGGACGAGGGCTCGCCCTTCGCCATCATCGCCGCCACCGGCCACTGGCGCACTGAGCCACCAAAGCCACCCGACCCAACTGAGCTGCGCGCACTCTTTGGCGAAGCCGCCAGCCGCAGCGAGCCCGGCATCGAAGTCTTCAGCCCGTTCCACGGCTTCGGCGGCAGCTACCCCAGCCTGGTCATGCTCAAAAGCTTCCATGAGGGGCGCCTGCGGGGCTTGCTGCTGTTTACCAGCAGTCGCAGCAGCGGACTCGGCGATGCCGATCGCCTCAAGCTGGAACGGTTCCGCCAACATATGGTCGTGGCCGTGACGCGGGCACGCATCATGGAGGACCTGCTGCGCGCCCAGCAGGACCTGGTTTCCGCTGCCCATAGCGCCGGCATGGCCCAGAACGCCGCCACCGTCCTCCACGACTTCGGCAACGCCTTTAACGGCATTCAGACCAACGCCCAATTGCTGGACAGTGCCCTGCGCAACAGCACTTGGGCGGAGCAAGGACAGCGCTTGGTCCAAGTCCTCGAGCGCATGGCTGACGGCGAGTTATCCACCGATGAAAAACGCCTGCGCCTAGCAGCTGCCTTTGCCGAGCGCGCCCTGCGCGGGGTGGCCAGTGAGACCGAGCAGATGCTGCGCTTCTGCATCGAGATTCAGGATAACCTGACCCGCCTACACCTGCTCATGCGCCGCCAACAGGGTCAAACTGAAGCCGCCAAGCTGACCACTGAAATGCACCTCAATCAGTTGGTCCAGGAAGTGGTCGATGCCGAGCGCATGCGCCGCAACCACGACATCAAGCTGAGCTTTCAACCGAGTCTACTGCCGCTGATGCGGCTCGATCGCGCCAAACTGCGCATGGCCCTACTGTGCGTGTTGGAGAACGCCTACGAGGCGATCGAGACCGCACGGGGCCGCCGCGGCGGCAATGTGCTGCTCCAAACCTACGAGGAGGGCGACCACGTCGTGCTGGAGATCGCCGATGATGGCCCCGGCATCCCTCAGTCCGCCCATGAGCTAGTCTTCCGCCAAGGGTACAGCACCAAACCCAGCAGCTGCGGCCTGGGTCTGCACTTTGCCGCCAATACCCTAGCCGAGTTAGGCGGCCATATCGAACTTGGCGAACCGCGCTACGCTCAGGGCGCCACGATTCGCTTCCTGTTCCCCCAGGATTGAGTAAAGGCTGCACCTCGCCGAAAAGGTCCAGCAGGCGATGTGCGCAAGATGCAAACTTGCGCAAGGCGGAGGGCGATTGTTAATAGCTCATATAAGGAACGGGGCCGGGACAGGCCGTTGGCTGATACAAACATGAGCAGCGCGATGATTTATTTTGTAGTGAGGGAATAAGATTGGCAAATAGGAAAATTGAGTTTCGATGTTTTTATCTACGAATAAAAAATGCGCAATTGTTATGGGGAAATTTGGCTTCCAATGTCGTTTTCTGGCATGCTAAAATATCTGCGTTGCGTTGAAATGATCCGAGGAAAATCCATGGGATGCAATTTTCTTTGTGGTTAATCAAGGGCTGTTAACGACATGGCATTGTTAGGCTGCTTGGTGTGAAACCACAAGACGGGTCGGACGGGCAGCATGATAACGATCGCCAGCCACGACGACTTGGGCACGGAGTCCTGAAATGGCGCGTCAACATGTGATTGCGTGATCGTTCTCAACTGTTTTCTGGAGGGTTGGTACAATCGCCCGAGGGATTGACCGCCTGAGGCATCTCACTGAATCCGAGTCGGCCTAAAACCGCACGGGTATTTGCCATCTGCCAAGCGAAGGAGGCACGCCTATCGTTCTCACCTTTCAATCCCACGGCCATGATCGAGCTCGCGAGGCAGGTCACGAACACGGGTGGCAGCTGCCTTCGCCTAACCAAGCGCTCGACCTCCTTGTATCCTCTTCGTCTGAATCGCCTGTCTGACGCCAGGAGTGGGGCCGGAGGCCATCACGAACGTTTTCGAATTCAAAAGGAACCAAGTCCATGAAATACGATGACCTTCTCTCGCTGTTGGCGGACGACGAAATTTATTCCGCTGGAGCGGTGATCCGCGTGGCTCAGGAGACCGGCTATGCCGCCGATCGCTCGACATTGCTGCGCATCCGCGTGTCCCTGAACCGCTTCACCAGCATGCGCAATTTCCCCAAGACCGGTGACGGCTGGATTCGCATTGATGGCCAGGGACTGACGCCTGGCTGGTATGGTTGGCGCTGGAAGGGCAGGTCCGAACCTGGGAACAGCGCGGAATGATTTACGAGGAACTGCCCGGCGTCATGATCTATGCAGATTTTGCCCCGGGTAGCTGGCTGTTGCATTTCGCCAAAGCGCCCTGGCCGGTCTGGGCCGCGGCGGCAGAGATGCGCAGGGTCACGGCCTTCGAATGGGGGCTGCAGTGGTTCTGGTGGCAAAAGCACCGGGCTCTGCGGGAGCCCTCGCCCGAGCTGCGGACCTGGCTGGCGCGCGTCCTGGCGCCCGAGCGCGACTATCGCCCGGCGGAGGTGGTGCGCGCCTTGGTCCAGGCCGGTTGCGCCAACGGCCTCATGGAGCGCGAGCTGTTCAGCCAGCGCTTGTTGCTGATGCCCAGCTGGAACCGCTGGCCGGCCGCCATGCCAGGCCATGCCTACCTAGAGGGACGCCACCACGAGAGCCGGCCCTTGCCCGCGGGCCTGCCGCGTTTCAAGCTCGCCACGGCCGACCAGTTCGTCACCCACAGCCACCTCGCGCAATTGCTCAATTTCCTCGACTGGTCGGCCTGGTACTCGCTCGAACAGCTGCAGCACCAGGTGCGGCGGGTCTTTGCCGGGCCGATGCTGTGCCCGCTCCTCGAGAAGGTCGCCGCCACCTGGGCGGCGAGCGGCGAGCTGCAAGCGGCGCAATGGGTCCTGGCGCTGCACCTCGAGATCGGTCACAGCTCGATTGGGCCACGCACTTGATCCCGGCTCACTCGTCGAACAGGCTGGGCTGGATCGGCTGAGCCATGGCCTCGGTCCTGATCGGAACGGTGGGTTCCATTTCCAGACCGACGCATTTGAGCACGGTGTAGTGGCGGTCCAGTTCGGTCCGCGAAAAACGCGGCAGGCCGTCCTCGCCCGGTGGGTGCATGGGCAGCACGCCGCGCTCCGCCCGTTCCAGCACGCGCACGAGCGGGATCTTGTAGCGGGCGGCGATCTCCTTGAGCGTCGCGCCTTGCAGATCGCTGGTGTTGGCCTGGCGGAAGTCCAACTGCCGCTCGATCATATCGAGGGTGTAAGTCATGTCGAGCATGTAGGATTTGCGCAGGATCGGCACCGGGTCCTCGCCCAGGCGATTGAGCGACTGGGCGGCGCCGAGCAGGGCCATGACATTGTTGGCCTCCATGGCGATGACCTCCTCGAACTGGTCGAGGGCGCGCTGGTTCTGACCCAGGTACAGCCACAGCTCGCCCAGCCCGAGTCGGGCCTCGATCGAGGCGCCGTGCTGGGCGATCCAGGCCTCGAAGACGGGCACGCATTCGGCGAACTTCTTCCAGGAGCGCAGGCAGACGACTTTCCATTGAAATGCGGTTTCGTTGTCGGGGTCCAGCTGGTGGACCCAATCGAGGCGCTGGGCGGCGCGCTCGAAATCCCGGTCGGAGAGCGCGTCCATGGCCTCCTCGGTGAACATCTTGACCCGGGCCGCCCGCGAGCGCCGAAAACTGGTGCGCTCCGGGTACTTGAAGTGGATCACGGTCGTCGGCAACAAGTCCTGCAGGTCGGGCGAGGCCGCGCCCTGCTGGGCCAGAACCCGCGCCATTGAGGCCTCCTCGCAGAGCTCCTCGATCTGGTGCAAATAAGTGTCAGGGATGGTGAAATGGGTCTGACGGCGGGCGATGTACCGAGTCACAAAGGTCTTGGCCATTTTCTTGTGGTCCTCGTCCGTGACCAGGCGGACGGCGGTGACCTCGCCGTTATCGCGGTCGATGGTGGTCAGCTCGATCCACTTGAACTGGGGATCGACCTTGTGGACTTCGATACAGTCGAACATCGTGCCGCCTGCTGAGCCGGATACCGCGGAGGCCGACCGCGGAAGGGTGGCACCAACTTAACTCCGGGCGGATACAAAATCAAGCCGCATCTGTGCCAAGTCGGGAAAACCCAAGGGGTCGGAGCCCGCCCAGGCGCGCTAGCAGCATTGGAGAAATGTAGAGGGAACTGCTGATGCTGGCCAAGCCGACCTCCGAGATGCGGGTCGCGGCGACGCGAGCGCGGTCGCTGTCGCGCTCCACGAGCAAGTCGGCGCTGGCCGCGCTGCTGCGCCATCGCCGTGATTTCACCCGTGAAATCCGCGAGATCGCCCAAGGTGTAGCCCAGGCCTGGTTGACATCCAGCGAAAACAACAGTGCCGGTCTCCCGGTGCGACCCGCTGGCAGGGCCACACGAGCGAAAAAGAATTGCGCGTTGTACAGGTTAATAAATCATCAAACGGAGGAGATCGCGACACGAGAGACCACAGGGCAATGGAGTGCAAGTGCCCCACCAGTCGGGCTCGCAACCAACGGATTCATATTCGACTCGTTTTATGGAGCCTGTTGCAGGGTCAAAACAGATGCTTTCACAAGGTGTGCTACGATACGCTGAGCTGAACCATTGGGATTCGCCAGAAGGCCCTAAGGAATAGGATATGGAACTGAATGTAAAAGCAAGAAGTAGCGCGATGGTCGCTAGCTTCTGTTTGTGTACCGTTCTTATTTTCATGATTAACTCCTTCATCATTTGGGAAGAATTGCTGCCCTTTTCGTTTCCTGATACGAGATTTGACTTTGGATAAGGATGAGTTTTGACTTGCTATCGCTGCGGTCATGTACGCAGGAAAAGTTTTCCGTTTAGTAAATGTTCAGCAGGAGGAGATCACGGCATGAGAGGCCGCATGGCACAGATGCGCATGTCCCCCACCAGTCGGCCTCGCAAACTACTTGTTCGTATCGTACGTGGTGTGGGGATCCGCCTTCGGGATCGAAGCAGGATACTTCACAAAGGGTGCCCCGAATTTCTGAACTGAACCATTGCGTTTCACCAGAAGGTCCTAAAGAATAGGACACGAAACTGAAAGTAAGTCCGAGTAGTATTGCAAAAAAGCCAATCTTGTGCTTAGCGTGCAATTTTCTCATTACCATGATGGTCTCCTTAAACAAAGGACAGGGTTGCTGTCCTGGCTTTTTTCGACAGTCCAGCCGGTTTCTGTCAGAAGTTGCATTTCGTCTTCGCTCATTGCTTTTTGATAATATTCTAATTCGGGCAGGTCGCTCAGTGTTCCTACAACATAAATATCCGTAGATGTCTGGGTCATTGACGAGAGAAAGTCTACTTTAAGTGCAGAGCGCAGAAGGTTCCCATTCAGGTCGAAGATATTGAACCTTTGGTTTTTCCCTCCGGATAGGTATTGAATGACGATATTTTCAAAGGCAAGAATTTTATAGTTGTGCATCTTATTTAGGAGGAGCTTGAAGAGTCCATCCTTTGAGGGCTCGATATCCTGAAAGTCTTCTTCAATGATGTAATCTGGGTGGCTTCCAGCGATCTTACGATATAATGCTCCATTGGGCTCATAAATAATGATTTCAGAAGTATTGGGACTGGCAGACCATATTCGACCATTGATTGAGACAAAGGCGGCAATTCTACTCCTTGGCACATGGTACCGGTTAACCATTTCTTGGTAGAAAGCTTCGCGATCGCCAAAACCAAAAAGGAGTTTTCCATGTTCTTGTGTATAGTCCAGCACAACATGTTGAGGAACCGTGGCCGAGTCCACAGAAAAATCAGAGAGATAAAAGCGATCCAACCGATCCCAGAGTAAGCCGCCCGTGATGATGAATTTGCCGCCGTCGCCCGTGGTTCCTGGCTGTGGCGTTCCTCTAATGAAATTTCCCTCAAGGTCGTAGACCAGCACCATTCCCCGAGTACTGTCTCTTACAGCAATTTTGTCACCCAAGACCCGTGTGATGTTTCCGCAATTCAGATACTCGCCTGGTCCTAGGCCTGGTGTGCCAATCAGTCCTAAAAACGCCCCTTCACCATCAAATTTGAGGATTCTGTTTGTGATTCTATCCAAGACTACCCAGTTATCTTCAACCTCAATGATTTCTGAAACGGCCCCAAGCAAGGAACGGTCTGTCATTTCCAACATGACCCAGTGATCGACAGGGAAGATTTCGCGCGCCTCGGTGGCCGTTTGAATGAGGCGAAGCTGTGAATCGGGAAGGGTTACTGAAGGAAACGTCGTTTGTCGCGTGTGTTGCGTCTTGACTTTCCGGATGCTGCGATAAAACCTATTTGCACTTTCAGTTGGACTGCCTGCGCCGCAACCTAGCAATAGAGCCACTAGAAGCCACAACCAACATTTCATCAAACAATTCCTCCGCCAGAGGGTTTAGCGTATTACGCCTAGGTCATCAAGTCAATCTAAAAACGGGAAAACACCGCGAAAAACTTCCGGGACTCAGATTCGTACCCGCACGGTCCAGACTCCAGACTGGTCCCATGGCGCGGCAGACACCAGGCGAGTGAGTGTCGGTGGTCAGGCGCTCGGGGAAGCGCCGCCTCACGCTATTTGTCGGAGCCCGCCCAGGCGCGCTTGCGGCATTGGGGAAATGGCGCGGCCCGGCCAACTAGCGGTACAAAGCCTGCCGCTGGAAAGATATAATAAGGCGGAAAACCCTCTGGGTCACACTGTCTTCCGGGACCTCTGCATGCAGCCCAAGTTCGATGCCTTTTTCAATGTCTTCAAGGCCTGTCACGACGGGCTGGCCTACTACCCGGCCGGGAACCCAATCGTCACCCAGCAGTTCGAGAGTTTCATGCGCACCTGCGATCCGCTGCGCCGCGGTGACGCCTTGGTGCTGCAGCTCACGCCCCGCGGCTTCACCATCAACGACAACATTTTGCCGCCCCAAATCCAGGCCCTGGCATCGGCGACCTGGCTCTCGGGCGTGCTGTCCAGCCGCCGCATCCACACGCTGACCTTCTTCGCCAGTCTCTCCGTGCGCGACCTCGAGTTCTTGATTCGCTTGCTGCAGGCCAATCCCGCCGAGTTTGGTTCGCCCGAGGAGGCGGCCCAGAAACTGCGGCCCCACAACGTCTGGCGCGTCCAGATCAACGCCCGCTCGGCCTATGCCGCCGAGGACAATGCCTTTGCCGACTTCAACGTCGAGGGCACCTACGCCGACTTGGGCTTCGCATCCGCGCCGCCC
Source organism: uncultured Holophagae bacterium (assembly GCA_964423555.1). GTDB lineage: Bacteria > Acidobacteriota > Holophagae > Acanthopleuribacterales > Acanthopleuribacteraceae > CAYRFM01. The sequence goes on along the minus strand of CAYRFM010000111.1, from coordinate 1,493 downwards.
AGCCAAAAGGCGACCGAGATCCGGCCCGACCCCTCGCTGTTCCGCGCGCTCGGGCCCACCATCGCGCCCAGCGGCGACGCCCTGCTCAAGCCCGAGCTGCCGATCGACCCGGACGAGCAGCACACGCTTTACAGCGCCATGAAGGAGGCCATGCGCCAAAACAACCTCAAGCGCGTCGCCGAGACCCTGACCCTGATCCGCGCCGACCTGAAGTCGCAGAGCCGCGAGGACCGCGAGCTGGCCTTCTCCAGCTACCACGTCGTCGTCACCTGCATGGTCGATCAGGGCGAGGATCACTCGCTGATGATCGTCCTGAAATCGATCGCCGAGGACCTCAACGCCTGCGGCGAGCTGGACCTCTACAAAATCCACGTGGCCACCCTGGCCCGCATGATCGAGCGCTTCCGCGCCAGCAAGCAGCTCAAGGGCGTGGCCTTTGGGCTCAATATCCTGGCCAACCAGCACTTGCGCGCGGATGTCGAGGGCAAGCGCGAGCACCTCGCCAGCGTCATCGACCGCCTGATGGACCCCGACCTGGTCGCGGCCCTGATGCACTCGCCCGAGGCCGCCTTGGAACCCATCCGCAAGGCCCTGTTCCACCGTCACGGCATGGGCGTGCTCAAGCCGCTGCTCAACGCCCTGTTCCAGAGCGAGGACCGCAACCTGCGCAAGAAAGTGCTGGAACACATCACCAACCTGGGCGCGCTCTCCTATCCCTACCTGATGGAGGAGATGCGCAAGGCGGTGGAATTCGGCTCGGCCTGGTACGTCAAGCGCAACCTGCTGACGCTGCTCTCGATCAACCCGCCGCCCGAGCTGATGACCTACCTGCCGGACCTCTACCGCATCGAGCAGGATAAGTTGCGCGACCTGGTGATCCGCTGTCTGTTCCAGATCAACACCCTGGACGGCTTCAAGATGGGCAAGGAGCTGTTGCGCCAGGCCTCGGGCGCCGCGCTGCGCCGCATCCTGCGCTATTTGCAGCTGAGTCGCCACGGCGCCTACGCCCTCGAAGTGCGCGAGATATTCATGCGCGAGGAGAACCCGGCGGTCCTGGCCGAGGCGATTGCGGTGCTGGGCAAGATCGACACCGAGGAGAGCGTCGGTTATCTGGTCGCGATCCTTGAGAAGGAGCTGCAGATGCTGGCCAAGCCGACGTCCGAGATGCGGGTCGCGGCGGCGCGGGCACTGTCGCGCTCCAAGCGCAAGTCGGCGCTGGACGCGCTGCTGCGCCATCGCCGCGATTTCACCCGTGAAATTCGCGAGATCGCCCAGTCGGTGGCGCAGGCCTAGCACGACTATGTCAGGTTGAGCGGTTACCGTTTGATACGGAATCTTTGCGCGACGGAGCCGCTCTGAACCCGCGCCTGTCAGTCGCGCACTGCGGCCGGCCCGCCCAGCATTCGCATTCCCATAGACCAAGGCAAAGCGGCGCGCGCTGGCATTATTTGGGACGAATTCTGTCTGGGCGCAGCGCGCCCTGGCATTATTTG
>CAYRFM010000110.1:15882-24981 GCA_964423555.1 uncultured Holophagae bacterium | reverse complement strand
GTGCTTTCTGAGTACTGCGAAGTGGCCAGGCCGACCAGGCGGTCGGCCCCACGGGTGCCTTCTTCAGGTGAAGGACTGTGAACACTAGGGGCGAGGCCAGGCTGGAGGGTGCGCGCTTGGGAGGTGATTTCTGAGTACTGCGAAGTGGCCAGGCCGACCAGGCGGTCGGCCCCACGGGCGCCGTTTTCAAGGAGAGGATTGGGCGAACTTGGGGCAAGGTCAGGCTGGCGCGCTTGGAAGGTGCTTTCTGAGTACTGCGAAGCTTTTAGGCCAACCTGGCGGTCGGCCTCACGGGTGCCTTCTTCAGGTGAAGGACTGTGAACACTAGGGGCTAGGTCAGGCTGGAGGGTGCGCGCTTGGGAGGTGCTTTCTGAGTGCTGCGAAGTGGCCAGGCCGACCAGGCGGTCGGCCCCACGGGTGCCGTCTTCAGGGGAAGGACGGTGAACCCTTCGGGCCAGGTCAGGCTGCTGGGTCTGCTTTTGAATGGGGCTTTCTGAGTGCTGCGAAGTATCCAGGCCGACCAGGCGGTCGGCCCCACGGGTGCCGTCTTCAGGGGAAGGACGGTGAACCCTTCGGGCCAGGTCAGGCTGCTGGGTCTGCTTTTGAATGGGGCTTTCTGAGTGCTGCGAAGTATCCAGGCCGACCAGGCGGTCGGCCCCACGGGTGCCGTCTTCAAGGAGAGGTTTAGGCGAACTTGGGGCAAGTTCAGGCTGGCGCGCGTGGGGGGTGCTTTCTGAGTACTGCGAAGTTTCTAGGCCGAGCAGGCGGTCGGCCCCACGGGTGCCGTCTTCAGGTGAAGGAGTGTGAACACTTGGGGCCAGGCCAGGCTGGATGTTTCTCGTTTGGTGGACATCCCTAGAAGGGCTTTTGTCTGGCGACTGTTGCTTCGGGGCCTCGCCAAGCAGATGCGCTAGCGGCTCTTCATTGACGCTTTCGGCATGGCTCAGGTTTCCTGTTCTGGAACCTGCCTCCTTCTGTGGCAGCACTGGCTGGGGCCGCTCGGTTCGATGGCTGAACGCCGAGGCGTCAGCATCCCCCACAAGAGGGCGGGTTGCGATGGGTGCTGTGTGATTTGGACCGCGCTGTGCCCCTGGACCGTTCAGGTCCTCAGGGCCCTCTGGCGTATGACGCGAATCCTCTGCCTGGGGCGGTTCCGAGTCGTCCTGTCGGCCAGCCCCCTGCTTGGGGCCTCCCTCCGGCGAGCGTTTGCTCGGCGTTGGGGAGTGAGCGCCGTCCAAGCCACGGCGGTCTTGCGGGGGTTCGGCGGGTTTTGGATCGCTTTGACCGGGTTCGTGCGACGGCCCCGCTTCCGGTTTCGCGATCGGCGCAGGAGCGCGGGCCGACTTGCGCTGCAACGTTTCTTCGTTCGGATCTGGTTTTGGCAGCCCGCCCGGCGCGACGCTGTCTGCCGTCGCGCTCGTTGCCGCATCCTCGCGCCCGGCTTCGAAGCTGACCGTTTCCGCCGTGGCGATTTTATGTGCCCAGACCGGCACCCTGGACGGCGCAGTTTCGCTGCGCTGTTCCGGTGGCTGGGGGCGAAGCTCCCCCTTTGGCGGCGTGCTCGGCGCAGAGGGCTCTGGCGGCGCTACAGTTGGCGGCGGCGAGAGCGCGGCCTCTGCCGGTTGACTTGGCGGCGCGGCAGGGGCCGCTTGGGATGGCGCCTGACCCGCAGGGCGACCTATCTCTCCGGCATTTTCACTGTCGGTACGGTCCTCGTGGCTGGGCCGGCTGCGGGCTTCGCGGTTGCCGCCCTCGCGGGGCGGGAGCGGGCGGTTGGCGGGCGGGAGCGGACGGCGTTTGCGCGCCCCGGCGGCCAGCGGGTCTTCAAACTCATCGCGCCGCGGCGCCGTCGGTGCCTCGGCTTGAGCCAGGGACGGCGGGCGGCGGCGGTCCGGCGGGACCCGGCCAGGCTCGGGGTTGCGGCGCTGCATCTCGTCCCAGAACTCCTCGACTTGTTCCTCGTGGTTCTGGGGCAAGCGCGAGGTGTCGACCCGAGCAGCCGCCAAGGGTCGCACGTGGGGCGCCACGCCCAAGGTGCGCTCGGCCAAGCGCTGGAAGAAATCGTTCATGAGCTGGGCACCATATCCAGATAACGCTGGCGGCGTCGGGGCGTCATCTCGAGGATTTCCCGCTCGGACCAGCCAAAGGCCCGCGCCAACAGCACGACCTCCTCGAGCGCATGGGTGGCGTGGGCCACGATCTCGCACCAAACAAATTCGACCGCCTCGAACACGGCTGAAAAGCGTGTGCCACACACGGCACAATTGAGCGAGAAGCGCGTCTCCACCTGGGGATCCAGGTCGATCAGGCGCTCGCCCAGGGCGTCGAAGATCGAATCAGGCAGGCTCTCGGGCGCGACGGGCTGGTCCTGCCAGCGGGCCTCGATCAGACTGGCGCGGCGCAAGGCCTCCGCCGCCTCCTCGACGTCGTAGAGGTGGGCCACATCCAACTGGTCCTGACTGGTCAGAGCGCGGAAGCGCAAGTGGTAGCCCTCGATCTCTTCCGTGTACTCATTGCTGCCGAGTTTGCGGTAATCGTTCATGATCAGCTGTGAGAGAGTCAGCGAAAATTGCAGCTCGGCGTCGCATTGCGGACAACTGCTCTTGCCCGTCAGACGCTCGCCGGCAAGCAGGCGGCGCAACTCCAGCAGACGCAGGTCGCGATTGCCGATGGGCAGGTCGTAGAGCTGTTGCCGCGACATGTCCGGGAAGGCCGGCGCCAACAGAATCAGCGCCTGCTCGACCAGCGACTTGCCCTGGCCAAACTCCCAGACCCTGATTATATCCGCGGAACTGAGGAAGCGCATAAACAAGCTTCAAGAGACAAAATTCAAGACGCAGGACGCAAGGGGCATTCAGGGGAGCAAGAGCAGGGTCTTGCTCCCCTGGTGCCTCTCGGGTCTTATTCGGGCAGGACGTAGGTGGGATAGGTCGGCTCGGCCACGGTGGCGTCGCGTTCCCAGCCCTCGTTTTCCAGCTTGATGGTCTGGATCAAGACGGCGTTGCCTTCGCCCTCCAGGTCCGCCATCGCCTGCCATTCACTGACCCAGCAGCGATAGACGTTGTAGGCGATGACCAACTGGCCGGACTCGTTGTAGAGCTCGATGCGGATGTCCTTGCGGAAATCCTTGAGCGACATGATGTCCTCGGGGAAGGGGGCCGCGGCGGCGTGGCTGTAGGCCCAGATCTTGTTGGCCCACTGTTCGAAGTCCTTGTCGTGGGTCACGCCCCGCTCGAGCGTGATGGCCGCGTAGTCGGACTGGGCGGGGATCTTGCGGACGACGGAGGGATCGCCGCCGGAACGGTATTTGGCGACTTCGGTGGTGCGGGAGAGCGCGCTCACCTTGTTGACGCCGGCGACGAACTTGCCGTCCCACTTGACGCGAAAACGGTAGTTCAGGTACGGGTCGTAACGCTCTGTATTGACGGTAAACTCTGGTGCTGGCATGCTCTACTCCTTACTCTTTCAGGGCTTGTTGCTTGATCTGGATGACGACGAACTCGGCGGGTTTGACGGGTGCAAAGGCGACCAGCATGTTGACCCGACCGAGGTTGATGTCCCGTGCGGTGGTGGTGGAAGCGTCGCAGACGACCTCGTAGCTGTAGAAGGCGCCCTGCTTGGCCAGGGAGGCCATGAAGGAGTCGGCGGCGGCTTTGAGCGTCGACCACAGTTCGGAAGTGTTGGGTTCGAAGACGGCGAACTGGGTGCCGCGGAACAGCGATTCCTCGATGTAGAGCGTCAGCCGGCGCACGTTGATGTACTTGTAGTCGTCGGAGAGTTGGTCGGCGCCACGCAGCGTGCGACCGCCCCAGGCGACGGTGCCGACGACGGGGAAGGTGCGGATGCAGTTGATGCCCTGCGGGTTGAGCAGGCCGTTCTCGTTGTCGGTCAGCGGCAGTTCCAGGCCGCGTGCGCCGACCAGGCCGGCCTCGGTGCCAGCCGGGGCCTTCCAGACGCCGCGGTTGACGTCGGTGCGCGACATCACGCCGGCGATCATGCCGCAGGCGGGGAAGACCTCGATGGCGCCCTTGAGCAGGGGGTTCGAGCGCTTGACCCGCGGGAAGTAGACGGCGCAGTTGCGGCCGGCGTCGGCGTAGTTGTAGACCTCCGAGAGGTTGATGTTGGCGACCTTGCCGGTACGGGCCATGTCGGACCACTGCTTGGGCGGGTCGATGATCAGCATGGCGCGCTTGCGCTGGCAATAGACCGCGGCCGCCTGGTAGACGTCGAGCGGGGTGTCCCAGGTGCCCTTGGCGGGGTTGCGGCCATCGGGCGGGATGCACATCAGGTTGAAGAGGTCGACCTTCTCCAGCGCGTAAATGCCCGTCTTGCGCTTCTCGTTGCCCAGGTAGGCGAGCGTGTCCAGCTCGGCACTCGCGGCACCTCCGGTGGCGCTATAGATGGTGGGGTTGGGGCGAGCCTTGGGCCAGACAGGGTCGCCCTTGTCGTCGCGGATGGCACGCAACAGGATCGACTCGTTGTCGAGCACGCGGTCGAGACGGCGCTCGCCCTGGTAGCCATCCTTAATGGTCAGGTTGATGTGGCGCTCGGAAACGGCCATGCCGCCCGCGGGCGCGAAGCTGACCTCGAGGTTGAACAGGTCCTTGTGGCCGAGGCCGTCATAGACACCGTCCATGGCTTCGTTGAGATTGTCGTGGTCGATGCTGACGTTGAGGAAGTTGCCCCAGGAACCGGGGTTGGCGGCGACGAAGCGCAGCTGCTCCTCGGGGGGGATGGCCGCACCAGCAACGATGCTCTTCATGGCGGCCTTGGCGGCGCGAACGACCGCTTCGGCGTTGTCGGTGACGGCGTCGATGGCGTCCATGATGGCTTTGGCGGCGGTCGCCATGGGTTCACCCTGGATGCTGTCGGCGGCCTTCTTGGCGTGGGCCTTGATGGCGTCGATCTCGGCCTTGCCGCTGGCGGTGGAGGGGTTGTAGAGTTCCTCCTCGGCGGCGTCGACCACTTTCTGGCCAGCGTTTTTGGCCGAGGCCAGATTGTCGATGACCATGCGGGCGAAGCCGTCGCCCTCGATCTTGTCGTCGTCCTTGTAGATGCGCACGATAATGGCTTTGGCACCGCCGTTCAGGAAGAAATCCTGGACCGCGTAGCCCATGGGATAGTCCTGATGCAGGCCGCCAAACGTGCCGACATAATCGTCAAATCCGAAAATCGTCACGGGCCCGTCGAGGTCCGTGGGTCCGCGCAGGGCGCGGCCGACAAAAGCGGTTACCGCCGTTGCCACGCCTGAAATGGTCTTACTACCGCTGGGCAGCTCCTCAATGTAGACACCCGGGTAGGTTACTTGTATCGGCATAAATCCTCCTGGCTTTTTTTCCGCTGAGATGGGGGTGAGGGCTCGGTGACCCCCGGCGCTGAATGGTCCGTGGCTGAGTGGCGGTTGCCACCGTCGTCGACAGACGACAGCGGCCCTCAGGCGAACCCCTGGTCCAATTCTGAAGGCGGCACATATGGGCGTGGACGCGTGCGATCATGGTGGGTGAATCCGAGCTGGCTGCAGCTCCGCCCTTTGAGCGCTGGTTTCGCAAAACTCGCGAACCAAAGTCGCTAGCGGGTTTGGGTTAGTTGTTTAGCCTTTGACTCAATCTTTTGTCGCAGTATGGTCCATCGTATCATAGGCGATATTTCACAACAATGGGTAATTCACATGAAATCAGCGCCAAATACTGCCCTTGCCATCTCTGACAATCCAAGTTAGGATGGGTTTCTCCGCGGTCTCGCCTGTAAAGTTCAGTTTCACAGCGTCCACAACCGTTCTACCCCGAGGACCTGACATGAGTAACTATCTGGCTATCGCCACCCTCACCGTCACGCTGCGCGATATGTTGGAAGGGGCGCTACCCTCCAAACTCGGTGCTCTGGTCAAGACGCAGCACCCCTCCAAGGTCGATGTCTCCGAGACCGCGGTCAATCTCTATATGTACCACGTGGCCCCCAACGGCGCGCGCCGCAACGAGGATTTGCCGACCCGCAGCGGCGAGCAGCTGGTCCGTCAGCCCAGGCTGGCGCTCGACGTTCACTACCTGCTCAGTTGTTACGGCGACGAGAAATTGATGCTGCCACAGCGGTTGCTGGGCGCTGCCATGGCCGCGCTGCACGCTCACCCGTTCCTCGACCAGAAGGCGATCACCCGCGCGGTCGCGGACCCCAAACGCGATTACCTGGCCGGTTCCGACTTCGAGCGCGCGGTCAAGGAAGTTCGGCTCACGCCGGTGACCATGGAGCCCGAGGCCTTTGGCCGCACCTGGAGTGGGTTGTTCCCTTCTGTCGCCTACCCGTTGAGCGTGCTCTACCGCGCCAGCGTCGTCATGATCGATGCCGGACCGGTGCCGGACACCCCGCCCGCGGTCGAGGACCGCGCCGTCCACGCTGGGCCTACGAACAGGAGGCGCTGATGAGCCAGACCGCTGCCCTCATGGTCGAAGTCGACCGCATGCGTCGCTACCTCAACGGCGAGTTGCCCACCCTTGAGGAGGTTGACCGGCCCATGCCCCACGAGCTGGCATGGCTGTGCCAGCGCCTGCGGCTCTCGGCCTTTGAGCGCGATCTGTTGCTGCTCTGCCTGGGCATGGAGCTGGACCCCTCGTTCCCCAGCCTTTGCGCGAAGGCCCAGAAGGACGACGGCCTGCCTTTTCCCACCTTTCAACTGGCCCTGGGGATCCTGCCCGAGGCCAGCTGGGAGTGCCTGCTGACCGACGGACCGCTGCGCTACTGGAGCCTGATCGAGCTGGGCAAGGGCACGACGCTGCTGCGCAGCCCGATCAGCTTACCGGAACGGGTCATGCACTTCCTCTGCGGTCTGGACTGCCCCGACGAGCGCCTGACGGGCTTGCTGGAGCGGGAGCCCGAGCACGAGATGGACGGCCACCGCCGCCATGCCGTCGCCGAGCAGCTGGCCCGAGTGCTGGCCGCGCCCAACCAGGACGGCGCCGCCTTTCAACTCTATGGCGGCAACCCCGTCGACCGCCGTCGCGTCGCCGCCCAGGCCTGCCAGTTGCTGGGTCGGCCGCTGCACGTGCTGGCCGCGGAGCGGTTGCCCGTCTCGGGCACGGAGCTTACGGCGCTGATCCGACTCTGGCAGCGGGAGGTCCTGCTCAGCGGGCGGGTCCTGTATGTCGAGCAGGAGAACGATTCCCTCAACGAGGGCGGCGAGTCTCGCAATCTCGCGCTCTCGAGGGTGCTCGAGGAGATGGCCGGCGCGCTGGTCCTGGGCGGGCGCGAGCGCCGGCCGGTGCACTTGCGCCCGCTGGTCTACCTCGAGGTCCAGGGCCCCGACATGAACGAACAACACGCGCTCTGGCAGGGTGCCTTAGGCGCGCTCCTGCCGGACCTGCAACCGCGGCTGGGTCATTTGGTTTCGCAATTCAACCTGGACGCCGCCGCCATCCACGCGGCCGTCGCCAGCCTTGGCGAACGCGGGGTTAGTGCGGAGGAACGGGCCAGTGCGCTCTGGCAGTTCTGTCGCCACCACACCCGTCCGCGGCTGGGTGCCTTGGCCCAGAACATCGAGCCCCGCGCCCGCCTGGAGGACCTGATCCTGCCCGAGCGCCAGAAGCAGCTGCTGCTCGACCTGGTCGCCCAGGTACGCTTGCGCCTGCAGGTATACGAACACTGGGGCTTCGCTGACAAGAGTGGGCGCGGGCTTGGCATCAGCGCGCTGTTCCACGGCACCAGCGGGACCGGCAAGACCATGGCGGCCGAGGTCCTGGCCGGGATGCTCAACCTCAGCCTCTACCGCATCGACCTGAGCTCGGTGGTCAGCAAATACATCGGCGAGACGGAGAAGAACCTGGGTCGGATCTTCAACGCCGTCGAGGGCGGCGGTGCGGTGCTGTTGTTCGACGAGGCCGACGCCCTGTTTGGCAAGCGCTCGGAGGTCAAGGACAGCCACGACCGCCACGCCAACATCGAAGTCTCCTACCTGCTGCAGCGGCTGGAATCCTACCGCGGTCTGGCGATCCTGACCAGTAACCTCAAGGAGAACATCGACCAGGCCTTCCTGCGGCGGATCCGCTTCGTGCTGCGCTTCCCGTTCCCGGAGGAGCGGGAGCGCGAGCAGATCTGGCGGCGTACCTTTCCCGCCGCCACGCCCCACGCGGACCTGGACTTCGCGCGCCTGGCCAAGCTCAACGTCAGTGGCGGCAATATCCGCAATATTGCGATCAACGCCGCCTTTTTCGCGGCGGACGAAGGCGGCCCGGTGCGCATGAAACACGCTTTGCGCGCGGCCGAGCTGGAGTACGACAAGCTGGAACGGGTCATGCTGGAGATCGGGCCAGGGTAGGGGAGGCGTCGATGAAGCACGATGAATTTGTACGCTACGTCATGTCCGATCCGGTGGTGTTCACCAGCTTTTTCCGCCAGTTCATGGGTGACCTGGAGCGTTATCTCGACTTCTCTGAGCTCAGAATGGCCAGCGAGAGTTTCGTCACCGCCTTGCTGCGCAAGACCATGACGGATCTGCTTTTTCAAGCACCCTGGCGCGAGCAAAGAGATGTGTACCTCAATCTATTATTCGAGCACAAGAGCCGTGGCAGCGCCCGCTATGGCGCGTCCTCAATGGTGTTCCAGCTGCGTTGTCAGGAGATGGCGCTGCTGCAGCGTTGCGCTCAGCAGTTTCCCAACCGCAAGCTGCCGATCGTCCTGCTGGTGGGACTGTACCATGGCGCTCAGGCCTATTCCGGACCGCGAACCGTCGCCGAAATCATGGAAGGACCCGTCGACCTGATTCCGGATCGCTGGCGCACGGAGGACGTGATCATGGTCGACCTGGCCAACCTGGACACCTCCACCCTGGGCGAAGGCAAGCTGGCGCTGTTTCTGGGTGTACTGAAAATCGTGTACGACCCTGACTTTGTCACCAAGTTCAGGGAACTGCTGCCGTTGGCCCAGCGTCTGGACAGGCAATGGGAGAACCGCGATTTTCTCATCGGGCTGAACAACTACCTGCTATCCAACGCTCACTGGGAAAGCCTGCCCGAGTTCAGGGAAATTGCGGTAAAATCGTATTCAGAAGAGGTTGGAGGTGCTGTCATGACGATTGCTGAACTCTTGAGAAGAGATGGCATGGAGAAGGGA
>CAYRFM010000110.1:0-15782 GCA_964423555.1 uncultured Holophagae bacterium | reverse complement strand
AATTGCCGCGTGCACAGGTCTTTCGCCTCAAGCAATCAGCATGCTCGCAAACAAAGCTTCCTGACAAACAAGGTGCTGTCATGACGATTGCTGAACTCTTGAGAAGAGATGGCATGGAGAAGGGAGAAGAGCGGGGAATCGAGAAAGGGATCGCGCGGGTTGCAGTGAACTTGGTCCGAAAGGGCTGCGATATGGAAACAATTGCCGCGTGCACAGGTCTTTCGCCTCAAGCAATCAGCATGCTCGCAAACAAAACTTCCTGACAAACAAGGTGCTGTCATGACGATTGCTGAACTTGGGATCCTTTGCCACCACAGGCAATGAGCGCCTCCTTTCGCATCGAGAAATGACTCTTGTACTGGATGGCTGGTGACCCACGACTGGCGGACGCATCGGTCGACGTCTGTGTTAAAATAGAGCAACAACTTTACCGTGAAGCGGAGGCGCCATGAAAGCGAAAGAGGGAAAGATTTCTGTAGACGGTCATAAAGTCTGGTATCGATGCACGGAAGGCGAGGGGATTCCCTTATTGACGCTGCACGGGGGGCCCGGAGCGGGGCACGATTACCTCGAACCCCTTGATGTTCCCAACCCTATCGTCTTCTATGACCAGTTGGGTTGTGGCAAATCAGACATCCCCGACGATACATCTCTGTGGCGGATTGAGCGCTTTGCTGCGGAGGTCGATGCGGTTCGAGAGGCGCTGGGTTTGGAACAAATTCACCTGCTTGGTCAGTCCTGGGGGGTCTGGCTGGGCATCGAATACATGGTGAGTCGTGATCCTAAGGGGGTTGTCAGCCTTATCCTCTCCTCTGGCTCTGCCAGTGTGGCTCAATTCGTTTCCGAAGCGGAGGTCCTGAAAAGCCAGCTGCCGAAGGATATCTATGAGACCATGTTGCGCTGTGAGGCGGCAAGAGACTACCAAAACCCCGATTACCTGAAGGCGTTCGAGATCTTTTTCGCCAAACATGTATGTCGGCGCGACCCTATGCCGGAGCCCTTGGCTCGCTCAGCCGCAATTTTGGATGGTAACCCTGTTTATGCCTTCATGAATGGGCCCAATGAATTCATGATTATCGGCACCCTCAAAGACTGGGATCGCACGAGCTCATTGCATGAAATCAAGGTACCGACTCTGATTACCTGTGGTCGTCACGACGAGCTGACGCCGGCCTGCTCGGAAACGATCCACCGCGGCATCGCGGGTTCGGAAATGGTGATCTTCGAAGAAAGCTCCCATGTGGCTCATTTGGAGGAGCCCGAACGCTTCACGAAAGTGCTGCGCGATTTTCTAAGCAAAGTGGAGCGTTCCAGGTAGTCACCTAATTCCGGCGTTCAGGGTCTGAGGAACGTGGCTCATTGTGCATCGACCGATGGTCGCTGGCATTTGAAAAAATGTCCTCAACTTTTCGCCCGGGTGAGGGTCTTCGTGAAGTTGCCCTTTAGTGAAGTCGCGAAAACCAGCCCCTGCGCGCCGGTGCGCAAGATGATCTACCGCTCTTGTCCGTGTTCAGGGTCGATGTTCGCCGCGCATCTGCCGATTACCGCGGTCTCTTTGAAAAAGTCGCCTGCCCCTTTTTGCCGATGTGGGGGTTTTTGGCGCTGCACCCCTGTGACTTTTCGAAAATCAAGCCCCTACACGCCGATTCGCAAGGCGACATTTCGTTTCAGCCCTGCTTATGGGCCCTTGCTCGTTAGGCATCGACCAATAGGTGCTGCATTTTTGAAAAATTCATTTCAGCTTTTCGCCAAAGCGAAGACTATTGGTTCAGTGTCGCAGTGACTTTTCCAATAGACAGCCCCTACACGCCGACGCGCAAGGCGACATTTCGTTTCAGCCCTGCTTATGGGTCCTTGTTCGTTAGGCATCGACCAATAGGCGCTGCATTTTTGAAAAATTCATTTCAGCTTTTCGCCAAAGCGAAGACTATTGGTTCAGTGTCGCAGTGACTTTTCGAATAGACAGCCCCTACACGCCGATGCGCAAGGCGATTTTTCGAATATGCCCTGCTTATGGGCCCTTTTTCGTTCGGTATCGACCGATAAGCGCTGCGTTTTTAAACACAATGCCAGTCCTGGCTTCGCACGATACGTGGTTCCTGCGACTAAGGCAGGTCCTGGCTGCGCCCGCCATACGCGCTCTGTCGACAAAGCGCTACCTAAATTCCCCGGAAGCGGCGCTTTGCGGTCGCAATCCGGACGGGAGCCGTTTATAGTGGTTCCGGTCTTTCCTCGGGTGCGGACGCATGCAAGGCCGTCCCGCCTATGCCCTGGAGGCCCCATGAAGGTAAAGCAGATTCTGGCACTATTGGCCTTGCTGGCGCTTGGTGCCGTGCTCTATGTCACCCTGCGTGGGCCGGCTGCGCCGCCGCCTTCGCAACGGGACGCCCCAGCGGAAGCGCCCCGCGAGCCCGCCGTCCCGCGCATGATCCAGCTCAGCGGGCGCCTCCATTCCGTCGATGGGCGCTCCTTTGCCGGCGCCGAGTTGAACCTCCTGCTCTACGAATCCGACCGCGCCGAGGAATTCAGCTGGCGCGACCGCCGCTTTGTCGCTGGCGGGCACCGCGAGCTGCGCAAGCTGACCTGCGACCAGGCCGGTCGTTTCGCGGCCCAGTTCGAGACGCCCTATGCCGTCGACCTGCTGGTCGAATTGCCCGGCTACGCGCGCGAGCGCCAGGTGCGGGTCGATCGGTTGAGCGGACGCGAGCTAGCCGTGCACCTGGTGCGGGAGGCCTCCGTCGTCGGCAGGGTCAACCGCATCACCTTCCCCTCGGTCATGTCCGTGCACCTGGTTTCGACCAGTGATCCCGGCCTTGAGGATATCTGGCGCCTGGCCAAGGGCGACGATTACAGTTTCGAGCGCCTGCCGGCCGGCGATTACCGGCTCAGCCTCGGCTTCCCCGTCGGCGGCAAACCCAAGGACGCGGTCTGGCAGCGGGATATCCACCTCGGCCAGGGCCAGAACAGTATCGTCGACTTTGGCTTCGAGCACCTATTCACCCTCAGCGGGCGCGCCCTGGTCGCCCAGCTCGGCCTGAACGCCGGCCAGCTCTACCTGATGCCGCGCGGTAACCAGAGTCCCCATCACGTGCGGGTCGGCGACCTGGCCGAGGATGGCAGCTTCCGCTTCCGCGAGCTGGCGCCCGGCCCCTACGTGCTGATCGCGCCCCAGCGGCCACTGGCCGAGCAGGAGCTGTGGTCGACCCTGCTCGATCACCCCAGCCGGGTCGAGGTGACCCTCCTCGACAGCGATGTTACGAAACTATTCGAGTTCCCTCGCCTGGGCACGGTTCTGGGCGTCCTTCAGGACCGCCGTCGCCACCGCCTGCGCCTGGCCGGCCAAGTCCCCCGCGAACTCACCGCCGAGGAGGACGGCAGCTTTGTCTTTGAGGCTGTGCCCGCCGGTACCTACGATCTGCAATGGGTCTACGATGGCTTTCCCCAGCGTCTCCAAGGCGGCTTGGACGTGACCGCCGCCGGCGCAGAGCTCGACCTGGGCCTCGTGGCGCTGGATGCCAGCGCCCGCCTGTTCGCCCACGTCGAAGGTCTGGAACGCCTGGCCGGCGCACCCGCGGTCCTGGCCCTGTTCAGCGAGCGCGATCCCAAGTTAGCTGTAGCCCAGCGCCGCTTCGGCGATACGGTCCAGCAGGACTTCGCCGGCTTGCCCTCCGGTCGCTTCCGGCCCGGTCTGGCGTTCGCGCCGTTCAACTTGCGCCTGGAGACAGAGCCCGCCGTGATCGCCCTGGCGGCCAACCGTGAGGTCGAAGTGCGCCTGCGCCTGGTGCCGACCACGGTGCTCTGGGTCGAGGGCGACGCCGAGGGCGAAGGCTGGCAGGCCGTGGTCGTCATGGACGAGAACGGTCGCAACAAGTGGCCCTGCCAACGCGTCGACGAATTGGGCGGACCCGACCCAGGGCTCGGCCGCCCGCTACCCGAGTTCGTCGACCGCCGCGCCTTGATCCGCGGGCTCAAACCCGGTGCTTACGTGGTCCAAGTCTTCGGTGACCAAGGCTCTGTCGCGATCTTGAACGCCACCCTCACTGACCAGGGCGAAGTCTCGCTGCACGCCAGTTTTCCCAAGCCGTAGCGGGGACGATCGGCTATGATGGAAGCAACCATGACGCGAGGTTGAAAACGGATGACGAATACCAGGGTCAACGAAATCGATTTGCTGCGCTTTTTGGCCGCGCTGGCCGTTGTTTTCTTCCACTACGCCTTCCGCGGCACCCATGGCGCCCACCCCCTGACCGCCATGGCCTATCCCTGGCTGGTGCCGGTCGCCAAATACGGCTACCTGGGCGTCGAGCTGTTTTTCATGATCAGCGGCTTCGTGATCCTCATGACCGCCGCCAGCGGCAGCCTGCGCAGCTTCACCATTTCCCGCATCGTCCGCCTCTACCCCGCCTTCTGGGCCTGCTGCACCGTCTCCTTCCTGCTGATTCTGGCCCTTGGCGCGCCGCATTTCTCGGCCACGATCCCCCAGTACCTCGTCAACATGACGATGCTCAACGGCTTTGTCGGCGTGCCCTCGATCGACGGCGCCTACTGGTCGCTGTTCGTCGAGCTGCGCTTCTACGCCCTGGTCGCGGTCGTGCTGGTGCTGCGCCGCATCCACCAGGCCCAGCTGTTTCTGGGCCTGTGGCTGCTGGCCTCGATCGCGCTGGTGCTGGTGCCGGTCGGCAAGCTGGGCTTTTTGCTGATCACCGACTATTCGGCCTTCTTTATCGCCGGGGCGACCTGTTTCCTGATCTGGTCCAAAGGTTTGGATCTGCCAAAGTTATGCATCGTCCTGGGCTCATGGCTCCTGGCCCTGTACCAGGCGCTGGCTGGCTTGAACAAGGCTGAAAGCGATTACGATACGGCGATGAACCCCTACATCGTCGCCGCTCTGGTCACGCTCTTCTTTGTCGTCATGATGCTGGTCGCGCTGCGGCGCACCGGCGTCATCGGGCGCAAGCGCTGGCTGCTGGCCGGCGTGCTCACCTATCCGCTCTACCTGCTCCACCAGTACATCGGCTTCATGGTATTCAACCGCGCCTACCCGGCCGTCAACGCCCACCTGCTCTTCTGGGGCATGATCCTGTGCGTCATCGCTCTGGCCTACGCCGTTCACGTCGGTGTCGAGAAACGCACCGCCGCGCCCATGAAAAGGGCCCTGAACAAGCTGGCCGACCAGCTGGAGCGGCTCGCTGGCCGCTTCAAAGCGCGCAGCCCGGCGCCGGCGCCGGAGTCCGCGTCCTGAGCTGGGGCAGGTGCCCGCTTGATCGCGGGGCAAGCGCGGTGTAGGATGAAAGAGCCAGGGGATGGGGAGGGCATATGGCGCGCTGCGATAAGCACAATGGTTCATTTGAGACATGGCAGGATCTGTACGCGCAATTGCTGGGCGATCTCCTGGAGCCTGAAGGGTTTCAGGTCTTCGCCAACCAGACCTATGAACCGCGCACGAACAAACTGCGTGAGCCCACGGCCGAGGAGGCGCGACAGACCAGCCTGCGCCTACAGCGCGTGCGCCAGGAGAGCCAGGGCGTGCCCCGCGAGCAGAGCCTGGTGCCGCGCCAGCTGAGAGTCGTCTTCATCGAGCGCGGCGAGGCCAGGTTCGACGCCTGCCTCCCTGATGGACTGGACCTGTTGCAGGCCTACAACCTCTCGATCTTTTCCCATCAGGTGCTGGACGTTGCCGATTTCAACCTGTTCGCCAGCTATGCCCAGGACTATGCCACCTGCCGCGGGATCAGCAACCTGCGCGATGAGTTAGGCCTGTTCGCCGTGGCGCCGAGGGTCACAGACGAGGTCCGCAAGCTCCTGAAACTGGTCGAGCTGATGCCTGGCTTGCTGGAGTGCGGCCTGGAGCAGGCGCCGTGTTGGCGCATTCTCTTGACCCGCGAGGTCGTCGACATTCGCGAGAACCTGCTGTGGCGGCTGCTCAGTTTCGACCCGCCCAAGGTGCGCGAAGCCCTGCGCCAGTACAGGGGGCGCTCGCCCCATGCGGATGCGCTGTGGGAAGCGATCCAAGCGCGCATGGTGGCGGAGCGTCTGCTGGATAGCTCGTGGGGCTCCAGCCCGCCGGAAACGACGCAGTTGAGCGCGGGCTAGCCGCAGAGGTAGGTGCCCGTCCCCAGCGCGATCAGTTCGCCGCGGTCGTCATGCAGCTCCATGCGCGTGACGGCCACCTTGTTGCCTGTGCGCAACAGCCGCGCCGAAGCCAAGAACGCGCTGCCCTTGCCGGGTCGCAGGAAGTCGACCCGCATGTCGATGGTCCCGACCCGGGTAAGAATGCGTTCACGGGCTTCGGGACTGAGCCCGCGCGAGCGCTGGTGGGCGCCGATCAGGGCCATGCAACCGCCGGCGACGTCGAGAATCGAGGCGATCACGCCACCGTGGAGGATGCCGTGAAAGTGATTGCCGACCAGCTCGTCGCGCATGGCCAAGGAAATCTCGACGCGTTCGAGGTCGAGGTGGCCGAGCTCTAGGCCAAGCACCTGGTTGAAGGGGATGCGGTTGAAGATCGCATGCAGCGCTTCGTGAAATTGGGGGTCGAGCTCGGGGGCCTGGTCGTCGCTCAAGCAATCCTCCGCTTCAGGTGGCGTGGGCGCGCCAGAGATGAAGCGCCAGGCGATTGATCGGCGGTTCCTCGAGAATCGTCAAATTGTCCAGGCCGAAGCGGCGGAACAGCGGCTTGAGCAGGGCCGCAAAATGGCGCGCGATCCCGCCGCTGAGCACGACGTGCTCGTCGCCGGCACGGGTCAGGGGCAGCAAGTCCTGGCGGATGAAGGCGCCGAACTCGCGCTCGAGCAGGGCGGCAATCTCGGGCTCGTTCATGTAATTGGCCAAAAACGGGGCCTGTTCCGCGAGGAACAGCGCGGGTCGGGCGTGGTGCAGGAACTGGCGGCGGGTCTCGTCCTTGTCCATGCCCGAGAAGGCCAGGTGCAGGCGCTCGATGCGCTCGGGCAGGCTGTCGTTGAGTAGCTGGCGCAGAAACGCGCGGCCAAGCGCGACGCCGCTGCCCTCGTCGCCGAGCAGGTAGCCGAGACCGCCCTTGCGCGCGGTGATCTGTTCGCCGTCGAAGTGGAAGGCCACGGATCCCGTGCCGAGCAGGCCGACGACGCCGGCTTGGTGGCCGAGACAAGCATAGGCGGCGGCCATCATGTCGGTGCTGACCTCGGGATCGACCCCAGGCTCGAGCACGCGGCAGAGGTCGCGCTTGACGGCGCAGCGGTGACCTTCGTCGGCTAAGCCCGCGCCGAAAAAGCGGAAGTCCCTGGGGGAGCGTCCGGCCAGCCAGGGCTTGACCTCGTCTTCGAGCACCTTGCAGCGCAGTGCCTCGCCGGCCAGGTTGGGATTCAGGCCGATCGTGCCGAGCATGTCCGAGCTGCCATTGGCTTCGATGAAGACCCAATGGGTCCGCGTGCCGCCACTCTCGGCAATCAAGATGCTCATGAATCCTCCTCTCGGGAAAAAATCCCCTTCGGGTTCAGGACGCCTGCGGTGCGGTACGCCCTCTCATTCAAGTATGCCCATGGGTCGTGGGAAAAACAAGCGGAAACCGGTCTCGGACCTGGGAGCAGCGGGTTCGGACCTAGGCCTGGGCTAGGCGACGAGGGTTGGAAATGCCCAACAAACTCGGGCTTGAAGGCCTGTTCTCAAGTCGTCAAGTGTGACCCTTGTGAAAATGTCGGCAAAAAAAGCTGGCAAAATTTACCGATTCAACGAAAAGGCGGCTTGACACATGCCGGCCCAAAGATTTAAGGTGAGGAGTCACTCGTAAATAGACGCACAATTTTTCCGCTCTGCGGGAGATCCTGATAGGTGCAGCATGGAGGTCTCAATGATCAAACGATTGGTGGTACTCGGCCTTTTGATGTCGAGCTGGGCTGTGATGGCGCAACAGACCGGTAATATATACGGCACGGTCACCGACAAGGCGGGCTCGCCCCTGCCAGGCGTCACAGTCCAGGCCAGTGCGCCGTCACTGCCGCAAGCGCGTGTCACGGTGACGGATGGACGCGGCGACTATCGCTTGAATCGCCTACCTCCGGGAGAGACCACCCTGGTCTTCACCATGACGGGCATGACCACCGTTAAGCAGGCCGTGATCCTGCCATTGGGCGCCACGATCCGGGTGGATGTCGTGCTTCAACCAGCGACCCAGGAGGAAGCTCTCACCGTCACGGGCGTGGCACCGCTGATCGACCTGACCTCGGCGGAACGCGAGTTCAACATCCGCGACGAGGTTTTTGAGAAAATCCCCCTGGGCCAGGATTACCGCGATCTGATTCGCTTGGCGCCTGGGGTGCAGGTCACCGAGAACCTCACCCGCGGTCCCAGCGCCGGTGGCAACGGCCAGGACAACGTCTACAAGTTCGACGGCGTCGACGTCACCTTGCCCCTGTTCGGGACCCTGGCCGCCGAACCCTCCAACCACGACATCGAACAGGTGACCTTGATCAACGGCGGTGCCAAAGCGGTCAATTTCAACCGCAGCGGCGGCTTCCTGATCAACTCGATCTCCAAGTCGGGCACCAACGAGTACAAGGGTCGGGTCGAGTACATTTACCGCGACGGCAGCTGGACCTCGGACACGGACGTACCTGCCACCTCGGTGGTCGGCGAGACCGACCGCAACTGGGGTTCGGTCGATTTTGGCGGGCCCTTGGTCAAGGATCGCCTGTTTTTCTTCGCGTCTTACTTCGCGCCGCGCCGCAAGACGAGCACGATCAGCAATGTCTATGGCCAGCATCCCGACGGTTCCTATGACAAGGACGAGATCTTCGGCAAGCTGACCTGGTCGCCGATCAGCGATCTTACCCTGCATGGCAGTTTCCGCAGCGCTGAAGAGGAACAGGACTCGACCGTGGGCTCATTGGCGGATGTGAGTCTGGGCTCGAAGAGTTCTTCGGACCTGGGCTTGACCGTGATCGAGGGCGACTACACGCTCAACAGCACCAACACCCTCAACTTCAACTATACCCGCATGAACCTGGATACCGGCAGCACGCCCAACGGTCGCACGGACTTCGTGCCCAGCCGCGAGCTGGGGTCGACGATCGATCTCTCGCGCCTGCACGAGTTTGGCGTCGTCAACGTGCCCAGTCTGGGCGTCAGCTCGGAGCGGGACGCGCTCTACCAGCCCTATGTGGATCGCTACGGCTTCGTCCAAAACGGCGTGCGCCGCGGTGGTGGCGCCACCGGGATCAGCACCTTGTTCGACAACGACGACTTCGCCCGCACCGCCTTCCAGTTCAGCTGGGAGGGCTTTTTCAGCGCCGGCAACCTGGAGCACGAGCTCCACGCCGGGTTTCGTCATACCGAGGACGAAGAAGACCTGGGTCGCGATCAGCAGGGTCTGGGCAATATCACGTTCCTGACCACCGCCGCCCGCCTGATCCAGGCCGAGTTCATCCAGTCCCAAGGTTCCGACCCGATCCACTCCGAGTACCATTCGGACAACATCGAGCTCAACGACACCATCACCACCGGGCCCTGGAGCCTCAACGTCGGCGTCCTGCTGTCCCACGACGAGCTCTTTGGTCAGGACTTGACCGAGGACAGCTCGACCCCCAGCGGCTACCGGATCTCGATCGGCAGTCGCTACCGCATGTACGAAATCGACTGGGAAGACATGATCCAGCCGCGCATCGGCCTGATCCGCGAGCTGCGCAAGAACGAATCGGTCTACGCCAACTGGGCGGTCTACAACCCCATGGCTTCCTCGCTGCCGCGGGCGGCCTCGTGGGCGCGCAACCGCCGCAACCTGATCGTGCGCAACACTTACAGCAGTGACGGCGTGCTGGTGGCGACCGAGAACCGCGGCTCCACCAGCGGGAAATTCTTCCAGCCCGACATGGATCCCCGCGAAATCCAGGAGTACCTGATCGGCTATAACCGCCAGCTGGACTCCGGTTGGACCTACAAGTTCTCCGCCCGCCACCGCTACGGCTCGCATTTCTGGGAGGACACCAACAACGACGCCCGCACCGCGTTCTACGTGACCGCGCCGGAAGACCAGCAGGACGCCATCCGCGCGCGCGGGCTCTACATCCCCGATCTGGATCTCTACCGCAACGGTGACCCCGGCCAGAACAACGGTGTCGGCGGTTCCTCCTACGTCATCGCCGAGCTGGATGGCGCCTTCACCAAGTACTACGAGGCGACCGCCGACGTCGAGAAGCGCGGCGAGAACTACTACGTCAAGGGCAGCTACACCTGGAGCCATTACTACGGCAACTTCGACCAGGACAACACCACCGTCAACAACGACCAGAACATCTTTATCGGCAGCTCCAACCTGGGTGACGGCGTCGGTCGCCAGCTCTGGGACTTCAAGTACGGCAATCTCAAGGGCGACCGCCGGCACCTGCTCAAGGTCTTTGGCAGCTACGACTTCGCCTGGAAGGGCACGCTCGGCGCCCTGGCCTACTGGCAGAGCGGCGAGGCCTGGGAGACCTCGGACTCCGAGTATTACCGCGCCTACACCACCAGCACCAGTTCCACCAACCGCTTCTCCGAGCCGGCAGGTTCGCGTACCGGTCCCGGCCACTACCAACTGGATCTCAATTACCGCCACCACTTTGCCTTCTCGAGCATGAACCTGGCCTTGTTCGCCGACGTCTTCAACGTCTTCGACAAGCAGACGGGCTACAACATCGACGGCGTGAAAAGCAGTCCGAACTACGGCTTGGGCGGCAACTATATCCTGCCTAGGCGCTACCAAATCGGCGTCGCTCTGGATTTCTGAGCCCATGCGGGGCATGCCTCATGCGACATGGGGCGTGCCTCGGGCGATGTAGGATGTAGCGCAAGCTGCAATCTTGCGCCGGGCAGGCGCTAGCGGCGGGATGTAGCGCAAGCTGCAATCTTGCGCCGGGCAGGCGGCCAGTGGCGGGATGTAGCGCAAGATGCAATCTTGCGCCGGGCGGTGGATGAAAGTTCAAGAGCCGCTATAAATAGAGTAATCACCCATGAGCGCACCCGATTAAGTGATTTTCCTGCAATCGCCGGTTCGGGTCGACCGTTTCGGCTAAGCCCGAGCTTGCGCCGCTCGGGCGGCGCAAGCTCGGGCTCCTGAACCTCAGGAGCCCGTCGGCAACGAGGCCTTGCCGCCGATCAGCAATTCCTCGACCGTGAAGTCGCCGTCCTCGTTGGTGCGGCAGGTGAAGAGCCGGCCGCGGCTGGTGTAGAGCGCGCCGCCCTCGCCACAGGCGTAGGTGAAGCGACCCAGTGTCTCGCCGGCTTCGTTGACCAAGTAGCCGTCGACATTGCCCTTGACCGGCGAGACCAGGAACAACAGATAGCGGTCCTTGCCCACGGCGAGCAGGCGGTCGTAGAAGGCGCGCCGCTCGGGAAAGGCGGCGGTGAAGAAGCCGTTGCTCTGCTTGATCCAGTTCTGAGCGCTGAACTCCTCCTTGGCCTCCTTGGTGACCTCTTTGCGCACCAGTTTGACCTCTACCGACTTGAGCTTTTTCCCTTTGAAATCGTAGAGGTCGAAGGCCGTTTTGCCGCCGTCGCCCAGGGCCACCTTGCCCGTCGCCTCGTTGACGGCAATTTGCAGGCTTGGGGCATAAGCCTGCAGCTCGACCTTGCGGTCATTGCCACTGCCGGAATAGCGCCAGGTCGTATCGGGCACCTTCAGGACCTGTTGTTCGGAGGTTTTAGCGCGGTTGAAGATCGCCACACGGCGAAAGGGCACATCGCTGAAGTAGCTGCTGTTGAAGACCAGGAACGCATCCTTGCCGAGTGGGCGAAACACTTCGACTCTACCGCCTTCGATATTGAACGGGATGGCCTCGCGGAAACTCATGTCGTTATTGAACAGGCTCAGCCGGCGGGCGCCGCCGTCGTAGATGTAGAGCGTGTCGCCAATCGCACTGATATAGCCCTGGGGTCCGCCAGCGGTGCCGTTGATCTGCAGTTCGCCGGGACCTTGACCCGGTTTTCCGTAGGAACCTATATATTTGCCTTGCTTGTCCCAGACCAGCACGTTGCGGGCGCGCAGGTCGAGCACATGCAGGCGGCCTTGATCGTCAAGCGTCAGGTCGCCAGGTCCTTGCAGAAATACATCGGTTTTACCGGTAACCTCGCCATAAGAGCGCACTACTTCGACCTTGAGCATGGGGTCGGGCAAGGTCGCGAAAAGGCAGAGCAGGAACCACATCGAATCCTCCGAAAACGTCTGGGCGTATCGTGTCACTTCAGTGCACTTTCTGATCATACGTTAAAAGCCTGCCGGCGACTGCCGCAAACGCGTGACCAGGCACGTTTTAGGAGATAGGGGACGGCGCATTCGAGCTTGCTCGTTTGCTGGAAACGGAACACAATAAAAGGATTCTCCTAATCCGGTGCTTATGCTAAAGTTTAGCTTCAGGTTAGGACGGGAGCAACGCGTGGGTATCAAGCTGGTCGCGGACAACCGCAAGGCGTATCACAATTATGAGATTTTGGAGAAGGTGGAGGCGGGTCTCGCGCTCCAGGGCTCCGAAGTCAAAGCCCTGCGCGAGGGCAAAGCCAACCTGGGCGATGGCTACGTGAAGCTCAATGCCCGTGGCGGTCAACTTTGCTCCATCCACATCTCGCCCTATACCAATGGCGGCTATTCCAATCACGAGCCCTTGCGGCCGCGCACGATCCTGATGCACAAGATGGAGATCAGGCGCTGGCTCGGCAAGATCAAAGAGCGCGGCCTCACGGTCGTGCCGCTCAAGCTCTATTTCAACGACAAGGGTCTGGTCAAATGCGAGTTGGGACTGGCACGAGGTAAAAACGTGCACGACAAGCGCGAGACCCTGAAGCGCAAGACCGCCGAGCGGGAAGCCCAGGCGGCGGTCAAACACCGGGGAAGGGAGTAAGCCTTTCATGGAAGTTTGGTCCGCCGAAAGAGTTTACGTCAAGGGTCGCTTCGAGAAGGATTGGGGTGTGGCCGTCGACGAGGACGGCGTGATCCAAGCAATCGGCCCGCGGCAACACCTGGTGGCCACCGCCAAAATCGTGCACCACTATCCGACCCACGTGCTGCTACCGGCTTTCATCAACCCCCATAACCACGGCTTCCACCGCTTCTTCCGCGGGCTCTCAGACCTCTCCGCGCCCTTTGGCAAGCTGCTCCACAAACTCGTCTACCCGCTCTGTCAGTCCGTCGACAACGAGGCCTTCGATGCCGTCTTCCGCATCGCCCTGGCCGAGCAAGCCCTGGCCGGGATCGGCACCGTTGGCGAGTTCCACTACCTCCACAACGGCAGCCATCGCAGCACTACCAAGGCCCGCTACGCCGAGCGCTTGGCGCGCATCGCCGCCGAACTGGGCATGCGGCTGACCTTGGTCTACGCCTTCTACGATCAGGGCACCGAGGAGAAGGGTCGCGCCTTCATCCAGTCCCTCGACGAGAGCGTGCGGGAGTTCGAGAGTTTGGTCGAAAAGTTCCGCAATCACCCGCTGATCAACGTCATCCCCGGCATCCACGGGCTCGAGCACAGCTCGCCCGAGGCGATCATTCTGGCCGCGCACCTGGCCCAGAAGTACGACTGTAAATGGCATATGCAGCTGGCCGAACGGGCCACCGAGCTGGACACCTCCAATCTTCACTATGGCACCACGCCGCTGCGCGCGCTGGCCAAGATGGAGGTTCTCTCCGATCGCCTGGTCGTCATCAACGGCACCGTGCTGGACGACGAGGAATTGGCGCTGGCCGCCAAACACGGCGTTACAGCTGTTGTCTGCCCTTCCGCCACCATGGCGCGCGGCGACGCCCAACCGAATGTCGCCGGGCTTTTGGCCCATGAAATACCCTTTTCCGTCGGTGCCGACAGCATTGCCTTCAGCAATACCTTCGCCGTCGCCGAGGACATCAAGCTACTCGAATTCACCGAGCGCAGTCGGCAGAACCGCATGGACGTGCTCTGCACCGACATGGACATCGACTCCCTCTGGGATCTCGGCACCTGGAACCCCGCCCAGGCGCTCGGCGTCAATAGCGCGCAGTTCCTGCCGGGCTGCTCGGCCGACTTCATGCTGATCTCGATCGCGCAGCCCTGCGCGCGGCCGTTCCTGCCCAGCGGCAAGAACCGCCACTTCATGAATCAGCTGTTGTTCGGCTGGTCCAGCCAGGTTCAGGTCAGCCATCTGATGGTGCAGGGCAAGATGATCGTCAAAGACGGTCACTTGGACGTCGATCTGACCGACAGCTACCGCTATCTGGAAAAGTTCCGCGAGCCGTTCATGCAGGCGCTCGAGCGCGAACGCCTCGAAAACTGAGCCCGGAACGCCCGTGAGAAAGGTCGAAAAGATCGCCTTCATCCTCGAGACCCTCGAGAAACTCTATCCCGAGACGCCGATTCCGTTGACCCATGCGGATCCCTACACGCTGCTGGTCGCCGTGCTGCTCTCGGCCCAGTGCACGGACAAGCGAGTCAACCAGGTCACCCCGGCGCTGTTCGCGCTGGCCGATACGCCCGAGCGCATGATGACCGTGCCGGTCGAGCAAATCCAGGCGATCATTCGCCCCTGTGGGTTGTCCGAGCGCAAGGCGGGCGATATCAGCCGCCTCTCGGGCCTCTTGGTGACCGAGCACCAGGGTAAGGTACCCGTCGACTTCGAGGCGCTTGAGGCGCTGCCTGGCGTGGGTCACAAAACGGCCTCGGTGGTCATGAGCCAGGCCTTCGGCTTGCCGGCTTTTCCCGTCGACACCCACATCCACCGCTTGGCCCTGCGCTGGGGTCTGTCCAAGGGCAAGTCCGTCGCCGTGGTCGAGCGCGATCTCAAGAAAGCGTTCCCGCGCGATCGCTGGAACAAGCTGCACCTGCAGATCATCTTCTACGGCCGCGAGTACTGCCCGGCCCGCGGTCACCAACTGGACCGGTGCCCGATCTGCTACCGCCTCGAACAGAAGTGAGCGCAGGTTTTGATAAAAGATTTGCGTGGGTTTCGTCCGTGCGATAGGCTATCATGAAGTTGCGGGCCAGAGCCCGTGGGAGGAAGTAATGATTGGTTTTCCTGAAATGCTCTTAATCGGCGTATTGATCCTGGTGCTGTTCGGCGCAAAAAAGTTGCCGCAACTGGGTGAGGGCCTGGGCAAAGGCATCAAAAACTTCAAGTCCGCCGTCAGCGGCGTGGACGAAAAGAAGGTAGAAAACGGCAGCGCCTCTGGCGAAAGTAAATAAGCTGGAGTTGCCGGTGCGTTGGCTCAAGTTCCTGATCGGCGCCCTTGTGTGGTACTGTCGCGCGGGCTTCTGGTACCTCGGCCTGGGGTTCCGTCTCTATTTTGCCGTCGGTCTCGACCGCACCGTGCATCCCGGCCAGGAACAGGATTGGGATCGTCACTTCCATTGCCCCATCCCGCGGACTTATCGCCAGTACTTGAAAGCCGATTGAACCGGCGCGCTTGATCCCTGCTCAGGTCTCAACGCTCTGCTGACGCCTGCGGCTCAGGCCCCAGATCGCAGCACGCCAATCGCACAGCCATCTTGCCACTCCAGCGCCAGAGGAGCATGACCTCGATTTCCAGCAAGTACTGGGCACCTAGTACGACTTTGTCAGGCTGGTGATGACCCACCGACTTACCCTGGTCGCAGGGAACACAACTGGTCCGCGAAGCCAGGAAAAGTGCGGTAAGCCGCCCGGCTTGCCTTGGTAGGAGGGAACACGCCTGCCCAGCGAAGCCAGGATGAGTGCGGCAAGCCGCCGGCTTGCCTTGGTCGCAGGGAACGCGTATGGTGGGCGGAGCCAGGATGAGTGCGGCAAGCCGCCGGCTTGCCTTCTCCGGATGGAACACGAATGTAGGGCGGAGCCGGCGT
>CAYRFM010000109.1:0-25302 GCA_964423555.1 uncultured Holophagae bacterium | reverse complement strand
GTGCAACAGATGAATGAATTTTCCCGTGACCGATTTCTTAACTTAACAGCATTGGAATTGGTCCCCTTCCGTGAGATTCAGTGTTTTCCGTGGTCAACCTCTGATGTTTAACCACGGAGTCTCGCTGAGCCTAGTGCCTACCGCCATAGCTGTGGTTAGACGCTGCCAAGTTAGAGCCTAGCCGAAAAGGCAAAATCGACTTCCCTGAACACATCCGGCACTATCCAAGTCGTCAAAGCGCCAGGCGCTCGAGCTTCCATGCAATCGGTCTATGAACATCTGGACATTGACGAGTCCCTGCTCCCTGCGGGGATATGCTTGTTTCGGCCAGCGCGCTGGGGTAAACTCGGGAAACCCTTTGGGTCATGGGCGAAATGGGGTCTTTGGCGCGTATTTTCGCGCGTCGTCGCATTAAGTGGGTGTCGTGCTCGCTTTTGGAGAATGATTGATGAATTTTACATCTTTGCTCGGCTTGGTCATGTTGCTGCTGTTGTCGTGGGCGCTGTCCTACCATCGCTCCCAGGTCAAGATCCGACCGATCATTCTGGGCGTGGGCCTGCAGTTCGTCTTAGCGATGATCTTGCTCAAGGATAATTACCTCAGTTTCGTCGGCATGGGCATCCTTGGCGCCGTTTTGGTGATCTACATCCTGCGTGACCACCAGCACGCCGCGACCACGGCCTTCAATCACGGCCTGCATGCCGGGCTGGCCCTCGCCGTCGGCGCCTTGCTCTACCAAAGTGGCACGATGGGGCTCTCGCCGGGATGGCTGGCACTCGCAGCCATGGTTTTGATCATCGTCAATCGCTGGCTCAAGCGGCCCTCCTGGTCTGCTTATGCCGCTGCCTTGGTCGTTGTCAGCGGTGCTGCCTGGCTGGTGGTCAATGGTATCCACGGTCGCACGATCTTTGAGAACTTCAGCGGGATGGTGGTCAAGTTTCTCGGCCTGACCGACTACGGTGCCGGTTTTATGTTCGGCTTCAACTGGTACAAACAGACGACCAACGAATTCTTCCCCGGCTTCGCGACGCAGCTGGCTTTCAGCATGCTGCCGACGATCATCTTCTTTGGCGGCTTCATGAGCGTGCTCTATTACCTGGGCGTGGTCCAGGCGGTAATCTCGGTGATGGCCCACTTCATGCGCTGGTCGATCGGCACCAGTGGCGCCGAGAGCCTTTCCTGCAGCGCCAACATCTTCGTCGGCCAGACCGAGGCGCCACTGCTGGTCAAACCCTATCTGGAGGCCATGACCCGCTCCGAACTGCTGACCGTGATGGTCGGCGGCTTCGCCACCATCGCCGGTGGCGTGCTGGCGGCCTATGTCTCGTTTGGCATCAACGCAGGCCATTTGATCGCCGCTTCGGTTATGGCCGCACCCGGCGCCCTGGTCGTCGCCAAGATCCTTTACCCAGAGATGGAGCACTCCCAGACCGCCGGTGACGTGGATTTGCCCAAGATTCCGGTGGGCGACAACGTCATCGAGGCGGCCAGCAACGGCATCTCCGATGGTCTGAAGCTGGCGCTCAACGTGGGTGCGATGTTGATCGGCTTCATCGTCCTGGTGGCGGTCGTCGACATGCTGCTGAACTGGCTGGACAGCTTGATCGACGGTCAGTTGCTGCACGGCCAACTGGTGGCCTACAAAGCGATCGGCCCCTCGCCGGCGGTTCAGGAATACGAGGGCATCTTTCCTGGCAGCTTGCAGACCTTGTTCGGCACGCTGTTCAAACCGCTGGCCTACATGATGGGCGTGCCCTGGAAGGATGCCGGTCTGGTCGGCGGTCTGCTGGGGGTCAAAATCTCGCTCAACGAATTCGTGGCCTATTCAAGTCTCAGCAGCTACATCAACAGCGGTATTATCGAGGCGCGCTCCCAGGTGATCGCCACCTACGCGCTCTGTGGTTTTGCCAACTTTTCCTCGATCGGGATCCAGATCGGCGGCCTGAGTGCGCTCGTTCCCGAGCGCCGCAAGGACCTGGCCGCGGTAGGTCTGCGCGCCATGATCGGCGGCGCCATTGTCTCCTGCTGCACCGCCTGCATCGCCGGTTTCATGCTCTAAGCCAGAGGCGGGCCGTGCGCCCGCCCTTCCTTTCACAGCGCTGACTTGATCCCTGCCTTATGTTGCGCTATCTTGGCAGGCTGGCCCCTCTGCTCCTACAGCATGCATTTTCACTGAGGTATCCCATGAGATTCTGGACCTGTTCACTGCTCGCCCTGCTGCTCTGCGTTTCGGCTTCGGCCCAAACCTTCCAGTTCACCGCCATTCCCGATGAGGATACGGCACGGCTCGAGGCGCGCTTCGCCAAGGTAGCGGCCTATCTGCAGACGCAACTGGGGGTTCCGGTCAAATACGTACCGGTCAAGTCCTACCCCGCTTCGGTCGCCGCCTTCAAGAACAACCAGGTGCAACTCGCCTGGTTTGGCGGGCTTTCCGGTGTGCAGGCGCGCCGCGCCGTGCCCGGCTCGCTGGCGATCGCCCAGGGCGAGGAAGACCAGGAATTCGTCACTTACTTCATCGCCAATTCCTCCGCCGGCTTAAAGGGCTCCGACACCTTCCCCGAGGGCCTGGCCGGCAAGACGTTCACGTTCGGCGCCAAGAACTCCACCTCGGGTCGCTTGATGCCCGAGTTCTACCTTCGCAAACACACCGGCAAAGCGCCGGAGGATCTTTTCAGTCGGGTCGGTTTCTCCGGCGACCACTCGGCCACCATCGCCCTGGTCCAGTCGGGCAGCTACCAGGTTGGTGCTCTCAATTACAAGGTCTGGGAAACCGAATTGGCCGCCGGTAAGGTCGATCCCAAGTTAGTCCAGGTGATCTGGAAGACGCCGACCTATCCCGACTACAACTGGACGATTCGCGGCGATGCGGACAAGACGTTTGGTGCCGGTTTCACGGAGAAGGTCAAGAAGGCTCTGCTCGGGCTCAAGGACAAAGAGCTGCTCGACAGCTTCCCGCGCAAGTCATTCATTCCCGCCAATAACCAGCTGTATGAGCCGATCCTGGAGACGGCCAAGGCGATCGACCTCCTGGACGAGTAAGGGTCGAGTGCCGCGATGATCTTTGATCTGCGCGACGAACACTTGGCGTACGGCGAGACCCGCGTGCTCTCTGGCGTTTCCCTGCGGGTCGAGCGGGGCGAGCGGGTTGCCTTGGTCGGGCCGAGCGGCTCGGGCAAGACGTCGCTGCTGCGCCGGCTTTATGAGCTGGCGCCGGCGGCGGCGTTCGTCCACCAGGACCACGCGCTGGTGCCGACCACCAGCGTCTTTCACAATGTCCTGATCGGCCGTCTCGACCGCTGCACCCTCTGGCGCAACCTCGCCAACCTGGTCCGCCCAGGCAAGGCCGAGCAGGCCGAGGTTGCCGCGCTTCTGTCCGAGCTGGGCATCGAGTCCAAGCTGTTCGATCGGGTGGGCACCCTTTCCGGCGGCCAACAACAGCGGGTCGCCGTGGCGCGGGCGCTATATCGCGGCACCGACCTGCTGTTGGCCGATGAGCCCGTGTCCTCTGTCGACCCCCAGCGGGCCGGCCAGGTCATCGAATTACTCCTCGACCGCTGCGAGACGATGGTGCTCTCACTGCACTCAGTGCGCCTGGCCCAGCAGCATTTTCCGCGCATGGTCGGACTGCGGGAGGGCCGCGTGATGTTCGATCTGCCCTCGGCGCACGTAGACGAAGCGACGCTGATGCAACTCTACCAGCCATGCTGAAAACTTCGCTGTGGTTCCTGGCGATAGCGGTCGTGGCCAGCGCCTTTGCCGACCTGGCGGTTACGACTGTCCACCCCTGGCAGGAGCTGGGCCGGATGTCGGCGGGACTCCTCCATCCCCAATGGCATGTGTTGCTGGAGTACCGCCAGGCGCTGCTAATGACCCTGGTCTTCGCTTTCTGCGGCACAGCTCTCGGGGTCACCGGTGGCGCAGTGCTAGCCATCGGTTTTCATCTGGCACCTATTCGGTTGTTCTGCGCCGGGTTGCGGTCTGTGCACGAGCTGTTCTGGGCCTTTCTGTTTCTGCCGTTGCTGGGGCTGACGCCCGCTTGCGGCGTACTGGCGATCGCCGTACCCTATGCCGGTGTTTTCGCCAAGGTCTTTGCCGAGATCCGCCAGGAGGCCAACCCGCGCGTACTGGCTGGGTTACCCCGAGGGGCAGGGGCGCTGTCGCGGTTCTGCTACGGGGTCTGGCCGGTGATCTATCCCTCGGTCCGCAACTACACATCCTACCGCTTCGAGTGTGCGCTGCGCTCGGCTGCCGTACTTGGCTTCATCGGCCTGCCGACGATGGGTTACCACTTGGAGACGGCCTTTCGCGAAGGTCTCTACGGCGAAGCCGCCGCCTTGTTGTTGTCCTTTTACCTGCTGATCGCCTCGCTGCGCCTATGGTTGAAGCCGCGATGGGTGCCACTCTACCTGCTGGCTGCCATTGTGCTGATTCCTAAGGATGTTCAGGTCACTTGGTCCAATTTGGTGCGGTTGTTCACCTATGAGATGCTGCCCTGGCCGATCCGGCGCGAGGGCGTCAACGACGGCACGCTGGCCCTGCATTTCCCCCTGTCGGACCTCTGGGCCTGGTTTGCCAAGCTCTTTCACCAGCAGATTCTGCCAGGGCTGTGGCAAACGA
The DNA here is from genome assembly GCA_964423555.1 of uncultured Holophagae bacterium. GTDB lineage: Bacteria > Acidobacteriota > Holophagae > Acanthopleuribacterales > Acanthopleuribacteraceae > CAYRFM01. Next base: position 20,685 of record CAYRFM010000109.1, on the reverse strand, counting down.
TGGTCCTGACTCAGATCGTGCTGGTCGGCAGTGGCCTGGTCGCGTTGGTGCTGGCGTTCCTGGCCTCGCGCAAACTGCAGGGACCCTGGCGCTCGCGGTTGGGTGCCTCGATCAGCATCGTGCTGCGGACCACGCCCGAGTACATCATGGCCTATGTCTTCGTGCACCTGCTCGGCCCTTCGATGTTGCCGGCCGTGCTGGCGCTCTCACTCCACAACGGCGGCATCCTCGGCATCCTTTCTGCCCGCGAAGCCGATCATCTGAACCTGCGCCCCGACGCACCAAAACGCGCGCTGGACCGCATGTGCTACGAGATCTTGCCTCGCACCTACGGCCAGTTCCTGGCTTTCCTGTTCTACCGCTGGGAAGTGATGATGCGGGAAAGCGCGATCCTCGGCATTCTCGGCGTGACCACGCTCGGGTTCTACATCGACAGCGCGATCGCCGAAGACAAAATGGACCGAGCCGCGGTGATCATCGCCGTGACCGCTCTACTCAACATGCTGATCGACACCCTCTCCCAGCGCCTGCGCGGCCGGTTGCGGCTGTCCAGTCACTTGACCGCCGACAGTGCCGAGCGCTTGGCTTGATGGCTGAATGATAGTCGCTCGAAAAAGGAATGGCGCCCACAATTTCGCCCCAGCAATAATTAACATTGGTGATAGAATTATGTCCAGCCAGTTTCCCCCTGCCCTTGCGAATTCATGGATCGAGTTGTGCAGGCGGTCTCTCCAGATTGGCATCTTCGAGCGGGCGGGCGGATCGATGCAACCGCGAAATGACAGGGGCATAGCAGCGCGACAATCAGCCACTTCTGATGACGGACGCCGGCGACGGGGTTCATTTGATTGGCTGCTGCGTCTGCTGATCCTGGCCGAGTTGGGCCTGCTCTCCGCGTGTGGGGAGCAAGACGGCGAGGGTTCTGCAAAGATGCCGTCGGTCGAGTTCCTGCTGAGTTTGGGCGCACTGATGTTCCTGGCGATGTTCTTCGGATGGTTGGTTTGGAACCGTTCGCAACAGCGCCACGCCCAGCGTCGCACCCAGGAGTTGTTGGACAGGCTCAGCGAGAGTCATGAGCAGACGCGTGATCTCCAAGCGCAGTTGACGGAGCGCAAACACACGGAAGCCAGCTTGATGCGCCTTGGCAACCTCAAGCGCTTGATCGCTCGGCTGTCCTCCGAGTTCGTGCGCATGGGGCCGGGCGAATTGGATGAAGGGCTGGAGCGAACGCTCGCGGCCATCGGTGGTTTTTTGGGTGTGCGCAGGGCGGCTATTTTTCTGATGCGACCCGATGGCGAGGTCATCGACAACCCGCACGAATGGTGCGACCCAGGCGTGCCACCACTCCGCGAGCAGCTTCAGGGTTTGCCCTTGCTGAGCAAGCTTCCCTGGCTAGCTGCGCGCTTGCACGACTTCCATTTGATCCGACTTCGAGCAGGCGAATCGGTCGCCCCGGAGATTGCCCGCGAGCGCGCATTGCTTGGCTTGGCCGAGTCCTGCCACAGCTTTATTTTTCCCATGGCCAGCGAGAACACGCTACGAGGATTCCTCAATATCGAAGTGTCGAAGGAACACCAACTAGGTGAGGACATCGTCGACCTGCTCAAGGTTGTCTGCGAGATCTTCGCTCACGCGCTTGATCGCCAGCGCGCCGACAAGACCCTGCGGGAGTCGGAGCGGCGGTTTCGCGAGCTGACCGACCTGTTGCCGGTCGTGATCTTCGAGATGGATCCAGGCTTTGCGATCACCTATATGAACCGACAGGGTCTGGCGGTGATGGGGGCCGAGACAATATTGCCGGCATCCGCCAAGGGCTTCGAGTTGTTCGCCGACTTCGAACACGAGCGCTTGCGCGACTTGATGCTGACGCTGCAGGGCGGCGGCGAAGCGGTCGAAGCGCAAGAGTTTCAATGCATCGGCCGATTGGGTCACAGCTACCCTGCGGTCGTCTATGCCAGCGTCGTCCTGCGGGCCAGCCAAGTCGCAGGCTACCGGCTGATTCTCGTGGACATCACGCGTCACAAGCAGGAGGAGGACGAGCGGCGACGCCTCGACACACAATTCCTGCAAACCCAGAAGTTTGAGAGTCTGTCGGTCATGGCCGGTTCGATCGCCCACAACTTCAACAACCTGCTGACGGTGGTGATCGGCAACCTCGAGCTGATCCTGACCGACAGCCCCAGCGATGCGCCCTGGCTGCCGCAACTGGTCGAGGCCGACCAGGCCGTCAAACGGGCCGCCGAGCTGTCCAGTATGATGCTGACCTATGTCGGCAAGAGCCGGATCAATTTGGCCGAGCGCGACCTCTCGACCCTGGTTGGCGACCTGTACGGCATGCTCGAGGCCTCGCTCAGCCGCAAGATTAAACTGGTGCTCAAGTGCGAAGCACAGCCTTGCGTGTTCAAGGGCGACCCCGTGCGTATCCGGCAGGTGATCGTCAATTTGGTCAACAATGCCGCCGAGGCGATCGGCGATCAAATGGGTCAGATCACGATCACCACCGGTGTGCAACGCTACTCTCACGATCAGCCGCTGGGTCCGATCAACGGCGAATTGGTCGAGGGCGAGTATGTGTTCCTCGAAGTCGCCGATGACGGCCCAGGCATGGACGCGCTGACAAAGGAACGGGTCTTCGACCCCTTTTTCACCACCAAGTTCACGGGGCGCGGGATGGGGCTGGCGGCGGTGTTGGGCATCGTGCGCGCGCATTTGGGCGGGATTTCCCTGACCAGTGCGCCTGGTTCCGGTACCCGTGTGACGGCGCTGTTCCCGCGTATCGCCAACGATCAGGAGCAGACACACTTGCCGAGTCAGGTCCACAAGGCGCCGTTTCGCGGCAGTGGCAAGGTCCTTTTAGTCGACGACGAGGAAATGATCCTCAGCGTGGGCGAGCGGATGCTAAAGCGTTTGGGTTTCGAGGTCGTTACCGCAGCAGATGGGGTAGAAGCGCTCGCCTTGTTCCGCAGCCTCGGGCAGGAGCTGCGCTGTGTTCTGCTCGACCTGAGCATGCCGCACAAGGACGGCAAGGAAGCGTTTTTGGAAATGGCGGAGCAGCGCCCGGAGGTGGTGGTCATCATCGCCAGCGGCTATGCCCAGGATCAGGTCCGCGCTCACTTTGACGATCACCAACCCGCAGGCTTCATTCGCAAGCCCTACCAACTCAAAGACCTTTCGCGGGTCCTGGAGCAGGCCCTGGGCCTTTAACCGGCCTAGTTTCGCAGCACCCCAACCTGGCCAAGGGGCTTGGCACTCCTACCTGGCCCAGGAGCCGAAAGAGGATGGGGGGCTTGTTTGGTGAGCGTTGCAGTTTTCACGAGCCTGATGCAAGTCCTTGGTGCTGAAAAGGATGGTTATGAAAGCCGAGCCTTCTGTAAAAAAATTTTAAGAAATGTTTACAAACCCTGTATCCAGATTTTTATGCGCGGTACTTACGGTTCAGATTCGGTTTTCAAGTCGCGGAAGCCGCCTCATGGCGCGCCCGAACTTCCTATCGCCGAATCTCCTTGAGCTGGATCGCTCACACATTCTGAGGAGAAGGAATCATGAAGAAACTCTTAGTAGTCTTTTTTGCTGTATGCCTTATGGCCACCGCAGGCGAGCGCTTCGACCTGCAGCAGGATATGCCCAGCTTCAACTCGAAAATGGCTGATGTTGAATTGCCCTATATTTTGGGCCTTGATGCCGCGAGTGAGCTGAAGCCGGTTCAGACTTACAAAGACGCGATCACCGACGTGACCCGCTTCCAGCAGTACTATCAAGGCGTTCCCGTTTGGGGCGAGCAAATCGTCGTCGCCAAAGACAACGCGGGCTCCCGTCTTTACGGCCGCGCGCTGGTCGATGTGGAAAACGGTTTCCGCAACAACACGCCCGCTTTCACCGCTGAGCAAGCACTGCAGCGCATGAAGGGTCAAACCGCTGGCAAACGCGGCATGATCTTCGAAAACGAAAAGAGCGAACTGATGCTCTACATGGACGACAACGGCGACTCCTCCTTCGTCTACAGCGTTTCCTTCTTCGCCGACACCAAAGAAGGTGGCCACCCCACCCGTCCCTTCTTCCTGATCGACGCCACCTCCGGCGAGATCCTCAAGCAGTGGGAAGGTCTGACCCACTCCTTGGTCGGCACGGGCCCTGGCGGCAACCAGAAAACCGGTCAGTACGAGTACGGCTCGGGCGGTCTGGACTTCCTGGACGTGGCTGTCTCCGGTTCCACCTACACCATGAACAATGCCAACGTCAAAACCGTCAACCTGAACCATGGCACCACCGGTTCCACGGCTTACAGCTACACCGGTCCCCGCAACACCGTCAAGACCATCAACGGCGCCTACAGCCCCCTCAACGATGCCCACCACTTCGGCAGCGTCGTCTTTGACATGTACAATGCTTGGGTTGGCACCGCTCCCTTGACCTTCCAACTGACCATGAGAGTCCACTACTCCAGCAACTATGAAAACGCCTTCTGGAACGGTTCCAGCATGACCTTCGGCGATGGCGCTTCCACCTTCTACCCTCTGGTTTCCCTCGACGTATCCTCTCACGAAGTTTCTCACGGCTTCACCGAACAGAACTCGAACCTGACCTACAGCGCCCAGTCTGGTGGCATCAACGAGGCCTTCTCCGACATGGCTGGCGAAGCCGCCGAGTCCTATGACCGCGGTTCCAACGACTGGCTGGTTGGTGCCGATATCTTCAAGTCCAACGGTGCCCTGCGCTACATGGCCAACCCGCCCCAAGACGGCAGCTCCATCGACCACACTTCCGACTACTACAGCGGTCTGGATGTTCACTACTCCTCCGGCGTCTACAACAAAGCCTTCTACCTGCTGGCCACCACCGCTGGTTGGAACACGCAGAAGGCCTTCCAGGTCTTCGCTCGTGCCAACCAGCTCTACTGGACCTCCAGCACGAACTACAACACCGGTGTTTGCGGCGTGCGTGATGCCGCCAATGACCTGGGCTACGGCGGCGCTGCTGTCGAAGCTGCCTTTGCGGTCGTCGGTGCCAGCTGCGGCGGTTCCTCCTGCGGCGCAGCCGGCACGGCCTGTACCTCCAACGCCCAGTGCTGCTCCAACAAGTGCCGCCGTTCCGGCAGCACCAAAAAATGTCAGTAAGAACTTAGCTTCGAACTGAGAGAAGGCGCTCCTGCGGGGGCGCCTTTTTGTTTGCCCGGCAAAGCCGGCAAACCCACGCGAAGGGGGGAAGTTCGATGGCAAAGTCCAAATGGATCTGGACCTCGAATCAGAGAACACGAGCCATCTGACGAGATGGGGAGCGACCGTCCGGTACGTGGTGAAACACCTCTGTAGGGTAGGCCCGTTCGGTGGGAGTAGGTGATGAACACGAAAGGGGAGGGCGTTTCCGGGCGAACGCGTTCTCTTGCTACCCGCCTTCGGATTTGGGGGGCAGTCCGTTGGTTAATGAAATTCCTAGAGGTACACGGTACATATCCGGAAATTTGATTGGCGCATTTCGCTCTGAACCGTACGGGGCGATCAAGCCAGCCTCAACCATTTGACTGAGAACTGTCTCTGCGGGCCGTTGCAGGCGATGGGTGAGCCATGCCTGAAACTCATTTCGGCTTTTGAGTTTTGGTTTAGCCTCTGACGGATCTGCCTGAATTGCCCTGCAAACCGGTATGAGGTCTTTGTGCATTTCCAACAATTCCATCTCGAGATGCTCGCTCGAAATTTGCCAATAAACCCTTTTGATGGCGTGGTAGGTATCAAAAACCGATGTAGTTCCAGCGCGGGCGTGGTCGATCAGCCCTTTGAGGAACCTCATGGCGAATCTTGGAAAATAGCGATCATTGCCATCGCGCAAGTACCGTTTTAAGAAGGCTTCGGCATAAGGCTGTGTGATGCGTTCTCCAAAAACCAATCTTGTCGCCGCGGTCAACCAAGCCTCGTCACGGGCGTCCGGGATGAAGCCGAGCGAATTGGACTTACGAATCACACGGCCCAACCGCTCCTGAACCTCATCGACGAGGGTGGCGGAGCGGCTGAAGAGGGATTTCAACATTACGGCCTGGAGTTCTTCGAATTTCCATTCGAGCGTGACAGCGCCATTGGTTTTCATATGGCCCTTATTCGGGTGGCTAAATTCATTGTCGAATAAGTCAGTGCGATAAAAAATTTTTGCATGAACATTCGGCTTGTCACTGTTTCGGGCGCGCCAAAAAATCTGGATGAGCGCGCCGATGGCGGGTCTTCTTATAGCCGGTAGCGGGAAGGCTTCGTCAAGACCGTCGAATGTAAGCGTTAACTCGCTGCTGTTGGCAAAAGCGTCGTCGAGCCGCTTCATAATAGTAGCGTGCTGATCTGATTTTGTGGCAGCTGTCAAGCAAGATTCAAGCACGCTGTCTGTCGGTGGTTGCCCGTGCAGCAGACAAGCTTCTAGCGTCAATGCCCAAAACCGTTCAAAGGTAAAATCCTTCCAATCTTCCATCGCGCCATTGAGCTTGGCAAAAGAGTGGTAATTTTCAACGCTCACGACAGAGCGCCAATACTTTATTCTTCCCGATGTGTGGTGACCACCGATGAGTTTATGGGCGAAGTCGTCTTGATCAAGTTCCGCATGGAATAAGTTTAAGAGCCGTTCGAGCGTTGTCTTTCCCATTCCTTTTCGGCCAAGAATCAGGAAGCGCCGATTGTCAAAGGCGCTTTGATAGCCGTCCAAGGGCAAGAAGTCAGCCACGAAGTCATGCTTTGTCATATCGTCGGCGGTTGGGTTGATGGGGCGTTCCTGACTGGCTTGCTTGAGTTCGGTTAAGATCGTGTTGAACACATTGTTTTTTGACGCCGGTTCTTTTGATTGGACTGGCGCCAATAAACTTTTGATGCGCTCTTCAATGACTTGAACCGAGCTCCAGACTTGTTGATAATTCCGCAGCGCAGAAATACCGGCAACTCTTACCGCCGACCGGATATCGTCCTGGTAGGGAACCGCCACGATCGCAGGCATGTCTTCGGCGGCGAGAATTGCCGCAATTTCGCTTTCTTCGAGATCACTTGCTGTGCTAAGAGATACCGCAACGGCGTTGCGGAAGCGTTCATGTTCCATGGCATCGACCACGCCATCGCGTTTTTGGGCTGGTGAGTGGACCCACATCGCGGGTATCTTGAGGACATTGTCCTCGTCCCGCTGTGGTACCAAGTTTTTAGCAAAAAAACGCAACCCATGTGCCGTCTGGTCGTCAGGGTAGCCAACAAAAACGGCGAAGTCCGCTAAAATATTAGTGATCAGCCCCCCAGCATCTGTCAAACCGGTACGAGCGTCGAAGATAATGATTTCGAAATCGGTGCCTAGGTTTTTCAATAATTGGATCAATGCACTCTTAGAATGGTCGTTGAAGTTGACCCTGGCTACCTCATTGGCATAGTTTGTCGGGTTTGCAAGATCGCCGGCTGCGATAAAGGAGAGATTAGGGTAGTACTGATCATTGCCAAAGAGGAAGGGCGTTATGGATGGCACGCGATCTTGGCGAGTGATTTTACTCGTGTGAACAAGGTTCAAATACTCAACTAAGCCCTTTGCGCCCTCGGCAGGATTGTAGTCAGGGTAATGAGAAGAGGGATAGAAATAGGAAGGGACGCCAGGTGCTTCAAAGTCGGCATCAATGAGAAGGACGCGATGGTTATCACTACTCAGGGCAAAGGCGGTTGCCGCGGCAAGGGTACTTCTGCCGACACCGCCTTTGTACGAATAAAAAGCAACTATCACGGCGGTCCGTTCTCTGCTGGGCGCTAGCTTCTTGGGGTTCAGCCATGATCCCAAGTGTGGGAGCCTTTCGGTCCAGTAGTAGGTACAGTTTTTCTTTTCGATGCGCTCACTATCCTCGACCAGCTGAGGAATCAATTCTTCAACCTCTTGGGGTAGGAGCCGGGTTCCTATCCAAGGAGAATATTCATCTTTGAGGTCATTGAGCAGATTTTCTGAAATCGCGCTTGGTGTGGCTATGATCGTCAACACGCCATGGAAATCTCTCACTAAATAAACCGCTTCAGTCAAGTGCTCAGTCAACCTGCTTTCGATAAACTCAATAACCTTGGTGTTGTCGAGACTGGTGTGTTTAATCATGTTATTGCGCTCATGCGATCCATGTAGATTTTTTTTGCGTGGCTAGCGATCTCCTTAAGTTCTACATCGAAGACTGCATCTATATCTTTAAACTTCCAATCGGGGTTGTAGCGGTGTTCAGGGCGCCAGTCGATATAAATCGATGTACCCGTCATATCTGGCACTACTTGTTCAGTGAGGTTTGCTTGAGCAACAATTTTGCTCAGGTCGTTGGAGAGGACTCCAAACTTATGCGTCATTGGGTAATTGCCCCGGCAAGCTAAGATTGCGAATTTGTATAGGAGCTCTAAACAGTATCCCGCGAGATAGGAGGCTTCACTTGGGCAGTCATAGCGAAGGTTGTTGGCTGCTTTCCTTTTTGAGCCAATATTCTTGTAAAACTGATGGGCGTCTGACAACCTTGTGCTCCGATCAACCTTTTCCTCATGTTAGCACAACCAGGTACATCCGCAACAGAAAGCTCTTCGCGAACCAATGGTCGGGTTAAACTGCGCTCAGAACTGGAACAGGTAGGAGAACTTGAGGAAGTACTGGCGGCCGTCGTTTTTGAGTTCGCCGTCGGTGAGTACGACCGAGCGGCCCGATTCGCCCTCGACGATGCGGTAGTTGCTCTGGTTGTCGTTGGTGCCCAGGTAGAGCGCCGTCCAGGGATTGAGCACGTAGCGCAGCAGCAGGTCCGAGTTCCAGTTGCGGTGGCGGGTCAGAGAGCTTGCCTCGGCGTTGGGGTCGGTGTCATCCCAGGTGCTGATCATGCGCAGCGACCACTCGCGGGTGAATTGCCAATTGGCCTTGAGACGGGCGATTGTGTTCTCGAAGATCGCCGCGCTACTGTCCTTGTCTTCCAGGTCGACATAGATATAGTTGAGGTTGATCTGTAGCGGCGAGATCGGGCGCCAGTTGACCGCCAGCTCGGCATGCATCGCGTCGGCCTCCTCGGGCAGCTTGTCTGCCGCGGGCACGAAGTTGATGGCCGTGCCCTTGGAGAGGTAGCCGGTCAGCTTGAAGCTGGCCGATAACTCGAGCTCGGCGCGAGCCCACAGGGCATCGTCGTCCAGCTCGAGGCTCTGATCCAGCCAGGGGAACTCTTGCGGCGTGAGGCGTTCGCGGGTGTGCTCGAAGCCCAGCCAGAACTGCAGGTTATCCGTGGTTCGCAAGGTCAGGGTGACGAAAGCGTTTTTGTCCAGCACGTCCTCGTCCAGGTCCCAGGTCCGGCCGACGCCGCTGTCAACCCCGTAGAACACCAGGCGGCTGGCTTCGGGGCGCCAGAAGTAGGAGAGGTTCTGGTGAAAGTTCTGGGTGCCGCGGCGCTGGTCACTCTCGATGAAACCAAGGCGGGTGTCGAAGCCCTCGTCGGTGCGCTGATAATGGGAGTGGCTGCTGAGATGGCGACCATTGCGGTTGACGTAGAGGTTATAGTGATTGCCGTCGCTCTCATGGCCATCGCGGCTGTCCTCCGAGTGGGCCACTTGACCCTCGCCGACCCAGTGGTCGTTGAATTTGAGGCGCGAGTCGATCGCCGTGACCCGGTTATCATCGTCGCCAAAATGCCATTGGGTGTGGAGCAGGCCGACGGTCGATTGGTGCAGGATGTCGCGGTTAACCCGCAAGATGCCGATCTGAGCGGCGTCACCGTAGTGGTCGTCGCTCTCGTTGACCCGACGGCCAGGTGTGTCGTCGTCCATGGCCATCACGCCCAGCGACCAACCGCCCTTCTTGCCGGTCAACCGCAGGCCGGCGTTCGGCTCGGCGATGCGACGGGTGAAAACCAGATTGCTGGGGGTGTTGAAGAAGTCGGCATTCTCCAAAAAGAACGGTCGACGTTCGGGGTAGAAGACCTCAAAGCGCTGGTTGACGGTGATCTGCGGTTCGTCTGACTCGACCTGACTGAAGTCCGGGTTGGCGGTCAGGTCCAGCACGAAGGAGTCAAAGACAACCATCTTGGCGTCGAGGCCGACCTCGGGGTCGAAGTCATCCTTCGTGAAGGTGGCTGTGCCGCGGTCGAGGCTCTTGTAATTGCGGGCAAAGACGTAGGGGTTGAGGCGGATGTCGCGACCTGGGACGACGTCGCGGATACCGACGATGGTCGCAGCCTGGTTGAGACGGCCCTCAATGTTGATTGTATAGCGCGGCCAGTAGGACTCTTCCGCGAAGCGCGGAATACTGCGGTTGAGCATGATCGCCCAGGTCTGTTCGCCGGGGTTGAAGCGCAAGGTCGTGAAGGGGATCGACATCAGCACCATGTAGCCGTGTTCGGCCAGGCGACCTTCCGAGTGCCAGAGCGCGTCGTAGTTCTGGTCGTAGTCCTTGCCCTCGGTCCAGAGCGCGTCCCACTGCACGCCGCGGGCCGTGGCCAGGAAGGTGTAGGCGCGGCGCCGGTCGTTCTGGGTGTCGATCTGCAGGTCGACATAGTCGTCCTGAAAGACCTGCTCGCGCGGGGTCAGGTTCGCGCGCAGTTTGTCGGGCTCGCTGTCGAAGCACATGAAAACGGCGTAAAAGTGCTTCTTGTCGTAGGCCATGTAGACATGGGTGTCATTGCTGGCGGCTTGGCCATCGCGCGGCTGGCGCTGGATGAAGCCCTTGACCATGGCCATCTTGCCCGCCATGGCGGGGCTGGGCTGCATGCCAGCGAAGTCGTCGAGAGTGGGCGGTTGTTCGATAAAGGGTACTTCCAGCGTCGGTATTTCTTGTGCCATGAGATGAAAATTGACCAGACACAAAAAGATCAGAACTCGAATTACCGCTGTTGTCATGAAAACCCGCCTATCCAAAATGTTGACAAATCCCAAGGACTCTATACGCAATAGTCGTGAACCAGTTATTACAGGATGTAAAAAAAGATTCAAGAATTGTAAATACGCTTGCGTCGGTCCAAGGGCCCTGTCCTCAGACAGGACTGGTGTGGCGCGGATCTCCCAGCGCGAGCAGGTCACCGGCCGCATGGACCAGTGCCTCGTTGAGCATGTGTCCAGCCTTGTCTACGCTCTTGAAGACGCCGAGGTTGCCGCGTTCGAGCAACTCGGCGTGGCAGGCTTTGGCGCGAGGGTAATCGACGGCGGGATCGTCCATGCTGTGAATGGCGTCGATGCGGAACGGCAAACGGTCCAGAGCTTCGGCGCGATAGCGGCTGTTGATCAGCAGGACCTGGCGAACATCGTCGAGCTGAAGGCCGCAGAACGGCGCCAAATAGCCGCCCTGGGAGAAGCCGATGATGCGCTTGGGCAGGTGCTCGTAGCCCAGGTCCTGGACCAGGGCCTTGAGGTATTGCAGCGAGAAGTCCATGGGGACGAGGTATTCTTGGGTTTGTGGGTCGAAGAAATACCAACCATAGGCGGGGCGCAAGCCGCGCTTGCCTGGGTAGGGCGCCGGGAAGGGGCCATTGGGCGCGAGGACTAGGGTGCGCGGCCCAAACAGACCCTCGAGGATGTGCAGCATGATGTCGCCGCGCTGCTGCCAGCCGTGGAGCAGAATCACCAGTTCGTTGGGGTTGAGGCACTCTTTCAGAGCGTAGTTTGCATTCCAGGTAAGGCGCAGGGTGCGGTTGCGCATGGGAACTCTCCAGAAAAGATGGATTGAAGATGGGGCAGAAGCAGGGTGGTCACTTTGGTCAGTGGCAGTTCGCGGAGCTCGGCCAGGGTGACCCAGCGATAGGCGCTGTAGGACTTGCCCGTGAGCTGGAAATCGAAGGGACGGGGCGCGCGGGCGACCTCGATATTATAGCGGGCGTGAAGGTGGGTGAAGCGGTGGGTGACGGGTTCGAGCATGCCGCAGGGGGTCAGGGGGACCTCTGTCAGCTGCTGCCAGGGTTTGGCCTCGTCGGCCACTTGGCCCGGCAGTTCCCACATGGAGGCCATCAGGCCCTCGGCGGGGCGCCTGGCCAGCAGGAAGCGGTCCTGGTGGACCGCCAAGAGGCAGCAGAACGCGACTTGGGAGACGGTAGGTTTGCGGCTCTTGACAGGGCGGTCGTGAGGGTCGTCGCCCTGGCTTCGCGTGCTGCAGTGGGTGCCGACGGGGCAGGTCAGGCAGCTGGGCTGGCGGGGTGTGCAGACGGTAGCTCCTAGCTCCATCATGGCCTGGTTGAAGTCACCGGGCCGCTCCTGGTCGAGCAGCTCTTGGGCGCGCGCGGCGATGCGCTTCTGCTCTTTGGGTAAACTGACGTCGGTGTCGCTAGCGTCGAGGCGGCTGATGACGCGGATGACATTGCCATCGACGCAGGCGAACGGCAGGCCGAAGGCGATCGATGCGACCGCGGCCGAGGTGTAGGGGCCGACGCCGCGGAGTTGGTCGATGGCGTCCTTGTCGGCGGGTAGTCGGCCGCCGTGGTCGCTCGCGATCTGTTGTGCGGCCGCTTGCAGGTTGCGGGCGCGGCGGTAGTAGCCCAAGCCCTGCCAGTGGACCAGCAGCTCCTGTTCGTCGGCTGCGGCTAGGTCAGCGGCCGTGGGGAAGCGCGCCATGAAGCGCAGATAATAGGGGATCACCGTCTGGACTTGGGTCTGTTGGAGCATGACCTCGGAGACGAGAATCGCGTAGGGGTCGCGGGTCTCGCGCCAGGGCATGGGCCGTCGGGCTTGGTCGTAGTGGTTCAGCAATGCGTGTCGAAAGAGCTCGAAATCCAAGCGATCACCGTCGGGTAGAGTTCAGGGCTTCAGGGCACGAGAAAACTATTGAGACAGTCGGTCAGGCTGAGGACCGACTGCTGGTTGGGCCAGAGTGGGAGTTTACCGTCGAAGTCGACTTCGTTGCGGCACACGTCGAGGGCTACGCCGCAGACCGTGAGCAGGCGTTCCGTGACATCGAGCATGGCGTTCTGGTTTAGGCCATCGAGTGGCCAGGGCAGAAAGATCGAGGTGTAGGTGCCGTTGTCGCGGAACAGACCGGCGCCGGAGTTGTTGGCGGTGTATTTGAACGGCGCGGCGGTACTGCCGTCGGGGACAACGACGTCGGCGCGCAGGGTGTAAACCGGCGAAAGATCGTAGGGGCCCAAGCCAGAAAAGGTTCCTTGACCCTGCACTGTTTCAAAGATCGTGTTGAGCGTGGCCGAGGCCAGGCCAAGCCGGTTGGTCATGAATGTGGTCGGCGTGAACGGCGCATTGCCACCGCGATCGAAGAGGTAGTACTGAGACGAAAGGATCAGGTTGCCGCCGCTGTCGAGGTATTGGGTCAGGGCCGCTTCGCCATCGACGTTGGGGCCCGCCAGGGGCACGCCCGTGGTTTGAGCGTCGCCGCTGAACCACAGCACGACTGGGTACTGAGCCAGGATCGAGAAGGTCGGCTCGGACTGGATGGTGGCGACGTCCCAGACGTCGTAGTCGACGCCGAGGAAGGCCAGGGCCTGGGTGTAGGCGGAGCGCACGTCGGGGAGGTTGTTGTCGTCGTCGACCAGCAGGACCGGCGGCGGCGCCACGATCGTGAAGGAAAACAGGGTCGACCAGGCGCCGGCACCGCAGGGATTGGAGGTGCGCACGCGCCAGTAGTAGGTGGTGCTGTAGGTCAGGGTCAGCGGCAGGCTGTACTCGGTGCCGCTTTGCTCGTGGGTGTGGACGGTGTTGGCGAAGGCGTTGTCGGTAGCCAGCTCGAAGCGATAGAGGGTGGCACCCTCGAGGCTCTGCCAGCGGAACAGCGGCGTGACGGTCTGGTCCGGCGCGCCATTGAGCGGCGCTGACAACGTGATCGCGGCGGGCACGGTCTGTTCCACTCGCAGAACCAGGTCCAGATCGCGTTCGATGCCGTTGCCGCTGGCGTGAATCTGGAACGGGTAGTTGCCGGTCGCGAGCGCCGCGGTATTGGTCAAGGTCAGGGTGCTGACGCCTGGCGGGGTCAGCGGGTTGTTGGAGAATTCGGCCGACAGCTCGGCGGGCAGGCCGACGGTCGAGAGCGTGACTGGCATGGAGAAGCCGCCGATTTGGCCGAGACTGACCTGGAAGTCGGCTGCGGTGCCGGCACAGACGGTCAGGTTGTCCTGGTCGACCAGCATCAGGTAGTCGGGGTCCTGCTGGCAGTTGTAGCAGACCAGGGCGAAGTCCTGGTCGGTGCTGTTGCCCTGGTTGGGGATGCCATCGCTGTTGAGGTTGGTGGCCATGACCCGCAGCGTGATCGGCGTCGACGGCGTGGTTGGGCCGAGCAGGACGGCTTCGACATTGTTGGCGCCATCGGCGCTGCCGCCCGTGGTTGACCAGCCGCTGCCGCCCAGAACGTTGCCCTTGTAGGTCTGGCCGCCGTAGTCGACCTCGAGGTCGAGGTTGTTGTTCCAGGCCGGTTGGACGCCGCCGAGGCCGTGGCCGGGCGCGTCGGTGTAGACCAGCATAACGTAGGCTGGCTTGTTGTGATCGACAATGGAAACCGTTTCTGTCCAGCTCTGGCCGGTGGTGTCGAGCACTTGCGGGGCGTCGAAATAGGCGACGGGCGAGGCGAGCACGGCCTGCATGTCGAGCCGGCCCCAGCCCTGCTTATTGTCGGTGCCGCGGTGACCAAGCGTGCCGCCGTCGGCATCGGTGCCGCCGGCCAGGTCGCGGCCCGGTGCCATCAGCGCGGCGCGCACGAGGGCGGGGCTGGGATCGAACTGACCGGGATTCTGGGGCAGGCCGCGGTAGTATTCGTAGAACAGGGCCGCACTGCCGGCGACGGCGGGTGCGGCCATGGAGGTACCGCCGCGCAGGCCGTAAGTGTTGGCGGGCGTAGTCGAGTCGACGTACTTGCCGGGCGCGACGATGTCGGGCAGGCGGCGGCCGTCGAGGGCCGGGCCGTGGGCGCTGTTGTCGGAGATGCTGCCGAGTGTGGCGAGCTGGAGGCCGCCGAAGTCGGCCAGCCAGGTGGAGCCGACCCTGAAGACGTTCTTGGCCTCGTCGGGCGTGCCTTGGCTGGAGGTGCCGCCACTGCCGTTGGCGATGGCGAGGATATAGGACAGGGATTGGTTGCCGGACTCCTGGGGATCGGCATCGCGCACGCCGATATCGACCTGCAGCGTGTCCATGTCGTAGCCCTTGGCGATCGCGGTTGGGCCCCAGCTGTTGGTGGAGAGCACGGCGCCATTGCGGATGGACTCGCTCATCAGCAGCAGCATGCCACCGGGCTGGGTGTAGGTCGCGCCGTAGACCTGTTCGATCAGTTCGGCGCCAGGGGCCAAGCCCTGGCCGCGCAGGAAGCCCTGAGCGTTGACGGTGCCGGAGGTGGCGCGGCCGACGGCGATGCCGGCGGTGTGCGTGCCGTGGGTCGAGGAGGTTTCGCCGCCGCAGGTGGTGCCGCTGCAGGTGATCCAGGCCTCGATCAGGTCCGGATGGGATTGGTCGACGCCGGAGTCGACATCGGCGAGGATGATGCCGGTGCCGTCGACGCCGGCGTCGTTGAGCCAACTCTGGTAGCCGGTCTGGACGGTGCCGCCGACGATCTGGTTGGCGACGACCTGGCATGACATTTCGCCGCGGTCACCGCCGTCGAGGGCCTCCTCCTGGAGCGTATAGACGCCAGGCAGGCGGGCGACATCGGCGTAGCGGGCAGGTGCGAGTTGGCAGGTGACCATGTTGAAACGGGCGTCGATCGGCGCCAGCCGCAGCTGCTGAGCGCCCAATTGGCGCAGACGGCGCAGGCTGAGCTCCTCGGGGACGCGGCGGTAGATCAGCAGGCGCACGCTGCGGGGTGCGGCCGAGTCGGCGCGGAAGCGCGGCAGCACGCGGTAATCGGGCAGGAATGGGCCAGCCCAACGCACGAAGGCGCCGTCCAGTTGGTTTAACTGGCTGGCGTCGCCCCAGACGACGTAGGTGTAGGGATGGAGGTACTGGACGATTTCCAGGCCGCGGGCTTCTAGCGCGGCGCGCCAGTGCTGCTGGATCGGGCCGCGCAGCTGCACGAGCTGGAAGTCGACCCCGCTTGAAGCCAGACCCCAGGGTTCAGCAGGACGCTGCTGGTCGGTGAGCGGGTCGAAGAGGCGATCGCCGAGGCGCAGTGCGAAAGAAGACTCCGTGGTATTGCCGGCGCCAAGTGGCGCGACCAAGGTCAAAATCCAGATCAACGATATCCGCAAGCCATCACTCCCACAGCGACCCATTTCAAGCCCAAATCATACCATAAACAGCGGCACGTCAAGACCTGCCAGGCCGCCGTCTGCAGCGATCGGCCGCTCCGGCCCCAGCCGCGTCCTGGCAGTTCCAGTAAAATCGGGCAATTCGGAACGCGCAGTTCCGGCTTTGAGCGCCAGTCATGGTACACACGAGACGCTCAGCCTTGCCAGCACTGGTTTGCGGTGCGAAAGTTATCCATGGCACGCTCTTTGCCTTTATTAGATGTGGATACCTAGTGCTGGCCCTGGAGTTGACCATGTCGCTGGAGCGCTTTTTCGATTACAACGGATCCGCCCCCGTTCATCCCGAGGTGCTGCGTGCCTACACGGCGCATCTGAGCCAGGCCTACGGCAACCCGGCGGCGCCTCACCCTCAGGGCCGCGCGGCGCGGGCCGCGATCGAAGCGGCGCGCGCGGTGATCGCCCGCAACATCGGCGCCCGTCCCCAGGAGCTGTGTTTCACCAGTGGCGGCAGCGAGGCCAACAACCAGGCGCTGCTGGGCACGGCCGCCCATGTGCGCGGCAAGCACTTGGTGGTGGCGGCCTTCGAGCACAAAAGCGTGTTGTGTGCGGCCCAGCATCTGGTCGACCAGGGCTACGAGTGCACCTTCCTGCCGGTGACCCAGGGTGGGCGGATCAACGTCGAGACGCTCAAGGCGGCCTTGCGGCCGGATACCTGCCTGGTCTCGGTGATGTTGGCCAACAACGAGACCGGTGTGATCCAGCCGGTCCAGGAAATAGCGCGGATCTGCCGGGAACGCGGCATTCGCTACCACTGCGACGCGGTGGCGGGCTTGGGTAGGGTTCGGATCGACGTCAACGAGCTGGGCTGCGACTTGATGACGCTTTCGGGCCATAAGATGTACGCACCCAAAGGTGTCGGTGTGCTCTACGTGCGCACGGGCGTGACTCTGGCGCCGCTGGTGCTGGGCTGCGGGCAGCAGGGCGGTTTGCGCTCCGGAACCGAGAATACCGAAGGCATCGCGGCCCTTGGCCGGGCCTTCGAATTGCTGGAACAGGGTCTGTTGCCCAGTCAACGCAAGCTGGAGCGCCTGCGCGAACGGCTCTGGCAGGGGATCGCCGCCAGTTTCCCGAGCGCGCGCCGCAATGGCGAGGGGCCCCTCCTGGCCAACACGCTCAGCGTTTATTTTCCGAGCCTCGCCAGCGCGACCCTGCTAGATGCATTGGGCGAGCGCGGCTTCAGCGTTTCCGCCGGCGCCACGCAAGCCAATGGCCAGGTCAGCCATGTGCTCAAGGCGATGGGCCACAGCGACGAGCGAGCGCGCCACACACTGCGTTTCTCCCTGGGCGCGTTTAGTACCCAGGCCGGTGTCGACGCCCTGGTTCAGGCCTTGCGCCAGGTCCAGGTGGAGCTTTCGCCCTGCGAGCTGGTCGCCAGTTAGTGAATCGAGAGCCAGGTCCTCACTTTTGGCCGCGGCCGGCGCGCGTTGAAAGGTATGAGTTGATCAGGGAAAAGAGGCAGTAAATACTCGTTTTACAGGAATTTACAACTCGCCTCCAAGTCGCTGCGTAAAATGGATCAGTGACATTCTGATCGCCGGAGCCTGTTCATGGAAGATCAGCACCAGGAGCTTGGTGCCTTTGGCTACCATTCCAATCGCCGTTGGTTTCTGAAATCTGCCTCTGCCTTCAGCCTGCTGACCCTACTGGCGACGGAGTCGCGCGCGACAAAATCAGCCCCACGCATGGACGACCAGGACTGGGACGGCTTTATCGAAAAGACGCTGGCCGTGGCGAAGGCCCAGTACGGGGTGCTACCAAGCGAACAGGATCGTTATCTCTATGCGGTCGCAGCCCAGGCAAGTCAGCTCGGCACGATCCCGGCAGGCGAGTTTAAGCCATATGGCACCACGGGCATGCACCTTAAGCTGTGTTACAAGGGCAGCCCCTTTATCGTCCTCAAATGGCGGCTGGACCCAGGCGGATACCTGCCGGCCCACAATCATCCAGACGCGTCCGTTTGCACTTTGTGCCTGGACGGCGAAACCCGTGTCCGCAATTTCGAGGTGGTTGGCGAGGCGCCTGCCTACGACAGTGGTCAGCCCGTCAGGCTGCGGCAGACCCACGACCAAGCACTGACCAAGGGCCGTATCAATACGCTTTCCAGCCATCGCGACAATATCCATTTCTTTCAGGCTGGTCCGACGGGGGCAACCGGCATCGACATTACCTCTATGCATGGCGCGGGGGGTCCCTTCTCTTTTCTGGAGATCGACCCATCGCCCCAGGACGGCATCTTTCAGGGTCGGTGGATCGGGAACAAACCGACCTGATGCAAGCCCAAGGTCAATAAAGCCTCTTGTCCCGGAACGAGCATCCCTTTCGCTTCGGGAAAGTGCCACCTATCTTGGATGGCAGACCGTTTCCACGTCGTCCAGCGCCTCTTGTCCTGGAACAAGCAACGCTTTTATTCGCTTTCCTTGGGTCCCACCAAACTTTATCAGCCGGTTTTTTTTGCGTGCAGGGACTCGCGGCGCAGGCGCTTTTGTTTGGCGACTTTCTGAAGATCCTCGGCCTGGTCGGTTTCGTCCATGATCTCGCCGGTTAGCACTTCGAGCACGTCCTCAAGCGTGACGACACCGGCGACGCCGCCGAACTCGTCGAGGACGACGGCCAGGTGCTGGCGGGCGCGACGGAAGAGCAGCAGTAGGGCATCGGCCTTGGTCTGGCGGGGCACGAAGTGGACCCGCTTGGCGAACTCGGAGATCAGGCGGGAGCCGTGTCCTTCGATAATCGCGCGCAGCAGATCGGCCCTGAGGGCGAAACCAAGGATGTCGTCGACCTCATTGCCGACGATGACGATGCGGCTGTGTTGGGAGTGCATGATTTGATCGCGGGCCTGCTCGAGCGTTTCCTCGCCCCAGAGGTAGGTCATGACCACCCGCGGCGTGAGCAGGTCGGCGGCAGTGAGGTCGTTGAGCTCGAAGACCCGCTCGATCATCTCGCTCTCGTCCTTGCCGATGATGCCTTCCTTCTGGCCCATGCGCGCCATCAACTTGATTTCCGCCTCGTCGGTGGTGAAGCCGGCCTCGTCCTTGCTGAGCGGTTCGATCGCCTTCTCGAGGCACCACAGGAACGGCGTCAGCAGCTTGGAGACGAACAGGACCGGGCGCGCCATGAACGGCGCGACTTGGTGGCAGTACTGTTCACCGAGCGTTTTTGGGACGATCTCGCCAAACAGGATGATCAGCAGGGTCAGGACGCCGGAGGCCACGCCCAGCCAGACTTCGCCATAGTGCTGGGTGACCAGATAGCCGACGACAGCGGTGCCGACGATGTTAGCGATATTGTTGAAGACGACAATGGTGGCGATCGGGCGATTCATGCTCTCGCGGATCAACAGCAACGACTTGGCGCCCAGCCTTTGGTCCTGGACCATCTGGCGGACCTTGATCACCGGAATCGAGAACATTGCGGCCTCGGTGCAGGAACAAAGCGCGGATGCTGCGAGGACCACCAGCATGGCGCTAACCAACTCAGCCATATAACCCCCGCCCCAAGATACAGGATCCAAGCGGCAAGAATCAAGAGAATTGGGTGATGGGGTGATGGGGCCGCAACCTAGAACCTAGTACGATTTTGTCAGGTTGGCCAGGCCAACACTTTTACGCCGGCTCCGCCCTATACTCGCGTTCCCTGCCGCCCTCACCGGATTCAGGATGGCTGTGCGGATCATTTCGGCAAACCGTGGCGCTCTATTCGCCGCTGGGCCGATGTGTTCGCTGTGCGTGGCGAGCTTGCAACTTTGTTTGCGGGTGCTGCGGCATGCCCTAGGAAGCTTTGCCTGCGGGCGAGGGAGATTAAGACAACAAGATTGATCCTACTTCAGAATTCCATGGACTTGCGCGGTTCCGTGAGGCGCTGTGTGCGGGGATGGCATACTTTCGGAATTCCGGAGCTACCTAAACACAAAGTGCGAGCGTTGCTCCGGAATTCCGCAGGAACGACTTTCCCAGTTGGCGGCTCGTTTTGGCATCAAAACTTTGTTCCAAATTGGGAGCGAGAGAGTTTTTGGTTACATGGGCAAGTTAATCACTCAGTCAGACGGTCGTGCGGCGTGCCGGAAGAGGCTTTTCCCGAGAAATGCGCTGTGTTTGGTCGCCGGAGGTGGTCACTTACTCGGTGTGAGGGTCGCTCATGAGTGCGTGGAGCCGCTCGTTCAGGGGAAGAGCCTCTTGCGGAATTCCGAAAGTCCGACTTTCTCGAGTGTGGCGTCCTTGCGGAATTCCGAAAACCCGTCTCACTCGCGACGGCGCTCCGCTTTGGATGTGCGAAAGTGAGTTATTTCAGGAATGAAAGGAAGTATTTGGGGCCGTTGTGGCGTCCTTGCGACCGCGCTTGATAGGGGGACGCACTCGCTAGGACAGCCCCCTTTTGTCAAGCAGCGGTTGGCCTCAAGCTAGGCGCGGCTGGTCGCATGGAGCGCGTATGGTGCGCGGAGCCGTCAACCTGACAAAGTCGTACTAGCCGATAAGGTCCAGCAGGCGCTGTAGCTGCTGTGGTCTCTAATCAAGATCTTTTTTTGATTTTCTTGA
>CAYRFM010000108.1:25603-26164 GCA_964423555.1 uncultured Holophagae bacterium | reverse complement strand
GTTGAGCAGTTCTTCAAGAAAATCAAAAAAAGATCTTGATTAGAGACCACAGTGCTCTCCGGGCTTCGCGTGAGGCCGGGCTTCGCGTGAGGCCGGGCTTCGCGGCTTCGCGTGAGGCATGTTCCGCCGCCCGGCGCAAGATTGCATCTTGCGCTACAGTGCTTTCCGGGCTTCGCGTGAGGATCGGGCCGCGCGGATCAACACATCCCCCTCCAGTAGCCGCAACTCTTCGATGGTATAGCGCGGCGTCAGGCCCAGGCTCGGCAGGCCTTGGCCACCGAAGGGGCCCGGGGCGGTCACGCCACCGATCAGCTGAGTGCCGATGAAGGCCCAGACCTCGTCGACCAGGTCCGCCTCCAGGAAGCTGGCCAGGACCTGGCTGCCGCCTTCGACCATCAGGCGCATGATCTGGCGCTCGGCGGCCAGGCGCCGCAGCAGCATCGCCACCTCTGGTCGACCGCGCTCGTCTGCCGACAGGGCAAGCAGGCTCACCGGTCGGCCGGCCAGATCCGCCTGGCGCGAGGCCGCTGCCTGGGTCGTCGTCGCCAGCAGGGTCTCGCC
>CAYRFM010000108.1:0-25593 GCA_964423555.1 uncultured Holophagae bacterium | reverse complement strand
GTCCAGGACCACCCGCAGCGGATGACGCGCCTGCGCTTGGCCCGCCAGGCGGGTCGTCAGCTGTGGGTTGTCGGCGCGCACGGTGTTCATGCCGACGACGATCGCATCCGATAGCGCCCGCAGTTGGTGACCGGCCTGGCGCGCCGCCGGGCCGGTGATCCACTGGCTCTCGCCGCTTGCAGTCGCGATCTTGCCGTCCAGGCTCATGGCGTATTTGGCGACCACGTAGGGGCGGCCTTGCGTGATATAGACAAAGAAATCGCGGTTCAGCACCTGGGCCTCGGCCTCACAGGGGCCCAGGAAGACACGCATGCCTGCGGCGCGCAGTTGCGCTTGGCCGCCGCCCGCCACCCGCGGGTTGGGATCGGCGACCGCATAGTGGACCTCGGCCACGCCGGCGGCGATCAATGCCTCCGTGCAGGGCGGCGTGCGGCCGTGGTGACAACAGGGCTCCAGGGTCACGTACATGGTCGCGCCGCGTGGGCTGTCGGTGGCGGCGGTCAGGCACTCGACTTCCGCGTGGGGGCCGCCGGCGCGGTGGTGCCAGCCCTCGCCGATGATCGTGCCGTCCTTGACCAGCACGGCACCGACCATGGGGTTGGGGCGGGTCGCCCCCTCCGCCTGCCGCGCCAGCTCGAGTGCACGGCACATGAAGACTGTGTGGTCGCTCATGCCTTCTTGAGGTGCTTTTCCAGTCCGGCGAAGGCCTGGTTCAGCTGCTGCGTCACCTCGTGGGCGACTTTGGCCTTTTCGGGGTCGTTGACATGGCGGTCCGGGTGGTACTTGCGCAGCTGCGACTTCCAGGCCTTTTGCACGGTCGCCAAATCGCTGCCGTAGGGGATCTCGAGGACGCCGTACCAGGCTTCCAGCTTGGGGTCACGGCCACTACTGCGCGATTCGCCGCCGGTCGCGCCGTTTTGCTTGCTCTGTTGGCCACTCTGCTTGAAGAGATCGTCGTATTCGGGGATCTCCGTGCGCTTGCTCTTGTCCTTGCGGAAGCGCGCGTTGACCTCGGATCTGGCGATGTTGTAAATGCGGTTCAGGATGCCCAAGCTTCACCTCGTCAAGGTCGATCGCGTCATTCTAGCCTCATCCAGGCTAGCGGTCCAGTCCTCAGCGCGCCAGTTCGACCGCCAGTAGGTCGGCGGCGCCAAGGCCACTGTCCAGGGCCTCGAAGAACAGCGGCAATCGCCCGTTGTCCACGCCGGCATAGACCAGCCGCGGCTGACTGCGGCGCTCGTTGCCGTCGCGGAACAGGTAGCCCGGCATGGGGATCGGCATGGCGTGGCCGTGAATCTTCACATAGGCCCGTCGCACCAGGCGGCCCAGTTCCTGACCGAGTGCATCCGCTACGGCTTGGAGCGCCGCCTTGGTCCACGCAGCAGGTTTGGCCGCGATTTCCAGCAGCGTCTTGCGCGCCTGTTCGGCCAGACAGAAGTAAGCAGTCAGCACCGTGACCTCACCCGCGCCGTGCTGGGCGCGGCTGTTGACGAAGCCCAAGAAACTCGGGTCTTGGCCGACGGCCTCGTTCTGCCAGTAAACAGGTCCGCGGAAGCCCTCCACCACGAACGAGACGGACAGCCAGGGCGCGTAGCGGTTGCCGGCGAACAGCGGCGCATCGGCCTTGTAGGTATAGGCCAGGGCGTGTTTCTGGCCGGCGTAGACGATGCCATCGACGGCAAAGGTGCGCCAGCGGCGCTGGGCCAGGTCCAGCACCTGGACGCGGAAGCCGCGACCCTCAGGCTG
This sequence comes from uncultured Holophagae bacterium, assembly GCA_964423555.1. Taxonomy (GTDB): domain Bacteria; phylum Acidobacteriota; class Holophagae; order Acanthopleuribacterales; family Acanthopleuribacteraceae; genus CAYRFM01. The sequence continues at coordinate 23,847 of CAYRFM010000108.1, read as the reverse complement.
GATCGCCGCGACCAGGTGGTCCGTCAGCAGCGACTCAGGCGGCAGTTGCGCGGCGAAGCGCTCCACGAAGTAGCCATTGCCCTGGGACGGCGAGAAATGGGCGATCTTCTGGCGGTAGTAGGGTCGGCACTGGTAGTAATGGATGCCGGCCAGGGCGCTGACGCCCTCGGCGCCGGCACCGTAATCGTCGCGCATCTGATAGTCGACCGCGCGGCGCAGCTCGGGCGAGCTGGCCAGGCTCAAGGTGGCCAGCCACTCGGCGAAGCTGATGCGGTCATAGCCGCGGTAGGCCGGCTGGATCAGGCGCGTCGGCTGCGGCATCTTGCCGCGGAACGTCTCCAGCGCCTCGATCAGGCGCCGTCCCTCGTCCGTGGCCGGGATCGGGTCCTCGCGCCAAGTCTCGCCGTCCCAGGTCCGGGATTCGCGCGCTTCCTCGATCAGGTACTGGCGCTCGCGGAACTCCCAGAGCGCGCGGCTGGGATCGTAGGCAATCAGTTCCAGCTGTTCGAGAAAGGCCAGCGCCTCCGCGCCGTAACCTTGCGGATAGGCCAGATCGTAGTGGGCGCCTTGGGCAAAGACCGCGCCGGAGGAATCGCGGCCACTGGCGGAGCTGCCGCCCAGCATCGCCCCCACCTCGCAGACCACCAGCTCCCGCGGCTTGAGTCGGCAGGCCGCGGCCAGGCCAGCGATGCCACCGCCGACGACCATGACCTCGCGGCGGACCGGTTCCGGGTCACGGGGGAACTCGGCTGCCTGGAACAGCAAGTGGCCGCGCAGCAAGCTGTCCTCGACCGCAACCGGGAAGTCGGCTGGCGCCGTTTTGGTGCAGTTGCTGGCAAGCGCGGCGGTCAGGGCCGCGCCCGAAAGTTTGAGGAACTGGCGCCGGCTAGAGCTCAACGCTTGAGCTCGTAGCAGAGCATGACCTCGCCGTGGCGCAGGTAAAGGCGGCCATTGCTGATCGTCGGGTGCGCCCAGTGCTGGCCCGCGCCCTCGGTCACCTTGAACTCGGAGATCACGGCCAGATCGGCGGATTTGGGGTCGACGATGCCGACCTTGCCGGACTCGCCGTAGCCATAGAGCAGGCCATCCGCGCTGACGATCACGCCCTTGCCGGTGCCCTTGCCGCTGGCCAGGACCTTGCCGGTTTTCGCGTCCAGCGCGATCCATTTGCCGTTGTTGGCGGCGCCATAGATGCGACCGTCCAGCAGGACCGCGCCGCCGATCTGCACGTCCAGCGATTTTTCGGCCCATAGCTGCTTGATCGACTTGCCGTCGGCGGCCAGCTGAAAGGCGATGCCGCCCTGGCGATAGCCGTCGCTGACATAGAGCAGGTCGCCGAAAAACAGCGGCGAGTTGGCGTGAATGTCATAGCTGGCGGGATAGGCCACGGACCACAGCAGCTTGCCGCTGGCGGGGTCCAGACCGACCATCTGCTTGCCGGTCAGGGTCACGATCTGGTCCAGCTTGCCGTGCTGATAGCGGCGCGCGCTGCAGTATCCCGAAATGTCGCTGAGTCCCTTGCTGGTCCAAACCGTCTTGCCGGTCAGCTTGTCGAGCGCGACGACGGCCGCGTTGGGCGCGCCGGGCGTGCAGATCACTTTGTCGTCCAGGACCAGCACCGACTCGGAAATGGCCCAGCGCGGGATCAACTCGTCGGGCGATTTGCCGGCGCCGAACGTCTTGAGCGTGTCGACGCTCCACTTGATCGCGCCCTTGGTGTCGATGGCCACCGCCAGGCCGGTGGCGCTGATCAGGTAGATCAGCTCGCCATTCAAGGTGGGTGTGCCGCGAGTGCCGGGGAAGCCGCCGCCGTCATGGGCGGGACTGTACTCGCGGCGCCAGAGTTCTTTGCCGCTGTCGTCGAAACAAAACAGCACTTCCTTGAAGTCGTGCGTGCCGGTGGTGTAGACCCTGCCCTTGCCGGTCGCGATCGACGAGAAGCCCTTGCCCAGGCCGGTCGCTTTCCAGAGTTGCTTGGGTCCGCCTTCCGGCCAACTCTTGAGCAGGCCCTTCTCCTCGAAAATGCCGTCGCGGTTGGGGCCGCGGAACTGACCGCTGTCGGCGGCCAGCACCGCAAGGGCAAACAGACTAAAGGCGAATGTGGCCAGCGGCCGGGGGGAAACGATGTGTTTCATGAGCCCTCCTCGACGGCGCGCCGGCCGCCATGACTTTAGGGTTTGGCGCCGATGTCGTAGCACATCAGGGCATTCCCGTGACGGATGAAGAGCTCCTGGTCGACGATGACCGGATGGCTCCAATGCTGAGCGCTGCCGCGCTCGACTTTAAAGGAAGAGATCACTTTGAAGTTGTCGCGGCTGGGGTCCATCAAGCCGACCTTGCCCTTTTCGTCATAGCCGTAGAGCAGGCCATCGGCGTAGATCACGCTGCCCTTGCCCAGTTCCTTGTGGCGCGCCACCACCTCGCCGGTTTTCATGTCGACGGCGCCCCAGGTCCCCTTGGAAGAGGCGCCGTAGGCCAGCCCACCGAGCTCGACCAGACCGCCGTGGTGGACGTCCAATGACTTCTCTTCCCAGAGCTTGCGCACGCTCTTGCCGTCTTCGGCCAGCTCGAAACCCATACCGCCCTGGTCGTAGCCATCGGCGACATAGATCAGGTTGCCCTTGAAGACCGGGCTCACGGCGTGAATGCCGTAGGTGACCGGATAGTCCTGGCGCCACAGCACCTGGCCATTGCCCGGATCGACACCGATCAGGGCGCTGCTGGTCAGGGTGATGATCTGGCGCAGTTTATCGCTTTGGAAGATGCGAGCGCTGCAATACGAGGCCTTGTCGCTGAAGCCCTTCGTCTGCCAGACGACTTCGCCGCTGTTCTTGTCCAGGGCAACCAGGGCGGCGTCCTTGCCGCCGGGTGTACAGATCAAGTTGTTGCCGTCGATCAGCACGGATTCGGAAATACTGAAGCGCGGGTTCTCGCCGCCAAATTTGCCCAGCAGGTCGATGCCCCAAAGCTTTTTACCGCTGGCCGCCTCGAAGGCAAACAGGTGACCCTCGCCGCTGGTCAGGTAGAGCCGACCGTTGTCGTACTCGGGGGTCGAGCGCGCGCCGGGGAAGCCGCTGCCCTCGTTCTCGGCGCCATAGGCGCTCTTCCATTTGAGCTTGCCATCGCGACGGAGGGCGATCAGGTAGCCCTGGTTTTCAAATTTGCCGGTCGTGAAAATCGTATCGCCGACAACGGTGACCGAGGCATAACCCTGGCCCAGTTCCTCAAAGGCCCACTTCTCTTTGGGCCCGCCATCCGGCCAAGCCTTCAACAGGCCCTTGGCCGGGAAGACGCCGTTGCGCTCCGGTCCACGAAACGAGGGGCTATCCGCGGCTGTAAGGGGTAGAACAAGGGCAGCCAAGGCGATGGCGGAAAGCCAGGAAAAACGGTGAAGCATGCATTCCTCCAAGGACCAACAACCAGGAGCCTGGGCAGTCCTTTCATGTGTTCTTACTACGCTGCATCGATCTAAAAGTTCGCAAGCGAGGTAGTTATGATAACTCAGGCAGGCTTGGACGCGGGTCAGAAGATGCACCTATCGGCGCCAAAAACGCAAAAACCCGAGCCGCCAGAAGTCGACTCGGGTTCGCGTTCACGGGTCAAGGCCCCACTCAGGGCATGGACAGCAGGTAGTAGCTCTCCACCGACTCCCAGTTCAGATAGGCGGGCACGGTTTTGGCGGGCAGGCCAGAGATTTCGACGGAGCCACCGCTGGGCGAGACCTTGTCGACGACGTTGACGTTGCCGGCAGCGTCCACATGGACGATCGCAAAGCCTGCGTGCTTGCCCTGGGAGCCCGCACCAGGCAGTGCCAGCGGCAATACGGCGGCCAGGGGGATCTGGCTCTGATCGTGGGTCTGGTTGACGTAGAGCTTGGAGAGGTGCGAGGCAATCGCGGCAGCGCCGGGCTTAGCGGCGTTGATTTCGGCCAGGTCCTTCTTCATCAGCTTGTGGCCTGCCATGGCATCGAGGATCGCCACGCCACCGACGGCGACGGCGCGGTCAACCATCAGGGAGGTGTATTTCTTGTCCTTGAGCTCGATGATCTTGGTGAAGACCTGGGCGTCGCCGGCGTCGGCCATGGCCAGGGCGATGATGATGCTGCCGTGGCTGGCCTTGCCCTTTTCGAGCATGGAGCGGGTATAGAAGAACAGACCCTGGTTCTCCTTGCTCAAGAAGGCGTAGGCCAGATCGTTTTGGCCGCTGGCGGGATCGACAACAGCCTTGTCGGCCAGTGCGTAAAAGCGCTTGTAGCGCTCGGGATCCTGGCGCATGCAGAAACCGCTCATGGCGGCCAGGCGCACCCGCAGATCTTGGCTCTCGTCGGTCGCAAACTTCTCGAAGTAAGCGGGATCGACGGTGCGGCCCTCGGAGGCCAACAACATCATCCACATCGCCTTGGTCTCAGCGTCGGGCGCGGTTTCCATGTTGGCGACCACGTCGTTGAAGAAGCGGTTGAAGTCCATGTAGTGGAAGGTGCGCACCCATTGTGTGCGCTGACCCTGCGGGAGCTTGTTGATGTTGCTCATGACGGAGCGGATCCCGCCCATGCCGAAGCTCTTGTAGAGCTCGCGCACAGCCGGTTCGGTGGTCGCCGGATCCTTGAACTGAGCGACGAGCTCGTCGCGGTCGGGAAGCGATTGTCCAAAGCACAGACCCGTAAACAGAAGACATACAGTTAACTTGAAAATCGACATAGAACCCCCAGGGTTTCCAATCGCGCATGTGGCGATCATGATTTCACTTTTCATTACTAGCGGATCAGAAGGGATCTTTCAAGGAGTTTTTCCTTGGCGGGCCCGGCGCCGGAGCGGCAAGCCCCGCGCTCAGCGCGCGCTGGTGGCGCGCTGACGTGCTGTTTCGTAAACGAACGCGGAGACCGCCGCACCCACGTTGAGCGAGCCGATATGGCCCTGCATGGGCAGACTGGCCAGGGTATCGCAGGTCTTGCGAGTCAGGGTGCGCAGGCCGGAACCCTCGGCGCCAAAGACCAGCACCAGCGGGTCGCTCATGCGGCAGGCGTGCCAGGGCTGGGCCTCGGGCGAGCCCTCGCAGCCAACGATCCAAAGGCCGTGATGTTTGAGCAGGTCCAAGGTCTGGCGCAGGTTGACGACCTCGATCACCGGCAACCAGGCGAAAGCGCCCTGGCTGACCTGGGCAACCGTCTGGTTGAGGTGGGTGCTGCGATGGCGCAGCACGAGGATGCCATCGACACCGGCACCCTCGCAGGTGCGCAGGATTTGGCCGAGGTTCATGGGGTCCTCGATCTGGTCGAGGGCGACAAGCAGCGGTACCCGACCCTCGCCGCGGACCTGGTCCAGCAGCTCCTCGGGTTCGGGCCATTGGGGCTCCTGGACGATGGCGGCAACGCCCTGGGTGAGCGGGCCATAAGGCGTGTCTTTCTCCGTGACGCGCTCGATCGGCACGCCGGGATCGCCCTTCAGACCGAGCTGGTCGAGGGCGGCCGGCGAACCGGCGTAGAGGCGGCGCACCTTGATGTGGGGCGAGCGCAGCACTTCGCGCACGCCGTTGAGGCCGGCGATGTAGAACTCGCCTTCGCGGGGGGTCTTGTACTCGCCCGACCAGCGCGCGGCGCGGCTGTCGCCGCGGGCCTCGTGGCGAGGCGCGGGCTTGGCGCCACTGGGGCGCGGCTCGCTTTCGCGGCGTTCCGGCCGAGGCGCGCGCGTCTCCTCGCGCGGTTCGCGGCGCTCGGGTCGCCCGTCGCGGCGCTCGGTTCTGGGGCCCCGGGCGTCATCGCGGCTGTCGCGGCGCTCGGTTCTGGGGCTCCGGTCGTCCTCGCGGCTGTCGCGCCGCGGTCCACGAGCTTCATCGCGGCTGTCGCGGCGCTCCGTGCGCGGGCCGCGCGTTTCGTCGCGAGCATCGCGGCGCTCGGGACGGGATTCACGCGCCTCATAGCGGCCGCCCTCGCCGCGGGCATCGCCACGCGGGCCGCGGCGTTCGCGTTGGGGGCCTTCGCTGGCACGACTGCTGCCGGGTCTACCCGGTCCCTTGGGAGGGGCGCCGCGCTTCATGCCAGGCTCTCGACGCGGTCGAGCACTTCGACCATCATGCGCACGCCGGCACCGGCGCCATTGGCGGGCGCGTACTCATCCTCGTGCTCGGTGATCGCCGCGGCGATGTCGCAGTGCGCCCACTTGTAGTCGCGGGCCCAGCGCTCGAGGAACAGACCGGCCGTAATCGCGCCACCGTAGCGGGTCGAGGGCAGATTGGAGATATCGGCCAAATCGCTGTCCAGGAGCTCCTTGTAACCATCGAACAACGGCAGCTGCCAGAAGGGTTCGTGGACCTCCCAGCCGGCCTTGACGATGGCGTCGACCAACGGCTGGTGGTTGCCCATCACGCCGTAGATTTTCGGGCCCAGAGCGACCATGCAGGCGCCGGTCAGGGTCGCGAAATCGACCACATAGTCGGGCTGGTACGCGGCCGCATAGGCCAGGGCATCGACGAGGATCAGGCGGCCCTCGGCGTCGGTGTTGTTGATCTCGATGGTGATGCCGGCGCGGCTGGTGACGATGTCGGATGGCCGGGTCGCGCTGCCAGAGAGCATGTTCTCGACCGCGGGGATCAGGCCGACGACCCTGTGCGGGTAGCGGATCGCGCGCAGCACGCTCATAATGCCGAGCACCGCGGCACCACCGCCCATATCGCCCTTCATCTCGGGCAGGGCGGCCAATTTGAGGTTGAGACCGCCGGAGTCGAAGGTGACGGCCTTGCCAACCAGGACGATGGTCTTGACCGACGGCGTGTCGGGCTGGTAGTCCAGCAGGCACAGGCGCGGTTCCAGCACGCTGCCCTGGGCCACGGCCAGGATCGCGTTCATGCGCTCGGCGGCGATCGCTGCCTTGTCGAGGATTTTCGTCTCAAAACCAAATTCGGCACCCCAGGCGACGGCCTTTTCGGCGAAGCTGATGGGGTTGAGCTCGTTGGGCGGCAGCAGACACAGGTCGCGGGCACGGCAGGTGCCCTCGGCCACGGCGACCCAGCGTTCGATCTGCGCGGCGTGGGCGTCCGCACCGTGCAGGTGCAAGCGGGTCAACTCGGGCTTGAGCTTCTCTTTGTCGCTCTTGAACTGGGTCATCTGGTAGGCGCCCAGTTGGAAACCCTCGACGATCGCGCGGATCTGGCCGGGCTGCTCGAGCCCCTCGCATGAATATAAGGCCTCGTCATAGCCGCGTTTGCGCAGCTCCTTCCAGGCGCGGGCCGCGCCCTTGCGCAGGTCGTCGTCGCTGTCGGCGCTCTTGCCGAGGTTGAGGACCAGCAGGCGCTCGACCGCTAAGCCCTGGGGCTTGACCAGGTACAGGATCACGCCAAAATCACGGCCAAATTCGCCGGAGGCTACAAAGGGCGCCAATAGCTCGCCGGCGACGCCGCCGCCAAAGGTTTTACCGTCGCGCGTGGCAAGCACGACGAGGCAGCGCTGAGCCACCTGATCCAAGGGCTCTTTACAAAACTGAAGCTTCATGAATACTCCCACCGGGAACGCTGGTGCCGTCGACTCGTCGCTTTGTCCGTGACAGGCGAGCGACTTAGCACTGGGAACCGAAACAACATAGTTAAAATCCCATCAAAACGCAAGCTTTTCCCAGCGCGGAAGGCGTGGCGGTTGACGGTAACCTCACACATCAGACGCCGCGCGCTGGTTACAATCGACTTTGTAAGTTGGTTGCGAGGATCGGCCTCATGAATTCGTTCGAACAAGCATTGCGCGACATTATCCGCGACCGCGACATCACCCCCGTCTTTCAGGCCATCGTCGACCTATTCTCCGGTCGCGTGCTGGGCTACGAGGTGCTCTCCCGTGGTCGCGGCGAGCTGACGGCGCCGATGCTGATGTTCGACATTGCCCGCCGCTGCGGCCTGAGCTGGGATTTGGAACAGCTCTGCCGCGAACAAGCGCTGCGCAAAATCGCGACCCTGCCCCAGGAGTTGCGCGAACTGCGCTACTTCCTCAACGTCTCGCCCCACATCCTCGGCGACGAGCGCTTTTCCAGCGGTTTCACCAAGAACCTGCTGCGCCAACACGGGCTGGACGCGGATCAGATCGTCTTCGAGATCACCGAAGAGGACTCGATCGTCGACTTCGATCGCTTCGAAAACCTGATCAAACACTACGTACACCAGGGCTACCGCATCGCCGTCGACGATTTCGGTTCGGGCCATTCGGGCCTGACCACGCTGATCGCCGCCTCGCCCCATTACATCAAGCTCGACAAGGCGATCACCCGCAATCTAGCCGAGAGCAATTACAAGCAGATGCTGATCAAGTCGATCACGGCCCTGGCCATGAACCTAGAGACGGCCATCGTGGCCGAGGGCGTCGAGCGCTGGGAGGAAGTCGAGATCCTCAGCCGCTATGGCATCCGCTACGCCCAGGGCTTCCTGCTGCAGCGGCCGGCCCCTGAACCGCTGGGCCTGACGGAAGAGTTGTGCACCCGCCTGCGCGACGTCTCGCTGCGCCACAACTACGCCCGCAACGAGCTGGTGCCAACGATCGCCAACCTGGTCGTGCGGCCAACGGTCTACGAGGGTGACCGCATGCCCTGCGAGGAGGTCGAAGCGCTGTTCCGCAAGCACAGCGGCCTGGACCATATCGTCTTCATTGAGAAGGGAATGCCGATCGGCCTGATCACGCGGGTCTGGTTCTACCTCCAGACCGGCGGCCCCTTTGGGTTCTCCCTGTTCCAGCGCAAACCCGCGCGCTACCTGTTCAAACGCGACACCTTGATCGTCGAGGAGTCCATGAGCATCGCCAACATGGCGCGTCTGGTCATGTCCCGTCAGCGCGAGAATCTCTACGATCCGGCCCTGGTGATCGACAGCGAGGGCCGCTTCCTCGGCACCGTCACGATGAAACAGCTGATCGCCCGCGCCACCGAATTGGAAGTGCAGACGGCCATGGGCTCGAATCCGCTGACCAAGTTGCAGGGCAACCGCGAGATCCAGCGCTGGATCGAGGAGCTGCGCACGGCCGAGCAGTTCGCGATCGTCTACGTCGACCTGGACCGCTTCAAGGAATACAACGACGTCTTCGGCTTCATGATGGGCGACGACATGCTGCGCCTGGTCGCGCAAGTGCTCCACGAACACCTGCCCCTGGCCGGACCGGGCGCGCGGCTGGGCCACATCGGCGGCGACGACTTCATTATCACCATCGCCAACGCCGAGCCCACGCCCTACCTGGAGAAGGTCTGCAGCGCCTTCGACCAGGAGAAGCGCAAACTCTTCGACCCCCAAAGCCTGCGACGGGGCAGCTACAAGGCCATCACCCGTGCTGGCGTCGAGGCCGAAGTCCCACTGGTCACCCTCAGCCTGGCCGTGATCACGTCGGACCGCATTGGGGCCAATTTCCACCCCGGCGTGCTAGGCCAAATCGCCGCCAGTCTCAAGCGCTTGACCAAGCAGCGCAGCGCGAAAATCCGCCGCAGCAGCTACCTCTTCGAACGCCGCGACCTGACCGCCGAGTCCACTCAGGAGGGCGCGGTCCTGCCGGTCACCCAGGAAGTCGCGCTGGATTGAGAGCCTTGCGTTTGCCGTTCAGGATCGAGCGAAGTGCCCGTGCCGATTTTGATGGAAGCCTAAACCCGTGTCGCGAGCCTGTACAAGAGCGTGGGCCAGTCCATCCACCCAAAAACCGGATGAATCGAAAAAATTTTGAGCTGTTTTCCTTTACCTTTACGCATAACCATATGAACAACGTTCTCGTTGGCGTTAAAGCATGAAAAAGCGAGCACAATTGCCACGTTGCACTTCAGTAAATTGAATATTACCGTAGCATGGTTAGGAGGTTGAAATGTCGATCCATCAATACTGGAATTCTATCTACCCTAAAATCCACAATCTTTATACGGTGGCAAAAAAGACGTCTACTGCCATCAAACTTAGGACTAGAACAATTGAAAATGCGCTAAATTTTTCTGAAACACCGGGCATCAATGGCAAATTATATCTTGTTGCAGAAACTGCCTGCTGTGAGGCACTAATATACTTTCACCTAAAAGACATTGATCAAATCCTAAAAAGCAAAGAAAGCCCGATACAACTTTTTCACAAATGCAACTGCGGAAACTACCACAACGAAAAGACATTGATCTATAACGACGTGTACCATGATGAAGAGGAATAAATACCAAGCTTTGTCATGATCGTCATAGAACCGTAACAACATTAAGCCAAAACATAAGGGGGCATTGGCATGGGATTCTGGGGAGACGTCAAGAGAGACGTAGGAATAAAAAGAGTACGAGAGGTATGTGAAAATAGTGGACTGTATCCAGGAACTCGCTCAGAAAACTGCGAAAAATGCAGGCATGGTGCACAGGCCAATTGCGTAACAGGGATAGTTTGTTTAGCAAGAACAATGTCAAACGGTGGATACATGGTCACACTTGCAAATTACAAGTGCAACCACTATTCAAGATAGAGCTTAGCCGAAATGGTCTTGCGGGCGGTGTAGCGGAAGATGAAATCTTGCGCCGGGCGGCGGATGAAAGTTAAAGAGATACTGTAAGTAGAGCACAATCCCGTGAGCGTCCCCGTGGAATGATTCAATTTTCTGCGAATCAACGGTAGGGGCGACCTTTTCGGCTGGGTTCAAGATAAGAGCAAATAACCACAGCAGATTCCAAACAAGATCGGAGAGCAAACGATGGCAATTTTCAAATTCCGTGCACGCAACTGTAAATCAAACAACCAGATTAAAGCTGAAGTATATCTAGGAGGCACGTGCAGAGGTTTTACTCCTAACCAAAATGGAGAATGGCTCATTGTTGAAACATCTCAGCCTGGACCATTTTCATGGTATGCAAAATATGATGGCAAAAAAATTGACTCAGGAAGTTCATCTGGAGGACAAGTTGAAATCATTTATTCACCCTAATAATAATTACCCGTTACAGTATTTGGGACACCCATGGTCAAAATTCTGGCTCTGAAGTGAGTTAAAGGGTTTTGTTCGCGACCGGCGTAAGATGAAATCTTGTGCTACATTAGCTCGCGGGACCTTTTCGGATGGGCTCTATCTAACCAGGAAACGGTTGAGAAAAATGTAAACGCTCTGTTCTTCTTGAACAGGCGCTCCCACATTTTTGGAACCGATCCAGCAGCTGAGACTGCTCGGTAGAAGAAAGTTCGCAAGGACCACCACACGGTATCGGACCCCGCGAATTTTAGTGAATGCGCGCAGCGAGTGGATTCACCCCAGAATTATTTTTGAAACGAGTGGGCGCGTCACGCGCGGCTGATTATATTAAGCCTGGGGGTTACGCCAGATCATGTGCTCGAGCGGTTTGCGCGTGCGCGGCTGGAGCTCGCGGGTGCGCAGCGTCTCGGGCAGCTCGGCGGGGTCGCCAGGAAAACCGATAGCGATCGCGGCCATCGGCTGCTGGTCTTCACCCAAACCGAAGCGCTGGCTGGCGGCGGCCGCGTCGAAGCCGCCCATCTGGTGGACGACCAATCCCATGGCGGTCGCCTGCAGCGCCATGGTGGCCGTGGCCAGGCCGACATCGTGACCGGCAAAGCGGTTGGGCTGGCCGTTGTGGCTGAAATTCAGCTGGGCCACGGAGATCATCAGCAGCGGCGCCGAGGCCGCCCAGACGCGATTGGCCTCGACCAGGCATGCGACGATAGCGGCGTGCTCCGGCGAATCAGCGCCAAGGCCGACAATGTAGCACCAGGGTTGGGCGTTGAAACAGCTGGGCGCCCAGCGTGCGGCTTCGAGCAACTGTTGCAGCTGCGCCTCGCTGACGGGCGTCGATGCGATCGCGCGCGGACTCCAGCGCTCCAGAATCAGTTGGTGGAGCGGATACTCGGCAGGGGCAGGATTGTTCATGGGGTCTCCATCCTCAGTTCCTTGGTCAGGCTCTCGAGCGGCAAGGTCTCACGTCACAACTCGCCGAATGAGCCGTGGAGCAGAATAACGTATTGTGAGGTTAAACCCAAGCCTTGAAACTCGCCACGAAGGCCATTGGCAGAGTTCGTCCCCACGGCTCACCGCCAAAACAAGGGAAATTTAACCAAAGCTCGAAAAATTTTCCTTCCACTTTCTCAAGCTGTGCTGTACATTAAGTGAATGTTTGGCATATTCTCATGCCATCATCCATGACATCATGAGGGATTTATGAAATATTTATCATGGGCGCTTATCCTTGCGCTTGTATGCCCTGTCAAAGCTGCATACTGTATTATAACAACGATTTCTTATCATCGCTCAACCTCCGGAGGTATTGAAGTTGGACAAGCCACTTACATGACTTGTTTCACTGGTGGCGGTGGTGAAGGTGGTGTTTCAACAACGGGCGGGGGCGGTAGCACTTCTACTGGTGGTGGCAGCACTTCCACCGGTGGAACAACAGGAACGACTCAAACTGTAACAAATTCTGCGGAGTTTGTGAACTGTCTTAATCAAGTTGTCAGCTATTCAAATACATATGGCTTTGGATTGCCTACAGCGAACGGCCCTCACCAAGGAATAGATCTTTTCACGGGAAACGGAACAGAAGTTTTATCTCCTTGCGATGGCGTGATTGAAAGATTTGTAGATAACGTTCCTAGAAACTCGAACATTACAAATGGCGGCAACCCTGAAGGAAATTATCTTAGGATTACACCAGACCATTCATTCGATCGTGACGGTAATCTAATTCCTGGTGCTGCCCTGATCGTAACACTTGGACACTTAGACCCTGGATTCTCGCAAGACTTTGGCATTGGAGTCAGAAGACGTGTTACTAGAGGAATGCGTATCGCTAGATCAGACAACACAGGCTCTACCAATGTAGGGCCGCATCTACACCTTCAAATTACTAACTCCGAGGGTGAAAACCTCGACCCTGAAAAAATCATCAACTGTAATTAAAATGGAGCAACAAATGATCTTCCTGTTTCTTGGTTTGATTCTTGGTGACTTTTCCTACACTGCCCCAGCAGGTAAGTGGCTGGACTACGCCCGATCAGGGCCAATCAGCGAGCATCGGTTTTTAGTATTTGAACGCAACGGCAGTAAAGGAACTTACGATCAAGGATCCCTGCCTAAAATCCTCGATCAGAACGGCCATTTCCTCTACGAAATCCCAGCGGCCGCGAACGGTTGGCTCATTCTAAACAATGTTTGTGGCAATGAAGATGTTTTCCTATACCAAGATCATGGTCAGAGCGAAGCCTATCTCTGGTGCCCACAATTCAAGAACCCCACCCCGCTTGGAATTCAGGCATTACTTGCTGGGCGCAACGAGGCCTGGGCGTACCTGGGCTTGGATCCCACAGGTCGCATGGCCATCATAATCACAAAGGTGGCGCGGTTTGCACAAAAGCCCATGGGCCCAATGAATACCATCGTGCGTCTGCTCGAGCTCAACCCCGACATCGCCAATGCCAATCGCAGCACTGATCAGCCTGTCCTCGCCAAACGCGAAATGGTCTTCGAGGAAGATTTTGCCTTTGAATTCTCAGAAAACAAGATCCTGCTCAGCTCCAATTATTTTGAACGGCCCGGATATATGGAAATTGACATGGCGAACCCTGCCAATGATCAACCGTTCAAGGGAGTCGCGCTCTCTTTGCAGGGCAACCATGTAAGAAAAGAGGGCGAAATCATTCTTTATACCCACTCTGGAGATGGCCACAGTTTTTTGGTGCTTGAACTGGAGGGTGCGACACACCCCACGATGCAAATTGATCTGAGCGATGCCACCCTATTGCCCGTGGCGCGATTTCTTGAAAACTTCGGCAATGGCCTGATGAAGCTCGAAGATGAGGTGCTCAGCACGGTCAAAAACGGAGCTCTGGAGTTCCTGGATTTACGCAAACGCCAGTTCAAACGTTTCCGACTGGCACAGGGCACGGCCCTGCAAAATGAAAGACCGGATGCGGTGCGACAAGTCACCTGCAACGACCGAGAACTCGTCGTGCAGGAACGCTCACCCATAACACTTGAAAAGCAATCAATACCGGAAATTGTTCTGAACTTGCATGACCAATGAGACGACGAGATCGAGTTTCCAAGTTGCGCTGAAGCGTGGACAAGGGTCAATGCTGTTAAGTTAGAGCCTAGCCCAATACTACCTGCCGCCCGGCGCAAGATTGCATCTTGCGCTACAGCAGCGGCGGTACCTTTTCGGATGGGCTTTCAGGACCGCTTTCCCTCTCACCTGCCGCCCGGCGCAAGATTGCATCTTGCGCTACAGCGCCCTCAGTCACGACTCGAGCGGCAGCTCGGCCGTGAAGCGGGTGCAGCCGCTGGGGCCGGTCTCCAGACGGAGGTCGCCGTCATAGCCGTGTACCAAGATATCGTAACTGGTCGTCAGACCCAAGCCGATGTTGTGCGCCTTGGCCCGTGTCGTGAAGAAGGGCGTGAATATTTTGTCCCGATTGGAGGGCGCCACGCCCTCGCCATTGTCGTCCACATGGACCAGCAGGTGGTTGCCGATCGCCTCCGTGCTCAGGCTCAGGGTCGGCTCGAAGCTGCGCTCGTCCTGGAAGCGCGCCAACAGCGCCTCGCAGGCGTTGGTGGTCAGTTGCGTAAAGACGGTGCCGATATCCTCGACCTGGATCGCCACCGGCGCTAGGCTCGTGGCCAGCTGCTCGTGAACGACCAGGCGGAACTGCAGCGGTTCCTCGAAGCGGCGGATCACCGGCAGCGCGAAGCTGTGCAGCAGGTAGCTCAAATCTTGCGGCTGGACCGGCTTCTGGCCCTGGCGGGTGGCGCCGATCAACCGGCTCATGCTGTCGACGATCGCCGCCGCCCGGCGGCCGTGATCCTGGATCAGGCTGGCGCCGCGCTCCAAGTCTTCCAGCTGGGCCTCCGTCGCCGGCAGCACGCCCGGCGCGGCCAGACAGCTGAGGTTATGCCGAATGTCGGCGCACAGTTCGAGGTTGAGGCCGGCGAAGTTGTTGATGAAATTCAGGGGATTGCAGATCTCGTGGGCCAGGCCGTGGACGAAGGTGTTCATCGCCATCATTTTCTCGCGGTGCAGCAACTGGCGTTGCGCGTTCTGCAGGCGCTCGTGCTGGCCGCGGATCTCCTCGTGGGCCTTGACCAGCTTGCGCTGGATCGAATCGCCGACCTTGGTGATCTTCTCCGTCTGGCGCAGCAACTTGGCATAGGCGCCGACCAACTCCTGCAAACGCGCGTGGGTCTCGTCCGGATCGGCACAACGAAGGGCCTCGCGACATCGATCCATCAGATTGTGTTCCAACTCGAAAACGGAGCCGCTCATGATCCTGCCTTACCTGAATCCCTCATGACTCCTTTTTCGGCTCGCCGCATTGATTACTAAATCAACATTTGAGAGAAATGCGCAAGATTGGAATATGCGAACAATGGGAAAACACGCTCCGCTGGCCCCACCGCCTGGCTTCAGCGGCTGTAATGCTGAATGCGGGCGTTGAACTCGGTGATCTGGGTGTCAAGCGCCTGCACGTCCAGATGCTGGCCCCAATAGCGCTCGTGGTCGTACCACTGGGCTTGAAGTTCGTGGAGGTCCCTGCCCTGCTGTTCGACCCAAGTGAAGTATTTGAGATGGTGGATGCGTTTGCGGTCGTAGTAGCCCAGCTCGCGCAGGTGGTCGAGTGCGGTCGCCTTGAGCAGTTCGGCCGCGAGCTGGGCCTGGCTTTGATCGTAGTCGCCGCCCGCTTCGCGCATCTCCTCGAGGCGCGAGTGGTAGAGGTCCATGCCGTCGGTAAATGAGGTGAAGATCACGTCGCGCTCGTCCAATTCGTAGTACTTGGCGACCTTGATCGCGGCGACGAGGTTGCAGACCGAGGAGATGCCCAGCCAGGCCAAGCGTTCCGCCGTCTCTGCGGGGACACCGCGTTGGCTCAGGAAGGCGCGGCCGCTCGGTTCCCAGAACAGGCGGGCCGGGCGGAAGGCGGCCTGTTCGTCGACCGCCACGACCATGTCGGTGCGCTTGAGATCGTGGATCAGCGGCACGTGCTTATCGCCAATGCCCTCGATGCCGTGATCGCCGTAGCCGTTGTGCAGCAGGGTCGGGCACTGCAGTGCCTCGGCGACGGCCAGGCGCGACAGAGGGAAGCGGTCCTTGAGGTAGTAGCCGGCGCCCAGGGTGCCGGCGCTGCCGGAGGCCAGGACACAGGCGGCCAGGCGGTGACCGGCGCCCAGCCCCTCGAAAACCTCGGCCATGGCCGGCCCGGTCACATTGTAGTGCCAGCGCGTGTTGGCCAGGTCGGAGAACTGGTCGAAGATATGGACCTCGGGCCGGGTCCGACGCAGCAGGTTGCAGGTCTCGAAAATCTCCTTGACGTTGCTCTCGCAGCCGGGTGTACGAATGATTTCAGCGCCGATCCGCTCAAGCCATTCAAAGCGCTCGCGGCTCATGCCCGCCGGTAGAATGGCGGTCGTCTCGCAACCCAGCAGCCGGCTGACAAAAGCGCCGCCGCGACAGTAGTTGCCCGTCGAGGGCCAGGCGGCCTTGGCCTCCGCGGGATCGAAACTGCCGTCGATCAGATGCGGGACCAGGCAACTGTAAGCGGGTCCCACCTTGTGGGCGCCGGTGGGAAAGAAGCGACCTAACAGGCCGATGATCCTGGCCTTGACGCCCGTCAGGGCCGTCGGCAGCTCCAAGGCGTTGACCGCGCCGAAACCGCTCGTGTCCGCCTGCTCGTTCTTCCAGCCCAGGCGAAATAAATTGAGAGGATCGAGGGCATGTAACTCAACCGCGCGCAAGCGTTCGCGCAACGCGGCGGGGAGTAGGTCGGGCGTCCGCATCTGCGCGTAGGTGGGCAGGATGATGTTGCGGCTGGCACAGTGGCGGGCATTGCGATCGACGGGTTCGAGTGTGGCGGTCAAGGGGCTGGCTCCGAGTGACGAGATAGGCGATCCAGGATGACCGCGTCCATGTCTCTTGATTATCGCCGCTCGCGGCAGCTCTGTGAAGGCATTGTGCGGCGCAAGTTCAGCGCTCTTGGCCGAAGTAGCGCATGACAAGCTGAGGCGACTTGCGTAAAATGACTAAACCAAGGCAAAATTTTGCCCAGAGGAACCCATGCCGCGCTTGCTCGTAGAGAACGGTCTGATCGTCACCCTAGACCAGCCCAACCAGGTGCTGGAAGGCCATCGTCTGCTGGCGGTGGACGGCGTCATCGAACGTCTGGTCCCGCCTGGCGAAGCCGTCGCGGCCGACGAAGTCGTCGACGCCGACGGCATGCTGGTCATGCCGGGTCTGATCAATGCCCACATGCACTGTTACAGCGCCTTTGCCTGCGGCCTGACCAAGGCCAAGCCGGCCCACACTTTTATCGACGTGCTCGAAAACCTTTGGTGGCGGCTGGACCGCCAACTGACCCTGGCCGATGTCGCCAGCTCGACTGAATTGGCCTGTATCGCCGCGATCAAGGCCGGCACCACGACCTTCATCGATCATCACGCCTCGCCCCACGCGATCGAAGGCAGCCTGGCCGAAATGGCGACCGTCGTGCGCCAGTCCGGGTTGCGGGCGGCCCTGTGCTACGAGGTCTCCGACCGCGACGGCCCTGAGATTTCCGAACAGGGCCACCGCGAGAATCTGGCCTGGATCGCCGCCCTGGCCGCGGCACCCGAGCCGCGGCTGGCAGCCATGTACGGCCTGCACGCCTCGTTCACCCTCCTGACCGCCAGCCTCGCACGGGCCGGCCAGGCGGCCGCGGACGCCGGTGTCGGCTGCCACATCCACCTGGCCGAGGACGGGGCCGACCAGCGCGAGACCCTGTTGCGCTTTGGGAGACGGGCGGTATCGCGCTTGGCCGAGATGGGCGTGCTCGGTCCCAAATCCATCTGTGCCCATGCCGTCCACCTCCTGCCCGAGGATATCGAAACCCTCGTCGCCACGGGCACGAACCTGACCCACCAACCTCAATCCAACATGAATAACGCCGTCGGCATCATGGATCTGGCTCAACTTCTGAAGCACAACGCCTTTGTCGCGCTGGGCACCGATGCCATGACCCAGAACATGCTGGAGGAGGCGCGAGCCGCGCTGTTCCTCCACAAACTCGCGCGCCGCGATCCCGCCGCCGCCTTTGGCGAAGTGCTGGACATGCTGCTCGGCCGCAATCCCGAGCTGGTCGAACGGTTGTTTGCCCTGAAAACCGGGCGACTGGCACCCGGCTATGCCGCCGATCTGCGCATCGTCGACTACCGGCCCGGCACCCCGCTAAGCGCCGACAATTTTGGTGGACACCTGCTGTTTGGCGTTTCCCAGGCGCGCGTCGACACCACCATCTGTGCCGGCCAAGTCCTGATGCGTCACGGCCAGTTGACAGTATTCGACGAACGGGAAGTCAGTGCCCGCGCACGCGAGCGCGCTGCCGCCCTATGGCGGCGTTTCTAGTACATTTCGATTTGCAACCAAGGGGAATCGCACTGCCATGGAACTTTATGGACTGTCTCTGACGACCCATCTCGACACGATCTTCGCCGAATTGCGCAGCCACAACGCGATCTACGGCTATCCGCTGGCCCAGCTCTACCGACCGGACCCGGCGCTCGATCTGTCCGTGACCTTCCAGGGCAAGCGCGCCGCCACGCCGCTCGGACCCGCCTCCGGCCCCCACACCCAGATGGCCCAAAACCTGATCTTGGCCTTCCTCGGCGGCTGCCGGATCATGGAGCTGAAGACCGTGCAGATCCGCGACGATCTGGAGATCCCTCGGCCCTGCATCGACGCCCGCACCGTCGGCTACAATGTCGAGTGGTCCCAGGAACTCAAACTCGAGGACTCCTATCACGAATACGTCGTCGCCTGGGTGCTGCTGAAGATCATCGAGCACGAGGAAGTGTTGGGCTATCCCAAGGGCGACCCCTTCTACGACACCGTCTTCGATCTCTCGGTCGGCTATGATCTCAAGGGCATTCGCTCGCTGAGGGTCAGCAACTGGACCAAGGCGATGATCAAGGCCGACATCTATATCGCTCGCCTGCTCGAGGAACTGCCGCCCCGCTATGCCCGCTTCCGCGACCTGAGCATCGAGCCGCGCATCGCTAGCTCGCTGACGCTTTCGACGTTCCACGGTTGCCCGCGCGACGAGATCGACGGCATCGTGCGCTACCTGGTCGGCGACCTGGGCCTGGACGTCTACGTCAAGATGAACCCCACCCAACTGGGCTACGAGTGGGTCAACGAAACCCTCGTCAAAACCATGGGCTACGCCCATATCCAACTGGATCGCAAGGCCTTCGAAGAGGACCTCGCTTTCGAGGACGGCGTCGTCATGATGCGCGGACTGGTGGACTTTGCACGGGCGCGCGGGCGCAGCGTCGGCGCTAAATTCACCAACACCCTGGTGGTCCGCAACAACGACGACTTCTTCCATGACGAGGTCATGTACCTCTCCGGCACCCCGCTGCACGTGCTCTCGATGAACGCCATGCTGCGCTTCCGCGAGGCCATGGGCGCCGATTTTCCCGCATCTTTCTCCGCCGGCATCGACCAGAGTAATTTCACCGATACCGTCTGCTGCGACCTGAAACCGGTCACCACCTGTACGGACCTCCTGCAAAAGGGCGGTTACACCCGAGCGCCCAAATACCTGACTGCCTTGGCCAAGGCGATGCACGCCGCCGGCGTCGGCACGGTTGCCAGCCTGATCCGACACCGCGCCGGCGCGCCGGAACTGACCACCGCCGCCGCCGGTCTGCGCAACGCGGCACGCCTGGTGCCAGGCCTGGCCCAGCAGCCCAAGTACCACCACCAGCAGAACCGCAAGTCGCCCAAAAAAGTCGGTACCTTCCTGGAAACCTTCGACTGCCTGACCTGTAACATCTGCCTGCCGGTCTGCCCCAACGCCGCCAACTTCAGCCTGCCCATCTCGCCGGGCACCCGCACCTACCCGCGCCTGCGCTGGGATGGCGCGCAAATCCAGGTTGACGGCCACGAGCTAATGGAGCTGACCAAGCCAGCCCAGATCGCCAACCTCGCCGACTTCTGTAACGAATGCGCCAACTGCGAGGTCTTTTGCCCGGAACTGGGCGGGCCTCAAAAGGCCAAACCCCGTTTCTTCTCGGGTCCCACCAGCTTCGCCGAGGCCAGCGGCTACGACGGCTACTATTTCAAGGACGCAGACACCATGGTCGGCCGCTTCGGGGGCCAGGACCACAGGCTTTGCCGCGATCCCAAAAGCGGCCATTGGTCCTACCATCGCCCGTCCGTAGGCGAGCTCCAGTTTGACGATGACTTCCGCCTGCTTGCCGAAAAAGTCGATCCCTGTCTGGCCCCCGACACGCGCATCGACCTGGCGCCGATGGTGGTGATGAAGACGCTCTGGACCGGCGTGTCGGCCTCGGGCGATTATGCCGCTACACTCTTGCGGGCCGCGTTATAACGGTACGTAGCACGATCTGCTACAATGGTCGATGGGGGTTTACCATGAAATTCGTATTGGACGGAACAACGATCGACTATCAGGGCGACGCGCAGACGAGCCTGCTTGACTTCCTGCGCCTGGAACAGGGCAATACCACCGCCAAGGACGGCTGCTCGGGCCAGGGTTCCTGTGGTTGCTGCATGATCGTCCAGGACGACCGCGCCGTGCTGGCCTGTCTGCTGCCCATGGAGAAAGTGGCCGGCACGACCATCACCACCACCGCAGGCCTGCCCCAGCGCTTCCAGGACAATGCCGTGGCGGCCTTCGTCAGCGAGGGCGGGATCCAATGCGGCTTCTGCATTCCCGGCTTCGTCATGAGCGCCAAGGCCTTGATCGACGGCAATCCCGATCCCGACGAAGACCAGATCCGCAAGGCCATCAACCGCAACCTCTGCCGCTGCACCGGCTACCAGAAAATCGTCGCTTCGATCGCCTCCCTGGCCCAGGCCGAGCGCGAGCAGCGCGCGATCCAATTACCCGCCTGCGATGGCAAGGTCGGACGGCGCCTGGTCAAATATGACGCGGCCGACACGGTCCTTGGCCGCCGGCCCTACGTGGCCGACATGCGCCTGCCAGGCATGCTGCACGGCGCACTGGTGCTCAGCGCCCACCCCCGCGCCCGCGTGCTGGCGATCGATACCATGGCGGCAACGGCCCAAGCGGTGCGCATCTTGACCGCGGCCGACGTGCCCGGCAAGCGCTCCGTCGGTTTGATCGTGCCGGACTGGCCGGTTTTCGTGGCCGTCGGCGAGGAGACCCGCTACGTCGGCGACGTGCTGGCCTGCGCCGTCGCCGAGACGGAGGCCGCGGCCCGCGCCGCCGCCAAGCTGGTCAAGGTCGAATATGAGGTGCTCGAGCCGGTCACCGACCCCTTTGCGGCCCTCACCGCTGACAGCGCGTCCGTGCATGCTGCCGGTAACCTGCTCTCCGTCAGCGAGGTCCACCGCGGTGGCGACATTGAAGCGGCCCTGGCCAACAGCGCCTTCGTCGCCCGTGGCACCTACGTCACCCAGCGCATCGAACACGCGTTCATGGAGCCCGAATGCTGCCTGGCCCTGCCAGAGGGCGACGGCCTGAGGGTCTACAGCCAGAGCCAAGGCGTTTACGAGGACCGCCGCCAGTTGTCGGAGATTCTCGGGCTGCCGATCGAGAAGATCGCCGTCGAGCAGATCCAGAACGGCGGCGCCTTTGGCGGCAAGGAGGACCTCAGCGTCCAAGGCCACACGGCACTGGCCGCCTTCCTGCTCGGGAGACCGGTGCGGGTCGTCCTTGACCGCGCCGAGTCGATCCTGATCCACCCCAAGCGCCACCCCCTGACGATGGACTACGCCCTGGGCTGCGATGAGGCCGGCAAACTGACTGCCATCAAGGCCGATATCGTCGGTGATACCGGCGCTTATGCTTCAGTCGGTATGAAAGTACTCGAGCGCGCCGTGGGCCACGCGACCGGCGCCTATTTCGTGCCCGTGGCCGATATCGTCGGCCGCACCGTCTACACCAACAACCTGCCCTGCGGGGCGATGCGGGGCTTTGGCGCCAACCAGGCGACGTTCGCGATGGAGTGCTGCGTCGACGAGCTGTGCCGCATGGGCGGCTTCGACCGCTGGCAGTTCCGCTACGACAACGCCCTGGAGGACGGACTCTGCACCAGTACCGGCCAACGGCTCGAGGGCGGCACGGGCGTCAAGGCCTGTCTCGAGGCCGTGCGCGAGGTCTTCAAGGGCGCGCGTTACGCGGGCCTAGCCTGCGGCATCAAGAACACGGGCATCGGCAACGGCATGCCGGACGCCGGCAAGTGCCGGATCGACATCGTCGCGCCCGACCACGTGATCGTCCATCACGGCTGGACGGAGATGGGCCAGGGCGCCCACACCATGGCGATCCAGGTGCTGTGCCAGGAGACGGGCCTGGACCCGGCGATCATCGAGGTCAAAGTCGATACTACGGCCGAGACCCACTGCGGCATGACGACCGCCAGCCGCGGCACCTCGCTGATTGGCAACTCGATCCTGGACGCCTGCAAGCGCCTGGTGCCGGACCTGGAGGCCCACAGTCTGGCCGCCCTGGTCGGCCGCCAATACCGCGGCGAGTGGGTCTGCGACTGGACCACAAAGCCCGGCAAGGACAAGGGTGAGCCGATCACGCACTACTCCTATAGTTACGCGGCCCAGGTCGTGATCCTGGACGACGCCGGCAAGATCGCCAAGGTCGTGGCGGCCCACGACGCCGGCAAGGTCATCAACCCGACCCTGTTCGAGGGCCAGATCGAAGGCAGCCTGCACATGGGTTTAGGGTACGCACTCACGGAAGACCTGCCGATGACGGACGGTTACCCGCACTCGACGCTGTTGTCCAAATGCGGCGTCCTGCGCGCCCGCCAAACGCCGCCGATGGAAGTCATCGCGGTCGAGGTACCCGACCCGAAGGGCCCCTACGGCGCCAAAGGTGTCGGCGAGATCGGCCTGGTCCCCACCGCCGGCGCGGTCGCCAACGCCCTGACCGCCTACGACGGCAAACGCCGCTACCGTTTGCCAATCAAGGAGAAGGTGCTTTAGTTCCGCGGCGGAGGAACCTAAATGTCTCGATTGGCGCCCAGACACTTTTTCAGACGCAACTTGAATCATTTTTATGTTCGGCAGGGCGCTTATTTCCTGACATTCAATCTTCATGGTGCTATTCCCCGACCCACCCGCGACCTACGACTTCGGCAAATCGCCGATCAACGAGAGCGGGGCATCGAGCGCAAGTGGTTCATTTAGCTGGAGTCCTTCCTCCATCGCGGGCAAGGCCCGCTTTGGCTAGGGATCCCGGAAATCGCTTTGCTCATGCAGCAAGAGCTACATAGCTGGGACAAAGTGCTCTATGAGCTTGAATGTTATACGCTGATGCCGAATCATGTTCACATGGTGATTACGCCGCACGAGCGTACGCCTGAAGGGAAACCCATCTCACTGTCGTTGATCATGCATACAGTCAAACAGCGAACAGCGCGCCAAGCGAATCAAAGATTGAACCGAACCGGAGCCTTTTGGCAGCACGAAAGTTTCGATAGGCTCATTCGGTCCCACGATGAATACCATCGTATCATTAAGTATATCCTAGAAAACCCAGTCAAAGCGGGGCTGGTCAGCAACTGGGAAGCGTGGCCATACACCTATTGGCGTCAATAATTCAAGTACAGCATGCACGACTGTAGCGCAAGATGCAATCCTGCGCCGGCGAATATCCAAATAGCACACCCAGAGTCAAGTACAGCGTGCACGACTGTAGCGCAAGATGCAATCTTGCGCCGGCGAATATCCAAATAGCACACCCAGAGTCAAGTACAGCGTGCACGACTGTAGCGCAAGATGCAATCTTGTGCCGGCGAATATCCAAATAGCACACCCAGAGTCAAGTACAGCGTGCACGACTGTGGAGATCGTCTCTTCATGCCCGTCCACCTTCATCTCTGCAAGGACGGTGAGCTCTTTA
>CAYRFM010000107.1:0-26462 GCA_964423555.1 uncultured Holophagae bacterium | reverse complement strand
AGATTGCATCTTGCGCTACAGCAGCTACAGCGCCTGCGGGAGCTTTTTGGCTAGGCTCTAGCAACGTGCAACCATGCGAAAAGGTCATCCCCTTCGACTTTGGCAAAAAGCAGAATCATTTCAGAGGGCCGCTTCCGGAGTTACGCCCTACTATAACGAACGCTTTAGTATTCACCCTCCGGCCGGCGCAAGATTGCATCTTGCGCTACAGCAGCTACAGCGCCTGCGGGAGCTTTTTGGCTAGGTTCTTGTTAACCTACCGCGGGCTGAAGGTTATGCGGGCCATATTGATTGGTGCTTACCCGTGATTCGTTCGTATTCAAGCGATCCGGTTAATATTTACGTTCCGCCCGGCGCAAGATTGCATCTTGCGCTACAGCAGCTACAGCAGCTACAGTGCTGGCCACGACGCTAATGGTCGCGACGCTTATATATCCGTCACCATCTCCGGCGTCGAGAAGTGCGGCAGTAGGTTGACGCTGACACAGTCCAGCGCTTCGCCGTTGCGGCGCGCTTCCAGGCAGGCACAGTTGCGGATGCGCCAGCTGAGCTCGAGGATGCGCTCGTCGCTGAGGTCGAGGGCCAGCCCGGTGCAGACCGCGACGGGTCCGCCCGAGGTGAAAACGGCGATGCGTGCGTCGGGTCCGGCCTGGGCCAGGGTCTGTTGCAGGCCCGAGCGGACGCGGGCAATGAAACTCTGCCAGCATTCGAAGTCTTCGTCCTCCAGTTCGCGGCGCGCCCAGCGGCGGGTCAGTTCCTGGAAGCGGCGGAAATACGCCTGAATCCGGCTCTCGGTTTGGATGAAGCTGGGCATCAGCGCATGGTCGTGCTCGCGTTCCAGGTCGTTGCTGAGGATCTTTTTGACCAGTGAGGCGCCCTGGTGCTCGTCGAACTCGGGCAGCACCAGCGGCTCGGGGAAGGGCACACCGGCCGACGTGTAGGCGCCGATCACGCCCTCGGCGGTCTGGCGGTGGCGCTTTTTCGGGCCGATCACCGCCAGGTCCCAGCGCAGGCCGCGGCGCAGCCAGTCCTCGCCCAGCTCGCGGACCTGGCGCAGGCCCAGGGGCGAGAGGTTGTCGTAATGGGGACCGGCAAACGAGGCCTGGCCGTGGCGGACGATGTAAATGAGGCTCATGGTTCGACTCCGTTGCCGTGTTTGCGGGCGAGCGCCTGGTAGCGGCTGCGGCCCTTGCCGAATAATCCGTTGAGCAGGTTCAGTTCCCGCTCCGTCCAATCGCGGCTGTTGAAGAGCTGGTGGTACTCGCCCCACAACAGCTCCGGGTTCTGGGGATCGAGGAAGGCCATGCTCTCCATGAAGGCGCGCAAGTTAGCGAGCAGCTGGCGTTTGGCCTGGGGATCTGCCCAAGTGGGCTCCGCCGCGCGGGCCGGCAAGGTGCGATCGTGGCGGGCAAGCTCCCAGAGCACGACCAGTACCGCCTGGGCCAGGTTCATGCTGACGTAGTCGCCATGGGTCGGCAAGGCGACCCGGTAGTGGCAGTGGACCAGGTGTTCGTTCTCCAGGCCGCGACGCTCGTTGCCGAACAGCAGGCCGATGCGCTTGCCGAGGGACTGAGCCTGGCGGTAGTGGGCGTGGAAACCGTCGAGGGTCAGGCCACGGCCGTCGGGCCAAGGGTCGCGGGGGGTGAAGCCAAAGACGCAATCCAGATCCGCGATCATCGCGGCCAGGCTCTCGCACTTGTCCGCCTGGGCCAGCAGGTCGCCAGCGTGCAGGGCGTAGCGCCGCGCCTCCAGCTCGTCCTGGGCCAGGTCGCCGCTGAAACGCAGGGCGCGGAACCCGGTATTGGCCATGGCGCGGCAGACGGCGCCGAGGTTGACGGGTCCCTCGACCTGGTGCAGCAAGACCAGGGTTGCGGGCAGCGGCGGCGTGGGCTCACTCAATAGAGTTCATTCCTGGCGCAGGCGAGCGGTCGACCCGCTGCTTGGCGTTCCGCGATCCACTCGCTGAGCAGGCGATAGCTCTTCTCGTTGTTGCATTCCTTGCAGCAGGGCACGATATTGGTGCGGGTCGAGCGGCCCCCGCGCACGATCGGCTGTTTGTGATCCATCGAGAGCTCCGAGGGGTGGCAGCCGCGCTCGCAGTAGTAGCAGCGCCCACTGCCGACCCTGTTCTTCCACCAGGCGCTGGCGCGCAGTTCGCGCGCCTTGGCCCGTTCGATGCGCTGGAACTCTTCGTCGGCGGTGATAAAGGCGTCCATGATCGTTCCGTCAGGGGTGGAAACTGCGCACGCCGGTGATGCGGCGGATGGTGCCGTCGAAGTGCAGGGTGTAGAGCTCGCCGGCACTGTCCTCACCGAACGCCACCATGATATCGCGGACGATGGTGTTGTTGGTGTAGATGTTGAGTCCGCTCGCGATCCAGTTCCCATCAAAATTGATCAAGGTCCCGTAGTTGTCGATCGAGGTGCTGGCACTGCCGCAATAGTCGGAGTAGATGTAAAAGCCGTCCAGGTCAGGAATGGCGCTGCCGCGGTAGACGTAGCCACCGATGACGGAGCAGTTGCCGGCACCGGAATCGTAGTCGTGGATCGGGTAGGTCAGGCCACCGGGATCGCAGTTGGTTGCCGGGTTGTAGCAGTGGGTGCCCTCCATCAGGCGCCAGCCGTAGTTCTGGCCGCCCGCGGTGCCGGCCTCCTGAAAATCGATCTCTTCCCAGGAACCCTGACCGACATCGCCGATATAGAGGTCGCCGGTCAGGCGGTCGAAACTGAAGCGCCAGGGGTTGCGCAGGCCAAGGGCGTAGATGTCGTCGAAGGTGGAGGGGTCGCCGACAAAGGGATTGGAGGGCGGAATGCTCAAGGGATCCAGCTGGTTGGCTTCGTAGCGCAGCATCTTGCCGAGCAGGGTCTGGCGGTTCTGGCCGTTGCCGATGGCGCCGTGGATGTCGCCGCCACCGCCGCCATCGCCGGTGCCGATGTAGAGGTAATCGTCCGGGCCAAACAGGATCTGGCCGCCGTTGTGGTTGGTCTCTGGCTGGCTGACCGTCAGCAAGAGGGTCGCGCTGGCAGCGTCGGCGACGTCGGGGTTGCCGCTGGTGCCGTAGGCGACGATGCGGGTATCGTTGGCGGAGCCGCCGGCGCTGGGGAAGGTGCCGGTATAATTGATGTAGAAGATGCCGTTGTTTTGATAGTCGGGGTCAAAGGCCATGCCGAGCAGGCCCTGCTCGGTGCCGCCAGCGCAGGTGCCGGTGACGAGCGACTGGATGTCGAGGAACGGTGTGGGCAGAAGGCTGCCGTTCTTGTAGATGCTGATCACGCCGGGCTTGGTGACGATGAACATGCGGGTATCGCCGGGAAAGGCGTAGGTCAGCTGCACGGGTTGGCAGGACATTTCGACCAAGACGGTGGTGTTGAGGGCGGAGGGAATCGGGCGCGTGCCGATCGTGACCGAGACGGTGGCCAGATCCTCGCGGCAGTTCCAGCTGGCGGTCAGTTGGAACTGGTACTTGCCCTGGAGCTGCGCCTCGAAATGGGGCGTGGCGGTGTCGGCGTCGATCAAGGTCACGGTCGGGGCGCCGTTGTCGACTTGGATCCAGCTGTACTGGATCAGCTCCGGATGGCTGGTGGCGCTGGTGGCGCTGCCGTCCAACATGACGCTGGGGCCGGGTGGCGAGGTGAAGTCCGTGCCGGCGTCGGCGACGATGCAGTCGCCAGCGCTGGCGATGTTGGCGCAGCCGACATAGGCCAGCACGTTCGTTTCGGGCCAGCGCTCATAGGCGCTGTTACAGTCGTCCAGAAGCAGGCTGACACACAGAAGCAGAGGGGAAAGCATGGGGTACCTCGTGTCGATTCACCCCGCGAAACGCGGCGGAAGGGCCACGGGGGTGGAAGTTGGGCGGGCCGTGGGGGCGACCCGCGCAAGGGGTCAGATCAGGCCCATCTTGCGGGCCACGCGGGCAAAGGCGCCGATCGCCAGGTCCAGGTCCTCCTGTTCATGGCCGGCCGAGACCTGCACCCTGATGCGGGCCTGGCCCTTGGGCACGACGGGGAACGAGAAGCCAATGACGTAGATGCCTTC
Organism: uncultured Holophagae bacterium; assembly: GCA_964423555.1. GTDB lineage: Bacteria > Acidobacteriota > Holophagae > Acanthopleuribacterales > Acanthopleuribacteraceae > CAYRFM01. The sequence goes on along the minus strand of CAYRFM010000107.1, from coordinate 22,427 downwards.
GGCCATCAGGGCATCGGCCATGTCGGCGGCGGTGCGGGCATCGCCGATCATGACGGGGGTGATCGGATGGACGCCGTCGAGGATGTTGAGGCCCTCGCGCTTCATGCCCTCGCGGAAGTACTGGGTATTCCACTCCAGCTTGTCGCGCAGGGCGGTCGAGGCGCTGAGCATTTCCAGGACGCGGATGGTGGCTTGGACCAGGGGCGGCGCGAGGGTATTGGAGAACAGGTAGGGTCGGCTGCGCTGGCGCAGCAGGTCGACGATCTCCTGGCGGCCGGTGGTGAAACCGCCCGAGGCGCCGCCCAGCGCCTTGCCGAGGGTCGAGGTGATGACGTCGATGCGGTGGGCGACGCCGTGGAACTCGGGCGTGCCACGGCCGGTCTTGCCGATGAAGCCGGTGGCGTGGCTGTCGTCGACATGGACCATGGCGTTGTACTTCTCGGCCAGGTCGCAGACCTGATCCAGCTTGGCGATATAGCCGTCCATGGAGAACACGCCGTCGGTGGTGATCAGGCGCAGGCGCGCATCCTGGCTTTCCTGGAGGATGCGCTCCAGCTCGGCCATGTCGCTGTTGGAGTAGCGGTAGCGGCGGGCCTTGCAGAGGCGCACGCCGTCGATGATCGAGGCATGGTTAAGGCTGTCGCTGATGACCGCGTCCTCCTCTCCCAGCAGGGTTTCGAACAGGCCGCCATTGGCGTCGAAGCAGGAGGAATAGAGGATCGTGTCCTCGGTGCCGAGGAAGCTCGAGATCTTTGCTTCGAGCTCTTTGTGAATGTCCTGGGTGCCGCAGATGAAGCGCACGCTCGAGAGGCCGAGGCCGTGGCGGTCCATGCCCTGCTTGGCGGCGGCGATCAGCTCGGCGTTGTTGGACAGACCCAAATAATTGTTGGCGCAGAAGTTGATCACCCGCTTGCCCTGGGACTCAATCTGCCGGCTCTGGGCTGAGGTGATGATGCGCTCACGTTTGGTGAGACCCGCGGCTTCGATCTCCTCGAGGGTTTGGCGGTAAATTTTCTGGGCGTTATCAAACATGTCTCGTTTTCCTCATCAGTTGCGAATACTGTCACGAAAAGGGGAAACAGCACATGCATTAGATCACACCTGGGCGGTTTTCCCAAGCCTCAAACGGTGCCCTGACGGAGCGGCAACGGGCCCTGACGGGCGGCGCTCGGTTATGCTAGAGCCTAGCCGAAAAGGTCGTCCCCATTCGACGTTGGGCAAAAAACAGAATCATTTCAAAGGGACGCTCCCGGAGTTACGCTCTACTGAAAAGACCGCTTTAAAATTCACCCGCCGCCCGGCGCAAGATTGCATCTAGCGCTACAGCAGCTACAGCCCCTGCGGGACCTTTCGGCTCGGTTATGCTAGGATGGTCAGCGCACAGGAGGTCACCATGGCACATTCGACGCGCGTGTCTGTTTGGCGGGGCGATATCACCGACTTGGCTTGCGATGCCATCGTCAACGCGGCCAAGCGCTCGCTGCTGGGCGGCGGCGGCGTCGACGGCGCCATCCACCAGGCCGCCGGTCCGCAATTGTTGGCCGCCTGTCGGCTGCTCGATGGTTGCGAGACGGGTCAGGCCAAACTGACACCGGGCTTCAATTTGCCTGCCCGCTATGTGATCCACACGGTCGGTCCGGTCTGGCGCGGCGGCCAGGAGGGCGAAGCCGAGCTGCTGGCCAGCTGCTATCGCACGAGCATCGCGTTGGCCTTGGCCCACGGTCTGCGCACCGTTGCCTTCCCCTCGATCTCGACCGGCATCTACGGTTACCCGATCGCCGCCGCGGCCGCGATCGCGGTGGCAGCCACGCGCGCGGCCGTATTGGCGCAGCCTGAGTTGACGCTGACCCATGTCTGCTTCAGCGAAGCCGATGCCGCGATCTATCGCCGTGCCTTGGCTGACGTTTGGGGCGATCAGGTCGAACCGGCCTCCGAGGCGTAGATCGACTCGACCAGGTTGGCCCAATTGTCCAGGACCTGACGGCGCCTGAGCTTGTGGGAGGGCGTCAGTTCGTCGTGGAGATCGCTGAGCGGGCGCGGCAGGACGGCGAAGCGGCGCACCCTCTCGAAGTTAGCGAAGTCGGTCATCTCGCGCTGGACCTCGGCCTGCAGCGCCGCCAGGAAGCCGGGGTGAACGCAGAGCCGTTCGGGTTCCGCCGGCCAGCCTTGGCGGGCCGCCCAGACGGCGGCGCTGTCCCAGGGCGGCACCAGGAGCGCGGCGACAAAGTTGCGGCGGTCGCCCATGACGACGGCTTGCTCGATCAGGGGCGAGCGTCGCAGGGCCTGTTCCAGCGGTTGGGGCGCAACGTTTTTGCCGCCCGTGGTCACCAACAGGTCCTTCTTGCGGTCGGTCAGGTACAGGAAGCCCTCGGCATCCAGGCTGCCGATGTCGCCGGTGTGGAACCAGCCGTCGACCAGTGCGGCGGCGGTGGCCTCGGGGTCCTTGTAGTAGCCCCCCATGACGTTGTCGCCGCGGACCAGAATCTCGCCATCCGCCGCCACGTTCAGCGCGACGTTGTCGATGGCCGTGCCAACCGAGCCCAGGCGCAGGTGGTCGAGACGGTTGATGGTCAGGACGGGCGCGGTTTCGGTCAGGCCGTAGCCCTCGGCGAGGGTCACCCCCAAGCCCATGAAGAAGTGGGCCAGTTCCAGCCGCCGAGGGAGGCGCGCACCTTGCGGAAGACGAAGCGCTCGGCCAGGCGCCATTTCAGACCCGACCAGCCGTGCGGGCGCCGCGCGCGCTCCAGCTGGGGCAGAACCGCGCTGACCGTGCGGCAGGCGGCACGGAACAGGGTGCGTTTTGAGGTGGGCGCCGCCTCGATGCTGGCGAGGATGCCGGCCTGCATTTTCTCGTAGAAGCGCGGCACGCTGACCAGGACCGTCGGGCGCGCCAGGCGCAGGTCCTCGGGCACGGTGCTGACACTTTTGGCATAGGCAATCGTCGCGCCCAGATGGATCATGCAGTAGTGGCCGACCATGCGCTCGAACATATGGCTCAGGGGCAGATGCGCGAGGGCCAGGTCACCTGGGCCGAGGGGCAGGTGGTGGGCAAAGCCCTCGAGGTTGGCCATCAGGTTGCCGTGGGTCAGCATGGCAGCCCGGGGCAGGCCGGTGGTGCCGCTGGTATAGACCAGGGTCGCCAGATCCGTGCGCTCCAGTGCTGCCAGTCGCTGGCTCAACATGCCTTGGTTGTCGAGATCCTGTCCCCAACGCAGCAAATCCGCAAGGCCATGGATACCGGTCGGCGGCTCGGGCTCCTCCTCCATAAGGACCAGCCAGGACAGTCGCGGCACCGCCTCGCGCAGGGGCAAGAGCCCGTCCAGCTGACTGCGGTCGGCGAGGATCAGGCCGGCGCATTCGGCATGCGCGAGCATGGCCGCGACCCGCGCCGACGGCAGGGCGGGGTAAATCGGCACGACCACCGCGCCACAGGCCTGGATCGCCAGGTCGGCGATCAGCCATTCCAGGCGCGTTTCTGCCAAGATCGCGACTTTTTCGCCTGGGCTCAGGCCCAGACCCAGCAGCGCCTTTGCCAGGTGCTCGACCTGGCGCGCAGCGGCCTGGTGGGAGACGGGCTCGAATCGGCCGTCGCGTTTGATCATGAAAGCGTCAGCCCGATCGAAGCGGCGACAATCATTTAGCAACAAGCTAACGATGCTCTTGGACAAGCAGGTAACCTCGCGGGTCTATGCGACCGCGGCCCAGCCTAGCAGGGACCCACATGCTGGAGCAAGGTCAAAGCGCCGGCGCGCGTCTGGTGCTCCGCGTCGCCCAGTCCGGACAGCCCTTGGCGCGACGAGGGCGCTCGCGGGCGCTCGCCGAGTTCCCCAAACATTTTTTACGATTGTGGTAAAATGATCTGGCCTACAGTTTTTGCCGAGAGGTCCAGCAATGTCCCGAGTGGAGCTACGGAATCTTGCCCTGCTGTTGACGGCGGAGTCGGAAAAAGTTCGCGAACAAGTCAAGACGGAACTCCGCCAGCGTCGCGACCAGCTGGATGTCTTTCTGATGGAACACGGCGATCTGGAGCCCGCGGTCCTTTTCGAACTGCACGAACTCTTGCGCGAGTGTCAGTCGGCGCAGTTGCGGGCCGATTGGCTCGACTGGACGCGACTCGAGAGCCAGGCCCTCCAGCTCGAATCGGCCTTTGACTTCCTTGCCCACAACGACGCCAGCGCGGGTAGCTACCGGCCGCTGGCCGAGCTTCTGGATCAATTGGTCGCCGAGTTCCTCAAGACCGGGCGGGAGACCGCGCTGGAGAACCTGACCGAGTTCCTCTTCGCCAGCGGTCGCTTGAGGGGTGCCCAAGAGGACTATTTCAACCCACTCCACAGCAATCTCTGCTATGTCCTCACGGAAGGACGCGGCCTGCCGATCAGCCTGGCCTGTATCCTGATCCTGACCGGCTACCGGTTGGGCATCGATATTCAGGGCTTCAATTTGCCGGGCCATTTTTTGGCGCGCACCCGCTCTGCCAACCGCTTGATTCTGATCGACTGCTTCAATGGCGGCAAATTCCTGACCGAAGGGGAGATTGCCGCGCTCACCCTGTCGCCCAAAATCCAGTTCCACGAGTTGGTGGAACATCCGCCGACCGCAACCGAAATCATCACCCGCGTCCTCATCAACATGATTAATGCCTATCACCGCGGCGGCGATATCGCCCGTCAGGTCTCCACTCAGGAGCTGCTGGCCGATTTGCGCCACCTGATGAGCGGCAAGACCGCGGCCAAGGTGGCCGGTGAGACCCAGTTCCTCAGCGGTCAGGTCGTGCGCCACCGCAATTTCGGCTACCGCGGTGTGATCGTCGACGTCGATGCCGCCTGTCAGGCGGATGATGCTTGGTATCGCGCCAACCCCAACCCACCCGAGCGCGAGCAGCCCTGGTACCATGTGCTGGTCGACGGCTCGGCCGTCACCACCTACGCCGCGCAGAGCAGTCTCGAGGTCGACGACAGCGGGCTGGAAGTGCATCACCCGCTGGTTGCCCTCTATTTTCAAGGGTTCCAGGGGGGCGCCTACCGCCGCAACAACGTGCCCTGGAACCAGTGAGCGCTAGAGCGAGGCCTGGCGGTCGAGCTCGGTGCGGGCCGTGTCGATGGCGTCGGTGACGAGATCGCGGGTGATCAGCTCCGGCAGCAGAATTGCGTCTGCCTTGCCTGGATAGACCAGGTACATGGGCACGCCGGCGCGGTTGAAGCTGCGCAGGACGGCGGTCAGCTCATCGCTCTTGTCGGTGTAGTCGGCCTTCATGCAGATGACGTCGTTGTTGCTGAACAAGTCGCGGATCTTGGGGGTATCGATGACGGTGCGCTCGTTGAGTTTGCAGGTCGCGCACCAGGCGGCCGTGAAGTCGACGAAGACCAGCCGGCCCTGTTGGCGGTAATGGTCGAGGTTCTCGGGGCTATAGGGCAGCCAGGCGATTTTGTCGCCCGTGGTGATCATGTTCGCGAACAGGCTGTCCTTGTCGACACCGGCTTCCGAAAGGAACTTGAGGCGCAAGTTGTCCAGCATCTCGCGCTTGTCTGCCTTGGGGTCGCGAATATCGAAGAGACGGAACATGCCGATATACATGCCCAGCGCCAGGATCAGTCCCATCGCCAACAGGCCCTTGAGCCGGTCGTCGCTGTACCAGCTTTTGCCGTAGATCAGGCAGGCGGCGCCGACGGCGATCAACAGCGCCATGGTGCCCGTGACCCCGGTGGGCCCGGTAAGGTCGCCGAGGATATAGACCAGCCAGACGAGCGTGCCCAGCAGCAGGAAACCCATGGCGACCTTGAAGTGCTCCATCCAGGGACCGGGTTTGGGCATGAACTTCAACAGGCGCGGCGCGTAGCACAGCATCAGGTAAGGGAACGCGAGGCCCAGGGCGATGGTGTTGAAAATGACCAGGATCACCGCGGTGGACTGGCTGAGCGCCCAGCCGTAAGCCGCGCCCAACATCGGCGCGGTGCAAGGCGTGGACAGCAGGGTCATCAGGGCGCCCTGAAAGAAGGCACCTTGGTAGCCGGATTTCGAACTGAGAAGATGAAGTTTTTGCGAGGTCGGCTGGCCGAAGTGGAAGACGCCCATGAAGCTGAGCGCCATCACGAACAGGACCAGGCTGATGGCGATCACGAACTCCGGACTTTGGAACTGGAAGCCGATGCCGAGTTCCTGACTGGTGGATTTGGCGGCGATGAAGAAAGCGGACAGGACATTGAAGCTGGCGAGGATGCCGAGGGTGTAGACCCAGCCGTAGGCTTGACGGCGCAGGCTGTTGTCGCCCGCGTCTTTGAGCAGCGAGAAGACCTTGAGCGAGAGCACGGGCAGGACGCAGGGCATGAGGTTGAGGATCAGGCCGCCGAGGAATGCCAGGAGCATGAAATAGGCCAGGCCATTGGCGGGTCCCGCGGGTTGGGTGGTCGGTGGCGGGGCCGAGGCGGGATCCGCAGGCGAGCCTTGCTGGGCCGGCGTGGCGGCGGGTGCCGCGGCGGGACCTGGGCGCAGCGGCAATTTGGCGTAAATCGGACCCGCGCTGGTGGTCAGGCGGATTGCGCCGGCGATGACAAGATCGTCGGGAACCTCGCTTTCGAAGGCCTGATACTCGAGTTGGAGAACCAGCCTATCGCCGTCCTTGCGCACGTCGGCGCGCTTGAGGTCGGCCATGTCCTTGACCGCGAGGGGAAAGAAGGTCAGCGGGTCGGCCTCGGCGAACTGGGTGCCCGGCTTGGCTTGGAACTTCAGGGTGCCGGTCCATTGCTCGGCGGCGAGCGTGAGGTCGACCGTGTAGGTGAACGGCAGGGCTTCGCCGTAGGCTTGAGGCGTAGTCTTGACGTAGCGCTCGAAAAGCGCGGCGTTGGCGGGCTTGCTGGCGCCGATCGGCAGTTTAAGGGCAAATTTGGCGCTGCCAGGCACACAGCTCTCGCGGCAGGCGATCCAGTCGATCGAGCCCGACAGGGCCAGTTCGCTGGCCTTGCCCTGGTAGCGGGCGTCGGCCCAAATGACCACTTCCGAGTCATAGCCGTAGGTGACATAGCCCTCCTCATCTTGCCAGCGCGAGGGCCAGGGGAACTGCAGCGGACCCACTTCGAGACCTTCGACGGGATCGAGTTTAAGCGTTGGGGCCTGACCGGCGAAACCGGGGTTTTCCCAATAGGTATGCCAGTGATCGTGCATCGTCAGCTGGATGCCGACGCGGAAGGCTTCGCCCGCGCCCAGCACCTCGCGGTCGGTCAGGAGCTTAGCGGTGATCGCCTCGCCGGCCGGGGCCATCAGACAGAAACAACAGAAAACCAAGGTCGAGAACAGACGCATGCCGCATTCCTCCAGCAGAGTCGACGCCGTCCCCGCTGGCGGCGTCGCCTAGAGTATATACGACAAATAACGCGCGCTCCGCGCTAAATCATCCCGATCTCGGTCTGTGGCTGGGGGAGGCAAGCAACTGAGCTTCACTCTGTGCTGTGGCGCGGCCTTTTTTGAGGTGCGTCATGGTCTTCGTTGGACAGCTTGGCCCGGACCGCATAGAATGTGGTCCGGGGTGATTCTGAATGGCGAACTTGTTGATCTGCACTGGAAAAAAGCGAGCGGTCAAGAAAGTGGTCGATTATTTCAAGGCCCTCGAAAAGCAGAAGAAAATCGAGATCTTTGCGACGACCCAGAAGAGTAAGAAGGCGATGGTCTGGTCGTACGAGGAGCTCAAGCTGCTGTTCCAGCGCAGGAACGAGACCGAGCCGCTGGAAATCGAGAAGGGCCTGGTGGGCGCAGTCGACATGTTGCAGGTTCGCACCCCCAACGGCGTCGTCGTCAAGATGAGTTCGTTTCCCACGGACAAGGCCGACCTGCGCTGGGATATCATTTCGCGCACGACCAGCTTTCAGCTGCGTGGCGGCAAGGTCGACGTGCGCGAGGAACAGCCATTGGCCAATGGCATCCGAGTCTGTCATCTGACCTTGGCGGGTCCGGTGGGCAGCGTGTTCGTGCTGCGCGATCTCCTGATCAAGGAGCGCATGATCGATGGCAAGTCGGTGGAATACGTGCTCTGACAGCCGAAAAGGCCCCGTGGGCGCTGTAGCGGCTGTAGCTGCTGTAGCGCAAGATGCAATCTTGCGCCGGGCGGCGGGTGAGCGCCGGGCGGCAGGTGAATACTAAAGTGTTCTTTTCAGTAGAGCGCAACTCCGGGAGCGTCCCTCTGAAATGATTCTGCTTTTTGCCAAACGTCGAAGGGGACGACCTTATCGGATGATTGCACGTTGCTAGACCGTAGCCGAAAAGATCCCGCAGGCGTTGTAGCTGCTGTAGCGCAAGATGCAATCTTGCGCCGGGCGGCGGGTGAGCGCCGGACGGCAGGTGAATCCTAAAGCGGTCTTTTCAGTAGAGCGCAACTCCGGGAGCGCCCCTCTGAAATGATTCCCAAACGTCTAGATCGGGGCGTAGGCGCGGGGGCCGACTTTCTCGATGAAGTCGTCGGCCAGGTTGGTGCCCAGCATGCGGTGGCTGATGGCGCTGACGGCTCTCAAACCCTGGACCGTGTTGGTGGCGACGACCGCCTCGAAACGGTCCATGTCGTCCTGGCGCAGGTCGCGTTCCTGGACATGGCCGCCCTGGATCAGCCAGGCCCGCAGGACACCGGGCAACAGGCCGCGCCGCAGGGGTGGGGTGTACCATTTGCCTTCCAAGCAGACGCAGATCGAGTAGGTGCTGCTCTCCAGCAGGTAACCCTCGCTGTCGGCAAACAGGGCGTCGTCAAAACCACGGGAGCGCGCGCTGTGGTGGGCCGATTGGTACATCATGCGCGAGCCCGACTTGTGGCAGCGCATTTCATCCCGTGACGGCAGCGGTTTTTCCTCCAGATAGAGGCGGACCGGGTAGGGCTCGGTCGGCGTCCAGGCCTTTTTGAGGATGCGCGTTTCCGTCGCCAAGTTATGGCTGGTCCAGCGCCCGCCCATCTGCAGGAGCGTGTAGCGGATGATCTCGCAGCGCGAGGCGTCGTGGTAGCCGCGCACGTCGCGGAAAAACCGTTCCTTGTCGGGCGCTTCCATGCCAAAGCGCTGGGCCGAGGAAGACAGCCGATCCCAGTGCTCCGACAAGCGCCAGAACGTGCCCTCCTTGGCCAGAAAGGTCTCGAACAGACTGAAGCCGTAAAGTTCGTACTCTTGCACTTCAGCCTTCGGGTGAGAGCAACCCGACATAGGGCAGGTTGCGGTAGTAGTCGTCATAGTCAAGGCCGTAGCCGACCACGAACTTGTCCTCGATCGTGAAGCCCAGGTAGTCGATGTCGATGGGCTCGATGCGACGGCTGGGCTTGTCGAGCAGGGCGCAGATCCGCAGCGTCTTGGGGTTGCGGAAGGCCAGTAGTGCGAGAATCTTTTTGAGCGTGCGCCCCGTATCGACGATGTCTTCGATGACGAGAACGTTCTTGCCTTCGATGTCCTGGTCGAGGTCGAGCAGAATCTTGACGCTGCCAGAGGATTCCATCGCCGTGCCAAAGTATGACGAGGTGCGCATCATATCGACCTTGATGGGGCGGTTGATGTAGCGGATCAGGTCACTGGTGAATAACAGACTGCCCTTGAGCAGACAGATGCCGAAGATCTCCTCCCCGGCATAGTCCGCGGAAATTTGCTCAGCCAGTGCCATAATTCTTTCCTGAATCTGCTCCGCAGTAATCAGGACGTCAGTAATTCTTCCCTTCAAGGACGAACTCCCTTGCCTAGTAGAACGCGCACTGGTCGGTGATCTGGTGTTCGAACTCGATGTCGAGGTCGGGTACACCGCCGCACATGAACAGCAGCGGCTGCCAATGGCCGGGGTCGAGATTGAAGGTCGGGGCCAGGCGGCTGCGGTCGGAGGCTTGGCGCAAGACGGTCACCATGCCGCTGCGATTGACAACGGAGAGGAAGGCCAAAGCAGCTTCGACCGGAATGTGGGGTTCGTGATCGACGGAGCGGAAGAGGATGACGAGGTAGGGCAGGCGCGTGACAATTTCGGCCAGATCGTCCTCGGGCAGGTCATCGCCCAAAATTTCCAGGCAGCGCGCCAGATACTCAGGGCTCTCGAGGAAGACCCAGCGGTAGGTATCGGCCTCGTCACCGACGTAGCGGTTGAAGTGGCGGATCGCGCGGTTCATCAATCCTTTGAAGCTGGTTTCCATGCGGGCGAACTTGAGCGGGTGTACCATGTTGAAAAGACTCCGTAACAAAATCATGATCGATGCGGCGGTGTCGGTAGAACACATTCGCATTTTAACCCAACCCCTTGTCCAATTACCAGAAAACTACCGAGCTCCGTAGACATGCGGCCTGACGATAGGCGAGCTTTGATGGTCTCCTAACTTGGCAGCCTCACGCGAAGTCGCGCAGGCGCGAAGCAAGGATTTCAAGAGGGTCGTCGTTCCGTGCCGATTGCGTTCGAGCATGAGCTGGTCCCAAAGCTGTTAAGCTAAGCAGCCTATCCCATGGAAAATAGTGGGACACCGAATTGAGCCACCCTGCTTTTCCGTGTGCTCCGTGTTTTCCGTGGTTAAAATCCTCCTTTCTGTACGGCCTCTACGAGGTTCCATTTGTTTTTTTAACCACGGAAGACACTGAACACATGGAAGGGAACACAGAAAGTGACGCGGTCAGTCTTCCCCTGCGGACCATTGCCTTTGGTGCCTACTGATACCTTCTTACACGGGGGTCCTGATGAGACAGCGCCAAACCGCTGGCTAGAGCTCCGGTTGCGTGTACGGCGGGGAGCTGCGCTCGCGGTAGGCGCAGAGGGGTATGCCCTGATCGGTCGTTAACCTCGTCGGTGAAATTTGATGAAGCGTCGGGGAAATTTACCAATGACTCAACCTTTTCCCTCGCGGCTTCGTTCATTGAGTCGTCATCGCAGCGCTGGTACCATGCGCGCGATCATGATGTGTTATCCAAAATCGAGGTAGATCATGCTGAAAATGTTCATTTCCCTCTGTTTCCTGAGTTCGATGGCCTGGGCCGGTGGCAAGGCTTTTCACGACATATCCCTGGCGGACGCGCTGAAGCGGGCCGGCACTGAGAACAAGTACGTCTTTGTCGATTTCTATACAACCTGGTGTGGGCCCTGCAAGCTGATGGACCGCACAACCTTCAAGGATTCCAAGGTCGTCGCCTGGCTCGAGCAGCATACGATCCCCCTGGCCATCGACGCCGAAGCCCAGGTCGAGATTGCCAAGCGCTACACGATCACCACTTATCCCTCGCTGGTATTTATCAAGGCCGATGGCAGCATCGCCTACAAGGCGATCGGCTACCACGATGCCAACCGGTTCCTCGAGGCTGGCGCGCGCGTGCTGAGTGGCTACCAACCGGACAAACAAGCCCGTGAGGCCTTGGCCGCCAATCCCGACGATGCGGGCCTCAAGTTCGCACTGGCCAAGAGCCTGATCGAGGTCGGCAAGAACGACGAGGCCTTCGCACTGTGTCAGCAGATTCTGCCCGATGTCCAGGCCGGTCGCGACAGCGGTGTCGATCATTTCAGCTATTATTACATGCTGGTCCAGCAGGGTGGCCAGGTTGGTCGGGACCTGGTCAAAAAGGAGTACGAGCGCACCTATGCCATGCTGACCGCGGGCGAGATCACCGCCACGGCGGTGGCCGATTATGCTGTGCTGGCGGGGGTGTCCCGGGGGAAGTCGCCCCTGGAGCTCTTTGACGGCTTGAAGTCCGCCGGGATCGCCGCCGAAAAACTGGCGCTGTTCAAGAACGTCCTCTTCAGACCCATGTTGTCGGCGGGTCGCTATGCCGATATCGATGCCCTGGAGCCGATCGAGACGCGCGTGGCCGCCATGGACGAGATGCTGGCAAAAATCAAGGATCACGCAAGAGCAGACCAGATGGTCGGCCCCATGATGTCAGAAAAGACGAGGATGTACCAGGTCCTGAGAGGCATGAACCAAGACGAGCGCGCTGACCGTCTGGCCGGGGCGATTCTTGGTCAATCTCAGACGGCCGAGGTCTATAACGGCCTGGCCTGGGCCGACTACGAGGCCAAACGCATGGACCAGCGCACGCTGGAATGGGCCAAGCGCGCCAATGACCTCAGTGGTGGCACCCACACCGATATCCTCGACACCTACGCCCGCGTCTTGGCAGGGCTGGGTGACGTGGACAAAGCGGTCGAGGTGCTAAAAGCGGCGCTGGCCGTCGTCCCTGAAGGCGAAGGTCGCGAGGTTTTGCAGACCTGCCTGAGCGATATCACCAAGAGCTGAACGAAGGGCCAGCCGCAAGGCTGGCCACGCGCGGCTGCGGGGACGGCCGACCGAGGTCGATATCAGGGCAGAGCCTAGCCGAAAAGGTCCCGCAGGCGCTGTCGCTGCTGTAGCTGCTGTAGCGCAAGATGCAATCTTGCGCCGGGCGGGCTCCGCGGGACCATAGGTGTTCCCTATTGCGGCGGACGCTTCACCTCGCTTTTCCCGCCATTCAGACACGTTCACACAACGTCCGCATCGAGTCAAAGCGAAGTTGTGACGACTCATGCATAACATGCAATTAACAACGCAAGCGCGCCGACCGGCTATCGCGCATAAAACGTTTGGAAATAGACATATGCACGACTGCTGCGATTTCATTTGGCGCCTGTTTTGCGCAGGTGCATGAGGCTGTCCGAGTTGTAGAAATCCGTTGGTGCAAATTGTTTTTATTCGCGTCACGACAGGAAAAGTGTTCGTGCACGTTACATACGGGATCCGATGCGGCGTCAAGGGCCTCAAACACATTGTTTTTATTCGCGCAGAGGAGCGCGGTGCCCTGCTCCACCTTGCTCACGCGTATCATTTGGACAGAAGAGCTCGATAACCGAGTGATTTTGCAGGTTAAACAAGCGTCAAGGCATGGGATTTCGCTTGACAAGGCGACATTACGTGCCGCCAGTTGTTCTGAGCATGCGGCGCGGTTGTGATATGGTTTGTAAAAAGTGTCGAAAAAAAGTGTTTTAGGACTTTTCACTTCGTGCGAAGACCATGTGCACGTTGTTTGTGGACCCTGCCGCCCATCGGAAGCGCCGATACACTTATGGCGAGCACCTTTCCCATGAGTCCCCGGATCGATTCAATGTGTGCCGATCGCCCTGATGCCCATCGGAACCCTTCAGCAAGGTGCGCCAGAGCTTGTGACAGGCCTAAACGGGCCTGTGCATCTGTGACGAACACTCTCCACTCTCCGCGAACACTATGCGTTCCCCACAACAACGGCTGGGCGGGTCCGCCTGGGTGCCTGACTCTGCCTCCGGAATCAAACTGACAAAGTCGTACTAATCCCTGGCACTGCTCGCGGCAACTTTGCATTTGCGCCACATCAGAGCCGAGGTTTGGGTTCCCTGCCGGGGGTAGTCGGGGTAAACTTTCCAGGCGACTCACATATTTCCCTGAATGGCAGGTCTTCATGGCGATGCTGGATGTCTATCGAATCGAAATCTTCGGCGAAGTGTTGCGCTGGATTGGGCCTGATGGGCGCTTGCTGGATGAGCGGCCGTTGGTCGGCGTCGAGGCCTTGGTGGCCGAGGTCGAGAAGGCGCTGGGCGACCCCACGCGGAAGCCGGATCTGCGGGCTGTGGGGCGCCGCTTGTTCCGCTGGCTGGATGGCGAGCGCCGCTGGTTGGCTGGAGCGCTTGGCCAAAAGCGGGGCCTGACCTTGCTGATCGATGTCGGCCAGCGCCTGCGCCACCTGCCCTGGGAGCTGTGCTGCGACGAGGGGCCGTTCCTGGTCGGCGCGGTCGGCCAGCCGTTCCATCCCGTCCGACGCGTGTTGGCGCGACGGCCCGAGCCGCACGCCTGTGCCAATCGCCCCCTGCGCATGCTGTTCGTGGCCTGTTCGCCCGAAAATGTCGAACCCGTGCTGGAGTTCGAGGCCGAGGAGGCCCTGATCCTGGCCGCGACCAAAGGTCGCGAGATCGAGCTGGTGGTCGAAGAGAGCGGCAGTCTTGAAGGTCTGACGGAGCGCCTGGTCGATTACGGCGCCGGTTACTTCGACGTCCTCCACCTCAGCGGCCACGCCGTCGTCGTCGGCGACCAGCCCGTCTTTATCATGGAGGACAGCTTTGGCCAACGGGAGGACGTAACGCCCGCGCGCATGGCCGAGGCCCTTAGCTTCGTTTGGCCGCGCCTGGTGTTCCTCTCCGGTTGCGAGACCGGCCGCGCGCCTGACGCCGGCCAGCTGCCCTCGTTCTGCGAGCAGCTGGTCGCCCAGGGCGCGCCGCTGGTGCTGGGCTGGTCGCTGCCGGTGGGCGACCGCCACGCCACCCTGGCCGCGAGCGAACTCTATGCCCAGCTAAGCGCCAGCGCACCGCTGGACCAGGCCATCAGCCAGGCCCGGCGCGCCCTGCTCGAGGCCGATTCGCCGTTTTGGCAGCTGTTGCGCTGTTACGGCGATGACAGCCCCCTGGCAGCCCTGGTCACGCCGCTCAAGCACAAGGGCCGCGCGCGCCTGCAGCTGCGGCCGGTGCACACACAGTTTGTCGATGCCGGCGCCCAGCTGCAAGTCTGCGCGCCCGAAGCCTTTGTCGGGCGCCGCAGGGTCCTGCAACGCTGCCTGCGCATCCTCCTGGCGACGCCGGACGAGACTGAACGCTACCACGAGGGCCTGCTGCTGACCGGCATGGGCGGCCTGGGCAAGAGCAGCCTGGCCGTTCGCCTGTGCAACCGCCAGGTCGACAGGAAACCCTTGGTCTGGGTCGGCCGCATCGACGAGCTGAGCCTGCTGGATCGCCTCAACCGCGCCTTGGATCTGCCGGGCCCGGAAGGCCTGCTCTACCAGCCGGAGACCAGCCTGTTCAAGCGCCTGCGCGACCTGTTCAAAAAGTTGGCGCAGCCGCTGCTGCTGATCTTCGACGATTTCGAACAGAACGGCGAGCTGGACCCCTCTGGCCAGCCCAGCATTGACGACCAGGGTCGCCTGCGTCTACGCCCGCAGGCCCAGGCCCCCTTGCGCGATCTGCTGGAGGCCCTGCGCGAGAGCGCGTCAGTCAGCCGGGTCATTATCACCTGTCGCTACGCCATCGTGCCGCCCTCGGCCAAGGCACAGCTGCATCGCGAGCCGCTAGATCACTTCAGCGGCGCCGACCTGACCAAAAAGCTGCGGCGCTTGACGGGCTTCGCGCTCCCAGCCCGCGCCGACCTGGCCGCCCGCGCCCGCCAACTGGCCGACGGCAACCCACGCTTGCTGGAGACGTTCGATAGCCTGCTTGGCCAACCGACGCTGGCGGACGCCCAGCTCGACCAGCTCTTGGGCCAACTGGAAGCCGCCGCCGAGGCCTTCCGCGAGCAAAACCTGCTGACCGGCTTGCTGGCGCTGCTGGACCCCGCCAGCCGGCTGTTGCTGGCCAAGCTGAGTCTTTGCCAGCTGCCGATCCCCGCGGAGGCGGTCGCGACCCTGGCCGACGAAGCGACGCTCAGCCGTGGCTTGGACCGGGCCGTCAGCCTGGGCCTGGTCGAGCGCATCGGCAACAAACCGGTCACGCTCTACGTGTCATATCTGCTGGAACCCATGTTGGCACCGCTGTTAGACGACGAAGCGCGGCAGCGGTGCCAGGGCGATCTGGCCGATCAGCTCTACCGCTGCTGGTGGTTGGAGCAAGAAGGCTTCGTCTGGGCGCAGGCATGGGAGCTGAGGCGCTTGGCGCTGGCCGCGCACCAGGCGCAGAGAGTCGGTGAAATTACAGCCATCCTCGCCAACCGCTTTAACCTCATGAGCCGTTACCGCGAAGCCTACGCTTTGTGCAAAGAATCGTTGAGCCTGGCAGCTGACAGCCGTGTCTTGACCGAGTTAGGTGACGCCGAGGGCATGTTGGGGCAGACCCTCGCGGCTAAGACCCATTTGGAGGAAGCAGTCGCGCTGGATCAGAGCTCGGCGTACATGAACCAACAGCGTGTACGCTCGAAGGCCCTCCACGACCTGGCCAACCTACTGAGGCAGCAGGGCGAGGTTGAGCGCGCTCTGACCCTATGGCAGGAGTCCCTCGCGCTCGATGTACAGATCGGCGACGTTCAGGGCAAGGCCGCGACCCTGCATGAAATGGCTGGCGTGATCGCACAACGGGGCGAGGTCGAGCGCGCCCTGGCCCTTTGGCAGGAGTCCCTCGCGCTCCTGGAACAGAACGGCGACGCCCAGGGCAAGGCCGCGATCCTAAATGATATGGCCACCATGATAGCCGAACGGGGCGAGGTCGAGCGCGCCCTGGCCCTTTGGCAGGAGTCCCTCGCCCTCAAGGAACGGATCGGCGACGTCCGGGGCAAGGCCGCGACCTTCGCCAATATGGCCTGGGCGTCGACGCAGCAAGGCAAGTTGGCAGAGGCGCGATTGTTGTACTTGGAAGCAGTTCAAGCACTTGCAGTCGTTCACGCATGGCCGGACGTGCTGACGGTGTTGTGCAATTTGGGGAGTCAAAAGGATGCGCTTGCTTTGCACCAGGCGTTGTGGCTGATGATCCGCATTCAGGCGCCGCTTGAGGGTTCGTTGAGTTTGCTCAGTTATGCGTTTAAACAGGAAGACAATGACCCTCGCTTGCCACCGCTGCTGGTGGCTACCGCGCTTCATTTGGTGCATGTTCGGGATCAGAATCATGCCCGGCTCCATGATTTTTTGGAAACTGCCGCTGGCATGCTAGGGCAATTGCTGCCCGCGGACAAGCGTTCCCAAGAAGGGATTCAGGAATGGTACGCCCAGCCTGATCACCATGATCCGCGCTTGTTCCTGCCGCGCTTGAACGAGGTGCTGGAGGAATTGATTGGTGACGGTTGGTATTTTGATCGTTCGCCCCTCCTGGAGCGTGGATTCACTTAATTCTTGACCCTTCTTTTTCACTTTCCGGTCTTTCTGTATTGCTGCCATGCAGCAGGCGCGACCGGAGTCCAGGCAATGTTTGCTTGGCTACGACTTTAGTAGGTAGACTTGAGTAGGGGCAATTCTATACAACGCAACTGATTCTTGGTATGATTCCAGATTGATTAATTTGTTCCACCACCAGGGTGATTTTCTTAACGATGTTGGACGTCTATCGTGTTGAAATCTTAGACCAAATGCTGCGCTGGATCGGGCCAGAAGGACGGTTGCTGGATGAGCGACCGTTGGTCGGTGTCGACACTTTAGTGGCCGAAGTAGAACATGCTCTAGGAGACCTCAGCCGCAAGCCGAATTTGCGATCTGCTGGTCGCATGCTATACCGCTGGCTGGATGGCGAGCGCCGCTGGTTGGCTGGGGTGCTGGAGCTGGGACGCGGGTTTACCTTGCAGATCGATGTCGGCAAACGCCTGGGTCACCTGCCCTGGGAGCTTTGCTGTGACGAAGGTCACTTTCTGGTCGACTTAGTCGGGCAACCGTTCCATCCCGTGCGTCGCGTGTTGGCACGGCGTCCCGAGCCTTCCCCCTGTGCCAATCGCCCACTACGCATATTGTTCGCAGCCTTTTCTCCCGAAGATGTCCATCCCGTCCTGGCCTTTGAGGAAGAGGAAATCCAGATTCTGACCGCAACCCGGGGCCATGATATTGAAATGGTTGTAGAGGAGAGCGGCAGCCTCGAAGGCTTGAAGAGCCGTCTCCTTGAATACGGCGCCGGCTATTTCGACGTACTGCACCTCAGTGGACACGCACTTGTCAAAGAGGATCAACCCCTCTTCATCATGGAGGATTGGTTGGGCCAACGCCAGGATGTGACAGCCGAACAGGTGGCCGATGCCCTGGCCATCTGGCCGCGCCTGATATTTCTCTCCGGGTGCGAGACGGGACGGTCCCCTGATCGAGGTCCTCTTCCGTCTTTTTGCGAGCGCTTGGTTGAAGCAGGCGCTCCGCTGGTGCTTGGTTGGTCAGAACCAGTGGGCGATCGGCACGCCATAGAGGCCGCGGTGGTTCTCTATAGGCAGTTGGCAACAGGGGGTTCGCTCGATCGTGCCATCACCCTTGCCAGGCTTTGCCTGCTCGACGCGAAATCGCCCTATTGGTTCCTGCTTCGCTGTTATGGCGACGACAGCTCATCGGCGCCCCTGGTCACGCCAATCGCAAACGAGGGCCGCGCACGCCTCCTTCCACGACCACTGTACGAGCAGTTTATCGACGCTGGCGCCCAAAAACAGGTCTGTGGGCCCGAATCCTTTGTCGGTCGTCGCCGTATCCTTCAGCGTTGCTTGCGCAGCTTGGTGGGAAAGCCAGACCAGGGCGTAAGAATCCACGATGGTTTGCTGCTAACCGGAATGGGTGGCCTGGGCAAGAGCAGCCTGGCTCTTCGACTCTGTGGTCGCCTCAACGACCACAGACTCTTGGTCTGGGTCGGCCGCTTCGATGAATTGGACCTGCTCATTCGTCTCAGCAACGCGCTTGCCATGCCGGAGCTAGAGAAAGTGCTCTTCCAGCCGGACACCAGCCTGACCTTGCGCCTGTGCAACTTTTTTGATCGACTGAAGCAGCCGCTTGTCCTGGTCTTCGACGATTTCGAACAAAACGGCGAGCAGGACCCTACCGGCCAACCCAACTTTGACAAAAATGGCCATCTGCTGGTGCACCAAGGTGCTCAAGCGACCTTGCGCGATCTGCTTGAGGCCATTCGCAAGACCTCTTCTTCCTGTCGGGTCGTCATCACGTGCCGCTACGCTATTGCGCCACTTTCACCCGAGGTCAAGCTGCATACCGAGCCCCTGGACCATTTAAGCGGTGCCGATCTGATCAAAAAGTTGCAACGATTGCCAGGCTTCGCTTTTGGGGACCACGCCGACTTGGCCGCCCGTGCGTGGCAATTGGCCGACGGCAACCCACGTTTGCTGGAAATATTAGACACGCTTTTGAACCAAATCCCGGAAACCCAGATAGGCCAGGTATTGGGTCAATTGGAAGCTGCCGCTGCGTCATTTCGCGAACAAACGTTGCTGTTCCGCTTGTTGCAGCTACTCGACAACGGTAGCCGCTTATTGCTGGCAAAGCTGATCCTTTGTCGGCTACCGATCCCTGCAACCGTACTCACGATCCTCGCCGACGAAACTACCCGCACACACGGCCTTGATCGTGCTGCCTGCCTGGGCCTGGTCGAGCGTATCAGCAGCGAACCAGTGACGGTCTATGTGTCGCATCTAATGGAACCCTTGCTAACTCCTATGCTGGGCGACACGGAGCGACGACAGACACAAGGTGATCTGGCCAATCAGCTTTATTGCTGCTGGTGGTCGGACCAAGTTAACTGGGAGAAAGCAATCGAGCTGAGGCGCTTGGCCCTGGTTGCTGATCAGGTTCATATACTCGGAAAAGTCACATCCCCCCTCGCTAACTTCTTGAACCGGATGAGTCGTTACGAAGAAGCACGGGCATTATGCCAGGAAACACTTAACCTGGTAACTGATAGTGCCATTCTGACAGAGCTTGGTTTCGCCGAAATGCGGACGGGGCTGACGCAAGACGCAAAGATGCATTTGGAGGAGGCGATCGAATTCGTTCAATCAAGTGCTAGCGCTGACGACTTGCGTGACCACTCTGATGCTCATAATTACCTTGCCCTTCTCGTGAGCCGACAAGGCGAGCTGGAACGCGCTCTGGTCCTTTGGCAAAATGCCGTCATCTTCAAGGAACAGATCTGCGACACTCAGGGCAAAGCTGTAATACTCCAGCAAATGGCCTATGTAATCGCCCAACTAGGCGAGATCGATCGAGCCTTTGCTCTCTGGCAGGAATCCTTCACTTTATGCGACCAAATCGGCGACCTGTTGGGCAAGTCTTCGTCTCTTCACCAGTTGGCTGGGTTGTATGCCCAACGCGGAGAAATAGAACGCGCCCTGGCACTTTGGCAAGAATCTCTCATAATCAAAGTACAGATTGGCGACACTCAGGGTAAGGCCGCAATCTTGCTTGAAGAGGCCGGGGTGTTTTCCCAACGAGGTGATGTCGAGACAGCCTTGGCGCTTTATCAGGAAGCACTTGAACTACAGGCACAGATTGGCAATTCTCAGGGAAAAGCGGCCGCCTTGAGTAGTATGGCCAGGCTGATTGCACAACGTGGTGAAGTCGAGCGCGCCCTGACCCTTTGGAAAGATGCTCTCGCTCTTAATGAACAGATCGAAGATCTTCAGGGTATGTCCTTGACAATACACGAGATGGCTTCGGTGTTCGCCCAACGGGGTGAGGTCGAACGCGCCTTATCCCTGTGGGAAAACGCCCTTGAGCTTGAGGCGCGTAGAGGAGACGTCCGCGGCAAAGCCTTAGTGCTAAATGGTATGGCCGGGGTGATCGCGCGACGGGGCGAGTTAAAGCACGCCCTGGCCCTTTGGCAGGAATCACTCGCACTTGAGGAAAAGATCGGCGATGTTCAGGGTAAGTCAGCTATCCTGACAAACATGGCCTGGGTGATTGCGCAAATGGGCGATGATAATCAGGCTCTGGAGATGTGGCAGGAATCGCTCGAACTCAGTGAACAGATAGGCAACCTTAAAGACAAGGCCTACACCCTGATCAATATGGCCGAAGTAGTTGCCAGGAGAGGTGATGTACAACGTGCCGTAAATATGTTGCAAGAATCCTACATGTTATCGGAACAGATTGACGACGTCTATGGTAAGGCCATCATCTTAGGTTGGATGGCATGTTTAGCAACCCAGGAAGGTAAACACCAAGTTGCACGTTCGTTCTCATTGTTGTCTATTGAGGCACTGGCAAAATCTCACGCCTGGCCAGCCATACTGAGAATCTTGCAAATTCTGTGGACTAAAGACGATGAACTTGCACTGCAACAAGCATTGTGGTTAATCGCACGCATCCATGTTCCGCTTGAAGATTCAATGTATATCCTAAGTTTCGCCATTCAAAAAAATGGTAATGACCCTTGTTTGCAACCATTACTGGTAGCAACCTCACTATATTTGGTTCAAACTCAGAAACAAAAACATGTTCAGCTCGCACAGTTTAGGCAAGCTACATTAGGAATGCTCCTTCTGATACTTCCGGAGGATAAACGTTCCAAAGAAGGAGCTCGAGAATGGATTGCCTTACCTGAACATCGAGATCCGCACTTGTTCCTGCCGCGCTTAAGCGCCTTCCTGGAAAAAAAGATAGGCGATCGCTGGTATTTTGATCGTTCACCCTTGTTAGAGCATAGTTTAATTTAAGAATGTATTTGCGTTCGAATTATTTCCTAGCAAGCGCGCAAGAGGGCAGGAACACGGATCTAATATGAATGAAATGCTTGCCAGGGCTCGATTTGCTGACTGTCACCGATCTTGGGTCTTGATTCTTGCAACTTGTACCTTGATTCGGCCTCGCCTTTGGCTCAGCCAGGGCCTGATTGCGACGGTTTGCATGCTTCAATGGCAAAGCAACTGTGCCGCGGCAGCGCCGCAGGATGATTTGACCTCGCGCGGCACTGCCGCGGCGAGGTGGCCCTTGTTGCGGCGGCCGGTCGCATGCCGGGCGAGCCCCTCGTGAGCTGGTTCGCGTCTATGCGACGGACCCGCGTGGGCCAAGCAAGGTGTCGCGTGAGCTCGCGCCTGAACCGCATGGGTCGCCGCAACTGTTGTTGACCCTCGCGGCCATCGCGCCTGGATACCTACAAGAGCGGTCAGGTCAATTGCCTGCCCAACGCGGACTTTTTTACTTGTGCACAGCTCGTGCGGCACTGCTGCGCGAGCATTTCAACTTATTTCACGGCCAATACCCAAACTGTTCACAACTTGCACCAAGTGTGAATGCTCGTGCATGCAACGGTTTTTATTAAATGAAAAAGAGTTTTGCACAGGACAGGCAACAGTTTATACATTTTGACTTGTGAAATGCTCGCGACGCAGTGCCGCGGGCCCTGTGCACAAGTGATTACGCTCATGCGTGCAACAGATTTTAGATTTTGCAAAAGGATTTTGGTCTTGCGCGTGTGCCGCGGGAGCATTTCACAAGTGTTTTTTGTCGCGCGGCACTGCCGCGGGAGCATTTCACAAGTGTTTTCGGCCGTGCACGAGTGCCGCGCGACATAAAAACAAAGTTTTTTGGCCAGATCACAACCGTACTTTTCCCGTAATCCTGGCCACCAAACAGGGCAGAGGTTCACCTCATGCTTGGCCAATAGCTTCGTTTTAAACATGTTATTGGCGACAACTAAAAACAAATCACCATCTGTGATTCGATTTAGTTCTGTGGCGCTAACAACCGAGGGGGCTTTATCAGGTTGGTCACCGGTGCTCATGGTGGGGAGCTTGGTCGTGACTGGGACTGTGCACATTTGGGAATTGCGTTACAATCCCTGGTGCGATCCTGGTCGCTTAATACAGCAGTTTCCTGACTGCGACTGCGCAAATTTGGAATTTGCGTTACAATCCCTGGTGCGATCCTGGTTGGTTAATACAGCTGGTTCGTGACTGCCACTGCGCAAATTTGGAATTTGCGCTACAAACCCTGGTGCGATCCTGGTCGCTTAATACAGCAGTATCGTGACTGCCACTGCGCAAATTTGGAATTTGCGCTACAAACCCT
>CAYRFM010000106.1:0-26555 GCA_964423555.1 uncultured Holophagae bacterium | reverse complement strand
CTGGTCGCAGGGAACACAACTGGTCCGCGAAGCCAGGAAAAGTGCGGTAAGCCGCTGGCTTGCCTTCTCCGGATGGAACACGAATGTAGGGCGGAGCCGGCGTAAAAGTGTTGGCCTAGCCAACCTGACAAAGTCGTACTAGGTGGCCTTGCGAAATAGCAGCACTTCGGATTCGAAACCGCCATAGACATAGCCGAACGTCGCGGCATCGGCGGCGACCAGTTGGAAGCGATCGAAGAGGCGCAGATAGTCCGCGTGTGTGGTCGGTCGGTTGACGCCAATTTCCCCGGAGGAGGCAGCCACGTGCTTGCCATGCCGGCTGTTCTTGAGGATCAGGAAGTCGCTGACGAGGCGCTGCACGTGCGTCGCGTAGTTGGCCACGACTTCGGGCTCCATCTCTTGGAACGAGGCCGTGTTGACGAACAGTTCGAAGCCGGGGGCCAAGCGTTCCAATTGCCAAGGGCAGAGCACCGCCGCGCGGAATCCTTTGCGCTTGAGCTCGGCGATGTCGATCGTGTCAAGGTCATGCGTGTCGGCATAGGTGGCGACCGCCTCGGCGCCATAGACGGCCTGGAGATAGCGGGTCGCCACATAGGCTACCGGCGGGATGTCCACATCCACGTAAAAATAGGGCCTGTCTTTGAGCGACATGATGATTTCGCCCAGGGCGCCGTAGCCGCCGCCGATTTCCAAAACGTTGCGGACTCGGTGGCTGGCCAGGTGTTTCTTGAGGAATACCAGGCACTTGAGATAGCGCAAGGCGGCAGCGTCAAAGGCTCGGCCGTCGAAGTGGAACTGTTCCACCGGCGTTCCCCAAGCGGATTGGCTGAAGCCCTGCAGGTGCGGCGGCTTGTCCTGATCGGCCGCGACGAAGATGCGGTAGTCGCGCTCGGCCTCGGTAGTACCGTTTAGCTGGTTGCGCCAGAGCGAAGACAGACTCGAATTCGCCGCCGCCAGTCGTTCGAGCTGGGCCTCGAAACCCTCCCGCTGGGCCAAGTACCCACCGTCGCTGTAGGCCGGCACGTAGAAACGCAAACCGCTGGGATGGGCGCGCACGGTGTCCTCGCCCAAGCTGCGCAGGTCCTCGATAATCGAGGGGATACAACCCGCCCAAAAGCGCGTCGGCCGATAAAGCTCCGCCGCTGTTGCCATATCGTCCATCATCAAATCCAACAGCATGGTTCCTCCGTCTGATCAGCCTGCGTAGTTAAGTTCAGCCAAGCGCTGCTCCGCAGCTTTCCCAAGATAAGCGCGCAGCGATGTGAAAAAGGTGGGCCAGGTCGGCCCGGAGGTAAATTGTGCCTTGGCGATATAAGCCCTCGCCTGCTCTACACTTTCGCCCTGTTCCGCTCGTTCCCTTATTTGTTGGTTGATTTTATCGACGACTGCTTTTCTGAGCGTGCACAGGCGTTGACAGTTCAAGCGCAACCTGGTGAGGGTCTCTTCCGCCATTTTTTCGTCCTGGGCACAGCACTTTTTGGATGGCTTGAGCTCTCCCGTTGAACGGATAAAGTCAAAGAGGCATGCCATCGGCATACTCAGGGGATTGAGAATGATCGCATCCAGGTTTTCGCCCCCTTTGGGTACGTCACAGCTCCTGTCGTTCTTGTCGGGAGAAAAACGGGCGGGAACTGATCGCTGCGAACCACCGTGACAGCAACCTAGCAGGTTTGACCAAGCAAACGTCCATGGTCCCTCATTATTTTTAGAATTTTTAGGATGAAAATGTTCTATTCTGAAGTCCGCCGCGGAATATTTTGTTTCCTGACCGAAGTCTATCTCGCAATAGCAGCAGAGGCCCCTTTGGTCTTGGCGCAATTGATTTGCCACCCCCTTGTATACATCTGGTGCCTGTTCCTTGAATTCTTCCCAAATACTACGAGGATGTTGGGTCCGGAAATCGAGAAGGTCCTGTGGCTCCGCACCTTTGGCTATTTTTTTCATCAGCGGTCCAATGCCATCAAGCTGATATCCACATCCAAGCGCTTCAGCTCTGGCTCGTATTCACCGCCCCAGTCATCCAGCGCCATTCTCAAGGTTTCTGCTTCTGGTGTATCCCAGCGATCATCGTGGACCAACTCTTGGTAGCGGCGGAGCTGCTTGACAACCTCTAAGTCAGGTGGCCGGGCTGTTACGCCGAGAATTTGTTCCAGCAGTTGTTGGGCCTCGGCGCCGAGCGAGAATCCAGGACGAATCAATTCGGCCTGTTGGCCTGGCCAATGGATAATCTGGATGCGGCTTGGCTCGACGGTTGTGAGCACCTGAGGGCTGTGGGTAGTGACAATGAATTGCAGATTGGGGAATGCTCTGGTCAGGTCGAGCAGGATGCGTTGCTGCCAGCCTGGGTGAAGATGCAGTTCTACTTCGTCGATCATCACCAGCCCTTTCGACTGCAAGGGGTCCGGCGCTTCCGGGTTGGCCATGACCATGCGGGAAGCAATATCCATGATCATCGCCAAGGTCGTGCGATAGCCGTCGCTCAACTGTTCGATGCGTAGGGCATGGGTTTGTTGATGGTTGTCACACCAATCGACGAGTATGCCCGCAGGTGCAATGCTGCGGGGGTTCGAAATTTCGGGAAGCGCCCGTTCAATCGCACCTCTGATGGCCCGGAGTTCCGCCAGTTCCCAGAGAAAATCCTTTCTGGCATTTTTCTCCTGTAATTCGCGGTGTTCTAGCGAGTAAAAGTACATCACCAGATTCTTGAAACGGGTGCGACTGTCAAGGCACTCGACGTAGGTCTGGAAGCGCGGAAAAGTCTTGCTGAAACTCCGTTTACGTTCAGGCACGTCGAACACGCCGCGTCCCGTGCCATAGTACAGCAGGATGGGCAACTCAAGGGGTTGACCTGCGTTAAGGGCGTCGATCAACTCATCCGCATAGGCGTGTAGTTGTTTTAGTCCCAGGCTTGGAGGCGCCGCCCTAGCAGTCTTTTTGGTTTTGTCGCGAAGCAGGGTTCGTTCCCAACTGACTTGATCGCCAAGGTTGCACTGAAGGCGCATATAGGCGGCCGGCTTCTGGGTGGGGGGGACGCGAAGATCACTCAGGGTTGGATTGATTCCATAAATGCCAGGGAGTCTGCTCAGATAAGCGCCCATGCAGGCGGCCAGCGCGTCGAGGATCGAGGTCTTACCGGAACCGTTGGTGCCCACCAGCACATTCAAACCTGGCTGAAAGTCGATCGTCAATCGATCGAAACGTCTATAATTGGTCAGCTCCAATGACTTGATCCACATGCTGCCTCCTGTACGTGCGTGCATTTTACCATGAGCGCGCTACGACAAGCCATGCCGAGCGCTCGGCGGACCGCAGGCAATCACCTGGCACGTAACCTTTGCTTGTCTATCGCCGCGGCTAATTGTATGGTGTGGAGGGGAGGCGCCATGTTCAAGCAACGCACGTTCAAATTCTCGCCCGAGATCAGCATCCTCGCCGTTTTGGCGGCGATTACCTGTGGCTACCTCAGCCACTGGCAGTACACCCGTTACGTGGAGAAGAAGGCCTATTTCGCCCAGGTCGCTCGCCAGGAAACGCGTGGACCCGTGCCCTTCGATCCCGCCACCCGCGATTGGGCCGGCGAATACCATGCCAAGGTCACGACGACGGGCCGCTGGGACCATGCCCACGCCATGCTGCTGATCAACCGCAGCCTCGGCTCGGTACCGGGCTTCAAGCTGGTCGAACCGCTGCTGGTTGCCGACGGCAAGGGCGGCGAGACAGCTGTGCTGGTGGATCGCGGCTTCCTGCCCATGGAGGACGTCGACGGCGGCTGGCTGACCAAACAGCCCGAGCACCAGATCGCCCAAGTCGAGGGATTTCTGCGACCCTCTCAGCATACCAGCTTCTCGCTGGCGCCGCCGGAGTCCAAGGCCAAGCCCGGCGAATTCAAGCAGCGCTGGATGCGCCTGACGGTCGAAAGCATGGCCGAGCAGTTACCCTGGCCGCTGCCGCCGGTCTTCATCGAACAAACCAACACCGGTACAGCCTATCCGGTCTACAACGAGCGCGAAATTATCGGCCCGGCCCGCCATCTGAACTACTGCATGCAGTGGGCCAGCTTCGGCCTGTTCGGCTTATTCGTCGCGCTTATGACTCAGCTCAAGAAGCCCAAGGCGGTCGCTGCCGCCTGACCGTCAGGCGCGGTTCTTGAGGAACTGGGCGATGATGTCCTCGACGTCGTTGCTGTGGCTGTCCACTTCCTCGCTGTCGCGGTCGAGGATGTCCTTGCCCGACGGCGGGATATGGGCCAGCTGAGTCACATCCGGTACTAGGCGCTTGCGGATGTATTCCGAGACGTCGATCAGCTGGTGGCCGACCTTCTCCAGTTTCTGGCGGATGATGTCCTGGTACTGGTAGAGGTCCATGATGCCCTCGAGGTTTTCAAGGCCGTTGTCGCAATAGGCCAACAGTTCCTCGGCCGCTTCGATGACCTCGTCACGGGTCAGCACAAAGTCCTCTTCGTCGCCGGCCCGCGACATCAGGCGCTGGGCCAGGGCCTTGATGTCCTCGAAATTGTTGATACTGATCTCGACCTGATCCATGACGCGTGACGCGCCACCCTCGGACTCCTCCGCGATGCGGTACAGCATATCCGGAATGGTTTTTTGTTCGTCAGGATCCTGGATCTTGCTCATGCTTTATCTCCCAAGCGCTTCGGCCCATTTCTCGTCACGTTTATCGGGTCCGCACCAAGTCATCTTTAATTATTAATGGGATAACAGTTTCGAAATGCCGGGTTGCGAGCAGGCCTCGTGGGCGCGCCTTCGCACCACATCGGATGGGGTTTGGATCACCGGAGACGGCCGAGGATCCAGCTGAATTCGAGTTTAAGACCGTCCGTTTCGAATTGGTTGCGGCCCTTGAAGCGCTTCTCGTAACCGACGTCCACGCTCCAGCGATCGGTCAGGTCGGCCGAGAGGGTCAGGCCCCCCTGTTGGAAGCCGCGCTCCGCTGGCCATTCCTCGGGCGTGTAGATGTCCTTGCTGTCCTTGGTGCTCTCCTGGACGTGGTAGTCCAGGTCAATCAGGAACAGGCGCAGGAAATCCAGGCGCAGTTTGGTGTCGAACTTGAGGTAGTCCTGTTCGTCGCCGGCGAAGACGTAGCCGAAGTCCATCTCGAAACCGGCCCGCGAGGGCAGGAACTGCTGGTTGTAGCCACCCAACAGATACCAGTCGGTGCCGCCCGCCGAGAGCGGCAAGGGCACCTGGTCCTCGTCGCCGGTGCGCACGCCGATCTCCGAAAAAACCTGTGAGTCACGGTTCTTGTTCAGGCGCTGGCGCAGACCCAGGTAATGGCCACTGAACCCGTCGTGGTCGACCTTTTGGCCGTTGCTGCTGGCCAGTTCGCGACTCTCCTGGGCAGTGCGCAGGATCACGGCAATGTCGTCGGTCCAACCGTAGGTCAGCTCCAGTTCGATGCGGTCCTCACCGTATTTGGCGTCGAGCGGGTCGGGCTGCTGCTCATAGTCGTAGAAGCTGTCGGCGTCAAGCGACGTATAGCTGATAGCGACCTTGGTCAGGCCCTTGGCGATGGTGGGGTCCATGGCCAAGGCGCAGCAAGAGAGCAGGAATAAGGACATGCGTTTGATGGCGAACAAGGGGGACCTCACTCGGCTTCCACAGATTGTTCCAGTTGGTAGATGCGCTTCTTGATCATGGCCTCGGCCAGTTCCGGCACGACCTGCCAGACGATGTCGCGTACCTCGCCAGCGCCTAGTCGCTCGACCAGCCGCTTGACAACCATGTCCGCCAGACGGTTCATTTGCTGCTCGTCCAGGGCGATGGCGGCCATGGGCGCGGCGGGTAGGGCCGCGGGCGCTGGGGCCGGTGCCGCGACAACCTCGGGCTCCGGCGCGACGGGCTCCGGCTCGGGTGGCGGCACGTACAGCAGCGGCTGATCGCTGCGCACCGTGTCGGCGAAATAAGCGGCCTCTTCCGGTTGGATCAAGGGTTCCTCGACGCGAATCGTCTCGGCGCCGCTCGGTTCCAGTTCGAAGGCCGCGGCGGCGAATTCGCCCGACGCAACCTCTTCCTGCTCGTGATCGCCGAGGTCGATGTCGTCCAGTTCGTCGCTGGTTTCGAAGTGGTCCTCCAACTCGGGGATCTCCTCGGCTTCGAAGACATCCGGCGCGACCTCGTCGATGCCGCCGAACGCGGCCTCGTCTTCGACCTCGTCCATGGCAAAGTCGGTGATCGGCTCTTCCGTGAAGCGCTCGGTCTCAGCAGTGGGCGCCGGCTCCTCGGCGAAGGCGTCGTCGTCTTCGGCGAACAAGTCCTCGTCTGCGGCGCTGAAGCCGTGATCGTCGTCGAGCGCTGCGAAAGCCTCGTCTTCCGGCTCCGCGAAAGCGACTTCCGGTTCGGCCAGGGCGTCCATCATGGGCTCGTCCGCGGGCAGTTCGTCGACGAACGCGAGCATGGGTGAATCAAGGGAGACGGTGCTGGCCTCGCTGGGGTCGGCGCTCTCGCTATAGCTTTCGAACTCGCCGGAATCGGGGCGGTTCAGGCCCAGCACATCCTCGTCCGCGCTTGGCGCCGTGTCGAAGTCCACGTCCTCGTCGAGCTCCAGCTCCAGTTCCGCCGACTCGTCCAGAGCCTCGTCATAGGCGGGTAACGCGGCGCTGAGCGAGTCCATGTCGACCGGCTGGGTGTCGTCGTCGACGACGGCTGTCGCGGCTTCCTCGTTCAGCTCCTCGTGCTCACCGACCATGTCTTCCAGGCCCAGTTCCTCGAGGCTGTCGTCGACCAGCTCCAGTTGACCGGAGTCGTCGAGCGTGTGCTCGCCGCTATCTTCCAGGGAAACCAGCTCGCCGCTGTCCTCCAGGGAAAACGCATCCTCATCCGCCGCGGTCAGTTCTTCTGCCGCTTCGGGCGCTTCTTCGAAACCCGCGAAATCGGAGCTGGGCAGCGAGCTGGCCTCGTCCTCGAGCGCGAAGTCGGTGTCCAGGTCGGGCGAACTGTCTTCCAGCTCAAGGGACTCGAGGCTGTCCTCGCCCAGTTCGTCGGGGGGCATGTCGTAGGGCTCGGCCACCAGGGTGGCGGCGTCGTCGAAGTCATCGACGACCTCATCGTCGTCCAGTTCCAAATCGTCCAGGTCTTCAGTGCTCAGTTCCAGCGGTTCCTCGGCGCGGATCGTGGCGTCGTCGGCGAAGTCGACCTGATCGACGGCCTCAGGCTCGTCGTCCTCGACAAAACCCTCGTCGGCCAGTTGGAAATCGTCGATCGAGGGCATTTCCTCGTCCTGCGAACGGGTGATCTTGTCCAGACTCTGCAGATGCGCCCGCAGGTCCTCGGGGCTGATGGCGACCGTGGCACCCTCGTCAAACCCGCGCGGCGCCGGTTCGTGGGCAGGGGCCGCGGGTCGCTCTTCCAGCAACTGCTCCATTTGCCGCATCAGTTGTTCCGGCAGGAAAGGCTTGAACATCATGCGGCTCACGCCGGCCTTGATGTCGCGCTCCTTGTCGTAGGGCTGGAAGCGACTAACCAACAGAATCAAGGGGATATGGGCTAGGTGCGGCGTCTGCCTGACATATTCGCACAGCTGGTAGCCGTCCACTTTTGGCATGATCGCCTTGGCCAAAATGATGTCCGGGGTCATCTTGTCCATTTGCTCGATGGCCTGCTGGCCGTCTCTTACGGCAATCAGCTGGAAATCCGAATCGCTCAATGCATTAACCACAATCTGGTGGATCGTGGGGCTGTCATCAGCAAGCAATACCTTGTGTACCATTTCTCGCTCCCGGCTTTGACTGTGCAATACCCAATTTTATCCCGTTGTCCGCGCAATCCAATGGATTGCTACCATATTACTCGTAAATGTTTCCATTAGGCAAGGTTTAAAGGCTTTATTTAGGACTATGGAGCCGTTGTCACACTTTTTCCGGGGAATTTTGCTGCATGCTCTCGCTACCGCCAAGCCGCGCCCGCCCTGTGCTGACTCGGATTGCGCTTTCTTCCTTGTCGCCAAGGGCAGCCGTGATGGTACAATGGGGACCCCCGCGTGATAGCTTCCGCGTGTACTCAGGCCTGGAGCGGTGTTCCATGATTGTTCCCAGATTCGACAATGCCCTTGGCGACCTGCTTCGCAAGCACCAGGAAAGTCCCAAGGACGTGGCGCTGGTTCACCAACTCTGCTACGCCTTCAATATGCGCAGCTATCACGATCAGTGTATCGAATACGCCCGCCGCGGCCTCGCTCTCGAACCCCATCACACCGAACTCTACAACGAGCTGATCATCGCCTCCAGCCTGGATGTTTCCAACACGCTGGACTCGATCCTCGGCGAGCTGCAGGCGATCCTCGAGATGCGCCCCAAGGACCTCGGCACCCTGACCAATCTCGCACTGGTTCATTACTATCTCGAACAGGACGATGTTGCCGAACGCATTATTTCGGAAATTCTCGACGAACAGCGCGCCGATCGCCGCACCTACGAGATCCTGGCCCATATCGAATACGCCCGCCAAAATTTCGAGCGCTGTATCGACAACTGCGAGCGCGCCATCGATCTACCTGGCCCCAGCGCCCGCACCGTCCGACTCAAGGGCCTGTGTTATCAGGAGTTGGGTGAGCCCGAACAGGCCCTTCGCTCCTTCGCCTTCTGCCTCGAGCTCGAGCCGAGCTTCGTCTGGGCCTGTCACTCGCTGGCCTGTCTCAGCATGCAGAGCGGCGATTACACCACCGCCTGGCAGTATTTTGGCAAGGCCAGCTTCATCAACCCCACCGACCCCGGCAACCTCTTTCTCAAAGCCGAAGCTTTTATGGACATGGAACAATACGATTTGGCCGTGGCCGAGCTCAAGCAGCTGCTGCTGATTCGCCCGGCGCAACACATTGAGGCCGAAGTCCAGAACGCGCTCGGGTACCTCTACCTGCAACAGGGTGATCTCAATCTCGCTGAGTCCGCCCTCAAGACCGCCATCGAGCTCGAGCCCGAATTCGCGCTGGCCTACCACAACTTGGGCCAAGTCGCTCAGGGTCGCAAGAACTACGCCGAGGCCGAAGCGCTCTACCGCACCTCCCTGGAATACGATCCGCTGCTGGGCGAGGCGCTGGTCGAGATGGGCTTCATGCAGTTCCAACAAAAGGACTACGATGCGGCCCTCGAGAACTTCCGCGAGGCTGTCGAGGTCGACCCCTACGATGCCCAGGCCCACTTGGGACTCTCCAAGGTTTTCCAGAAACGGAAACGGGTCGCGGAGCAGATGGAGCATGCCCAGAAAGCCTATGAACTGGAGCCGAGCCATTCCGAGATCAACAACAACCTCGGTATCGCCTACGAGTGTATCGGTGACCTGGACGAGGCCGAGGAGGCCTATCAGCGCGCACTCGAGCTCAACGACATGAACGCCGCCGCCGCCAACAACCTGGGCCACCTCTACGAGCGCCTCATGGCCGACAATCCCGAGCAGGCCAACCGCTTCCGCAACCAGGCGATTGAGGCCTGGACGCGCCGGCTCTACATCTGCCGCGTGGAGAACCGCTCCACCAAGGCCGCGCTCGAGCACCTGCGCAATCTCGGTCTCTCCAAGGCCGACATCGTCGCCCTGGGTCCCGCCTGACGATGCTCCTGCCTGACTGCCCCTTCTGTGCGCTGGCCATGGAGGAGCGACCGCTGGCGGGGTTCGAGGGCCAGCTGCGTCAATTCATCTGCCCCTCCTGCCAGTGCCAACTGCGCCAGCCTTTGGTGCTCGCGCCGCGGCCCGTGGCCCGTCCGGCCCGTGCCACCAGCAGCGACAGCCCTCACTTGGACTGCGCCGATTGCGCCTTTGGCGACATCAACTGCGCCAACTGCGACGACCCGCTCTGCGCCAGCCACGTGCGCACGCTCGATAAATACGCCAGCCACCTCTCGCCCGAATTGGGCAAGGCCATGCTCGAGCGCTACGGCAGCCGGCTCTACTGCCCGCTCTGCGTCAAAACCGTGATCGACCGCTTCGCCCTGGAGCTGCGCCAGGACCGGGTCAAGAGTCCGCGCCTGTTCAACTGGCCCGTGGTCATCGGCTTGCTGCTCGTTTTCGTCCTGATCATGGTGGGCCTGAAGAACTGCGATGCCGCCGCCCTGCTCGAGCGAGATGCCACCCATGAACCCGCTGCCGCAGCTCAACCCTGATGCCGGGATCTACCTGGCGCTGGGCGGCGGTGCCGCCCGCGGCTTTGCCCATCTCGGCGCGCTGATCGCCCTGGAACGCGCCAAGATCCCCATCGCCGGGATCTGTGGCACCTCCATGGGCGCGTTGGTCGGTGCTTGCTACGCGCTCGCGCCCAAGGCCGAGACCGTCGCCCACGACTTCATCACCTACATCCAGAGCAGCCATTTCGACACCGTGCGCTACGCCTTCATGCGGCACGCCAAGCGCGACAGCGAGAAGCCGGCCCTGCGCGATCGTCTGCGTCTTGGGTACCTGCTCGGAAAATCCATGACGACCGGCTCGATCATTTCCTACGAGGAATACTGCGCGGAAATCCACGCGCTGCTGCCGCACCGGCGCTTCGGCGAAACCCAACTGCCGTACTTTGCCACGGCCGTCGACCTGACGGCAATGACCGAGGTCGTCTTTAACGACGGCTACCTGCGCTCGGCCGTGCTGGCCTCCGCCGCCATACCCGGCGCCTTTCCCGCGGTGCAGTCGGGTGAGGCGATCTACGTCGATGGCGGCTGGGTCAACCGCGTGCCCGTCAGCCCGTTGCGCTGCTTTGGCGCGCGCCTGGTGCTGGCGCTGGACGTCTCCGACAGCGCCATGCCGGAGGACATCGACGGCCACCGCGGCCTGGCGATCTATGACCTGGCCAACCGCGCCGCGCGCGAGCGCCTCTACCAGCTCCAGCTGGAGGGCGCAAGAGTCGTTTGGCGCCTGCCCGTCCAGGACGTCGACTGGGCCGACTTCACCGGTATTGAACGCATCGTCGAGCTGGGCATGCAGTACGCCGAGGAGCACATGCACGAGCTCTATCCGCTGCTCGAGCCACCGCCCAAGCTGGCCTGGTGGAAGCGCGCGGCGCGCCGACTGGGCGACGTGCCGGAGCCGCCGCTGCCGGAGCCGGGCTTTGACCTGCGCTCGGTCTGGGATGTTTTCCGTGCGGAGAAGTGGACCCAGCATTGACGGAGGCTACGTGGATCCGCCGTGCAAGCAGATGGCCAGCCTGGCGATCCTCACTTTTCCTGGCTCCGCGGACCATACGGGTTCCGTGCCACCAAGGCAAACCAGGGCAAGCCGACTGGGGGCCTAGCCGGCTTACCGCGCTGGGCTTCGCCTTATCCCTTTGCTTCCCAGCGACCTAAGGGGTCTTGGGTCTTGGTTCTTGGCGCTTGACTCTTGTACTGTCTGGTGGTAGGCCTTAGCTCGCGACGATGTTGACCAGGCGTCCGGGGATGACGATGACTTTGCGGACCGTCAGGCCTTCGAGGAAGCGCTGGGCGATCTCGGAGGCCAGCGCCTTTTCTCGGGCCTCGGCTTCGGCGATGTTGGCCGCGACCGTGATCTTGTCGCGGACCTTGCCGTTGACCTGGACCACCAAGGTGATCACCTCGTCCTGGGCCGCTTCCGTGTCGACCTCGGGCCAGGTGCTGGTGTGGACGGAGGACTCGGGCTGCTCATGGCGCCAGAGCTCTTCGGCCAGGTAGGGGCAGAACGGCGCCAGCATCGTCAGGTAGACGCGGCGCACTTCGGCCCAGACCGGGTGCTGGCTGGCACCCTTGTCGCGGGCGCGCGCCATCTCCGAGTAAAGCTCCATCAGCGCGGCCACGCAGGTGTTGAACTGGAAGCGCTCCAGCTCGCGGCCGATCTGGTCGAGCGTCTTGTGCAGCTTGCGGCGCAGACTGGCGATCGTCTCGTCGTCCACCGCGCCGGCCGGACCCTCGGTCGTGAACATCGTCCAGACCCGGCGCAGCCAGCGGGCCGCGCCGGCGATGCCGGAACTGTTCCAGGGACCGCCCTGCTCCCAGCGCGCCACGAACATCAGGTAGGCGCGCACCGTGTCTGCACCGTGCTCGTTCACCAGCGCGTCAGGGTCGACGACGTTGCCGCGACTCTTGCTCATCTTCTCGCCGTCCTCGCCCAGGATGATGCCCTGGTTGAACAGCTTCGTCATCGGCTCGTCCCCGGTCTGGATACCCATGTCGCGGCAGGCCTTGTGGAAGAAGCGCGTGTAGATCAGGTGCATGGTGGCGTGTTCGATGCCGCCGGTATAGGTGTCGACCGGCATCCAGTAGGCATATTCGTCGGGGTCGTAGGGACCCTTGTCGAACTCGGGCGAGAGGTAGCGCAGGTGGTACCAGGAGGAGCACATGAAGGTGTCCATCGTGTCCGTCTCGCGCTCGGCGGGTCCGCCGCATTTGGGGCAGTCCAGCTTGCGCCAGGTCTCGTGCAGCTTGAGCGGGCTCTCGCCGGTCGGCTTCCAGGCGACGTCCTCGGGCAGGGTCACCGGCAGGTCCTGTTCGGGCACCGGCACGACGCCGCAGCTGTCGCAGTAAATCATCGGGATCGGACAGCCCCAGTAGCGCTGGCGCGAGATCAGCCAGTCGTGGAGGTTGTAATTGACCCGGCGCTTGCCCAGACCTTGGGCCTCGAGCCAGTCGATCACCTTGGCGGTCGCGACGTCGCCGGGCGTGCCGCTGAAGTCGCCGGAGTTGACCATCGTGCCGCGCGCCGTCAGCGGTTCCTCGAGGGGGCCGGCCTCGCTCTGGCCCTCGGCCAGGATCACCTGGCGGATCTCCAGGCCGTAGGTGCGGGCGAAGTCGAAGTCGCGCTGGTCGTGGCCGGGCACGGCCATCAGCGCGCCGGTGCCGTAGCCCATCAGCACGTAGTCGGCGACCCAGATCGGGATCTTCTCGCCCGAGGCGGGGTTGAGCGCATGGGCGCCGGTGAAGACGCCGGTCTTGACCTTTTCCGCGGACTTGCGCTCGATATCGGTCTGGCGCGTGACTTCCGCCTTGTAGGCCTCGACCGTCTCGCGGCGATCGGCGGTGGTCAGCTTCTCGACCAGCGGGTGCTCGGGCGCCAGGGCCATGTAGGTCACGCCCCAGAGCGTGTCGGGCCGGGTCGTGAAGACCGTCAGCGGGTCACCGGCCTCGGTCGTGAAGGTCACTTCGGCGCCCTCGGAGCGGCCGATCCAGTGGGTCTGCAGGGTCTTGACCCGCTCGGGCCAGTCGATGCCGTCGAAGTTCAGCAGCTCCTCGGCGTAGCGGGTCGTGCGGAAGAACCACTGGGTCAGGTCCTTCTTGATGACCGGCGTGCGGCAGCGCTCGCAGTGGCGGTCGTCGCCCCAGACCTGCTCGCGGGCCAGCGTGGTGTTGCAGTTCGGGCACCAGTCGACCGGCGATTTTTTGCGGTAGGCCAGGCCGTTCTCGTGGAGCTTGAGGAAGAACCACTGGGTCCAGCGGTAGAACTTCTCGTCGGCGCTGATCGCCTCGCGGTCCCAGTCGATCATGTTGCCCATGCTTTTCAGCTGGTTGCGCATGTAGTCGATGTTCTTGAAGGTCCAGCTCTTGGGGTGGACGTTGTGCTTGATGGCGGCGTTCTCGGCGGGCAGGCCGAAGGCGTCGAAGCCCATCGGGAACAGCACGTTGTAGCCGCGCAGGCGGTGGTAGCGGGCGCGCGCGTCGGAGGGCACCATGGCGTACCAGTGACCGATGTGGAGGTTGCCCGAGGGGTAGGGAAGCATCGTCAGCGCGTAGTGTTTGGGTTGGTCCTTGCGGATCACACTTTTATAAAGGCCTTCCTCGGCCCAGCGCTCGCGCCATTTCGCCTCGATCTCAGTCGGGTTATACTCACCGCGGTCGATCATGTCTCGCTCCCCGTAAAAAATCAGGGCCGGGCACCACCTGGAATTCCGGCCAAGTCGTCCATTGTATCGACCTATGCAAGGCGAGGCAAGAGTATCGATGGAGGGAATCCCAACTCAGTCGTGGGGAGCAGCCGGCTTCAGAGCAAGCGCCGCAGGAAGTACCAGGCGCTCGCCGAGCCGGCCAGGGCCAGCAGCAGCAGGGCCAGCAGGCTGAACCAGTCCGTCTTTTTCACGGGCGGCTGGGGGCGAATGCGGACCGGCGGTGCCTCCTGGAAAAGCGTGCGGTCGATCGGATCGCGCCCATCTGGCGGACGCGGTGGGGGTGCCGGCAGCGGCGTTGGGCTCGGCGCAACCTCCGGCACCGCGGCCTGCGGCATGGGCAGCGTCTTGAGCTGCGAGGCCTCGGCGGCGGGTTCCAGCTCGCGGATGCGCGTGCCGTCGGCGGCCATGCGGAAGTGGTTCTCCTCGTAGCGGAACGAGACCCAGTCCAGGGTAAACACATCGCCGGCGCGCAGGACGTGCTGCTTGATGCGCTGTTCATTGATGAAAGTGCCGTTGCCGCTGTCCAGATCGCGCAGGACCAGGCCCGCCTCCTCGCGGGTAATTTCGGCGTGGTGGCTGGAGACGGTGTCGATTGGTATGACGATGTGGTTGTCGCCCGCGCGGCCCAGCTGGGTCAGGTTGCGGTGCAGGCTGAAATCGCTGCCGGCCAGCGGCCCATTGAGGCCGACAACGCGCTCCGTATCCCTCTGAATGCGTTTTTTCTGGGCCACCAAGGTCTCGGTATCGCCCTGGGCCTGATCGGCCAGGAAGACGGCCTCGATGCGGTTGGCGAACTTGATGCGATCGCCCGGCGCCAAGGGCACCGCGCCGTGGACCTGCCGACCGTTGAGCCAGGTACCCATCTTGCTGTCCAGCTCGACCAGCGACCAACCCGAACCGGCCTGGCGGATCTCGCAGTGACGCCGCGAGATATAGCCGGAGAGAATCTTGTGGTCACAGCTCTCCGCGCGTCCGATCACGAAGATCGGCCCAACCACGGCCACGTCGTGGAACTTGTCTTTGATCTTGATCCGTAGGCGGGGCATGGTACCTCTCGTGCAGCGCGGATTGCAAGATCATAACAGATGGTTCCCCGGTTTTTCATCCACGGAAGCACGGGATGCGCCAGGCTAACCTTCCGCGAGGGATCGGGTTAAGGCCGTAGGCCTCGCAAAAGGCTCCGCCCAGGAGGTCTTGGCCCTGTTTGGCAGGCCGCCCTCGAGCTTCGCTACTTCTCCACAAAAGCTGTGGAAAATTTTGTTGAAATCTTTGTTGAAAAGCGCCGGATCCGTTGACCGCCAAGTCGTCGCACCAGAATGCACTGGATCCTGTGCAGTCGCTGAGCCCAGTCCAATCAAGGCTTTCCGCTTGACATCCGGATCCCGACCAGCTTAGCCGCGCCCGGCTGTGAGCAAATCACAACTCGCCCCGATCCTGTGGAAAACCTGTGGGAAATTAGTCGCCGATGGGAAAGTCGAGTGCTGGTGCGGGTTCACTCGCACGGGCCAGCTTGGCGGCTCGAGTGGCTCGACCTGCCTCGCCCAACCACGTCACAATGGCAGGGTCGCGCCCGATTGGCTCATAATGCGTCGGAACCTTTGCCAGGCCACAGTCGTGGCCGACCACGGCCTTCGATATTGGGTTGAGCTTTGGTTTGCAAAATGCATATAAAAGGAGCGTGCCCCCAATTGAAGCAGCCCCGTGGGTGCCAAGGCTCTCCTCTGGCTCCGAAAGTCTTGACCTTGGCTGCCATCGGGCCATCCAAAATTTAGACCGCGTAGGTGGTTAGACGGGGGGTTGTGCGCCCTGGTCAAAGGCCCGTGGGACGGGGCTTTTGAAGGTCTTTGTAGCCGCGTTCCAGGGCCTTGGCACGCCTGTGGATTTCCCACAGAAGCTGTGAAAAATTTTGTGGAAAACGATGTTGAAAATGGCTGGAGTCCTTGCCTGCCAACATCTTCACACAGAATGCACACAATCGAGTGCAGCGCCGATTGTCAATCTGGGCGCGGTTTTGGGCTTGACACGGTCACTCGACCTCACTAAGGCCCTCATCATTGCCTGACGAAATGACAACCAAGCACTTTCTGTGGAATTCCTGTGAAAAAAAGGCACTCACCGCTCCATTGGGGACACCCGAGCTCTGCCAGGCCGGCGACCGCAACCCCGCAATCTCGACCGCTGGTGCTCAGCGCATCCACTCGCGCAGCCGTGCGCTTTGACCTCTGCGGCTGACCGTCAGCGCTGCCTGATAGTCCAGGCGGGAGTCGGGGTTGAACTCCCAGTTCCGATGGCTGCCGTCGCCGGCACTCAGTTCTAGCGACCAGCGCGCGTTCCAGTGGTAATCGACGCCGATCGCCGCCAGATTGGTGGTGTTGCTGAAGCGGGTGCGATAAAAATCTTCCACAAACAGCGTCCACTTGCCCCGCTGCCAACTCCCGCGGACGGCCGCGGTCAGATAGTCCCATTGGCCCTCCCGGTCTGCCCGACCGACGATATCGAGCCGCAGCCCGGCCCGCAGCGCCCAGTTTTCCCGAGTGCGACTGCCGGTCAAGCCAAAGAACAGGTCGGTTTGGTCGGAGCCATTGCCGGAGGCCTGGTCGGCGCTGGGAAGCTTGGCGCGGAAACTGAACCGCAGCAGATCAGCACGGCCAGGCGGTCGGTAGAGATCGAGCCAGAACACGATCGTCTCGTCACCACCGCCGTAATGGCTCTGCCCATCGCCGGGCGCCACCGCGCCGCCGTGCTCTTCCCTGAGCAGACCGAAGGCCTCGACACCCAGACCCATTCTTTGGTAGAGTTGCAGGCTGTACCTCAGTTCAGGCACATAGGTGCGAACCTCGTCGTGCTGATCGAGCTGGTAATCGCCCTGGCTGGCGACGAGCTCTAGCTGCCATGCGCCCGACTCCTGGCGCTGAGCCGGATCCCAACGGAAGAACAGATGGGCTTGAATCGGGACGAGCACCCAAAAAAGCAGGAATCCATGCATGTGGCCACCTTTTAACGACCCGTGTAGCAGAAAATTTCTTGATGTATCGGAACAACCGACCAAGCCCTTGAGTCAGGGCCTTGACTGGCTGGCGGCAAGACCGTGGTTGTGAGCGGGCGCCGGGCGACCTATGTGGCCCTAGCGCTGATGGCGCTGCTCAAGCTGCGCCTGGCCCTGGCCCTCGATCTGTTTGCCGACGAGGCCTTCTACCACCAGGCCGCGCGTCGGCTCGACTGGGCCTACATGGACCAGCCAGGCATGACCGCAGCCTTGGTCCATCTCGGCAACGCCCTGTGTGGCCATCATCTGCTGGGCACGCGCCTGCCGTTCCTACTCTTGGGCACGCTGTTCCCGCCGCTGGTCTACGCCCTGGCGTGTGCCTATGTTCCGCGCCAGCAGGCGCTGCTGGCCGCCACTCTGGCGCTGGCCCTGCCCGCCTATGCCTGGCTGGGCCTGACGGCCTTGCCCGACGTGCCGCTGGTGCTGTGCTCGACCCTGATGCTGCTCTGCTTCGAGCGGGCCGCGCGCACCGCTCGCCTGAGCTGGTGGGCCGGGACCGGTTTGTGCTGCGCGTTTGGCTTCGCCACCCATTACCGCTTCGTACTGGCGCCTGCCGCCGGACTGCTGTACCTGCTCGTCCACCGCGACCACCGGCGCCTGCTGGCCTCGCCGGGGCCTTGGCTTTGCGGCCTGATCGCGGCACTCGGCCTCATCCCCGGCCTGGTCTACAACCTCCAACACGACTTCGCGCCGCTGCGCTACTTCCTGCTGGTGCGCAACCAGGAGGCCTTTCGACCGACCCGGATCCCGACCTTTCTCCTCAAGCAAGCAATGCTGGTGACCCCACTTGCCTTCGGTTTCCTGGTCGCCGCGCTGGTCGTGCTCTGGCGCAGGGTCCGAGCGGGCCAGTCGCAGCTGTGGCTGCCCTTGCTCCACGCCGGCCTGCCGCTACTGCTGTTCCTGATCATGAGCCCGCACCACCATACCGGCGTGCAGTCGATGCACTGGCTGCTGCCCGCCTACCCGGCCCTGCTGGTTTTTGCCACCGAGCCACTCTGCGCCTGGTACCGGGCCGGTCGCTGGCGGCGCTGGCTGGCGATCGCGGCGCCGCTCTCCGCGCTGCTGCTGGCGCTCGTCGCGCTCCTCGGCTTGACCCTGCCGATCGCGGCGACCGTGGCTTTGCGCCAGCCCTTCCTGGGTTGGCGCGAACTCAGCGCCAGAACCGAGCGGCACCTGGCCCGCTTCCCACAGCCGCCCCTGCTCGTGGCCGACCACTACAAGAGCGGTGCCAGCCTCGAATTCCACCTGGACGGGCGTCAGGTCTTCATCATGGCCCACAGCAAGAATTTCGAACACGGCCGCCAGAACCAGTTCGACCTCTGGGCCAACGGCGAGGCAGAGCTGCGCCGCCACGAGGGCGAGCAGGCCCTGCTCGTGGTCGAGACCAGCGAGATTCCCAAGGGTTACGATGCCGTCTGGTGGCAGCATCTGGCTTATTTCTTCGAACCCATGGAACTGCTCGAGACCTGGACCTACCGCGCGCCCGGTGCCAGCCGCGAGACTCGGGTCTTCCAGTTCTTTCGCTGCCGGGTCCATTACAGCGGCTGAGCGCTCAGCCGGGGAACTGACCCGAGCGCAGGCGCTGGTAGCCGCGGCGGATCAGCCAGACCACCAGCACCAACTCGACCGCGATCAGGCCTGCCGTCCAGAACTGGTGGCGACCGTCCTGCAAGTCCGGCCAGCCGTAGCTGTGGAGCGCGCGGTTGAGTGGCGCGATCGCCGTCGTCAGGCGCAGCGCCAGGTGCAGCACCGAGAAGAACAAGCCCGTCACCATCAGGAACAGGCCGCCGGGCGAGACGATCAGTTTCAACGGGTTCTCGACCATCGGGTCGATGAACAGCATGCCCAGCGCCAGCGCGAAGCAGACCATCAGCAGGCCGTCCCAGAGCGCTGCCAGGCCGACCTGGAACAAGTCCTCGCCGCGGATGCCGAGCAGCGCCGCCGAGGAGAGGCCGAGCAGCATCGAGAAGCCCAGACACGGCAGGCCGAAGACCAAAAGCTTGCTGCGGATGAAGCGCGACCAGCCGTCGGGCGCCGTGCGCATCAACCAGATCGCCTGGCCGTCGGCGCTCAGCGAGGTGAAGACGAAGCGGCTGGAAATCGAGAGCGCGATGAAGCCGACAAAAACGCCGTTGAGCAGGCTCATGACCTTGGCCGTCGCGCCCAGCAGCTGTTGCGGTACGCGCGTGATCGAGAACAGGTACAGGCCCAACAGGGCGATCAGCACGAAGATCTGCGACCACTGGCTGGGGTCGCGGAAGAACAGCAGGAGCTCGCGCATCTCCTGGCTCCAGCGATGGCTGCTCAAGCGCCGCGACAGGGCCGAGACCCGGCTGTGGCTGGGGCGGAGCTCGCCCTCGCCCGACAGGCTCTGCAGGGCGCGGTCCCAAGAGGTGCGGTAGACCCGGTGCGCCAGCGCCAGGAACCCGCCCATGCCAAGCGCGAACAGACCCAGCAGGCGGGCGCTCAGTCCCAGGGCCGCGTGCCACTGGCCCTGGTTCATGGCCGCCATCAGGTTGGCCGCCCAGACCGCCGGGTTGAGCGGCTGGTCGCGGGGGCTGAGCAGGTCGATGAAGCCGCGGAACTCGGCCAGGCCGCCGGGGCTGATGAAGCGTTCCGGCTCGATGTAGCGGAACAGGAAAATCAGGCTGGAGACTAGCACGATCGTCAGCACCAGGAAGACCTGGTGGACCCGGCGGGCCGGGAAGATTTTGACCAGCAGCATGCACAGGCTGGCCGAGACCAGGATCGGGAAGCTGCACAGAATCGCGAACACCAGCAGGCCCAGGAACTGGACCGGGATTGGCGTCTGGCCTAGGTACAGGTAGATCCAGATGAACGAACCGCCGAACAGCAGCAGCATCCAGCTGCTCTGGAAATAGACCTGACCCAGCCGGTGCAAGACCCAGGCGTTGAAGTTGACCGGCAGGCTGAACTGGAACTCCAGGTCCTTGCTGAGGTAGAAGGTGGCGATTGAGGTCGTCAGACTGCTCATCAGCGCCATGCCGACGGCGATCAGCATCAGGAACTCGACCAGGCGGGTGGCGAAGAGGATGCCGTAGACCTCTTGGTGGTAGATGAAGTTCAGCAGCAGCCAGGAGAGGTAGAGGTAGCCCCAGTAGAACCCGCCGCCCAGGACAATCAGCGTCAGCAGGCCGAGCGGGCGCTCGCGCAGGCCCTCGCGGACGGTGTTCTTGAGGCGCAGCAGGTCGAGCTTGTGGAGCAGCAGGAAATCGCGCATCACAGCGGGACCGCCTCGTCGCCAGCGTCCTCGGTCAGCGCCATGAAGACGCCTTCCAGGTCGCCATCCTGGCGTTCGAGGCGGCGGGTCAGCTCATCCAGCGACTCGGACGCGACCATGCGGCCGCGGTGAATGATGCCGACCCGATCACAGAGCGAGGCGGCGACCTCGAGCGTGTGGGTCGACATAAAGACCGTGCGGCCGGCGGCGGCGTAGTCGCGCAGCA
Source organism: uncultured Holophagae bacterium (assembly GCA_964423555.1). GTDB lineage: Bacteria > Acidobacteriota > Holophagae > Acanthopleuribacterales > Acanthopleuribacteraceae > CAYRFM01. The sequence goes on along the minus strand of CAYRFM010000106.1, from coordinate 6,218 downwards.
GCAGTTTGACCTGGCGGGCGGCGCGGGGGTCGAGCCCGACCATGGGTTCGTCGATCACCAGCAGGCTGGGCTCGTGCAGCAGGGCGCCGCAGAAGACGAGCTTCTGGCGCATGCCGTGGCTGAGCCGTTCGATCAGCTGGTGCTGGAACTCGGCCAGCTGGAACTCCTCCAGCAAAGCCGCGGCGCGGCGCTCGACCAGCCCGCGGTCCAGCTTGCGCAGGCTGCCCAGGAAGCGCAGCAGTTCCATGACCGTGAGTTTGCCGTAGAGGAACGGTCGATCGGGGATGTAGCCCATGTCGTTGAGGATCTGGTTGCGGTGCTTGCGGAAGTCCTGGCCGAAGATCTGGATCTCGCCCTCGTCGGGCTCGAGGATGCCCGTGATCATGCGGATCGTCGTGGTTTTGCCGGCGCCGTTGGGGCCCAAGAACCCGAACACCTGGCCCCGCGGCACCTCCAGATCGAGGTTCTGGACCGCCTGGAACTTCTGGTAGCGCTTGCTGAGGCCGCTGGCTTTGATCATGGGGGCTCCGCTGCGATGATTATTTGGCCGGGGCTATTTCCCTGCTGAGATGATACGTGCCCTTGCCCTGGACCGTTTTGCCGTCCATGGTCAGGCTGACGGTTTCGGCGACGTCAAAGACGTGGCGGAGCTCGCGGAAGGGGCCGCGCGCCAGCAGGATCTGGCCGCTGACCTGGCCTTCCCAGACCAGTTTGGGGGCGGTTTCCTCGTCGCCGTTCCTGTAGACCAGCTGGCCTGTGAGGTTCAGGGTCACGGTTTTGTCGCTGACGTCGCCCAGGGCGAGCGTCAGTTTGGAGCGGTCGGGGTCGATGCCGACGAGGTTCTCGAGACTGGCGACGAGGATCTTGGCCTCGACCGGCCAGGTCTGACCGGGCTGGAGGGGCCCTTCGGGCAGCTGGGCGAAGAGCAGATCGTAGTTGCGGCGGGGATTGTCGAAGTGGCTGACCAGCACCTGCAGTGGGGTCAGCGGTATCTTGACATCCTTGCGTTCGTCGTTTTCAAGCACATAGGTGCCGATCATCCAAGTGTCGTCGGGGGTGCGCTGGTAGAGCGCGGACTTGCCCTGGTGGGGCAGGATGGTGGTCTTTTCGCCCTTGGTCGACTCGGCCGTGGTGAATTGGAGCAGGACCACATTGGGCGTGTTGTCCTCGTCGGCCTGAAGCACCTGCATGCTGTAGACCTGGCGTGTCGAGGAGGTCTCGGCCAACTCGCTGCCCTTGGGACCTGGCAGCGACTTCGTGCGGCTGCGCGCCTCGGTCACCGCCAGCGTTTCGGCCACGGACACGGTGGGCGGCGGCACCAGCACGCGCAGGTCGACCGCCGCGGGCCCATTGTCGACGACAGCCGGCGCGGGCGGTTGCTGCGCCACGGGCGGCTCCTGGGCGACTAAGAACAATAAAAGCAATCCCATAACCATGGCTTCACCTCGGCGACCATTATACACCAAGTCGCTGAGCGCCAAGGATATGCCCCTCACAGTTGCATAGGGGCCTTTACTGTCACTCAGGGAGACCAGGCGATGATCTGGCTGATATAGCTATCCTCCTCTTCAATGAAAAACAATTCGTCGTTAAAGCTTCCGATCATTAGCAAGCACCCCAAGCTATGATAGCTTAGCAGGGATGAACCTTAGACCCCTAGGAGTCGGACCATGGCTGGCATGAAGTCAAAGCAGGGCGCGGTTCCGGCCGACAACGTCACCGGGCCGGTCATACTGACGGGCGGCAATCCCCAGATCGCCAAGGGCGAGGGCGACGGCCCGGTGCAGGCCTATATTGACGCGCTGCCCGGCTGGAAGCGCGAGGTCGGGCAGCAGCTCGACGCTCTGATCGTGCGGACCGTACCGGACGTGCGCAAGGCGGTCAAGTGGAACTCGCCGTTTTATGGGATCGCGGGCCAGGGCTGGTTTCTCAGCTTCCACAGCTTCACCAAGTACCTCAAGCTGGCCTTCTTCCGGGGCAGCTCGCTGGTGCCCATGCCGCCGGAGGCCTCGAAAGGGCCGGAGACGCGTTACCTTCACCTCCACGAGGGTGAACCGCTGGACGACGCAGTGCTGGCGGACTGGCTCAAACAAGCGGCGGCCCTACCTGGGTGGCAGCCTTAGCCGGGCTCTCGCGGGACACAGCCTCAGAGCAGGATCACGGAGATATGCTTGCCCCTGGTGGTGTGCTCCTGGCGTGCGCCCAGGTCGGCGGGAGCTGTATTGGCGCGGCGAAAGAGGATCAGGTAGCCGTGCGCCAGATCGAGGCCGTGCAGGTAGTCGGCCAGCTGGGCCAAGCCTTCTTCTAGGGCGCCCTCGCGCATCAGCTTCAGCTCGATCGCGAATTCTTGGTCGCCGAAGCGGATGTGTAGATCCATGCGGCGGTTGCCGATCGCATACTCGCGCTGAATCGTGCCACCGCTGTTGACGATGCGGTGCAGCCAGGCGAGGAAGACGAGGTGGTGGGCCGCCTCGGTATAGGTTTTGCGAGCCGTGATCATGTCGTGGTTGCGACGGTAGAAGGCGATCAGGTTCTCGAGCAAGAGCTCGATGTCGAGGCGGCCGGCCTGGACGTAGGCCTTGGGGTCTTCACCCAGGTGTTCCTCGCTGACCGCAGTGAGTTCGCGGGGAATGATTTCGCGATAAAGGGGATTGGCGATCTCCAGGCCGCGCGGGCCGCGGCTGACCAAACCGAGGTCGAGCGCGTACTGTTGATCGTCGGTACTGAGGTCGCCACCCAGCGTCTCGCTGCCCAGCAGAATCGCTTGGATCACCTGTTGGAGCCTGGGCTCGGTAAGTTTGTCGGCCAGGTTGTCGAGGTGGACGTCCCGCCGTTTGATCAGGCGCTCGGCCGCGCTGGCGACATGAGTAGCGTTGATCGGGCCACCGTTGGCGATCGGCTGGTCGCCGAAGCAGAGTTCGCGGCCTAGGGCATTGACCAGCCAGGGTTGGCCGGCGGTGAGGGCGAAGAGCTGCTCGAGAGCAGCGGCATCGAACGTCTGTCGGGTCGCCTGGGTGTGCTGCGCGAACAGGGCTTGGACCTCGTCCGCGCTGAAATTGTCCAGCCCAATCGACTGCTCTTTGACGTTGAAGGCCGAGCCGCCAATGATGAAACGCTGCTCGCGGTCCGAGAAAATGCGGTAATCGCGGACGTCGCGCAGGCCGATCAGGGCGACGGCCTGAGGGAAGTGGGCGGGTCGATCGGCGTAGCCGGCGCGGAGCTGACGGAGGATCGAGAGCAAGCCATCGCCGAGCAGGCTGTCGATCTCGTCGAGAAAGAGCACCAACGGTTTGTCCAGCTGGGCGCACCAGGTCGAGAGGAAATGGGTCAGGCCTTGGTTCCAGAAGCGGATCTGGAAGCAGGCCTCGGCAGGCTGGGCGTGAGTGGGGAACTGAACGCGAGCGGCGCCTTCAAGCGATGCGACAACGGACTGGTTGACGCCCTCCACATCGCTGCCCAGCGCTTGTGCGGGTTCCAAGTTCGCGTAGAGCACGTGCCGCTGGCCCTCTTCTTCCAGTTGCCGGGCGAAATGCTGCATCAGCGTGGTTTTGCCTGTCTGGCGCGGGGCATGCAGCACAAAATAGCGCTCGTCCCGGATCAGTCGCTGCATGGTTGCGTGCTGGGCCGCGAAGCGCTGGGCCAGGGGCACCATGTAGTGCTTGTCCGGGTCGCAAGGTCCCGAGGTGTTGAAAAATTTGGTCAAGGCAGCCTCCCCGTGATGATCCTATCAAAACGCCTCCAGGAGGGCCATCGTTTTCCGGTAGGTCGCCTAAGCGTCGCTCAGGCGTTGTCGAGCCGGTGATTCCTGGGTTTGGTACCGTCGCCTCGTTCTGGCGTGCCGCTGGGTGTCTGGAAGGCGCAGCTTGAGTCGCCGGCGCATCCGCCATGCTTTGCGGTCTCCGCGAGCAGGTGCCAGCGCCCGGTCGCGGGGCGGTCGCCGCGGCCTGGACGGGGGGCGCGGCGGATTGGGGTGTTCAGGCGAGGTGCCGAGCGCCTGGTCGTGTGGCTCGGGCTGGCTAATGGGTTCTTCGCGCTGCTCGCGCGCCGGGGCTGAGGGTGCGGTGGCATAGCGAACCCCGAACTTCATCATTTCCCGGCGGCGGGTTTCGGGGGGCAGTTCGTGGAACTGGCCCGCCAAACGCCGACGCAGGGCAGCCAGCAGGCGTTGGCCTAGCCCGCGGGCGGCGCGGGTGTCGGCTTCCGCCTGCTTGAGCGTCACGCAGGCCGCCAAGTAGGTCTGTTGGGCCGTCAGCGCAGCCGTGAACGCGGCCGCCACCTGTGCTGCCGAAGGGCTGCTGGGCAGTGGCGCGGGGAAGGCCGCAGCGCCCGCGGCCAGCTCGTCTTCTGCGACCCGACCCGCTTCGGCGATCTGGCGCGCCTGCTCGAACCAGAGCGCGTTGAGGCGGTTCTTGTCGGGGCGCCCCCTTGACCAGAGGCGTAGCCCAAGGAGACCGATCAGACGTCCCCGCACCCAGGTGCGCAGCGCAGCAGGCCCGCAAGGGTTTCCCCCCACCCAGGGGAGCAGTACAGTTGCGCTGATAGGACTTCACCCGAGCCAGGTGAACCGCGCCGCTGACCGGAAAACACGTCCCACGAGCCAGGGGAGCAGCACAGGCGGGCTGAGTGAACATCCCCCAAGGCAAGGGAGAAAAGCGGCGTTGTCGATGCCCCCTTTAGAAGCGGATCCTGACTGCAACGGCGCAAATTTGGAATTTGCGCTACAAACGTCTGGTCGACCTGGGCCCCGTTTGGGAAGCGGATCCTGACTGCAACGGCGCAAATTTGGAATTTGCGCTACAAACGTCTGGTCGACCTGTGCCCCGTTTGGGAAGCGGATCCTGACTGCAACGGCGGCCAAAGCCCTACCTGCGTGGCGGGAGCTGGGTCAGCCTTGATAGGCTCGCGCGAGCGGCATACCGGCTCGCGGGCGAGCCTTGCGGGCGCTGCCAGAGCAGCGGGTTCCGCTTGGCCCCGCGAAGAAAGAGGCCAATCTGTCGGGCAAGGCTTCAAACGGGCACTCAATTCAGGGCGTGAGCTGCAATGGTTTCGCTGAGGTGGGTGGCCAGTTCGACGAGGGTATCGTGCTCGAAGAGCAGGGTTCGGCGCAGGGGGCCGAAGCGCTTTTCTAGGGCGATGACGATGCGCAGGCTGATGAAGCTGTCGACGCCGTAGGTGTGGAAGCGCGCCTCGGTGGGGATGCTGGCGGGTTCCACACCGAGGGCCTGGGCTACGATCTCGATCAGCCAGGGTTCCATGCCCTCAGGGTCCGCTGCTTTTGGGCGTTGCGCAAGGGGCGGAGTTGGCGTGGGTGGCTGGGTTGCTGACAAGGATGCGGTGTGGTTGGCGCGCAGGTAGGTGGTCAGGTCGGCGAGGGTATCGTGTTCGAACAGCAGGGTTTTCCGCAGGGTGCCGAAGCGGCCCTCCAGCTGCTTGAGCAGGCGGATGCTGATGAAGCTGTCGACGCCGTAGTCGGCGAAGGAGCGGTCCGGTTCGGGGTCCAGGTCGGGGTTGCCGATCGCCTCGCGCAGGCGGGCGATGAGCCAGGTTGGCAGGTCATCCGTTGGGGTGGCGACAGGCGCGATGGGGGCTGGGTTTGCGGCGCTGGGTTGCGGGCTGTGAGCGCTGGGCTCGGCTGCCGGCAGGGACGTGACGTGGTTGGCGCGCAGGTAAGCGGTCAGATCGGCGAGGGTGTCGTGTTCGAACAGCAGGGTCTTACGCAGGGTGCCGAAGCGGCCCTCCAGCTGCTTGAGCAGGCGAATGCTGATGAAGCTGTCGACGCCGTAGTCGGAGAAGCTACGGTCCGGTTCGGGGTTCAGGTCGGGATTGCCAACTGCCTCGCGCAGGCGGGCGATGAGCCAGGTGGGCAGGTCGTCTGCTGGGTTGGCGGCCGGTGCGATGGGGGCTGGGTTTGCGGCGCTGGGTTGCGGGCTGGGTGCGCTGGGCTCGGCTGCCGGCAGGGATGCGGCGTGGTTGGCGCGCAGGTAAGCGGTCAGGTCGGCGAGGGTGTCGTGTTCGAACAGCAGGGTCTTACGCAGGGTGCCGAAGCGGCCTTCCAGCTGCTTGAGCAGGCGGATGCTGATGAAGCTGTCGACGCCGTAGTCGGAGAAGCTCCGGTCCGGTTCGGGGTTCAGGTCGGGGTTGCCGACCGCCTCGCGCAGGCGGGCGATGAGCCAGGTTTCGAGCGCAGGCTCGGGGGCGGCGGGGGCAGGGAGCGGGGT
>CAYRFM010000105.1:0-26777 GCA_964423555.1 uncultured Holophagae bacterium | reverse complement strand
GCAAGCCAGCGGCTTACCGCACTGGTCCTGGCTCCGCGGACGGGTCGTGTTCCCTTTGACACATTTGCGGGCGAGATCGGCGTAAATGGCCGGGGCTGCCTCGAGGTCGGCGATCGCGATCTTTTCGCCGCTGGTGTGGGCGTCCATGATCGAGCCGGCGCCCCAGAGCAGGGCCTTGCCTTTAAAGTTAAAGTAAGGGATGTCCGTGTTGAAGGCCACGACGACGGTCTCGTAACCCGGTAGGGTGCTCAGCTCGCAGGGGTCGTTGGCGGTGATCAAGTCGACCTGGACCCTGCCGGCGACGACTTCCAGCACGCGCTCGTGAATCTCCTTCTGCTTGGTCACGACCCGGATCATGATTTCCGCAAAGGCGTCCTCGGGCACGATGTTGGCGGCCTTGCCGCCACCTAGAAGCCCAATGTTCATGGTCGTTTGGCCCAGCACCTCGTCGTCCGGCCAGGAGATTTGGCGCAGGTCCTGAAGCACGTCCAGTAGGGGGTCGATGGCGGAAACGCCGGTGTGCGGGTAGCCGCTGTGGGCGGCCTTGCCCTTGCTGTGGAGGCGCAGCTTGACGATGCCCTTCTGGCGGCGACCGAGTTTGGACTCGGTCGGCTCGCCGACGATCATGTAGCGCGGGTCCAGGCCGAGTTCGTTGGCCTTGACCATGCCGCAGTGGTCGACCTCTTCGCCGACGACGTAGAGCAGGGCGATGTTCTCGTAGCCCTCGGCCACCAGCTGCTGCGCGGCGAGCAGTTGGGCCGCGATCAGGCTCTTGGTGTCGCAGGCGCCGCGGCCGTAGAGGTAATGGGCGTCGCGGCTGTGGTCGAAGTGCGGCGGGACGGTGTCGATATGGCTGTTGAACAGCAACTCGGGCGCGCGGCCGCGATGGATATAGACGTTGTCGCGGCCCGGCGCGTAGGTCTGGCGCTGGACCTGCCAGCCGCGGGCGAGCGCGTAGCGCTCCAGGAAGTCGGCCATGGGTCCCTCGGACCCCGAGGTGGAGCGGATATCGATCAGCTGGATGGCCAGATCTACGACTTCGGACATGGGTCTACCTCCTGGGTTGGGCGCGGACGCCGGCTGTTCATTCCATGCGGCTGCGATCGATCTCGTCGAAGAAATCGGAGCCGACGAGGATCTCGCGCGGCTTGGAACCAGCACCAGGCCCGACGATGCCATCGGCTTCCATCATGTCGACCAGTTTGGCGGCGCGCGCATAGCCAAGCCCCATCTTGCGCTGCAAGTAACTGACGGAGGCCTGGCCGCTGCGCACGACGAGGCGGGCGGCCTTCTCGTACATGGGGTCGTTGGCCGCGGCCTTTTTGGGGGAAGGTGCGCCGTCCTCGTCGTCGTCGCTGTCACCGCCGCCGTCGCGCTGTTCCAGGACGCTGTTGTTGTACTGGGGCTCGCCCTGGTTGCGCAGGAACTTGACCAGATCCAGGACTTCGGCTTCAGACAAGTAAGGCGCGTGGATGCGGATCAGGCGCGAGGTGCCTGGTCCGAGGAACAGGCCGTCGCCCTTGCCGAGCAGGCGGTCGGCGCCGTTGGCGTCGAGGATGATGCGGCTGTCGTTGCGCTGCGCGACCCGATAGGCCAGGCGGCTGGGCAGGTTGGATTTGATCACGCCGGTGATGATGTCGACGGAGGGTCGCTGGGTGGCGAGGATCAGGTGGATGCCGATGGCGCGGCTCTTCTGGGCCAGACGGGCGACGGACTCTTCGACTTCGCCGCGGGCGACCATCATCAGGTCGGCCATCTCGTCGATGACGACGACGATGAAGGGCAGCGGAAGCAGCGGATCCTCGCCGTCGTGGGCGACGACGGTGCCGCCGCGCACGCCCTGGTTGAAGTGCTCGAGGTTGCGGACGGAGTGGGAGGCCAGCAGGCGGTAGCGCCGCTCCATCTCGTCGACGGCCCACTTGAGCGCGTTGGCGGCCTTGATCGGATCGGTGACGACAGGGGTCAGCAGGTGCGGGATGTCGGAGTAGATCCCCATCTCGACCATTTTCGGGTCGATCAGGATCAGCTTGCACTCGTCGGGCCGGTTGCGCATCAGGATCGAACACAGCATGGCGTTGATGCCGACGGACTTACCGGATCCGGTCTGACCGGCGATCAGCAGGTGCGGCATGGTGGCCAGGTCGGCGGCCTGGGGGGTGCCGTCGATGGACTTGCCCAGGACCAGCAGCAGCTTGGACTTGTTCTTCTGGAAGATCTCCGATTCGACCATGTCGCGGAAGGTGATCAGCTCGCGCTTGTTGTTGGGGACCTCGAGGCCGACGGTGCTGCGGCCAGGCATGCGGTCGATGCGCACGGACTCGGCGCCGAGCGCGAGGCAGAGGTCGTCGGCGAGGTTGGTGATCTTGGAGTACTTGATGCCGGCGCTGGGTCGGAACTCGTAGGTCGTGACGACGGGACCGGGGTGGATCTCGACCATGTCGCCGGAGACGTTGAACTCGGCGAACTTCTCTTTGAGGGAACGGGCCTTCTCGCGCAGCTCGCCCTCGTCGATTTTTTGGTCGTGCTTGGACTTGGCGAAGTGGAAACTGGATGGGTAGATCCAGCTGCCCTCAAGGTCGTTTACGAACTGGAACGATTCCTGGGTCGAGCGCAGCATTTCCTTCATGGGGTTGACCTTGATTTCGCCCATGGTGCGCGGTCTGGCCTTGGCGGCCCGGGCCGGCGCGGGGGGCTCGTCCTCGTCCTCGTCGTCATCGACGGGCGCGGTGTGGCGGTAAGGGTCGGGCTCTAGCTCCTCGGAGTCGTCGGCGCCCATGGTCAGCTCACGGTCCAAGGGGTCCATGTCGTCCTCGGGCTGGTCCAGTTCATCGTCCTCGGGTTCTGCTTCGGGTTGGGGTCGCAGCCTCGCGGCGAAGAGGCGGCGCTTTTCCTTCTGCTCCTCGAGCTTGTTGAGTTCGCGGGTGGCGATCTTGAGGCGCGTGCGTTCCTCGTTGTTGCGTTCCATGCGTTTGAAGTAGCCGCCGAACAGGCGGCCGATGCGGGCGCCCAGCCAACGCAAGCCGAGCAGGAGCCAGCCCCCGATCTGCTGCAGGGTGAGTTGGGTGGTGACGAGCACGGTCAGGCCGCTGATGGCGAAGAGCATCAAATAGGTGCCGAGCGGGTTGAGGTAACTGCAGAAGAAGCGCCACAGCGCCATGCCCATCAGGCCACCTGGCAGGATGTCGACGCCGCGATACTGGACGGAAGAGAAACTGCCCAGGAAGATCAGGAACACAAAGACGACGGTACCGCCGCCCATGATCTTGAAGAACCAATCGGCGGCACGGCGCACGCGGATGCACTGAAAGCCCAGGTAGAGCGCGCACAGTGGCAGGGTATAGTTGCCAAAGCCCATGAACTCGAAGCAGTAAGCGGAGATATTGGCGCCGATCTTGCCCAAGTAGTTGTCGGGCACCATCTTCGAGGTCTCGTGCAACAGGCTGGGGTCATTGGGGTCGAAGGAGATCAGCATCAGCAGCCAGGCGATGGCGCCGACGATGGCGAGCCAACCGGCGACGTCGCGCGAGAGCGAGGGCTCGACCTGTTCCTGCTGGAGCTTCTTGCGTTTGACCTGCTTGCGGTGCTCCTGGAGACTCTCGGTGGTCTTGGATACGCCGGACCCTTCTTCGGTAAACACATCGGGTTCGGGCATGGTATAGGTCAAAACGGACCCCCTGGTCGCACGGCGAATCCTGCCTGCAAGTACCTGATAGACTAGCTCATATCGCCGATCACGACAAGGTCAAACGTGGCCACCAGCCTGGCGGCTTGGCCACAGGGAACGCGTATTGCACACCCACCGCCCGGCGCAAGATTGCATTTTGCGCTACAGCAGCTACAGCGCCTGCGGGTCCTATTCGCCTAGGCCCTGCCTTGACCACCAACCTGACAAAGTCGTACTAGACGCCGGGCTCTGCAACCTGACAAGGTCTACTAGGTACCTTGGATTACGGCCATAAAGGCAAGGCGTTGGGCCGGTTCCAGGTCGATCCAGCGGCGTTTGCGCAGACGGTGGCGCACCGCCTCGGTTTGAATCACGAAGCTGGTCACGTGGCGCCCGCTTTCGCTGAAGACGTGGCAGCGGCCCTTGTCGGCGTGGACCACGATCGTCTGGGTCTTGGCGTCCAGGTAAAAGCGGTCCGGCTTGGCCTCGCGCAAATCGGCCATGGCCTTGTCGACCGGTCGCGCCAACAGCTCCTGGCGGTCGACGGCGTGGTCGGTGCGACGTGCGCCTTGGCGCTTGCCGCGCTCCAGCTCCGTCACCAGGCGACGCAGAATTTCCGGCACGAGTCGCATCTGGTCGCGTGCCTTCAACGGCGGCAGCGCGGCCATCTCGCGGTTGAGCTTGGCCAATGCGTCGAGTGCGATGGCGCGCGCTTCCAGCACGTAGCGCTGGCGCTCGACCAAGGCCTCGGCCAGCTCCCGCTCGGCGGGCAGGCCGTGGATCGTGTTCAGCTCGACCCGCGGCGCGCCGTTGCGATCGCGCACCTCGACTGCCTGTAACGTCAGCGCCAGCAGCTCCCCGTCTCCTTGGCTCAGCGGCAGATAGCCCACCACGACCTGGCCTAACAAGCCGTAAGTCTTGGACGACTTGCCAAAGGCCGCCAGCTGGCGCTCTTTCAGCTCGCGACCGCCCAGGCGCAGCGCGATCAGCGCCGGCCGTGGGCCGTAGAGTTGTTCCACCCGCTCGTCGCCGCGCTCCAGCAGGAACGGCGCTAGCTCCTGCCAAACCGGGCTGCCCAAGGGGTCGTAGCCCGCAAAAATCTCCCGCGACTGAGCCGGTCGGCCGTGGGCGCAGTCGGAGGACTCACAGCGGAAGCAGTGGGCCCTGCCCGCGCGGTAGACCTCGCGATCGGCCTCCAACGTCTCGATGTGCGGCAATAGCTGGTCCAGCAAATCGGGCGCGAACTGCAGCGACCAATCGGCGGCGGGGTCGACGCTCAGGCGCAGCTGCAATTCCATGGGCGCGGCGTTGGGCTTGGGGCCGAAGCGCTCCATGTAGAGATCGCGGATCAGCGCCCGCAGGGCGCGCGTGGCGGCCTCGATGCGGGCACGGCTGCGCTCCTCGCCACCGTGGCGCCGTCGGTTGTTTTCGCTCGAGGCTTCGGACACGCGCCACCTCCCAACTCATCCCATTTTAGCGCAGGTCCGCGATGACGAGACAGGGTTTCCCTTCGCTCAGCCGGCCAGGCCGCTGCGGTAGAGATGGAACTCGGCACCGCGATAGTACCAGACGCAGTTGCGGCCGTTGCCCTTGGCTCGGTATAGCGCTTGGTCGGCGCGGTCCAGCAAGGTCGCCTTGTCGGCCACGGCTTGGTGGTCCAAGGCGGCCACGCCCAGCGAGGCGCTGACCAGGCCCAGGGGCTGCTTTTCCCGCTGGGGAAAGGGGTGACTGGCAATGGCGGCGCGCACGCGCTCGGCCACGTGGAGCGCGGCGATCAGGGAGCAGCAAGGCAGGACCAGGGCAAATTCCTCGCCGCCGTAGCGCGCCGCGAAATCGAATTTGCGCACGGTCCCCTCCAGCAGGGTCGCCACCTGGCGCAGCACTTGGTCGCCGGCAGGGTGGCCGTTGGTGTCGTTGTAGCTCTTGAAATGGTCGACATCGACCATGATCAGGGCCAAGGGTTCACCGGAGCTGCGCAGCACGCGCACCTCCTCGTCCAACTGGCTTTGGATGAAGGCGTGGTTGTAGAGCTGGGTCAGGCCGTCGACGACGCTGCTCGACTTCAGCGTTTCCAGCCGGACCTTGATGCTGAGCTTTTCCGTCAGCTGGCGAGCCGTGATGCGGTTGAGGCGGTTGCCGATCGCGGGCTGGAAGACCCCGAAACACTGGCTTAGCTCGGCGTCTGTAAGCGCGTTCAGATGCGTGTCATCGGCGATCAGGGCGATCTCGACCTCGGTGTCGAGGGAGGTCACCGAATGGATGATCTCGCCGCAATCACCGTCAAGATGGGCGACGTCCAGGACCAGCGCCGCGATCTTGCCGTGCAGGACCTTGAAATAGGCGTGTTCCGGGCGGTCGGTGTGGTCGACGACACAGGACTCCCGACCGAAGATCAGCGCCAACTCGCGCGCTCGCTGGAGACTGTTTCCCAGGTATAAGATTTTCATCGACCCTCATCCTGAAGCACCTGCATTCCATGACTTAATCATAGGCAATCACGGGCCATCTGTTAACGGAAAATTACTGAAAGAAGGAGAATGTGATGGCCGCCGCGCTCAGAGGTCGCGGCGCGGCGTGACCAGCACGTTGCCGAACAACAGGCCGGCCACGAGACTGACCAGGACGACCACGGCCGAGAAGGCCGTCGCCATGCTGGTGGCGGCGTCGCCCTGGAACATCGAGACCACGCCGCGGAAGCCCATGCTGCCAGGCACCAGCAGGATGATGCCGGGCAGGCGCACGAGGCTGGCCGGGCGCTTGAAGGTGCGCGCGTAGATGTTGGCTGCCGAAGCCACGATCAGGCCGGCGATGAAGATGCCCAACTCCGGACCGAGGCTGGTGCGGCTGTATTTGGCGATCAGGTAACCGATGATCGCGGCCGCGATCGAGAGCGGCAGCTCGCGCTTGCGGATGCGGAAGACGTAGGCGGAACCCCAGCCGGCGGCCAGCAGAGCCGGCCACTGCCAGAGGGGGTCGATCGAGACCAGCGCACCGCTTTTGGGGGAGATCCCGAGGCGTGTCGCCAGGAAGCTGCCCAAAACGACGCCGAACGTCAGCTTCAACAGGGTCATGCTGGCGCCGGCCAAGCGGGCCGTGCCGCTGACCAGGTGGTTGTTGGCCAGCTCGGCCATGGCGGTGGTCAGGCTGAGGCCCGGCATGAGGTTGATCAGGCCGGCAATGATGACAATCTGGATCGAAACGCCTGGGAAGAGGCCCTCGAAAACCGCCGCCATCAATGCCGCGATCGTCGCCGCCACCGCCTCGAGACCGCCCTGGCGATCCAGTCCACCTGGATAGGCGCAGAGCAGGCCGATCACCAGGCCCGTGATCGCGGCGGCGACCACGTCCCACCAGGTCTTGGCCAGCAGGACCGCGATCCCGACCGAGGTCGCCACGGATGCCAGGAGCGAGCGCCAGACAGGCGGGTTGGGTACCGCCTGCTCGATGCCGGCCAGCTGTGCCGAACCCTGCTCCGGTGTGAGTCTGCCGGCCGAGACGCCTTCGGCGATCTCGTCGGCCAGACTCAGGCGGGCCAAGTTGATCGCGCCGGGCTCGAGGCGAAGGACGCGGGTCGTCAGTTGGACGTCGTCCAAATCCTCCTCATCGCGAATCGAGAGAAAGCAGCTGGTCGGGCCGCTGAACAGGTCGCAGGTCAGGTGCAGGTCACGGCTGACGGCGGCGACCGCGCCCTCGAGGCGGTAGGCGGAGGCGCCGTATTGATGGAGGCAGCGCACCAGTCGAATCACAAATCGGGTCTTGGTGGGCAAGCTGGACATGGCGCCTCCGGGTGGGTCGGGGCCCTGGGGCCTGGTGCGAGTGTACGCCATTGCGCCGTGCGAAACAACCTTGCGGGTCCTGCGTACGTAACAGGTTACATCTTGTGTCAGGAGGTCTCACCCATGCAGTCACTTCAGTTGATCATAGGCAACAAAAACTATTCTTCGTGGTCGCTTCGACCCTGGTTGGCGCTGAAGCAGGCCAATCTGCCGTTCGAGGAGGTCATGATCCACCTCTATAAAGGTGATTCCCGCGAGAAAATTCTGGCCTACAACCCCGCCGGCAAGGTGCCCGCGCTGCTCCATGGCGACCTGCTGATCTGGGAGTCGCTGTCGATCTGCGAGTACGCCGCCGAGTTGGCGCCCTCGCTCTGGCCCGAGGACCGCGCGGCCCGCGCCTGGGCGCGATCGGTGGCGACCGAGATGCACGGCGGCTTCGCTCATCTGCGCGGCCAATGCCACATGAATTGCCGTGCGACCGGCCGCAAGGTCGACTTCACCGAAGGCACCCTGGCCGACATCGAGCGCATCACCACGCTGTGGCGCGCCTGCCGTCAAGCCCATGCCAGTCAAGGCCCCTGGCTGTTTGGCCGCTTCTCGATCGCCGACGCCATGTACGCCCCGGTGGTGACCCGCTTCCACACCTACGGTGTTGCCCTGGACGACATCTGTCACCGCTACGTCACCGACGTCCTCGAGGACCCGCACATGCGCGCCTGGTTCGCGGATTCGGTTGCGGAAACGGAAATCATCGCCAGCTCGGAAACGGGCCAGTAATCCCGGGGGGCCAGCCGCTGGGCTGGCCATTCCAGAGAGGTTGAAATGCATATTGCCCTCATCGGAGATCACAACCCTGCCGTCACCGCGCATCGCGCAATTCCCGAGGCACTGGCGCTGGCCGCCCAGGCGCTGGGCATCGCGGTCACGCCACAATGGCTGGCAACCGATGCCATTGCCGCGGGCAACCACGACTTGACTGCTTACGACGGCTTCTGGTGCGTGCCGGCCAGCCCCTACCAAAGCGAAGAAGGTGCCTTGCGGGCGATCCGCTTCGCCCGTACGACGGGCAAACCCTTCCTCGGCACCTGTGGCGGCTTCCAGCACGCGCTGCTGGAATACGCCCGCAACGTACTGGGCTGGCAGGGCGTCGGCCATGCCGAGAGCGATCCCGACAGCGCCATCGTTCTGGTCCAGCGCCTCAGCTGCTCGCTGGTCGAGGTCAGCGCGGCCATCCAACTGCGACCGGGCACGCGGATCCGCGCACTCTATGGTGCCGAGCGCATCGAAGAGGGCTATCACTGCAACTACGGCCTGGACGAGCGTTACCGCGCGGAGCTGGAGGCCAGCGGCCTGTGCTTCAGCGGCTTCGACGACGCCGGCGAGGTGCGTGCCATGGAACTGGTAGACCACCCGTTCTTCGTCGCCACCCTGTTCCAGGGTGAGCGTGCCGCGTTGCGCGGCCAGGTCCCGCCTTTGGCGACGGGCCTGCTGGAGGCCTGCCGGGCCGCCGCGGCAAAGGAGGTTTGAGCCATGGGTCAACGCAGTCCGCACCTCTCCGAAAAGCACATCCAGTTCATCGCCGAACAGCACCTGTTCTTCGTAGGCAGTGCAGCTCCCGAGGGCCTGGTCAATGTCTCGCCCAAGGGCATGGACACCCTGCGGGTGCTGGGGCCCAACCGCGTGATCTGGCTCAATCTCACCGGCAGCGGCAACGAGACCGCCGCCCACATCGCCGAACTGCCGCGCATGACGCTGATGTTCTGCGCGTTCCAGGGCGCACCCAACATTCTGCGCCTGTATGGCACCGCGACAGCCGTCCACCCGCGCGACCCGGCATGGCCGGAATTGATCGAGCGTTTCCCGCCCATCGCCGGCGCGCGCCAGATTTTCGACCTGAGTGTCGAACTGGTGCAGACCTCCTGCGGCATGGCCGTGCCCTACTATCACTATGTGGGCGAGCGCGATCAACTCAAACTCTGGGCCGAGAAGAAGGGCGACGAGGGCCTGCAGACTTACTGGTCGGAAAAGAACCGCACCAGCCTCGACGGCCGGCCCACCCATATCTTGGCGTAGTCCAAGCCTCTAACTTGGCAGCGTCTAACCACAGCTAGGGCGGTAGGCACTCAGGCGGTCCCACAGGCGCTGTAGCTGCTGTAGCGCAAGATGCAATCTTGCGCCGGGCGGCGGGTGAATAGGAAGGCGGTCTTTTCAGTAGAGCGAAACTCCGGGAACGTCCCTCTGAAATGATGAGTGGAGCCGGATGAGGGGAAGCGACACGGCCAACTCCGCGGACAATCGCGGTCGTACTAGTTGCGTTGCGAGCCGAGCAACGCTTCCGTCAAGACGGGTGATGGTTGCGGATGCTCGACCGGGGCGGCCTCCCGCTGGAGGACGACGATCGTCATGTCGTCGTCGCAGGGGCGCGCGCCGGCGAAGCGGTCGCAGTCCTCGATCAAGCGGGCGGCGATATGAGCCGGTTGGGCGCAGTCCATACAGGCCGCGCGCAGGCTCTCCTGCGTGGCGTTGATGCCCCAGATGCGCTTTTCGGCGTCGAAGCGCTCTGCAAAGCCATCGCTGAGGAAGATCAGGCGGTCGCCTGGGGCCAGTCGCAGTTTGATCGAGGTCGGCGAGATGCGCTTGAGGTAGCCGAGCGGCGGACCTTTCAGCTCGAGCGTGCGGATCTGATCGTTGGCGGCGACGAAATGGTAGGGATAGGGCATGCCGGAGGAACAGACCTCGACCTCGAAGCGCTCCAGGTCGATCACGGCCAGGCCGAAGCCCATGCCCATGGTCTTGAGGGGCAGCGTCTTGCGCAGGCCCTGGTTGAGGTCGGACAACATATCCTCGATGCGTTTGGGGTGCATGGCCCAAACGGTCGCGGCCAACTTGACCATGCCGACGACCAGGCCCGCGGCGACGCCGTGGCCGGTGGCGTCACCATAGGCGATGCAGAGGCGCTTTTCGTCCAAGCGGAAGAAGTCGAAGTAGTCTCCGCCGACCTCGGTAGCCGTGATCATTTGGCCCATCACCTCGACCTGGCCCAGGCGGATGTCCTTTTTGGGGATCATCGCCAACTGCAGCCGCCGCGCGAATTCAAGCTCCTCGCTCTTGCGCATGTGGTCACGCCAGCGCAAAGCCTCCTCGTGGCGGCGTTGGTGGCGCTGACGCTGGTGCAAATAGCCCAACAGCAGCAGACCAAAAACGGCCAAGCTGGCGCTGACGGCGAAGGCGGTCGTCTCGTAGAAATGGGGCTTGACCCGCACGCGAATCTCGGCCGGATGCTCGGACCAGATGCCGTCGCTGTTGGCGGCCTTGATGCGCATCAGGTACTCGCCGCGGGCGAGGTTGGTATAGGTCGCGCGACGGCGGTCGCCGACATATTGCCAATCGGGATCAAAGCCCTCCAACTGGTAGGCATAGGTGTTCTTGCTGGGCTCGACATAGTCCAGACCCGCGTAGGTGAAGACCAGCACCGGTTCGCCGGGCTCGAGTTCGAGCAGGCTGCCGTCGGCCAGGTTCGCGCCCAGCTGTTTGTCGCCGCGGATCCAGGCCGAGACGGCCACGCTGGGCGCCCCGCCGGTCAGGCGCACCTCGTCGGTGTAGAAGGCGTTGAAGCCGGCCACGCCGCCAAAGAGGAGCTCGCCGTCTGGTGCCTTTGTGGCCGCGTCCATGTTGAACTCGGCGCTCTGCAGCCCGTCATGGGTGTCGTAGTTGCGGAACTTGCGGTCCTTGGGCGAGAACCGCGAGAGCCCGCGGTTGGTCGAGAACCATAGGTTGCCCTCGCCGTCGGGCAGGATGTTGTAGACAAAATCGTTGGGCAGGCCTTGCTCGACGGTGAAGTGCGTGAAAAGGCCCTTCTCCGGGTCGAAGCGGTTGATACCGCCACCCGAAAGTGCCAGCCAAACGATGCCGTCGGCGCCGCAATAAATGTCCAGCACCCGATTGAAGCTGAGACCGTTGCGGTTTTGCGGATCGTAGGCATAGGTTTTGACGACCTTGGCGGCGCGCACGATCGCTAGCCCGTTGTTGGAGCCCACCAGAATAGCGCCGTCAGGCAGGAAGGCACAGCTTGAAACGCCGCGCAGATCGCCGCGGGCGATGGGGCTGATGTTGCCGGAGGCGTAATCGTAACTCCACAGACCGAAAAAACCTGCGCAGACAATAAAGCCGCTGTCGTCGGGGTAACCCTTGATCCTGAGGGCGGGGAGATTGAGAAAAAAGGAGGATTCTCCCGTTTTGGGGTCCAAGAAGTGGAATTCTGACGGACCATTATCGTTGACGGAATACCAGATCCGACCTTTGAGGTCCTGGAACAGACCGCGGATCAAACGACCAGGGTGGTACTGGCGCAGAATTTTCTCGCGGCCACGGTCCAAGTGGAGCAGACCGTCGCGGGCGGTGCCGACCCAGGTATCGCCCGCCTGGTCGACCAACAGGGACCAGACCATCATCGAGGAGATCGGCTTGGGCTGGAAATTAGGGTGAAGGTAGCGGCGAAACTTTTGCTTGGCCGGACTGTACTTGAACAGGCCGGCGTCGAGGCTGCCAATCCAGACGGTACCACCGCGATCCTCGAAGACGTTGGTGAGGACGTCGCTGCCCAACGAATTGGGGTCGGAGGCGTCGTGGCGCACGAAATCGAAGCGATCGTTAGCCCGGTTATACAGCGCCAGACCCTGGCCCGCGGTGGTGATCCAAAGTTGGCCCGAACGCAGCACATGGCCGTCCGTGGGCCGCTCGGGGCCAACGCGCTGGCCCTGCGGGCCCTGGCCGTCGTAGGCCTGGTACACGCCCGTTTGGGGATCGAAGCGCAGCAGCCCGCGCTGATTGACCAGCCACAGGAAGCCGGCGTCGTCGAGACCCATGCGCTGAAACTCGGCATGGCCGGTCAAGGGCAGCTGTGGCGGGCGGTGGAAGTGGCGCGCCGTTTCCGTGACCGGATCAAAGCGGTCCAACCCTATGCTGGTGTTGAGCCAGAGGTAGCCGAGGTCGTCGACCAGACCGCCTGGTTGGCCCTCGATGCGGTTCGAGCCGATACTGTCGGGGTTGTTCTGGTCGAAGCGGTAGGCCTTGAAGGCCGCGCGTTCGGGATCGAAACGCAGCAATCCCTGGCCGATGGTGGTCGCCCAGATGCGGCGTTGGTGATCCTCGAAGACGCTGGTCACCGGCAAGGCGTTTTTGTCCTTTGCGCTGTAATACGCGATCAGGTCGTCGTCGGGCAGCAGGCAGGCCAACAGGCCAGAAACCGGAGAATAGAGCCAGAGTCGCGCTTGGCTGTCCTCGAACAGGTTGATACCCGTGATGCCCAGCTCAAACGGATCCTCCTTGCTGCGAGGAAACCGCGTAAATGTCTCGCTGTCGGGTTCGAAGCGGCACAGACCCGCCTGGGTCATCACCCACAGCGTGCCGTCGCGCTGCTGGCTGAGGCCGTTGATCTGGCTGCTGGCGAGGGAGTTGCTATCGAAGGGACGGTTGCGATAGATCTTGAAGCTATAGCCGTCGTAGCGGTTGAGGCCATCGTCGGTGGCGACCCAGAGGAAGCCCGCCTGATCCTGGAGGATATCCTTGACCGTCGACTGCGAGAGGCCCTCCTCTAGGCCAATGCGCTCGAAACTGTAGTGATTGGAATAGCGAGAGCCGGCGAAGGTGGGGCCGCCAATCCAGGTAGGGAGCACCAGGACGAGGAAGGTGAGGCGGCATGGGAAGGAATGCAACATAGAACCTCGACGGCGGTCGGTGGCGGTAACCTTCTCCCCATCATAGCACGATCCGGGCGGGGGTGAGGCCTGGATCGCCAAGGGCCTAAATGGTGTACGAAGCCAGCGGCGGCGCGGTTGCCAGGCCGGTTAGGGCAGTCGGGAAAGATCGCGAATCAGGCGTTTGACATCGCCGTCGTCGGTGCCGTCATAGTAGCCGCGGATCAAGCCCTGGCGATCGACGAGGCAGAAGCGGGTACTGTGATTGATGATCTGCTCATCGCCGATTTTGAAGCCCTTGACCGAGACCTTGCGAACCTTGTCCTCAGGCGCGGTCAGGAAATGCCAGGTGGCCGGGTCGGCGGCGAATTTTTTGCTGTAGGCCAGGAGCTTGGCGGGCTGGTCGTTGACCGGGTCGACGCTGATGTTGACGAGGTGGAGGTCGGCCACGGGCGCGGCGTCGCGAATGCGCGCCATGTTCTTGGACATGGTCGGGCAGGGTCCGGGACAATTTGTGAAGAAGAATGCGACCACCCAGGGCTTGCCGTCTAGGCTGGACGTAGTGAAGTAGCGGCCCTCGGCATCGGTCATATCGAACTTGGGGGCCTTGCCCAGGACCTGCAACGGCTCGCTGTCGCGCAGGTAGCGGTAGGAGATGAGCGCGAGCAGGGTCAGCACGGCCATCCCGGCACAGATATAAGCGAGAGTCATCATCTGTTTTGTCGACATCGTGGGCACGACCTCCTTACTGTTCAAGCTAGGCATTGTACCATTATCGCCCCTCTGGGAGGGGTGATCTCGCGTCAGCGGCCGGTAGTTCGCAACGGTAATTTGTGGTACCCTGACCGGAACATGAGACAACGGAGGAAACAGCGTGCGCCAAGTTCAAGGTATCTACAAGGCACAGTCCACCAGCGACGGAGCAGGCGTGAAGTTGTACCGCTCACTGGGCACGCAGAGCGTCAGCCTGCTCGATCCCTTTCTACTGCTGGACGAATTCTACAGCGACGACCCCCGCGATTACTTGGCGGGTTTTCCGGACCATCCCCACCGCGGTTTCGAGACGGTGACCTACATGCTTCACGGCCGCATGGAGCATCGCGACTCGGTGGGCAACCAAGGTCTGCTGGAAAGCGGCGGCTTGCAGTGGATGACGGCGGGCAGTGGGATCATCCACTCGGAGATGCCCCGCCAAGAGGACGGCTTGCTGTGGGGCTTCCAGCTGTGGGTCAACCTGCCAGCCGCCCACAAGTGGAACAGGCCGCGCTATCAGGACATCGCGCCCAGCTCCGTGCCCGAGGTGGTCTTGCCGAAGAATGGCCGGGTCAAGGTCCTGGCGGGCGAGTTCGCCGGGCAGCAGGGTCCGGTCGACGGCATCACGACGAGGCCGCTGTTCCTCGACCTGAAATTGGAGCCGGGCGGCCAGCTGGACCTGGACTTGCCCGCAGGCCACCAGGCCTTTGCCTATGTCTACCGCGGTAGCCCCGCCTTAGGGACGCCGCCAAAAACCGTCATGGCCCGTCACCTGGTCGACCTAGGCCAGGCGGGCGAGCACTTGACCGTCCAGGCGGAGGAAGCGGCGTCGTTGATCCTGGTGGCCGGCCAACCCCTCAACGAGCCCGTCGCCCGCGGCGGACCGTTCGTGATGAACACGCGGGCAGAGCTGCTACAGGCCTTTGACGACTATCAGAGCGGCCAACTGGTGAAGCCCTAGGCCAGGACGAGGGCCCTCGGGCCAGCATCGGCCCCTACTTGGCGAACTTGCCCAGCTGGGTGAACAACAGCTTCAGGTCGTCGTCCTTCCAGCGGATCCCCGCGCCCAGGACGGCGCTGTCGCGACCTGTCTCCAGCAGGTCGTCCCAACCGAGGTTGAGGTTGATGTGGTCGCCGACGCGATAGCGGAAGTCGAAGCGACCGTGGGGGTTGAGATCCTTGCGGCTGAAGTCGAAGGCCTCTAGGCTGAGCTTCATGCGACCGTCCTTGTTGTACCAATCGATACCGCCGCCGCCCTCGCTCTCGAGCACGCCGCCGCGCAGGAAAACCGGCCCGACCCGGTAGGCGAGCTGGCCGTTGAAGACGAAGTCCTTGGGCTCCTCCACCGTCGTGCGCACGGTCGTGCTGATGACATTGCCCTCTGGGTCATAGGTCGTTTCGGTGACTTCCTTGGTCTCGGGGATCAGCAACTCGTCGCCCAGACTGACGCCCTCGATCATGTAGTACTTGTCCGGGTTGGGCTGGATCCTCAGACCCACGTAAGTCTTGGTCGTCTCCCACTCGCTCAGGTACTCGCTGCGGGCCGAGAGGTCGAGATCGATCGTATTGACCTTGCCCAGCAGGCTTTTGACCTCGACCAACGAGGCGTTGACATTGTCCAGCACCTCGTTGACCTTGTTGGCCGTGTCCGGTTCGTTGATCAGCTTGCCGATGGTGCCCTGACCCTGGTTGACCTTGGCGGCAATGGCGTTGAAGGACACCGATGTCTCCTCGAAGTTGCGGCTGAGTGCGGCCATGCGGGTCGTGATTTCGTCGAGGTTGCTGCGGTTGGCATCGGCCATGGCCCGCAACGCCTTGGAGAACGCGGTCAACTGTTCGACCAAAACGGGCACATCCTGGTTGAGGCTGGTGGTGAGGCTGGCGATCTCGCTGGAAGAGGTTCGCATATTGGCGCGGTTCTCTTTGAGCATCTCGACGAGGAGCGCCGTCATGCGCTCCATATTGGCGGCAATATCCGCGAAGCGGTTGCCGCCCTGCTCGTTGAGGGTCGAAGCCTTGAGGCTGTTGGTAATCTCGACCATGTTCTTGGCCAGATCGTTGACGGAGGCCGTGATCTGCCCCAAGTCTGGCGGCGAGGATCCCTTGAGGCGATCCTGTGTGGCGATCGGTTCGCCTTTGCCCAAGTTGAGCGCCAGGTAGCGATCGCCCAACACGCCCTTACTGCGCAAGGAGGCCGCCGCTCCCTCGCGGAACTGCATGTCGTCGGGGATGCGGATCATCGCCAGGGCCGAGTCGCCGTCGAGTTCGATGCGGTCGACCTCGCCGATCTTGACGCCGGCGATTTCAACCGAGGTGCCTGGCCGGATTCCGGAGGCGTCATCGAGCACGATCGCGACCTCACGCGATCGCTTGGACTCGCCGCTCAGCCAGGCGCGAATCTCAGAGGTGCGGTAGACAAAATAGCCCATGACCGCCAGGGCGACCAGGACGAAGACTCCGATACGTGATTCGCGACTCATACTGACTCCTTGCCTACTTGAACAGGCCTTCCGTGGCCGGCCCCTCGGACCGGCCCTCCAGAAACTGGCGCAATACGGGTTCGTCGGCTTCGAAGAACGCCGGGTTGCGATCGGTGTGGATGACCTTGCCGCGAAATAACATCGCGATCTGGGTGGCGATCTTGCGCGCCGACTGGATATCGTGGGTGATGGTAATGGTCGTCGTATTCAGTTGCTCGCGCAGGCGCAGGATGATGTCGCCGAGGACCGAGGTCATGATCGGATCCAGCCCAGTGGTCGGCTCGTCGAACAAAAGGAGCTCGGGCTTGAGCGCGATGGCGCGGGCAAAACCGACGCGACGGCGCATCCCGCCCGACATCTGGCTGGGCATGAGCTTGCCCACGGTCGGCATGCCGACCATCTCGAGACACTCTTGAACCCGATCGCGAACCTCGGCCTCGCGCAGCTTGCGGTGGTGGCGGCGGATGGGGAAGGCGACGTTTTCAAAGGCCGACAGCGAGTCGAACAGCGCACCCTCCTGAAAGCACATGCCGATGCGGCAGCGGAAGGCCATGAGCTGGCGCTTGTCGAGCGCCGCCAGGTTGATCCCATCGACGCTGACCTGGCCGCGATCGCCCAAGTAGATCCCACAGAGATGGCGCAGCAACACGCTTTTACCAGCGCCACTGCCACCGAGGATGACCAAGCTGTCACCGCGCTCAATCGCGAGATCGATGCCGCGCAGGACCTGGTTGGTCCCAAAGGCCTTGTGAAGATCGGTGACCGCTATCATTAGAACAGCACCTTGGTCAGCACGAAGTCGGCCACGAGGATGCCCAGCGAGGCATAGACAACGGCATGGGTCGTGTTGCGGCCGACGCCCTCGGCGCCGCCCGCGGTGTAAAGGCCCTTGAAGCAGCCTACGGAAGCGATGATCGCCCCAAACACGGCGGCCTTTAGCTGGCCGGACCAGAAGTCGTCGAAATCGAGGAAATTGAAGACCTGGTTGAAGAAGTCGGGCGCATTTTCGTCGAGTACCTGGGTGATCAGAAACCAGCCACCCCAGATGCCGATCATGTCGCCTAGGCCGATCAACAGCGGCATCATCAGAATCGTCGCTAAGAACCGCGGCACGACCAGGAACTGCAGGGGGTCGCAGCCCATGACCTCGAGCGCCTCGATCTGGTCGGTGACCCTCATGGTGCCCAACTCCGCGGCCATGGCCGAGCCGACCCGGCCGGCGACCATCATACAGCCCAGCACGGGTACCAGCTCGCGCAACAGCGCCACCCCCAAGACACCGGGCACAAAGGCCTCGGCTTGGAACCGTTTGAAACCGTCGTAGGTCTGCAGAGTGAAGACCATGCCTGTAAAGATCGCGGTCACCATCACCACTGGCGAGCTGCGCACACCAACCCGCTCCAGCTGTTTGGAGAATTCCGACCATTCGAAGGGCCGACGCACGCAGGCAGCCAGGGTCTCGAGGAAATAGCGGGTAAACAGACCGGTGTCGTGGGTCAGCGACAGGAACAGCCTGCCAGTGTGTTCAAACAAAGAAATGCCCCCCGTTCAGCGCTGTGCTCGCTCGAACTGGTCCATGAAGGCGACCAGGTTCTGGACCGAAGACAGCGGTAGCGCGTTGTAGAGGCTGGCCCGCATGCCGCCGACGAGGCGGTGGCCCTTGAGGTTGTCCAGGCCGCGGGCATCGGCCTCGCGCAGGAAGTGTTGCGTTGCCTCTTCGTTTTGCAACAGGAAGGGCACGTTCATCAGCGAGCGGTAGGGTGGGGCGACTGTGGCGCGAAACAGCCGCGACTGATCGAGGTAGTCGTAGAGCAAACCGGCCTTGCGCTGGTTGTTGTGCTCGATTGCGACCAGACCGCCCTGCTCCGCGATCCAGTCGAAGACCAGCCCGGCGATGTAAATCGACCAGGTCGGCGGCGTGTTGTACATGCTGTCATGGGGCGCGTGGGTGGCGTAGTCCAGCATCAGGGGCGTGGACGGGTCGGCATGTCCGATCAGGTCCTCGCGCACGATGACGATCGTCAGACCGGCGCAGCCTGCATTCTTCTGGGCGCCGGCGTAAATCAGGCCAAACCGTGCCACGTCGACGGGACGGGCCAGAAAGTCCGAGGACATGTCGGCCACCAGTGGAACCGCGCCGGTATCGGGGAATTGGGCAAAGGCCGTGCCGTAGATGGTGTTGTTGCTGGTCAGGTGGACATA
The DNA here is from genome assembly GCA_964423555.1 of uncultured Holophagae bacterium. Lineage (GTDB taxonomy): Bacteria > Acidobacteriota > Holophagae > Acanthopleuribacterales > Acanthopleuribacteraceae > CAYRFM01. The sequence continues at coordinate 8,206 of CAYRFM010000105.1, read as the reverse complement.
GTCGGCATCTTCGCGAAAAAAGCGACCACTCAAGCTCGGCAGGGTGGCATAGTTTTCCGCCTTGGAGGAGGCGCACACCTGGATATCGCCGAATTTGCGGGCCTCGGCGGCGGCCTTGCTGGCCCAGACGCCGGTATCGACGTAGTCGGCTTTGCGCGACTTGCGCAGCAGGTTGAGCGGCACCATCGAGAACTGGGTGGTCGCCCCGCCCTGGAGAAACAGGACTTTGTAGGTGGTCGGAATGGCTAGGAGCTCGCGCAGGCGCGCCTCTGTGCGGGCCAGAATCGCTTCGAAGGCTTTGGAGCGGTGACTCATTTCCATCACCCCCATGCCCGCACCGTCGCAGTTCAGCATCTCACGCGCCGCCCGCTCGAGCACGGGCAGCGGCAAAACCGACGGTCCTGCCGAAAAGTTGTCGATCCGCATCCGCTCATCCTCCAGGTCGAAGCGCTCACTCGCGATTCTAATACATTCCATGGCCCGAGTTCAGCAAATGGTGAAGGAGCGTGCCACATTTCACCCTCCCGGCACGGGTGCCGGCCGGTGGATACCGTCGGCACCCTGACAGCCCGCGCAAGCTTTATGGCAACCGCAGCACTGATTGGGGCTTCCGAGAGGTAGCGGCAACGGTGGCAAACGGGAATCCAGGGGGACGGCGGACGGTGATCCTATTGATTGGTCAAATTTGAAAGCCAAAATATAATTAAATGACTAAAAACATATTGCGAGCAAAAGTATTCGCCTTAAAAACTACTCGCGAATACTTTCATATAAAATCAGCAATTTCGCGCATGATCTCCTTGACAATGCGCATACGCGATAAGAGAATGCAGGGTGTAGCGAATGAGAGCACTTGCAGGGATCCAAAAGCGACGCGAATCCCTCATTAGTCTCTAAAAAAGACATGCTACAGACTTGTGCACCTTTCTGCCATTTTGAATAGCTGTGTACTCATTGTGATTTTGAGAGAATCTCAATGGGCATAGCACAGTAACCTCATTTTGGCATGTGAAGCCAAGCTCGAATTAAGACGGAGGAAGTGAATGAGATCCATCATACTCATGTTGACGTTGTGTGCTACCGCACACGCCAGTCACTACTGGACGGAAGACCAAATTGACCAAGCGTTGGGCTTGGTCACCAGTGGTCAAGTGAACGAAGCCAGTGATTTGGTGCAAAGCTGGGCTGTTACCCCACACGATTTCGGCATCGACTTGTTGACTCAAGGCCGCGGCATCGAATCCATGTATTGGTTACAAGCCATGTCCTCGCCCGCGCTCGCCGATGCGGAGCTCAACCAGGTGGGCCATGCTTGGGTGCTGCGCGCCCTCGGCAAAACGGCCGCGGCCAGAAGAGAGGCAGAACAGTTGCTCAACGCCGCCGACCCGCTGGCCCGCGCACGGGCCCAGTACTTGGTCGCCTTGTTGTGCGTCACGGACGGCCAGCAAGAACTGGCCAGACAGTACGCAAACCAGTCGCGGGATTCGTTTGTCGCCTTGGGCCTTATGGGCAGTGTCAAGATCCTGGACAACTACCTGCAATGGCTCTCCACGAACAAAGCAGGGTTAACAGGTGGCCCAATGCCAAGTGAGTGGTTTGACGACGAATGCGGTTGTTGAAACAACTACCAAGCATTCTCTGAAGTGAACAGTAAAGTGATATGAAATAAATCACTTTCACGAATCAGAAAGCAGCGCGAGCACCACGGTAATCCCAATGGTATACCTTGCGGGTTTAGCTATTCAAGCCATACTCGAACAAGACGGAGGAAGTAAATGAAGTCCATCATACTTATGTTAACCTTGTGCGCTACCGCGCATGCCAGTCACTACTGGACCGAAGATCAGATTGACCAAGCGCTGGGCTTGGTCACCAGTGGCCAAGTGAACGAAGCCAGTGATTTGGTGCGAAGCTGGGCTGTCACCCCACACGACTTCGGCATCGACTTGTTGACTCAAGGCCGCGGCATCGAATCCATGTATTGGCTCCAAGCCATGTCCTCGCCGACGCTCGCCGATGGGGAAATCAACCAGGTGGGCCATGCTTGGGTGCTGCGCGCCCTCGGCAAAACGGCCGCGGCCAGAAGAGAGGCAGAACAGTTGCTCAACGCCGCCGACCCGCTGGTCAGAGCGCGGGCTCAATACTTGGTTGCCTTGTTGTGCGTCACGGACGGCCAGCACGAACTGGCCCGACAGTACGCAAACCAATCGCAGTATTCTTTTGTCGACTTGGGCCTTAAGGGCAGTGTCCAGATTCTGGACTCTTTCCTGCAATGGCTCTCAATCAACAAAACAGGCATGACCGCGGGCCCAATGCCTAGCCAGTGGTTTGACGACGAATGCGGTTGTTGAATCCTTGCGGGATGTGTTTTTGCGCGGGACCCCATGTGGCTAGTCAAGCCAAACTCGAACAAGACGGAGGAAGTAAATGAAGTCCATCATTCTTATGTTAACCTTGTGTGCTAGCGCACATGCCAGTCACTACTGGACCGATGATCAGATTGACCAAGCGCTGGGCTTGGTCACCAGTGGCCAAGTGAACGAAGCCAGTGATTTGGTGCGAAGCTGGGCTGTCACCCCACACGACTTCGGCATCGACTTGTTGACTCAAGGCCGCGGCATCGAATCCATGTATTGGCTCCAAGCCATGTCCTCGCCGACGCTCGCCGATGGGGAAATCAACCAGGTGGGCCATGCTTGGGTGCTGCGCGCCCTCGGCAAAACGGCCGCCGCCCGACGTGAAGCGGAACAGTTGCTCAACGCCGCCGATCCGCTGGCTCGAGCGCGCGCCCAATACTTAGTCGCCTTGTTGTGCGTCACGGACGGCCAACGCGACCTAGCCCGTCAATACGCGAACCAATCGCGGGAGTCGCTTGTCGACTTGGGCCTTATGGGCAGCGCGGGGATCCTGGATAAGTTCTTGCAATGGCTTTCCACCAATAAAACAGGTATGACCGCTCCACCCCTAGTCAGCGAGTGGTTTGGCGACGAATGCGGTTGTTGAAGCCGCCCAAGCATTCTCGGGATGGAGTAAATCATGATCGTTATTTTATTATGGCTCGCCCTTCAAGCCGGTGATCCCGATCAGGCCACCATTGATCGGATTATGGGCGTTGCCGCGGTGCGTGGTTATGATCAGGCCGCAAAACTCCTGGTCAGCGAGTACCAACTGGAACCCTATCAATTCGGCGTGACTTTAGCGCAGTCCTGTCAAATGCCTAAAAGATCCGAACTATGGTTTAGAGGCTTGCTTAAAGACACAGGCGAAAATGATACTTATCGTTTTGGCCTGGCCTGGGCGCTGTGGTTGCAGAGGGATGTGAAAAATGCCTTGAATACTGTGGGACCAATTATCCAGAGCAAGGACCTTCTTATCCGTGCGCGAGCCTTGAGCTTGGTTGGCCAGATTCACAGCAGTCTGGGCGAGCATCAAAAGGCCCTCGAATTTTTTGGGCAGTCGGTTGAAGCCTACCGTCGCCAGAAAAAATATGGCGGCGAATACACGAACCTGATTTACCAAGCAAAGGAACTGGGCGATCTAGGCCGCTTCATCGAAGCTCGCACGCTTATCGACCAGGCGGAGGCTGCCAATATCCGCCAGATCGAAGAGAGTCATCTTCCGCCCAAACCTCCAAGCCAGCTTCTCACGGCTCGTTTCAACCTGTCCTACCAACAGCGCGCATATCGCGATGCCAAAAACTGGGCGGAGCAGGCGATCAAGTATTACGAGGAAGAGCGTAACTATGCAGGGGCGGCACTTCGTACCGTCTATGTAGGTCTGTGTCAGGCACTCTTGGGAGAACTGGAAGCGGCCCAGGCCACAGCGACAGCGGTCGATGAGGGCCTTGGCTACCCTACTGTGCCTGCCTATGTCCTGGTTTATAACAACTTGACCTGGTTTGTGATCAATCGCTGTCGCGGGTTCGACGTCAAGCCCTACGAGCGCGAAATCGAGAACTGGGTCAAGGAGCATGACGAGCCGCTCTTGGCGCAAATGCTGAGTGAGGTTCGCACGGAACCCTGCCCAAATCCCTGAACGGATCACCCGTCACCCTGACAAGGGCCTGGCGTTCGCGATGGCGGCCAGGCCCCTCCGGGTGCTTAGAAACGGAAGGTGCAACCGATGCTCGAGGTCCAGCCATCTGCCTTGATGTCGTTCTCGCGCGTGCGCTCTTTCTCGGTGAACAGCCAGCGGTTATCCCAGGTTAGCGTGAAACCGCGACTGGCGGAACCCCATCCGAACAACTCCAGACCCGCACCGGCATAATAGCCACCCTCGTCAATGCTGTCCTCGTAGTGGTGGATGCGATCGTGGTCGCTATAATCGCTGAGGTAGTAGCCGAGGCCACCGGTTACATAGGGTCGCACGGTGCCCACGGTCACGGGCATGAGCTTCAGACCGGCCTGGAAAGCGGTGGTCTCACGCTCCAGGTAGGTGAAGTCGAAGATCCAGTTATCGTCGGTGACATAGAAGTCGGTCTGCTGGAAGTCGATCGAGCCTTCGAGGGCGAGCCAGGGCTTGATGAAGGCGCCGCCGTATAGGCCGAGCATGAAGCTGCCGTCGTCGTCAACGGTTTCGAGTTTGAGACGTCCAAGGCGAACGCCGATGTAGCCATCGGCATCGCCGCCAGGTTCGCGGTCTTGAGCCTGGGCGGACGTGCCGAGGGCGCAGAGGATGAGCAGAATCAAAGTTGCGCGCAGAGAATTAATTTGTTTGCATTCACTGGTTTTCATATTGACCTCTTGGTGATGGGGGATTGACCGTTGGGAGCCGGCCCGCGCCTTAAAGGGCAAGAGCCATGCCAGCCCGCTTCTCCGCTATTTTCCAAGGCTTTGCCGCTGTTCTGGCGGGAAGGTGTCCAGTCTTTCAAAGAGGCCCATGTAAGGAAAACATGACATCGCTTGACCAGGCCTTAACGATTCACCCACAGTTTCAAATCCTCGAAATAGGTCGAACAGAGCTTTAACTGACGCAGTTCATATCCAATCAGGCCAATCACTTGCCCTCGTGGCGACCGAGGTCGGGCCCCAAGTTTACACAATCCATCAATCTCCGCATTTTTTGGCTTGCATCTCCTTCGCGCTGTGCTATGCTCTGCCCCAGCAAAAACCAGTGCCCTATCAGATCGTCAAAAACGGTCCTTACCGCGACGCTAATTCGATATGCCTACGCATTCGCGATGTATTGTCATGCTCGTCTTCTCTGTCGCAAATTCGATTGTTTATCCGAGGTTGAAATTTACTCATGGAAATTCAGGGTAGGGCCGATAGGTAAGGTGATGTTCATCGACCCGCCGTCTAACCCTAGACCTACCATAACTTTAGCGAATTCTCTCGGACCGCCTTTACACCCCCGGATGAGGAAAAGGAGATGAACTTGCACACCTGTCACATTATCGGAAGCATTCTTTCCCAGAGCGACCTGAACAATCAGAAACTGACTAATTCGGTTGAGTGGTTGGAAGTACGAGCGGATCTGGTCGGCGACATCACCTCTCCGCGCCTGAGTCCAGGCAGCAAACAACGCTACATTTATAGTCTGCGCCACCGCGACTGCGGCGGGAACTTCGACGGCTCTCAGGAGTTCCGCAACGCTCGCCTGTGCCACGCCTCTTACAGTTACCACTTGGTCGAGCTGGACTTCGAGCGGGACATGGATGCCGACACGCTCAACGCCATCCCGCCCGAGCGCCGCATGATCGCCTGGCATGGCCCGATGATGGGTTACGATGAGCTGCGCCGTATGTACGGCCGCATGCGCTGTATCCCAGCCGCGTACTACAAACTCGTACCTCACGCCGCCAAGCTCGAGGAGGGCCTGGCCCCACTGAGCCTGTTGCGCAGCACGGGCCGCGACGACGTCATCATCTACGCCTCCGGCGATGCCGGCAGTTGGACGCGCTTGCTCGCACCGTACCTGGGCAGCCCCTTTGTCTACGGCAAACTCTCAGAAAACCCCGAGCCCACCAGCCGCGGTGCCATGAACGTGGACCAGCTGTTGCGCCATTACGACTTTCCTCATCTGCGCCAAGTCAACACCTTGTTCGGTGTCGCCGCCACGGACGCGATTGCTAGCGAGATGCCGATGCTCCACAACATTGGCTATCGCGAACTGCACCTGCCCGCCCTGTTCCTGCCCTTCGCCTGTCACAGTCGCGACCTGAGCTGGTTCGAGCCGTTCGCCGAGGATGTGCACAGCCTGTTGGGCTTCGACCTGCGCGGCATGAGTTTGGGTCGACCGTTCAAGGAGGCGGCGATCGCCAAGATCGGCCAACGCCGCAGTTCGGTCAACGCCTGGATGGCCAAGGGTGCGAGCGTGATGGTGCGCAAGACGGGCCAATGGTATGCCGACACGGCCGAGGCCGAGAGCCTCGTCGAAGCAGTCGCCCACCACGGTATCGAGTTGCGCGGCCTGCGCGCCGCGGTGATCGGCTGTGGCGGCGCGGGACGGGCGGCCGCGGTCGCACTGACCCGCCTGGGTGCGGAAGTGATGCTCTACAACCGCAGCGAGATCCGTGGCAAATGGGCATCGGCGCTGCTGAACACGCCCTACACGCCGCTGTCCCAATTCGACGCCGGCAACTACAACGTGGTCGTCAACGCCACACCGCTGGGTGAGCACGACGAGCGCTTGCCGATCAGTCTCAAGGATTTTCAAGGGATCGTCATCGACTACGCGGCCCACAACAAGGGTGCGACGCCACTGGTCGAGGAAGCGCGCCAAAAGGGGATCGGCGTGATCGACGGCAAGGAAATCCTGACGGCCGCCGTTTCCCACCAATTCCGCCTGATGACCGGCCGTCCGCTGCCGCTGTTCGCCGCCGAAACCGCTTGACCCTCCAACGCAACCGAGGCGGGTGGCCCGTGGTCACCCGTCACGGTCTCAACGCGGCGCTCCAAACCGCTGGCCAGTGCCTGACAACTATAGAGCCAAGCCGAAATGGTCCTGCTCGCGTGACCAAGAGCCTCTCCTAGTACGACTTTGTCAGGTTGGTGATCAAGGCAGAGCCTAGCCGGGAGCTGCTGTAGCGCAAGATGCAATCTTGCGCCGGGCGGCGGGTGTACAATACGCGTTCCCTGCGACCAAGACAAAGCGGCGGGGGCAGCTAGGCGCCCCACGCCTCGGTGAAAGGTTATGTGGCAGTGCGCGTTTTGATTTTAAGAAAAACCAGTCCGTACACGCCGCGGCAAGCGCGGATTTTTCAATCACCCGCGCCATATCGGTCGTTTCATGAAGTGCATCGGCCAATAACCCCTGGGTTTTTGAAAAGTCGACTGCAACTTTTCCTCCAAGGTGAAGGGTTTTGAGAAAGTGCGCGTTTGGTTTTTCGAAATACCGATCCCTACCTCCAATGGCGACAGTCGAATTTTCAAAGTTCCTCGGCATACCGGCCGTTGTGCGATCCGCAATAATCAGTAACCGCTGCGTTACCAAAAAAGTCGACGCCGGAAGTTCGAGTACGTCAAGGGTTTTGATACCATGCGCCGTTGACTTTTCGAAAAACCTGCCCCTACAGCTTAGGACGACAAGCAAACTTTCGAGTATCCGCTGGTTGCGGACGCCCTCACGTTGCGCAACGACCGGTAACCACTGGGTAATTGAAAAAAAGCGCTTCAATTTTTCGTCGAGGGGAAGCCATGAGAAGGTTTCTGCTCCACCACAGGCTGGCCCGCAAGGTCATAGCCCATGTCTCCATGCAATCGGTCTATGAACACCTAGACTAGCCGCTCAGAACTGTTTTTAACCACGGAATGGCACTGAAACACACGGAAGGGAACACGGAATTGGGCTCCGACGCCTGCGCCCCTGCCCCCTTCCGTGAGATTCAGTGTTTTCCGTGGTCAACCTCTGATGGTTAACCACGGAGTCTCGCTGAGCCTAGTACGACTTTGTCAGGTTGGTGATGACCCGCCGACTTACCCTGGTCGCAGGGAACACAACTGGTCCGCGAAGCCAGGAAAAGTGCGGTAAGCCGCCCGGCTTGCCTTCTCCGGATGGAACACGAAATGTAGGGCGGAGCTGGCGTAAAAGTGTTGGCCTAGCCAACCTGACAAAGTCGCACTAGCCCGCCGCTTTGCCTTGGTCGCTGGGAACGCGTATCGTCCGCGGAGCCAGCGGAGAGCCATTGCACGGCCAACCTGACAAAATCGCACTAGTACGACTTTGTCAGGTTGGTGATGACCCGCCGACTTACCCTGGTCGCAGG
>CAYRFM010000104.1:19783-27369 GCA_964423555.1 uncultured Holophagae bacterium | reverse complement strand
CGCCCAACATTCGTGTTCCTTCCATAGAAGGCAAGCCAGCGGCTTACCGCACTTTGGGCTTCGCGTTAAGCTTTAGCGTTCCCTGCTACCAAAGCAAGCGGCGGGGGCGCTCCTGCGGCTAAGGCAAAGCAGCGGGGAGGGACGCGCTGGCGGCCCTCCCCCTTGGCTCAGTCGAGCATGGGCCCTTGGGCCGGATGGGGTTCTTCGGCGTAGGTCAGAGTGGTCAGCGCTTTAGCGTCGGGATCCTGAGCGTCGTCGACTTCGATCGGCAAGTGCTCGAGCAGTAGCGGAAAGACCTCGGAAAGGTGCTTGACGGCGACGATTTCGAGGCCACGCTTGATCTCGGCGGGGATTTCGGCGAGGTCCTTGAGGTTCTCGTGGGGGATGACGACGGTGCGCATGTTGGCGCGGTTGGCGGCCAACAGCTTCTCCTTGAGGCCACCGATGGGCAGCACGGTGCCGCGCAGGGTGACCTCGCCGGTGAGGGCCACGTCCCAGTGGATGGGGATGCGGGTCAGGGCGGAGACGATGGCGACAGCCAGGGCGATGCCGGCGCTGGGTCCGTCCTTGGGGGTGCCGCCAGCGGGTACGTGGATGTGGATATCGTGGTCGCGGAAGACGCGGGAGTAGATGCCGAGGCTGTTGGCGTGGCTGCGCACGTAGCTGATGGCGGCATGGGCCGACTCCTTCATGACGTCGCCCAGGGTTCCGGTTAGGGCGATTTTGCCGGTGCCCTTCATGACGGTGGCCTCGATCGAGAGCGTCTCGCCGCCGACGGAGGTCCAGGCCAGGCCGTTGATGAAGCCGACCTCGGAGGTCTTTTCGATCTTGCCGTGCTGGAAGCGCGGCACGCCGAGGTAGCGCTGCAGACGCTTGGGGGTGAGGCGAATGGGGCGGTCCTGCTCGCGCTCCAGGCGCTCGGTGACGGCCTTGCGGCACAGTTTGGCGAGGCTGCGCTCGAGGGTGCGGACGCCGGCCTCGCGGGTATAACCGCGGATGACATCGAGGATCTCGCTGTCGGAGATGGCCAGCTGGCCTTCCTTGAGGCCGGTGTTCTCCATTTGCTTGGGGATCAGGAAGCGGCGCGCGATCTGGAGCTTCTCCAGCTCGGTATAGCCGGACAGCTCGATGATCTCCATGCGGTCGCGCAGCGGCAGCGGCACGGTGCTGAGGTCGTTGGCGGTGCAGATGAAGAGCACGTTGGAAAGGTCGTAGTCGACCTCCAGGTAATGGTCGGCAAAGGCGTGGTTCTGCTCGGGATCGAGCACTTCGAGCAGGGCCGAGGTGGGCCCACCGCCCCAGTAGTTGCTGATTTTGTCGATCTCGTCGAGCAGGATCAGCGGGTTGGTAGTGCCGACCTTCTTCATAGTCTGGATCAGCTTGCCAGGCAGCGCGCCAACGTAGGTGCGGCGGTGCCCGCGGATCTCGGCCTCGTCGCGCACGCCGCCGAGGCTGATACGGGCGAATTTGCGACCGAGCGCCCGGGCGATCGACTGGGCCAGCGAGGTTTTGCCGACGCCGGGAGGTCCGGAGAGGCAGACGATCGAGCCGCGGATCCGGCCGACGGCATTGAGCACGGCGATGTACTCGACGATGCGCTCCTTGGGCTTGTCGAGGCCGTAGTGGTCGGCCTCGAGAATGGCGCGGGCGTTTTTGATGGAGAGGTTGTCAGCGGTCTGCTCGTGCCAGGGCACGGAAATGAGCCAGTCGAGGTAGTTGCGCACGGGGGTGGCCTCATGGGACTGGTCGGCCATGCCGCGCAGGCGTTTGAGCTCCTTCTCGGCGACCTCGCGAGCGTGGTCGGGCATCTTGGCCTGGCGGATTTTTTCAGCCAGCTCCTCCAGCTCGGAGACTTCGCTTTCGCCCATCTCGTCGCGGATGGCGCGCATCTGCTCGTTGAGGAAGTACTCCTTCTGGCGCTTGCCGACCCGCTCCTCGACGCGCGACTTGAGGTTGCGCTCGTACTCGCGCTGACGGATCTCCTTGTAGAGCTGGGTGTAGACCAGCTCGACCCGCTCACGGGTGTCGAGGGTGGCCAGGACCTGCTGCTTCTCGTCGAGGGTGGTCTTGAGCAACGGCGCGATAGCGTCGGCCAGCTGGCCTGGCATGAGGTGGCGCTCATCGAAGCCGGGATCGACCTGGAAGGTACCGCTGTTGTTGGCGACGTAGGTCTGGAACTCGGATTTGAGGGCCTCGACGAGTTGGGGCAGTTCGCTGTCGGCGGACTCACGGGTCCTGAGGATCTTGATGCGACCGCGCAGGAAGGGTGCGGGCTCCTCGAGGGTCAGCAGGCTGCCGCGCTGATCGCCGCGGAAGACGACCTGGATGGAGCCGTTGGCAAGCTGGCTGCGCTTGGTGATCTCGCCAATGACGCCGACCTCGTGGAGGTCAGAGAGGTCGAGTTGGTCGCGCTCGGGATGGCGATGGGTGACGAGGAAGACCTTCTGGCCAGGGGCCAGGCCGCGCAGGGCGTTGATGGAGACGGACGAACGGAACAGCAGCGACTTGGTCATGCCAGGAAAGGGCACGACATTGTTGACGGTGAGGACGGTGAGAAAGGCCACTTCGTGGGCTTGGTCCTGTTCTAAGCTCATGTGAAAACTCCTTGCATCACACTCTCATACAATAGATACTAGGTTACGAAAAGGCAAGCAAGCCTGTTTCAGAAAGTTAGTCACTTTTTGAAACCATTGGAGGAAGAGGCGCGATGAAGGCAGACATTTGCCCGGTCACGGAGACGCTGCGGATCTTGGGCGGCAAATGGAAGACCCTGATTTTGTGGCGGTTGCAACAGAAGACGCTGCGCTTTAACCAACTCCGAGCGGAGATCGACGGCATCTCCCAGAAAATGCTGACCCAGCAACTGAGGGAGCTGGAGGACGACGGCGTGGTCGCCCGCCAGATCTACGCGGAGGTGCCCCCGCGGGTCGAGTACAGTCTGACGGACAAGGGCCGCAGCCTGTGCCCGATCCTGGAAGCGATGTGCGCCTGGGGCAAGACCTACGGCTCGGTCGGGAACCCGATCGACGTGGCCCGCGACGCGCGCTGAGCGCCTCGAGGCCGGGCACAAGGGCGGCAAAACCTTCTCACGCGAAGGCGCGAAGGCGCGAAGGCGCGAAGAAGGTTTGCCTGGCTGCCACAGCTCACCCGAGATGAGAGGCGCAGGCCAAGAGCCCATTCGTTAAAGTCAGGCGGGCGGTGCAGCATATGCGGCAATCTTGTGCTGGTCGATCGTAAGCCTCTTCGTGCCCGTGTTCTGGTGGACTAGGCGATGTCGTTGGCGGTGCGGTTGCTGTAGACCATGTCGTAGCCGACGACCTGGAGGTCGCCCTCGCGGTAGCGCACGTGCTGGGCTTGGATGCTGTTGTTGAAGGTCAAACCGGCGGCGACGATGCTGGTGACTTTGGTGCCGCCGGTGAAGTCGATGGCGATGTCGGACTTGCGGTAGCCGTCGTGTTCCAGACCCGAGATGACATGCTGGATCCCCAGGGAGATCTGGGCGAAGTCGTCGTGGAAGTCAAAGCCGTCGTCGGCGCGGAAGGCGTAGTCGGTGCCGACGGTCGCGAAACTGCCGCGGCGTGGGATCAGCACTTCCAGCTGGGGCCGCTCGGGCCAGCTGCCCTGGCCGACGAAGCGACTGAAGAGTTGACCAAACAGCGGCGCATCGGCGATCGTCTGGCGCGAGCAGACGAGGACCACGCGCTGCAGCGCGTCGCGGTGGTAGTGGACCATGCGGAACAGCACCTCCCAGGGCCAGGTGCAGCTGGGGTCCTGGATGCGCAGCTCGGAGAAGCGGCGAAACATTTCATCGGACAGCGGGATGGCACAGTTGCGGAAAAGGAGGTTGACGCCGTCATCCGCGAGTTTCACGGCGCGGTCACCGTGGATTGTCGAGAGGAAACAGATCACGACCTTGCGCTTGTAGGGATGCTCGTCGGGCACCATCTCCTCGAGCTGCAGATCGAAGAAACGGGTCTTGAGGCGGTAGAGCCGCCAGGAGGTCACAGCGAAGATCAATACTATCACGGCGCGCCAGAAAAACCGCGCGCCGTGCCAGAGCTCATCAACGGTGTCCTTGATGGCATCGGCCGCCCAACCGGCCAGGAGCACGAAGAAAATGGCGACGATCCAGTGCTCATGGGCGCGGATCCAGCTGCGCTTCTTCCTCATGGAGCCGCCTCCCCCACCCCGGCCCAGCGCTGGCGCAGATGCTCGTGCTCGGCAGCGGTGAGCCGCCAAGGGTAGGTCGAGGCGCGCAGGCGGGTGGTCAGGGAGAGCAGGCTGAGGGCGGCGCTGACGGAGATGTTGAAGCTCTGGGTGAAACCGACCATGGGCAGGCGCACGAAGCCATCGGCCAGTTGGTGGGCAGTCTCGCTGAGGCCCTTCATCTCAGTGCCAAACAGCAGCGCCAGCGGTTGGTCCAGGGGCACTTCGTCGATGGGGATACAGCCCTCGCGCAGGGAGGTGGCGAAGATGCGGTAGCCCTTGGCGCGCAGGGTCTGGATGCAGGCGCTGGTATTGTCCGCACCGGGCTGGTCGAAACTGTGTAGATCGACGAAGCGCTCGGCGCCGGCGGCTATCTCCTGGCTGAGCGGGAAAGGGTTGCGGTTGCCGATGGCGTAGACGTCCTGGACGCCGAAGCCTTCGCAGGCGCGCAGCACGGCGGCGCCGTTGTGGGGCTGGTAGAGGTCCTCGGTGACGAGGCAGAGATAGCGGGTGCGGTTGGCAAGCACCTGGTCGAAGGTTGCGGTCATGGTCTTAGACATGGCCCCGCAGCGGGATCAGCGCGCCGGTAATATGCCAGCTCTGGGGATCGGCCAGAAACAGGATCGTATGGGCGACATTTTCAGGCGGGACCCAAGCGGTGAAATCGGCATCCGGGTTGGCCGCGCGATTGCCGGGCGTGTCCATGACGGTCGGCAGGACGGCATTGACTGTGATGTTCTGGGCCAGGGTCTCCTCGGCCAGGACCTCGGTCAAGTGCAGCACGGCGGCCTTGGAAGCGGTGTAGGGACCCATGCCGGGCGCGCGGCGGGTGGCGGCAAAGGCGCCGACATTGACGATGCGACCCTCGCCCTGGCGGTTCATATGGGCCAGGGCCTCGCGGCAGCAGAGGAAGGTCGTTTTGAGATTCATGTTAAATTGTTGCTCCCAGGCGGCCAGGGAGGTATCGGCGATCGCACTCATGGCGAAACCACCGGCGACGTTGACCAGGACGTCCAGACTGGGTAGGTCGGCGAACCAGGCGCGGACCTCGTCCTCGGCGCCGAGGTCGACTCTGCGGGTGTGGAAACGCTCGCTCTCGCGCATGGCAGCCGGCAGGGTTTCTAGTTCGCGCTCGACGATGAAGCTGGTATGAACCGTCGCGCCGCGCTCGAGAAAAGCCTGGACCACGACTCTGCCAAGCGCCCCTGTGCCACCGGTGACCAGTACGACCTTATTCTGCCAATCCATAACCCGTCCTCCTTGTATGTCGAACAGCGCCCATTATCCACGATTGAGAAGCTAGGCACAAGGCGGCAGGACGGGCGAGGGCGATGGTTGGTTGAATCTCATGAACAGCGGTTCTGTTTTGACCAGATCGATGGCGCAGCAGGCGCTGTAGCGCAAGATGCAATCTTGCGTAGGGCGGCGAATGAAAGTTCAAGAGGTCTTGTAAATAGGGCGTAACTCCGTGAGCGTCCCTATGAGATGAATCTATTTTCCGCCAATCGCCGGTTCGGGGCGACGCGGACCTGATCCGGCCCGGCTTTGACGATGCGCGCGTAGGTGAAATCATGATATGTTTGGCGGGTTCGCAGGAGGTAGGAGCCATGGCCTTGACGCCGACGGACCAGGACCAGATCAACGAGATCGCCGCCATCATGCGGCGGGCGCGGAGCGCGCTGTTCATCACGGGCGCGGGCCTCTCGGCCGACAGCAACCTGCCCACCTACCGCGGCGTGGGCGGGCTCTACAACGACGACCGCACCGAGGACGGCGTGCCGATCGAGGTGGCGCTTTCGGGCCACATGCTGCAGCAGCGGCCAGAAATCACCTGGCGGCATATTCGCCGCATCGAGGAGGCCTGTCGGGGCGCGGTCTGCAATCGCGGCCACGAGGTCATCGCCGCACTGGAGCGCGCGCTGGCGCGAGTCTGGGTGCTGACCCAGAATGTCGACGGCTTTCACACGCAAGCGGGTTCCAAGAATGTGATCGATATCCACGGCGACCTGAAGGCACTGTCCTGCACTGGCTGTGCCTATCAGGTCCGCGTGACCGACTACGGCGCCCTGGCTCAGCCTGTGCCGCTGTGCCCCGACTGCGGCGGGATCCTGCGTCCGGACGTGGTGCTGTTTGGCGAGATGTTGCCGAGCGACAAGGTCGCCCGCCTGGAGCGCGAGCAGGCCAACGGTTTCGACGTGGTCTTCTCGGTGGGCACCTCGAGCCTGTTCCCCTACATCGTCGAACCGATGGTGCGGGCGCGCTTCGACGGCACGCCCACGATCGAGATCAACCCAGGGACCACCGATATCTCGCGCATGGTGAGCTACAAAGTAAGCGCGGGCGCGGCAGAATCGCTGGACGCGCTGTGGCGTGCCTACGAGGCCAAGCCATGACGCACTTGACCGTGGTGCGCCATGGCCAAACAGGGTGGAACGCAGAGGGCCGGATTCAGGGTCACACGGATACGGAGCTCAGTGCCGATGGGCGGCGCCAAGCCCACGAAGCCGCCATCGCCCTGGCGGGCACGACCTTCGACCAGATCTACAGCTCGGATTTGAGGCGAGCTCGGGAAACGGCACAGCCCTTGGCCAGCCGGCAGAACCTCCCGATCCACGAGGAAGCGGGTCTGCGAGAGTGGCATATGGGCCAATACGAGGGCCTGACCTATCAACAGGCCAAGGAATTGGCCGGCAGCGACTACGGCCGCTTTCGCAGCTTCGAGCCAGGCTACGCGGTACCCGGCGGCGAGGCCTACGCCGACTTCCACCAACGCGTCCTGGCAACCGTGTCCACGATCGTGCACCGTCACCCAGGACAGCGCGTGGCTATTTTTACCCACGGTGGTGCGGTGCTGGCGCTGTTGCGCCACCTGGCGCGCCTGCCGCTCGATGCCGCGGCACTATACAAGATCCCGAACATCTGTATCACGCGGATTTCCTGTTTAGCTGGGGCCGATGCCGCGACATGGCAGCTTTTGGAAACCGAGGCCAAGCCCTACGAAACGGCCGAATGAGAGCCAAGCACCTGGATTCGTTGAACAAAATTCAAAGCGGGTAAATTTCCCAAAATCCAGACAAAAATACCCCCGAGCAAAGCCCCTGGAAATTAAGGTAGATGCGGTCGTGGCGAGGGCACGGCGGTAGGGATTGGAGCAAATTCCCAGGCGCAGCAAGGAAACCGCAAACGCGCCACAGACGCCAAATCAAGTTGGCAAGGCTCTTGCTCATATAGGAGCACGGGCCTAAAGGCCCACAACATACCGGCCCTAGCGGCCACGCCTTAAAGCCACCCTGGCACCTCTTGGGCGACGCAAGTCGCCCATCTTTTCCGACTTAAAAGCCACCCTGGCAACTCTTGGGCGACGCAAGTCGCCCATCTTT
>CAYRFM010000104.1:0-19683 GCA_964423555.1 uncultured Holophagae bacterium | reverse complement strand
TCCAACTTAAAAGCCACCCTGGCAACTCTTGGGCGACGCAAGTCGCCCATCTTTTCCAACTTAAAAGCCACCCTGGCAACTCTTGGGCGACGCAAGTCGCCCATCTTTTTTTGTCACTGGGCAATCACGCCGGACATGTGCTCGTTGGTCCAATCGCCGAAGATCTCGAAGCCCACCAGCTCGCCACTGCCAGTCACTTCCACCCAGGCGCCGTTGGCGGGTATGATCCCGAACAGCGACTCGATCGTGAAGATGCGCTTTTCCTTGGCAGCCAAGACCTGATCGGTCGATTGCGCCAGTACTTCGCCACTCTCGCTGCGAAGCTTCAAGGTCAGAGCGTTGGCAGAGTTGGTGACGTTGACAAGCGCGACACCGTGCCAGAAAGCGCCCGTATTGTCGACGAAGGGGATGCAGAGGCTCTTGCGAATTTCGGTGATGCCCTCGATGCCTGCCAGCCGTTTGCCGCCGGTCAGCGCGCCGAACAGCTCGTAGCCGCTGACGTTGGCGTCGGCGGTGACCTCGATCCAGGCCACATCGGTGCTGGTAATACCGACACTGCTCAAGAGCTCGGCGGCGAGGCTGACCAACTTCTGGCCACCCTGGAGCGTGAGCAGGCCAGAGCCGGTGAGGACACCACCAGCACCGTAGGCCTTGATCTGGGCGGACTGAGGGCTGTCGCCGCGGTTGACGAGGGCCAGGCCGGTCCAGAAGTCGGCCGAACTGGTGATGTGAGTGAAGTAGATGTTGCCGCTAGCGGTGGTGAAGTTGGGATTATCCGCTACCGAACCGGCAAGGCCGAGGCCGACGATTTGGTTGCTGCCGTCGACGGTGCCGAAAATCTCGTTGCCGGCCAGGGTCGGCGCATAGTTTTCGTCGCGGAACTCGGCCCAGTTATCCTCGGGCTCAATCGAGCCACCCAAGCGGGAGAGAAAGTCGACGTTGTCCTTGGAGAAGCTGCCCGCATTTTCAAGGGGCTGAGATTGGCCGCGAGTGACCATCTTGGAGGCGATGCTGGTATCCTGGCCATTGACGACGCGGGCCTGGGTGCTCCAGGTATTGGTGTCCTCGGCGATGTGGGGGACGTAGAGCTCTGGTTGCAGCAAATTGGCGGCACTCACGGAATAGGCCTGGGTTTGGTCGAGACTGACGGAGCGGGAAAAGCCGACCAGGGATACGGTGCTGTCGACCCGACACCAAACCACGTCCTTGGCCTTGGCGCCAAACAGATTGGCGGCGCTATCGCGGAAGGCGCCCATAGGCTCGATAACGCTGCTGGCCTGACAGAGAATGTTGCCGTTGGCATCGTAGCCGAGGACGGTGATCTCGGCCTCTTCGTTGTTGGGGTTGACGACGCCGACGAAGGTGCTGTAATCCTTATTCTCGACGACGTCGGAAAAATAGAGGGCGGGCGCCAGCACGCGGATCGAGAAGCTGAAGCCGGCCTTGTTGTCCTGCTTGCTGGCAGGCACACAGGGTCCGCCGGGTAGGACGCCCCAGGTGTAGTCGCCGACCGGTAGACCAGCCAGTTGGATGGTGTAGGGGCCGTTCTTGCAGAGCACCATAGGTTCGCCGGAGGGCGGAAAAAAGATCATTTGGGCGCCATCGCCAAAGTCCATGGAAACGGTAATGACCTGACCCGGCTCGCTGACCTTGGCCTGGAAATAATGTTCCTGGTCCAGTTGCAGGCCCGTGTAGCGGCCATTGCCGATAGGGCGCGCGCTTTCCGGTGCGCGAGCGCCTGGCGCGGCCTCGGCCACGGTCAGGGTGCGGCTGTCGACGAGGCGTTCGGTCTCGCCGCCGCGCAGGAAGAGGCGGGCCACATAGATGCCGACGTGGGGGAAAGCGACTTTGCCGAGCACGGGCCGCTCGGCGCTGTCGAGCACCTCGCCGGTCGCCTCCTCGACGATCTCCCAATAGAGGCTGCGTTGGTCGGGCGGCACGTCACCATAGGAGGCCTCGAAGAACATCACGCCGCCTGGCGGCAAGGTCCAATCGGTGCGCGGGTGGACGATGAAGGGGATCGGATGATGGTCGGGATCGTTGACAAAAAACGAGACGGTCGCCTCGTCACCGAGTTTGAGGCGTTCGTTGCGGACGACGAACTTGGCGGAATAAGCGCCGTGGCGACTGGGCTCGAAGGCCACGACTTTGCCCTCGTAGAGATGGCCGCCCACCAGCCAGGCGTATTGGTTGTCAGGGTCGTTGGCGTGGCTACCGACCACGGTGCCGACGAGGTTGACCACTTCATCAATGCCAAACTGGAGCTCGCGATGGGGTGAGACAACGACCGCCTTGAGCTCGGGTGCGACCCACACAACCTGAGTATCCTCGCCGATGACCTGGCCGCTGGCGTCGAGGCTTTGCAGCGCCACAGAGGTGCGGACCCGCTCGGTGAAGGGGATCTCGCAAGCTACCTGGCGCGAAGCGAAACCGGGGGTGACGTCCTCGGCGCAGACGACTTTATTGCCGGCCAGCCAGCGGATACTGTGGACGAGGGCATTGGGATCCTCGACGACGCCGGCGAAGGCCTGGGCCGACGGCAACTCGGTAAGGATCAGGGGCAAGCGGCGCTCGGTCTCGGGCGCGGTGATGCGGGTAACGGTGTCGCGTACCCAGACTTCCACTCGGGGCGGGGTGATATCGGCGGCGCAGCCGTCGCTAGCCAGCAGCAACACTTCGTAGAGACCGTTCTTATTGAAGGGAATGGTCACCTCTTGGCCCTGGAAGAAATGCGGTTCGTCGTTGGCGTCGAGCTTGCGCACACCCCAGGCAAAGCTGACCTGATCCAGATAACTTTCAGCTTCGGCACTGAAGACGACGGAGCTGCCGCGGCTGACATCGATCGAGTCCTCGGTCGGCGTCAAAACGCGCGATTCGATGGGAACGGAACGGACGAGGAGGTCGTCGATGGCCATGCCGCTGCAAAGACTGGGTCCCTGGAGGACGAGGCGGATGTTGGGATCGACGCCCTCGGCGATGACGGTGACGAGCTCGCAGTCTTCCTGCTTGCTGGTGGTCAGGGCGGCAATTTTGGCGAGCTGGAACTGGCCGGCTTCGTCGAGAAAGCCAATCTGCAGATCGCCCTGCTTGCCCTCGCTGCGGCTGAAGCGGCGCTTGAAGGTGATCTCGATTTGGGTGACGCAGTCGGGCAGACTCAGGCGCGGCGAGTAAAGTGAAGCGGCCGGACAGATCTCGCCGCCGCGGGGAATGGCCATGTAGCCGCCTCGGAAACAAGCAAGGGCGACATTGAGTTGGGTGAAGTGACTGCGGCCGTCGTGACTAACAGAGACCCACTGGTCGTTGGCGGCGCCCTCGAGACTCTGCACCAGGTCGATAGGACTATTGAAGTCCTCATCGAGATAGATGGCCCTGATGTTGACGGGCGCTTGGGCAAAAGCGGGTGCGGCGATCGACCCCAAAAGGGCGAGGACCAACAGCGAGCTACGTGACATGACAACCTCTCCGCGGACAAGTGAACACCGAGGCTCGCGCGCATAGCCCACCCGTAAAAATGCGGAATTCGTGGAAAGCGACGAAGACGAGCCCATCCCTATTCTAAATCTACAATTGGAAATGCCCAATGGTTTGTGACAGAACAAGGATTTCTGTGAGAAAAAGCGATTACGTGCCCTGGATCACGCTTATTCGAAGTTGCGCGCCCAAATTTCGCTGAGACGCGGGTCGCGATCGAGGCGTATGGCCAGGGCGCTGGCCTTGGGGCAATGTTCTGCCAACCAGGCTCGGCGGGGGCGCCAGCGGGACATGATCGAGACAAAGACATCGAGTGCGCTAAAGGTTTCGCCGAGAAACCAGGGGCCGCGAATGGCGTGGCGCTCCATTTCGAGCCAGAGTTTCTGGCGGTGGGCGCGAGTGGAGGTCTCGAGCGAAGCGGCCGCCTCGGCACCAAAGACCCAGCGATCTGGAAAATCGCCATAGGTGAAGGTGGCATAAAAGGGCGAGCCGAGGAAGACCAACCAGCGCAAAAAGGCAGGACGATCGACATGGCCGGGTGGCGGGGCGAGTCCGGCCTGGGGAAAGCGCTCGGCCAGGTAGAGGGTGATCGCGGCGGTTTCGGTCAAAACCCCGCCGTCCTCGAGCACGAGGGTTGGCATCTGGCCCAAGGGGTTGAGTGCCAGCAAGCGCTCGAGCTTACAGCCGGGTCCCAACATTTCGAAGGGATAGCTCTCCAGCTCGTAGCTGGCACTGGCGAGGGTCAGCAACGCCTCGATGATCGCGGAACCGGTGCCTGGACTGCCGAACAGCAAAAGGGAATCGCGCGTCATGGTGACCTCCAAGAGCCTCACGTATCGAGCATTAGACCGTGCAAGGCCTGCAGATCGGCGGCACCGCAGGCGAACATGGCGACCTTGAGCTCGTGGCGCCATTCGCGGATGACTTGGGCGACGGCCTCGGGGCTGTCGAGTGCCGGTCGCAGGAAGGGTTTGGCCGCGCCAGCCAGTGTTGCGCCAAGGACCAGCGCTTTGGCCATGTCCAACCCGGAGCGCACGCCGCCGCCGGCGATGAGGGTCACGCCGGGCAGGTGGCGGGCCTGAATCAGGGCGCGATCCGTGGGCACGCCGACATCGCGAAACAGATGACCCAGGCGATCCTCGCGGCGATAGCCCTCGACCAGGCTCCAGGAGGTGCCGCCAGTGCCGGCTACGTCGAGGATGCGCACGCCGGCTTGAACCAGCAATCTGGCGGACTCCGCGTCGATGCCGGAGCCGACCTCCTTGGCGAGCACGGGCACGCGCAGGCGCGCGACGACATCGGCGAGTTTGGCCAAAAGGCCGCTGAAATTGGTCTGGCCTTCGGGTTGGATGGCCTCCTGCAAGGCGTTGAGGTGCAGGAACAGGCCATCGGCCTCGATCTCGTCAACCAGATGTTGCAGGTCTTCAAGGGCGACACCGTGGTTGAGCTGGATCAGACCGACATTGGCGAAGAGCGGCACGTCCGGGCAGTAGCGACGAACCCGGAAGGAGGCCAGTGTTTCGGGCTGACGGAGGCAGACGCGCATGCTGCCGAGGGCCAAGGCCGCGCCCTCGGCTTGGGCGGCACGGGCCAGGTGCTCATTGATGCGGGCGGTGGCTTCGGGCCCGCCGGTCATGGAGGAGATCAGCAAGGGGAAGGAAAGCTGGCGCCCGAACCATTGGGTCCCGGTGGCGATGGCCGAGAGGTCGAGTTCGGGCAGGGCTCGGTAGGGCAAACGGTAGCGCTGGAAAGGCGAAGGCGCGGGTTCGACGTCCTCCTCGAGGACGATGCGGATATGTTCCAGTTTGCGGTCGGAGAGGTTCGCATCACTCATCCGTACAAGATACAAGATTCAAGCTACAAGATTCAAGCTACAAAGGCGTAAGAGGCCGCACGGAAGGCAGATTCAAAGGCACCCTGATCGCGGCAGCCAGTGGCAAAGGCAGGCCAGCCTTTTCCCGGACTATTTTCACGACCCAAAGAGATGTAAGATAATGCCGCCCCGAATGGGGCACTCACATCTGGAGGCACGTTATGTTGGCCTTGCTTCTGCTGCTGGTGGTTCAGGACACGCCCAGTCCCTCCTACGACCAGCGCCTGATCGCGGCGATGGCATTGTTGGAGGAGGGCGACGACAGCGGGATCGAAGACCTGCAGGACCTGGTCAAGGACCTGAGGGCGGTCACCAAGGACCCGCAGGCGAAAGGCGAGGACCTCTTGACCCTGGGAACGGCGCTGTTTCACCTTGATCGCGACAAGGAAGCGATCGAGATCTTCGACCGTCTGATTGCCGCCGGACAGGGCGAGGGCATGGCCCAATTCTATAAGGGCCTGACCTTGGCGTATGCGGGCAAGCTGAAAGAGGCGGCCCCGCTGCTGCGCGAGACGACCGAGTTGAAACCTGGATTCAGCAGCGGCTGGATCGAGCTGGGCCGCGTCTACAGCCTGACGGAAGCCCATGCCGATGCCTTGGCCTGCTACCGCAAGGCCCTTGCGCTGGATCCAAGCCTAGTGCCGGCGATGCTGGCGGCGGGGGCGGCCAGTGTCGCGCTCGAGCGTCAGGAGGATGCCCTGGCTTTTTACGAGCAGGCCCTAGCCGGTGACCCCAAGGAGCAGACCGCTTGCTACAATGCGGGCCAGGTGTCCCAGTCCCTCGGCCGCTTCGAGCAAGCGCTGAGCTATTTTAAGCGCTTGGCGACGATGGCCCCGACCAGCTGGCAGGCCTGGGCCAAGCAGGTTCAGCTCAACCGCGCGCTTGGCCGCGAAGAGGCGGCACTGTCGGCGCGGGCCAAGCTGATGAGCTTGCGCGAGGATCCGGATACCAGCAGCCTGCAACAGCAGGAGCACTACTGCTGTGAGCAGATTCGCCGCGAGACCGAATTTGTGATGGTGGTCGAGCTGTTCGAACCCGCTGATCCCAGTCTGCCCTACGAGTTCCTCATTTACGACACCAAGCGCAGCTCGATGCAGCGCATCCTCAAACTCGTGCGCGAGCCGGGCCTGCCTGAGGCCGGCGGCGGCCTGGCCCTGATCGCCGAATACCCCGACGGCCGCGTCGACCGTTTTCCAGTGACCGTCCCAGTGCAGACCTACCCGCAGCAGCGCGCCCTGGTGCTGGCCGCACTGAGCGGAGAGCTTCAGCCGGTCAAGCCTTGACCTAAAAAGACCCCCGTCCTCGCGACCTAAGCCGCGGGAACGGGGGCTCGAGGGGAAGGTGGGTTCCACCTCAAAAAGACCTCGCCCCAGCGGCGGTGGTGCCGCCGTCGAGGCGAGGGTCGAGGGGAATGCAAGGGTCAGTCGTGGCGTACGCCAGCCGAACGGATCTGTTCCATTTAGCTGTAATCGCCACTCCATAGGCGTTTGATCCAAGGCGAAAACTTCTCCATGTCGATGACGAAGGCATTGAGGTCCTTGTCCTTCCACATGCCATATTCGTGCTTGGCATTCTTGCTCTTGTTGGCCTGATAGCGAATTTGATGACTGGTAAAGGGCAGTTTCTTGCAGACTTCCGTCAACAGATAACGCCCTTTTTGATTGAGCAGGGTGTTGCCATCCCAGTCTTCATCGACGCGATTGATTTTGGGAACAAAATGGCGCTTGTAGTAGGGTGCGAAGACCTTCATGCGCACCATCCAGTGGCTCCAGATCTTGCGACAGCCCATCACTTGCCAGGGCGAGAAGCCCTCTGCCTCGAGCTCTTTGGCTTTCTTTTTGACCTTGGCAATGTCGATCTTGAGCACTTTGGCGACATCCTTAAGGAAAAAGATTTCCTTTTTGGTGAGCAGCTCCCTGGGTGACCAATTCTTGTCGAACTCGGTCAAAATCATCTCGTCTTCTTCGAAAATTTTTTCAACTCGGAATTGAACCGACATGAAAATCCTCCCTTTTGGTTACCTTGGCGCGAGTAAATCGATCCAAAAACTTTCATGTTTGTGCCGCTGATCACCAATTTAAATTAAGAGAAGGTGAATTTCGTCACCTATTCAGGTGATAGGGACAAAAAAAGCACATTTTTTTTAAGATTGCCAAACAACTCAGAAATTGTATGAGAGAAAAGTTGGCGAATGGGCCCAACAGCGAAAACCATTCAAATACCAGGATTTCATAGATTCCGCTGATCTATACAAAAAAAGGCCGCCGAGCGCGGTGGTGATTCCCCTGCGCGTCACAAAGCGGGTGGCATCTCGGCCGGTCTGCCTCAGAACATCTGCTTTTCTTCGAGGAGCCGAGCGGCCATTTCCTTGATGTCCCGGTGGATCGTGCCCTTGCCCGAAGCGTAGTATTCCAAAATGCCGAAGACCTCGAAGTCGGTGCGCTTGGTGGTCGTGATGATTTTCAGCAGCTCGCGCTGGGTCTGATAGCCCGTATGCAGTGCCCATTTAAGGAAGATCGGTTGACCCGTATGGCCCGCGGTCTCGCCGAAGGCCTTGAGCAGGATGCGGGCGTCGGCATCGCTCAGTTCGAGCCCGTAGGCGACCAGCGGCATCATCTCCTCGCCGGCGCAGAGCACGGCCAACTGGCCCAGGAACTCCTTGCGGCGAGCGGCGGTCTCCTTCTGGTACCAGCGCAGGATGCGCGAGACGGCGCCCGAGGACTCGACGGTGGTGAAGTACTGGTAGAGCAGCTGGAGGTTGTCTTCGTTGAGGTTCTTCTCGATGAGGATGTTGATCAGGTTGGGGTCGGTCAATTTCTGGTGGATCGCGCGCAGCTCGTCGACGTCTTCATGGGTCTGGCGCAGGCTGATGAAGGCGAGGATGCGCTCGAGCACCTGACCGGCTTCGACGGCGTTGGTGACGACGATTGCCTGGGCGATGAGGATGTCGAGGGCGTCGCTGGCGGAGCCGTTGTCGACCTTCTCCTTGGTGCCCTTAAAGGCCAACAAATCGCTGAGCAGCTCTTGGGTTTTTTGGTAGCGCGCCTCGGGCGCCTTCTCGATGCAGCGGTTGATGATCTTGACCAGATCGGGTGAGACGCCGGGACGGATCTCGGCGACCGGTGTTGCTCGTTGCGCCAGCTGTTTGTGGGCGATCTCGGTGATGCTGCGCCCGGTAAACGGGGCCTGGCCGGTGAGCAGCTCGTAGGCGACAATCCCGAAACTGTAAATATCGGAACGCATGTCGACGGCCTCGCCGGTGAGTTGTTCGGGCGAGGCGTATTTGGGCGTGCAGGCAACCTCGAACTTGCCTTCCTTATCTTCCTTGCCCTTGATCAGGGTGGCGATGCCGAAATCGGCGACGAGGACCTCTTCCTCGGGCGTGATCATGATGTTGTCCGGTTTGATGTCGCGGTGGATCACGTCCTTTTGGTGGGCGAAAACCAGGGCACGGGCAATCTTGACGAGGATCTCGAGACAGGCCCCCTCCGGCTGCTGGTGACCGCCGATCCAGCGGCCGAGGGTTTGGCCCTCCACATGCTGCATCGTGAAATAGATGATGCGCTGGGGGTGGCGCTTGAGAAGCTCGTCGGGAAAGTCCAGGTGACGGGCGTAATTGTTTTCGAGAATTTCACCGACCTCAAAGACGAAGACGATGTTGGGGTGATGGAACTGAGCGGCGATTTGAGCCTCGTTGAGGAAGCTCTGGCGGGCCTGGGCCGCGCGCGAGAAGTCAGGGGCTAGGATCTTCATGGCGACAGGCCGTTTGAGGGCTAGGTCGTCGACCAGATAGACCGAGGCAAAACTGCCGCGGCCGAGCAGGCGACCAAATTTGTAACGGCTGCCTTCGATCAAGCCCAGCGCCATGTCCTGAGAGGAGAAAACGACCGGGGCGCTGGGACGCTCGCCGAGATTGGGCAGCGGCGAGGAGATGGTTTCCTGGATCTCGTGCTGTTGCAGGATGCTCTCGAACAGCTCGCGATAGCCCTCGCCCATTTTCGAGATCTCCAGGCCCATCTTGAAGACCCCGGCGACGTTGCGCTCGTTGGCCTCCCGTGAGAGCTGGGTGACTTCGAGGTCAATTTTGCCGCCAGCGGGGTTGGGGATTTCGAGCTTGTAGTTGCCTTCGCGCGGCACATCTTCGTAGGCTCGCAATAGCAGGCGCCGGTAACTGAGCCAGATGGTTTTGCAGAAGAAGGAACGGGAGCGAGAGACCAGCGAAAGCGGCAGCTCGCAGGGAATGGGTTTATCCAGGTCGCGCTCCGGCTCGATCAGGCTGATGTTCGAGGGCAGGGGCGCCATCGGGCCTTCCAGCTCGTGGGTGCTGCGCTGAGCCGTCGCGGCCAGGTAGAGCGCGCGGCAGGCCAGCAGCCGGCGCAGGCGCGCGAGCGTGACGTGTTCGTCCAGGGGAAGATGGAGCACGTCGTTGGCCCCGGCATTGATGCCGTTGACGGTGATCACCTGCCACTCCTTGTCGCCGAGCAGGACGATGGGCAGAATCAACTCGTTGTAATGGGTGCGGATCTTTTTTATCAGGTCAAAGCATTTGGAACCCAAATCTGGTAGTTTGGGGTTGAGAATCATCAGTGCCATTTGCTGAAACTTGACGCCGCGAATCAGATCGCGAGCAGAGTGGATACAGGTAACATCGTCCCGTAAGCGCTTTTCGAGCAAACTGGCCAGCGCCTCGCAACGCTTGCCCTCGAAGTCCGCAATCAATATCATCAAGATCCCCAATACGACACGAAAGCCGGCATCTCGGAAAAAAGTTTTCCGCACGTTTGTGCGATTATACCACAGAGGGGCAGTCGGAGCCGCGTAAACCCAACAGGCAGCCCAGCGCCTCGCAGGCACGGCGTTTGAGGCCATTTTGTCGCTGGCTCGGAAGCGCTTGGCCCCCTGGCTATGGCTCTGTATAATGGTGTCAATTCGCTTCGACGGAGGTCCCCATGCTAGTCAGCTGTTTCATGATGATCCTTTTGGTCCAATCGGACGCGCCATACGTCCTCTGGCTCAAGTCCAATAAGCGCATGGAGCTCAAAGAGCCCCCCAAGTGTGAAGCCACGCGGTGTCTGGTTACTCTCAAGAACGGTCAAGTCATGACCTTGCCTTCCAATATGGTTGACTTGGATCGCAGCCAAAAGTACAACGAGGAACTCGAGGCCAAGCGCCAAGCCGCCAAGGCGGAAGAGGAGCGCATATACCGAGAAGTCAAGGAGCTCGAGGCAAAGGAAGAAGAACGCAAGAAACAGCGGCGATTGGTGGTTACCTCGGATAAATTGCCGCAGCGGCCCGAACCTGTGGCGGAGGCGGCGCCCCCTGTAGATGACGATGCGGCCGAAACGCCTTCGTTGCCTGGGCTCGACACAGGTGAGGACACACTTGAAGGGAACACGCCTGAAGCGGACACGCCTGAAGCGGGTACGCCTGAAGAGGGTACGCCTGAAGAAGAAAAGGCGGGGAACCAAAGCCAGAAGCCGCCCCCGCAGCCAACGCTTCAGGGCAAGACCACGAACTTCCAGAGCTCGGACCCGGTTTATGTCTCGCGGGAGACAGTCCAACCAACCGCCACGGGCTATAACGTGACCAGCGTGGTTCACATCGGCGTCAACAACGTCAAGGCCTTCACGCTCGAGTATCATGTCAGCTTCCAAACGGCCGCCGCCTACACTCAAAAGCAGGAAGTCAAAGGACCTTGGTCCATCAACGCCGATGTCACCGTCACCTTCCAGGTACCCACCAAGGATTTGATCACCAGCAGCTCCTACAACCTGATGGCGGAGCAAATGTCGACGCGCGCAACGCCCGCGCAATAATAGACGAAACCCAAAGCAAGGAGAAGCCTACGACATGGAAGTACTGACCCTGGAAAAGAGTGCCGGCATTGCCCTGGTGACCCTCAATCGTCCCCAGGCGCTCAACGCGCTCAATGCAAAGACCTTTGCCGAGCTGAAGGCGATGTTTGAAGCGCTGCTGACGGATGACGAGGTCAAGGGTGTGATCCTGACCGGCGCTGGACCCAAGAGCTTCGTGGCAGGCGCCGACATCACCGAACTGGCGGCCCTGGACCCCCGCGGCGCCCGCGCCGCAAGCGAGTTGGGTCAGGAGATGTTCCGCACGATCGAGCACTTCCCCAAGCCAGTCTTGGCCGCGATTAACGGCTTTGCCCTTGGCGGCGGTTGTGAACTGGCTCTGGCCTGCCACATGCGCATCGCGGCCAGCAACGCCCGCCTCGGCCTACCCGAGGTCAACCTCGGCCTGATTCCGGGCTATGCGGGCACGCAGCGCTTGGCCCGGGTCGTCGGCAAGGGTCGCGCCCTGGAGTTGATCCTGACAGGTCTGCCGATTGACGCCGGCCGTGCCTTGGCCATCGGTCTGGTCAATGAGGTCGTCTCACAGGAGGGCCTGCTGGAGCGCGCCCGCGAGCTGATGGCAAAGATTGTCGTCAAGAGCGCGGTCGCGCTGCGCTTGGCGCTCGAGGCCGTCAACCAGGGCATGGAAACGAACCCCCGCGACGGCGAGCGCATCGAGGCTAATTTATTTGGCCTCGCTTTCACCTCTGCCGACGCCCGCGAGGGGATTGCCGCCTTCCTCGAGAAGCGGCCCGCAGAGTTTACCGACCGCTGAGGAACTACGATGAACGCACCCGTTGAGTGGTATTTCGACTTCATCTCGCCCTTCGCCTACCTCCAGCATTTCCGTTTGGGTGAGTTCCCGCAACAGCGCCTGGTCTACCGACCGGTGCTGTTGGCGGGCATGCTCACTCATTGGGGCCAGAAGGGGCCAGCCGAAATCCCCGCCAAACGGCTGTTCACCTATCGCTTCGTGCGCTGGTACGCCGAACGTCTAGGCCAGCCGCTGCGCTTCCCACCGGGCCACCCCTTCAACCCGCTGCGGGCCCTGCGCCTGTGCCTGGCGCTGGGCTGCTCGGCGGAGGTTGTGGAGCGACTGTTCGCTTTCATTTGGCGCGACGGCCAAGACCTCAGCGATGACCTGGCCTTCATCGCTTTGGGTCAGTCGCTGGGCTTGGCCGACCCCTTGGCGGCCATCGCGGCTGAGACGGTCAAGCAACAGCTGCGCGCCAATACCGAGGCGGCCATCGCGGCCGGTATCTTTGGCGTGCCGACCTTGCGCATCGAAGGCCAGCTGTTCTTCGGCAATGACGCGACCGACATGGCGCTCGACTACCTGAGCGACCCGGAGCTGTTCGAGTCAGCGGAGATGAAACGCCTGGAAGAGTTGCCCCAGGCGGCTACCCGCGCCACGAGCTGAGGCTCAGGGCTTGACGGCGATGATCCTGACCTCGTCCGAGGCGAGCAGGGCGATGCGGTCAGCGGGAATATAGCCGACAAAACCGGGATTTCGTCTCACGTAGGCCACCACCAGCGCCCAGTCGCCGACAACCCGGGGCGGGCGTGCGTCACCGATGAGTTTCTGGCGCAGCCAGTAGTCTTCGAGAAACGTCTCGCCACCGAGGTAGTGTTGCACGAAGCGCGCGCGCAGGGGGTCGCCTCGACGCAGATCCAGTGGCACGATGTGCATGCCGGCGATGCGATCGAGCTTGCCCAGGTAGATCTGTTTGACCTGAACTTCGGTCAGCTCGGTCACAGGTGTTTCGCGCGAGGTAATGAGCACGAAATCGCCTTGCGGATCCGCGGCGGTCAGCCAGAAAAGGAGCGCGGCAAGCATCATTTAAAGACGTACCCCGTCCACAGCGACCATTGATCGAAGTCTGCGATCTGATCGCCCTTGAACTCGTGGCGTTCGTACTCGCACTTGAAGCGCCAATTGGCACGCGCCCACCAGGCCAGGGTCAGGGCATCGGCGCGGTGGCGTCGGCCGCCCGCGCGCCGCTCGTCATCGCCCTCATCGTGGCGCAGATTGAGGTATGTCATGGGGTTGAAATGGAATTTGAGCTGACTGTAATAGCTGTCGACGTTGTCGCCATCGTCACGGCGCAGAGACAACCACTCGCTGCGCCAGCTCAGCCGACCCTGAATCAGTCCGAGGTCGAAGTAGGGCAGGATCCCGACCGACGACTCGCCGGTGCCATTGGGATCAGTGTAGGAATAGACCGAGAGTCCTACCGTGTAGCGCTCGCGCAGGTGAAGGTGAAGATCGCCGCCCAGGGCTTTGGCATCCTCGAGATTGTGTTCACGCGACTCCTCGTCGTCGACATAGGCGCCGATCACGGTGTAATTGAGCTCGCCGTGGGCCAGGGTGCGGATCCCCGAAAACTCGAGGCCCTCTGACTTGATGGGTATGAAGCCGTTGTCTTCCATGATCGGTGCCTCGATGGTGTCGACGGTCAAGGCCCAGTGTTCGGGCTTCCAGATCCCGGCCGGGGTGTTGACCTTGCCGATGCGCAGGCGAGCCGCCGCCGAGCGACGGTATTCCAGATAGGCGCGGTCGAGCTTGAACTCGTCCTCGGCCTCATCGTCGCCGTAGGGCGGTTCGCGCTCGTACTCCAGTTCCACGAAGGTGCGCCAATTGGGCGTGATCCGATAGGAGATGCCCAGATAGGCATGGCCGAAATTGAGAAATGGTTCGGTCTGGGGGCGGTTATTGTTCCGATAAAGCAGGTCGACCCAGCCCGTGAGCTCCAGTCGGTCGTCCTCAAGGACCTCGTCAGGCAGCTCCTCTTTGGCCTCCTGCCATGCCCATGTCGGATAGGCCGTCATCGCCAAAAGGAAAAAGAACAGTGCGCGCATTGAACCTCCTGTGCCCAAGGCAATCAACTGCAAGGCACATCCGACAGTAAAACATGATACATTCATTCGGTGAGACGATTCACATATTTGTCATGGCCTCGTCAGCTGTCCATCATGCCCGGCGGAGATAATAGCCGGCAGCGCGAGCAGATCGCGCGCGGGAGGCCCAAAGGAATGAGCATGCGGATACTGGTGGTGGAGGACGACAACAAGGTCGCGGGGTTTGTCTGCAAGGGTCTAAAGGAGGCCGGCTTTGCCGTCGACCACGTGGCCAGCGGTGATGAGGCGCTCGACTACGGCATGAACCTCAACTATGACCTGATCGTGTTGGACATCATGTTGCCGGGCCGGGACGGTTTGGAATTGCTGGATTACTGGCGCAAACGGCGCGTGCCGACCCCTGTTCTGCTGTTGAGCGCCAAGCACACAGTCGACGATCGCGTCCGCGGTCTACAATTGGGCGGCGACGACTACCTGACAAAACCCTTTGCCTTTTCTGAGCTGCTGGCCCGAGTCCAGGCCTTGATGCGGCGCACGACCTCAAGTCTGAACGACCCCAACACCCTGACCGTGAGCGATCTCGAGCTCAACCTGCACACCCGCGAGGCCCGTCGCGGCACGCTGGTGATTCCCTTGCAGAACAAGGAGTTCGAACTGCTCGAATACCTGATGCGCAACGCCGGCATGGTCGTCTCCAAGACAATGATCATCGAGCACGTCTGGAACTACAATTTCGACCCCATGACCAATATCGTCGAGGCCCGGATCTCCAAACTGCGCGAGAAGATCGACAAGCCGTTCGCGGTCAAACTGATCCACACTATGCGCGGGGCCGGCTACATGTTGCGCCCGGACAACGAGTGAGTGGCGGTGTCGCGACGCATCGGCTGGGGCGAGTCTGGCACTCGCTGACCTTCCGCATCCTGGGACTGAACCTGGCCGGGTTCCTGCTCACGTTCCTGGTCTTCTTCTACCTGCTCGACCGCTTTCAGTACAAATACTTGCTGCAGCGCACCGACCAAGAGCTCGAGCAGCAGCTATTGGTGATCACCAGCTCGATCGGCGAGCTGCACGCCGAAGTCGACGCGCCACGCCTGCAAAACGAGCTGACCCGCCACAGTCAGGCGACTGGTATCTCGGCGATCTTTTTGCGCGCCTTCTCCAGTGACGGCATGCAGATCGCTTCCTCGGACCTCTCGTTTTGGCGCGGCGTCGAGCGTCATCCCCTACCCCTGGCCGAGTTGGAGAACCGACCCCTGGTCTGGGAATCAACCCTGTTCGGACGGGAAAGCGCGCGCATGATTCACTACCGCTTCCCGGAAGGAACCATCCTCCAGATCGGTCGCTCCCTCGACGAGGTCCATCAGCTGATGAATTACTCGCGGCGCCTCATAGGGTTCGGCATCTTGCTGGTGCTGGTCATGGGTGGCAGCTTCAGTTGGTTCTTCACCTACCGTGGGCTACGCGGGATTCGCCAGGTCAGCGAGGCCGCCCAGGTGATTCGCGAGCACGGCCAGCTGGACCTCAGGGTGCTCGAGGCCACAGGCACGGCCGAGACGGACAACCTGGCCGCTACCTTCAACCAGATGTTGGCCCAGATCCAGAAGCTGATGGTCAACCTGCGCTACGTGGTCGACAACGTCGCCCACGACCTGAAAACGCCCGTGACGCGCATGCGCGGCATGGCCGAGGCGGAGTTGCGCAAGCGCCAGAGCGAGGAGCTGGAGGTCTCGGGCATGGTCGTCGAGGAATGCGATCAATTGCTCAACCTGATCAACACGCTGCTGGAAATATCGTCGGCGGAGGGTGGCATTTACCGCTGGCAGACCTGCGACCTCGATCTGGCCGAGCTGGTGCGCGAGGGCTGCGAGCTGTTCGCGCCGGTGCTGGAAGAAAAGGCCTTGGCGCTCGAATGCCAACTACCCCAGCACATGTTTTGCCGGGCCGATGCCCATATGCTGCAGCGGGTCGTGGCCAATCTTTTAGACAACGCCATCAAGTACTCGGACGAGGGCGGGCGGATCGAGGTCGCTCTCTGCGAGCAGGACGGTTGGGTCGAACTGGTCATCCGCGACCATGGCATCGGCATCGCGCCCGCCGACCTCGCGCGGATCTTCGAGCGCTTCTTTCGCGCCGACCGAAGCCGCAGCCGTCAGGGCAACGGCCTGGGCCTAGCCTTTTGCCGGGCGGCCATCGAGGGGATGGGAGGAAACATCCGATGCACCTCCCAACTCGAACAGGGCTCTACTTTCAGCGTGCGCCTTCAACCCGCGCTCGGCCACTTCAGCAGCGATCAGTAACGCGGTTGCCACTTGCTTCGGCGAAGTTTCCCGGCCTACGGTCGGCCCTACCTGGGCCGTCTTCTTGGGACCTCACAGTTGAGCTGCTTCGACGCTGACTTGATCGCGTGTGAGCAGGCTCATCACTTCTGGGGAAATTGCCGATAAACTCGGTGCAACGCGTTCCTCGGAGGTAGGTATGATCCGTAGATTGATTCAACTGATCCTCGTTGGTGTCGCCTTATACGGCGGTTATCTGCTGTACACCCAAGTGCTGGGCCCGATGATCAACGACAAGGAGGCTATGGGAAACAATAGCCTTGAGACAGAAGATGAGGAGACGCCCTCAGATGAAATGACGATCCCTGAGTAAATTAACGGTTGAAGATCCCTTGCCGAGAAGATAAGATAGCGTAATCCTCTTCTAGGCAGGTAAATCATGAGCTCACCCGAAAAATATCGCATGCTATGCATGGACGGTGGCGGCATTTATGGCTATTTCACCGTGTTGATGCTGAAGAACCTCGCCCAACGCTACGACTGCTTCCTCTCCCCCCACCATGTCACGGCTTTTGCTGGGACCTCGGCTGGCGCCTTGATCTCGATGCTACTGGCCAAGGAGGAGAACCCGCGCGAGTATTTGCTCAGCGGCAAACTTGAGGCCTTTTTCAAGAGCGAGCTCTTGCACGGCAACACCGTCAACCCCATGGACGCCTGGCTCAGCCTGTTCGGCCTCAGCACTTGGTGCGGCGGTGACGACATGCGGCGCTTGTTACACCAGGAGTTCGGCGACCGTACCCTGGCCGATTTGCCCAACAAGGTCTTGATCATGACGTTCGACATTTCCGGTCGCACAACCCACGCCAAGGATCCGATGAAGCGGCGCTGGAAGACCAAGGTCTTCCACAACTTCCCGGTTATTGGCAACGACCTGGAATCGCCCGCCTGGCTGGTGGCCTATGGCGCGGCCTGTCCAGCGACGATCCGACCCGTCATCGACGGCATTACCGATGGCGGTATCTACGCCATGTCGCCGACCTTGGGCGCGATCGCCCAGTTCATCAGCATCGCCAAACGCAAAAACGTACTGCTCAACGAACTGCGCCAGCTGATGCCGCGTGACTACCTGCAGGGTACGCTCGACCTGCTGACCCGTCTGCTTGACCCCACGCAGCGAACCCAGGCCGATATTACCGCCTACGAGCACTATCTCTTCAGCCTGAAAATGCTATTGGAAAAGCTGCGTTTCGAATACAACATGATCACCGACGAAAATTTCTTCCGCTACGCCATGCAGACCCTGAACCATGGCATCGATTGGTCAACCGAGGAAATGCCCGCCCAAATGGGTCACGTCCTCAACATCGAAATATATCTCCTTGGCCTGCTCGATAAGGTCCTCCACGAAACCAAACCCAGCACGGGCAACGAGACGCCTCAGGAGCTGATCCAAAAACTGATGCAGACCCTCAACAACCTCAAGGACCAGAGTGTTTTGGAAGAGGTCAGCAGCCTCCAGGTGCTCTCCCTGGGGGTCGGCAATTTCATTCCCCACTATTTCCAGGATAATTTCAACCTGGGCTTTGGCAATTTCAACATGCTGCCCACCAATCCCCTGCAAAACGCCTGGGAGCCGCCCGCGGCGCACCTGCTCTACTCGCCCTCCACCGACCATACCGACTACGAAGCCAAACAATTGCTGGACGACAATTACTACCGCTGCAACCCCACGGTGATTGGTTACCCGACGCCGCCGGTGGTCATGTCCCTATACCTGGCCCGCTTCCGCTTCTTCAGGGAGCAGATCCTCAAAAACATCGAAAAGGCCTTCGAGAACGCAGGCGACGAGATGGACCAGTGCAGCAACTGGATGATCCGCCGCGGCTGGGTTTGCTGATCGACCCTAAACGGCCATGGTTGGACACCGATGGTCGGGTAACTGGAGGCTTACCTGTCGCTGGAATTTGGACCCATCCCTAAGCTAGAATAGTCTATTCTTACCTTTCAGGGGTACCATGGCCACGATACGCATTCTTCATCTTTCGGATCTACAGGAACAAGGACCTCGGGAGAAGGAACCCAAAAAGCGCGCCACGATGTTCGAAAGACTCGCCGATTTTCTCCATTCGGCATGTCCAGAGGGCATCGATTTGCTCATGATCAGCGGCGATCTGACCGACTCGGGCCAGGCCGACGAATATGCTGCTGTGGATCAGGTGTTATCCGAGCTCACAAAAAGGCTCCAGCTGGCGCCCGACCGCATTTATCCGGTCCCGGGTAACCATGATTTCGATCTAAAAAAACATGTCCCCTCCGAGGAACTTGAAAGCCGCGCTTCGGAGCCATCGCTTGATAAAAACTATCGAGATTGGTTCAAAAAGTTCATGCGCAACGAGCTGGTTTCATCGCTCACTATCCCTGGCTATCGGGATGACCTCACGATCTCTTCGGTCCCGATCACCCTTCTCGGCATCGAAAACGCATGGCGCCGCAATCCCAAGGGGGATTACGAAATCACCCAGGAACAAGTCAATCGCCTGACTGGCAGAGCGGGCGAGCTACCATCGCTCCCGCCTCGTCTCAGAATTGCGTTAATGCACATTCCACTCAAGCATATAGGGGACGAGAGCACCGCCGATTCGCTTTGTCGCAATGTCGATATCTCACTGTGCGGTCATACGAGTGATCCGACCCCCCAAACAGGTTTGCCCTATGATATTCGCGCTGGTTGGATGTTCACCGGCCGCCGCGGCAAGGACAACACAAGCTGTAACCTCATCACCTTGGAATGGGAAAACAAGTTAGTCAATCATTACGTCGAAACCCTTCAGTATCAGCCACAGGGAGAGTTTTGGTTCACCAACAATCGCAGCCTCCGCCTAACACATATCACCTTCGCCAATATTCAGGCCTATCCTAACCTCCGCCTGGATATGGACCCCTCGAGTGGAGCCACGCTGTTGCTCGGAGAAAACAGTGCGGGAAAATCATCCTTTATTCGCACGATCGCTTTGGGACTTGGCAACCAGGGTGAAACAAATGCGCTGCTGCATGCCTATCAGGGCAATTGGATTCGCCAGGGCCAGAGCGAGGGAACCATTGTTCTTCACCTGGCTGATGGATATGGAAGTAGCTATCAAATACATACCATCATCAAACAACAACGCACAGAGGTATGCGAAAAGGTGTACTACCGGGTCGTTGATGGGTCGCCTAAAGAGCTGAAAGAAAATGAGTTCCCCTGGCAACAACTCTTTGTCTGCGGCTATGGTGCTGGCCGATACACCGGTTCTCGGTGTCCCTCCGGCAAAGGGCCGTGAATGCTTTGCTCTGAGAAGGTATGCTCGTT
>CAYRFM010000103.1:0-28611 GCA_964423555.1 uncultured Holophagae bacterium | reverse complement strand
CTGTAGCTGCTGTAGCTGCTGTAGCGCAAGATGCAATCTTGCGCCGGGCGGCGGGACCGCGCGGGTCAGCCGCAGGATGCTGATGGTCCGCGCGACGACCGCGCGGGTCTGCGCTACACAGCCCAGTTTTTTGCAAATATTGTTCAAAACAATAAACCAAATCGCGCTCTTTTGCGCCTAATAGCTATGAATGAGACGTGGTGAACGGAGCTGGTCATGATCGACCCCGAGCGCCCGACTGAAAAAGTCGACGGCCTGACAATCTTGAGCGAAATTCTGGTCCTGGTCAGCCTGTTGGGCGGCGGTGCCGTCTTGGGTGAGCGCTTGGCCCGTTACGTGGCGCCCCAGCACGCACTATTGCAATTGGCCGGCCTGGTCATGCTGCCCATGGCCCTGGTCCTGGGCCTGAGCATCTGGCTCGGCTTTGGCCTGGCGCGCGAGCTCTGGGCCGGCGCCAAAGAGCGTCAGCGCAGCGCCTTCCGCTGGCGTCGACCCAAGGGATCCGCCCTGTTGTTGCCGGTTTCCCTGGGCATCTGCATCGGCATGGCCTTCGCGGCCTGTTCTTGCTCCAACCTCGCGCCCCACTACGTCTTCAACCTCTACCTCGCCGTCGGCAGTGCCTACGGCCTGGCCGCCTGGCTCTTCGCCCACTGGGGCTTTTTCGATTTCTGGAAATGGTTGGGCGAGTAAAGCGATGGCTAATAACCTGGTCTATTTGCTCTTCGATGGCGGCGTGCGATGATCGCGAGACGGACGCTGTGAAAGAAAAGGCTGCCTGACACCACTATCTTGATGAAGTCCCTGTCTGCTTCGAGGCGGACGGTGTCTTCCGAGCTCCAAGGCCACGACGCTCGCAGGGCAAGGCCGGCAAATACGGGACGAGCTAGGAAGCGAATCATGATTACCTTCATCGGCAAGCGTGCAACTTCCCGAGCATTCGTGATATATAATAGGTTACTGACGTTTAGCGTTCGCCTGTATCTACCTGCATTCAATCGTATGGGAGGGGTCTTGAAAAATTCAGAGGAGCTTGCCAATCTCGAGCTTCCTGAATTGGTTCGCGCAATTCGCGAGGACCGCCCAGGAGCAGCCGACGAGCTGGTTAGTCGTTTTGGCCGCGGCGTGCGTTACGCGTTGCGACGAGAATCACACCGACCCTTCATTCTCGAGGACCTCTTTCAGGAGACCTTCTGTGTCGCTCTGGCCCAGATCAAAGAGGGCCGGCTCAAGGACAGCAACAGTCTGGGCAGTTTTCTCTACGGCATCGCCCGGTTGACTGCTTGGGACACCAACCGCAGCGAGAAGAAACGCCAGGAGCGCTATGTGCCTTTGACGACCGATGTCGAAGTGCACCATGATCCCTACCACCAACTCCAGATACGGGAGTCGGCGCAGCTGGTCCGCAAGGTCATCAACCAACTCCCCAGCCCTCGCGATCGCGAAGTGCTGTTCAGGGTCTATCTGGCCGAGGAGGATCGTGCTCAGATCTGCAGCGATCTCGATCTTTCTCCGCAGCAGTTCAATCTCATCCTCCATCGTGCCAGAGAACGCTATCGCGATC
The DNA here is from genome assembly GCA_964423555.1 of uncultured Holophagae bacterium. GTDB lineage: Bacteria > Acidobacteriota > Holophagae > Acanthopleuribacterales > Acanthopleuribacteraceae > CAYRFM01. The sequence goes on along the minus strand of CAYRFM010000103.1, from coordinate 27,050 downwards.
TTTACCTGTCAGAGGTCAATCTCGCATCCACCTAGACGCCTTACCATCCTCGTTCGCAACTCGCGAGTAAAGGACTGCCAGAGGAACGATCATGCCCCATGACCACGCCTATTTCGAAAAGCACCATTTCGCCAATCGCTTCCTCGCGAGCGAGCTCGATACCGAGGAAAGGAATGCCTTCCAGGACCACTTCATGCAGTGCGATCAGTGTCTGGAACAGCTGGAGCTTGAGCAAAGCTTTGCCACCGCGATCAAGGCCCAGGCCGGCGAAATGGAAAAATTCAAGCCGGAAGGCTATCGCAACTCACCGCTTTTGATCCTGGCGGCCTCGCTTTTGTTAGCGGGAAACCTGTATCTCCTCAGCGCGAATAACAGCCATCAAGACAAGCCACTGCAAGTTTCCGTCGAGACCCTAACCCGGAACCGCGGTGCCGAAAGCGAGCCCTTCAAACTCGCCAAAAACGACGCCCTGTTGGTGTTGCGCCTGCCCCTGTCGGAACCTGGCAAAAAATTCAAAGTGATCCTGACGACGCCCACCGGGGAACCCATGTGGGACACGCTCATCACAACCTCGGAACGACCGTTTGAGTTGGGGATCCCCAGACAACTCTTGCCGCTCACCATGTACCAACTGGTCCTGCGCGATCTGGACACGCTGGTCGAGGATAAATATCCATTCTCGATAGAGCACGAGCGCTAGGCGCAGCCTGGATTCAACCCTGATTGCCGACAGGGCGCGCGCGCCCGCCTAGCCGCAAAGCCCGCCCCGGCGATTGGCGGCAAATAGTGATGGGACGTTCATGGGAATTCGCTCTATTTATAGCGCCTCTTGACCTTTCATTCGCCGCCCGGCGCAAGATTGCATCTTGCGCTACAGCAGCTACAGCAGACGCTCTACTGAAACGACCGCTTTGATATTCACCCTCCGCCCGGCGCAAGATTGCATCTTGCGCTACAGCAGCTGCAGCAGACGCTCTACTGAAACGACCGCTTTGATAGTCACCCTCCGCCCGGCGCAAGATTCCATCTTGCGCTACAGCAGCTACAGCAGACGCTCTACTGAAACGACCGCTTTGATAGTCACCCTCCGCCCGGCGCAAGATTCCATCTTGCGCTACAGCAGCTACAGCAGACGCTCTACTGATACGACCGCTTTGATAGTCACCCTCCGCCCGGCGCAAGATTGCATCTTGCGCTACAGCAGCTACAGTAGCTACGGCAGCTACAGCTACAGCGACTGCGGGACCTGTTCGGCTGGGTTCTAGTAAAAGGGGAAAAAGATGGGTATGAAGATGATCGCCAGGATCGCCATCAGCAGGTTCATGGGCACACCGATTTTAATAAAGTCCATGAATTTATACCCGCCGGCCCCGTAGACAAAGGTATTCGTCTGATAGCCGATCGGTGTCGCGAAGCTGGCGCTGGCCCCGAACATAACCGCCATCAGGAAGGGGCGGGCGTCGTAGCCCAGCTGCTGAGCCAGGGTGATGACGATCGGACTCAAGAGCACGGCGACCGCATTGTTGCTGACTACTTCGGTCAGAATCGAGGTAATCAGGTAGACAATCGCCAGGACGACACCAGGCCCCAGGCCCGAGACCGCACCTACAAGCAGTTCGACGACATGTTTGGCGGCACCGGTCTTCTCCAGCCCGATACTGAGGCCGAGCATGCCGAAAATCAGAAACAGAATGCGCCAGTTGATCGAATCGAAGGCCTCGTCGGCGTCGATGCAGCCCGTCATCATGACGAACACGGAACCGATCACGGCCAGGCCAGCGATCGGCATGATGTCGAGCGCGGAGAGCACCATCACGACAACAAGCGTACCGACGGCGATCCAGGCGCGCTTGGGTCGTGTGGCGCGCTCCGTAGGCTGCGAGAGGTTGATGATGTCGCCCTCGTCGAGCAGGCGCTTGATGCCCGTGGTCGGGCCCTGCAGCAGCAAGGTATCGCCAAAGCGCAGCGTCAGTTCGTCATAGTTCTGGCTCAGATTCTCGCTGAAGTGTTTGTCGTTGCGGTGTACGGCCAACACGTAGACCCCGTATTTGCGGCGCAGGCGCAGTTGGGAGAGCGGGCGGTGCAGCAGCGACGAGCGTTCGCCGACGCTGCCCTCCATGATCACCGTCTCTTCCGCGGACACGGGTTCGAACTCGCGGGAGTCGGTCAGCAGGTCCATCTGACCGTTTTCTTTCATGCCAAAAATATCGCCAACATTGGTGGAGAACACCAACCGGTCACCGACCTGTAACTCCACTTCGCGCAGGTGGCGGCGCAAGGAGCTGTCGCCGCGGAGGATGTCGATAATCTGTGGATTGGAGGGGCCGATCTTGATCTGCTTGACGGTTTTGCCGACCATGCCGGACCCGCGCGGGATCAGGATCTCGGCCAGGAAGCGTTTCTTGGGAATGGTGCTCAGCAGGCCCGACAGCGAGTCGCGGTCGGGCAGGAGGTAGCGGCCCGCGAAGAGGATGAAGACCAGACCAACCGCGTTGAAGATCACGCTGATCCAAGTCATCTCGAACATGCCGATCGGGGCCAGGCCCTTTTGCACGGCGATGTTGCTGACCAGGATGTTGGTCGAGGTACCGACCAGGGTCATGGTCCCGCCCAAGATCGCAGCATATGAAAGGGGAATCAACATGCGCGAGGGCGAAACTTTAAGCGTATTGGCCAGGGAGATCACGACCGGCGCCATCAGCATGACCACCGGCGTATTGTTCATTAAGGCGGAAGCGCCGATCACGCTGATCATCATCAGCGCCATACCCCGCATAAAGGAGCGACCCGCGATCCGGTTCAAGCTCGCGCCGATCATTTGCAGGACGCCCGTGCGCTCCAGCGAGGCACTGAGGATGAACATCATGGCAATCGTGATCGGCGCGCTATTGCTGAACACGCCAAGGAACTCGTCTGTGGTGAGAATACCGGTGGACAACAGGACCGCAACAGAGCCCAGGGCCACCACCTCGGGAGGGTACTTCTCCTTAACGAACGCCACGAAGACCAAAATGGTCAACACGATCACGACGAGCATCTCGATCGACATGGGTCCTCCGGGCAAAATTCCTTACACCTGCAAAATTGATTATATAGTCCGGTCCCTGGCCTCACAAGCGCCTTTTGCCGGATAAAGACTCTGGCATGCTTGAGAAAAACTCTCGTCGCAGGTAGCGCTACCACCGAACCAAGACCGCGTCTGCGCTAGAGAATGGCGTTCGTGTCGCCGATTCTGACTTGTTCCGATCCGTGCACAATGCGACACTGTCAGCGCTTTGTGAGGCTATGCTTGACCCAACCGGAGCCCGATGTGAACGCCCCATCCAGCCTGCTGCGACTCGTCACGCGCTACGCCGAAGCGCCAATCGGCCCCCTGCGTTGGCAACCGCCGCGACCACGGGCCTGGGATGGTCGACACACCACGGCCCTGGCTTCAATCTGCCCTCAAACCCGCTATGAGCGTCAGTCGCCGTTTTACTGGGAGCCGTCTCACCAGGACGAGGACTGCCTGTTCCTAAATGTCTGGAGCGCCGGCAAGGACGGTGAACGACGCCCGGTCATGGTCTGGGTCCACGGCGGCGGCTATACGCGCGGCGCAGGCTCCCAGCCGGCCTTCGACGGCTCGGCGCTGGCGCGCCTGGGCGCGGTGGTCGTCAGCTTCAACTATCGCTTGGGCGTGTTCGGGTTCCTCGCCTTGCCGGAGCTGAGCGATGAGAGCGGCATCGGCAGCGGCAACTATGCTTTGCTCGACCAGCTGGCGGCGTTGCGCTGGGTGCGCGATCATATCGCGGCCTTTGGCGGCGATCCCGAGAACGTCACGTTGTTCGGCGAGTCGGCCGGCGCCTGGAGTGTCTCTGCCCTACAGGCTAGTCCCCTGGCGCGCGGCCTGTTCCACAAGGCGATTGGCCAAAGTGGTGGGCTGTTCGAGCCCATGCGCTATCTGGACCGTCGCAATGGCGCACTCAGCTCCGCCTACGAGCAAAGCGAGGATCTGCTGCGTCTGCTCGCACCCAAGGCGCCGCGCCCGACGCTGGCCGAATTGCGCGCCATGCCGGCGGAAACGCTGCTGGCCGCGGCCAACTCGTTGGCCGGCCTGCGCTACTTTCAAAGTCTGCCCAATGTCGACGGCCACGTGTTCAAGGAGGAGGTGCGCCGCACTTTCGCGGCGGGCCGCCAGGCCCTGGTGCCGGTGATCGTCGGCAGTAACCGCGACGAGGGCACGGCCTTCACGCAGCTGGTGCCGCGCACGGTACGAGCGCTTCAGCACCATCTGGAACGCGAGTACGGCGTCTTTGCCAGTGCATTTGCCGCCATGTACCCCTTCGCAGACGACTCCCAGGCAACCCAGGCCGGCATGGACCTCCTGCGCGACCGCTGGTTCACCTGGCCGGCGCGCCACTGGGCCGAGCAGATGGCTCAAGCGGGCACCTCCGCCTGGCGTTATGCCTTCGAGTGGGTGCCTCCGATCCTCTCGGCCAACCGCCTGGGCGCCTTCCATTCCGCGGAAATCCCCTATATCTTCGGCACCGCGGCCAACCTTGGCTGGCGTCGCGACGAGGACGCACTGCTATCCCGCCAGATGAGTCTGGCCTGGCTGAATTTCGCCCGTACCGGCAACCCGAATGGCGGAGGACTCCCCCATTGGCCCAAGTTCAGGGCAGAACACGACGAGCTGCTGTGCTTCGGCGCGCGACTCGAGGTCGTCCAGCACTACCTCCAAGAGGAAACCGACCTGGTTGCCGCCTTTCAAGCGCAGCGCTGACAAAGAGATTTCCCTGGCCAGGAGCGGGAATGCCAGGGTAGGATACCTTTCGCTGGGTTTTGATTGGGGCAGAGACCACGGCACCACTGGCCGTGGTCGCCTCAAACGGCTACGGGCGCTTCGCATTTCTCGAGCCGCACTGGACAAACCTTGAGCTCCGCCGTGTGCGTGATCGGGTCGTAGCCGCCACCCGTGAGGAAGTTGACGGGGACGTCGTTGAAGCTGAAGCTGGAGAATACGGTGCCGGGCGGACTGCGCTCGGTGATTTGCACGCGGATGCGGACTTGGCCACGGGCTGACGCCATCTGCACCCATTCGCCCTCCTCGAGCCCCCAATGGGCCGCATCCTCGGGATTGACCTCCAAACGTTCCTCCGGCTGTAGGTAGTCGATGCCAAGGCTGCGACCCGTCTGCGTGCGCGAATGGTAGTTCTCGAGGCGACGCCCGGTGGTCAACCAGACGGGGAAGCGCTCGCTGAGCGTCTCGGCCGGGTCGCGGTACTCGATCACCGAGAAGAGGCCCCGCCCATTGATAAAGCCGTCCTCGTGTAGGCGCGGTGTGCCCGGGTGGCCAGGTTCGGGGATGGGCCATTGGTAGGCGCCGTGCTCGATTTTGTCCCAGTCGATGCCGCGGTAAATGGGCGAGAGCTGGCACAGCTCGTTGAATACTTCTTTGGCCGAGTCGAATACGAAGCCTTTGAAGCCGATGCGGCGGGCGATCTCCTTGATGATCCACCAGTCGGGACGTGCTTCGCCGGGCGGCTCGACGGCCTTGCGCAGACGCTGGATGCGCCGTTCGGTGTTGACACAGGCGCCGTCGGTCTCGCCCCAACTGGTGGCGGGCAACACGACGTCGGCCATGGCGGCCGTCTCGGTCAGGAAGATATCGATCACGACCAGGTGCTCGAGCGCTTCGAGCGCGTGCTGGCAATGAGCGCGGTCAGGGTCGGTCACCAGTGTGTTTTCGCCATCGATCAGCATGGCGTGAATGCTCTTGCCGCATTCGTTGAGGGCGGTCACCTTGGTGATGCCGACCGTCAGGTCGATCTCGCGACCGTAAGCGGCCAGGAACTTGGCCTGGTTCTCGGGTTTGGTCACCGGTTGGAAACCTGGGTAGTTGTTGGGGATGGCGCCGCTGTCGCCCGCGCCCTGGATATTGTTCTGGCCGCGCATGGGGTTGATACCAGTGCCAGGTTTGCCAATGTTGCCGGTCATCAGCACCAGGTTACACAGGCTCTTGACGTTGTCCACGCCGCAAATGTGCTCGGTGATGCCGAGCGTGTAGTAGATCGCCCCGCGCTGGGCACGGCCATAAAGCAGGGCGGCGCGCTCGATATCGGCGGCTGGCAGCTCGGTGATCGAGGCGGCCCATTCGGGAGTGAACCGCTGAACGTGCTCGAGGAAGGTCTCGCCGCCGCTGGTGCGCTCCTCCATGAAGGCGCGATCGACGAGGCCTTCGCGAGCGATGACATGGGCCATCGCCAGCAACAGGGCGACATCGGAGCCGACCCGCAATGGCAGATAGAGGTGAGCCAGTTCTGCCAGGCGGATGCGCCGTGGATCGGCGACGATCAGGGTAGCGCCCGCGGCCAGAGCCCGCTTCAGACGGGTCGCCGCGACCGGATGGGTTTCGGTCATGTTCGTGCCGATGCAAAAGATGACATCGGGCTTTTCCATATCTGCCAGCGGGTTTGACATGGCCCCGCGACCAATCGTAGCTGCCAGACCGGCAACTGTCGGCGCGTGTCACGCTCGGCTGCAGTTGTCGATGTAATTGGTGCCAAAACCCGCGCGCATGAAGCGCTGCATCATGTAGTCGCCCTCGCTGGGCGTGCGCCCGGAGGCGACGCCGTAGATGGCGTGGCGGCCGTGCAGGTCCTGGACGCGGCGGAAGCCCGCGGCGGCTCGGTCCAACGCCTCTTCCCATGACGCCCGCACCAGTTGGCCGGCATCGTCGCGCACCAGTGGGTAGCGCAGGCGGTCGTCGTGGTGGACGAAGTCGAAGGCGAACTGGCCCTTGATGCAGAGCGCGCCCAGGTTGGCGGGTCCGTCCATGGCTGGCTGCACGCCGACGATGCGCTCGCCCTTGGTCATGATATCGACGCTGCAGCCCACGCCGCAGTAGGGGCAGGTGCTGCGCGTCACCGCGACCGGCTCGGGCAGGTCGACCGCCCGCAGAGCCTTTTTGTCGGCGAGCGCGCCCGTGGGACAGGTCTGCACGCATTGGCCGCAGAAGGTGCACTGGCTGCCCTTGAGATGGCCCTCGAACTCGGTCGTGATCGCGGTGTGGAAGCCGCGGTTCATGACGGAGATGGCGTAGTCGCCCTCGCGCTCGGCGCAGACCCTGACACAGCGGTAGCAGGAGATGCAGAGGTCGTAGTCGCGCAGGATGAAGGGATTCTCGTCGTCCTTGCGGCTGTGGCCGCTGTGAGCGCCAGCGAAACGGGTGCCGTCGGCCTCGTAGCGCTCGGCCAGGCGCGCCAGTTCGCCGGAAGCGTAGCCGCGCAGCGGATCGACGGCGACGGTCGGATTCTCGCTGACGACCATCTCGGTCAGGATCTTGCGGTAGCGCTCGACATCGCTAGAGGCGCTGGTCACGACCATGCCGTTCTCGGCTCGGGTCGTGCAACTGGCGACCGGGTTGCGGATACCCTCGACCTCGACCACGCACATGCGGCAACCGCCGAAGGGTTCGAGGCGGGGATCGAAGCACAGGGTCGGAACCTGCTTGCGGTGGCGCTCAGCGACCTGGTACAGGGTCTCGCCGGGGGTGAAGCTCACCTCGACGCCGTCGAGAACCAGGGTATCGATTTTGGCGTGTGCGGTCATGGGTCACATCCTCAAACGTGAAATCCGGACTCGGCGAAGCGGCTGGCCACGGTTTCCGGAAAGTACTGGAGCAGGCTGCGGGTGATGGCGGGTGCGGCGGTGCCAAGGCCACAGGCACTGAGCTTGGTCATGACCAGGCCGATGTCCTCGACCTCGGCCCGCCACTGGGCCAGATCGCCGGGTCCGGCCTGCTGGGCGAGCCGCTCTGTCAGGCGTTGGGTGCCGATGCGGCAGGGGAAGCATTTGCCACAGCTCTCGTGGGCGAAGAACGACATGGCGGCGTGAGCGGCCCTGAACATGTCGCGACTGTCGTCGTAGACGATCACGCCGCCGGCGCCGAGGAACGAGCCATGGGCGCGGATGCCGGCCTCGTCGAGGGTCGTCGATAAAGCCGCGCCGGCCAGAAAGCCGCCGGACAGGCCGGCCATGGTGACCGCCTGGAAACGTCGACCGGGTGGCGGGCCGCCGGCCCAGTCGACGAGCAGCTCCTGCAGCGGCAGGCCCAAGGGGATTTCGTAGTTGCCGGGTCGCTGAACGTCGCCGGAGAGGCTGATGATCTTGGTGCCGGCGTTCTGGCCCAAGCCTAGGCCGCGGTACCAGTCGGCGCCCAGCTCGGCGATGTGAGTGGCGGAACACAGGGTCTCGACGTTGTTGACGGCTGTTGGCTGGTTCAAATAGCCGTGCGTGACGGGAAACGGTGGGCGATTGCGCGGAAAGGGGTGCTTGCCCTCGAGGCTGTTGATCAGACTGCCTTCCTCGCCGCAGATGTAGGCGCCAGCCCCGCGGCGCACGTAGATGCGGAAGCGGAAGCCGACGCGACCGAGAATGTTCTCGCCCAACAGCCCGGCCGACTCGGCCTCGGCGATGGCGCGCTCGAGGATGCCCTGGGTTTCGGGGTACTCGTAGCGCAGGTAGATGAAGCCCAACTCGGCACCGGTGGCGAAGGCGGCCAGCAACATGCCCTCCAGCAGCGCGTGGGGATCGTGGTCCATCAGGGCGCGGTCCTTGAAGCAGCCCGGTTCGCCCTCGTCGGCATTGCAGATCACCGTCTTGAATTGGCCTGGCGCCTCGGCCACCGCGCGCCATTTGCGCCCGGTGGGAAAGCCGGCGCCGCCGCGACCGGCCAGGCCGCTCTTGTCCAGCACGTCGAGCAGCGCCGCCGGCTCGCCGCTGAGGGCGCGGGTCAGGCCGCTGTAGCCACCCAGCGCGCGGTACCCGGCGAGCGTGTGACGACCGGGTTGGCGGATCTGGCGAAAACAGCATTCGGCGCGGCCGCCCGGATTGGGTACCGGCAGCGGCGAGGGCTCCGAGCGCAGGATGCCGCTGGCATCGGCGATCAGCGTGTGGGCGCCCTCGAGCAGGGGGATGGGTTGATCGCAGCGGCCCGAGCAGGGCATGGGCGTCGCACCCTGGTCGCGCATGCTCGCCACCAGCGCGTCGCCGCCGCGCAAACTGCAGACCGGGCCCGTGCACACGCGGCGCGCTTGGCGGCCGCCGGGCGTGCGCGCGAAGTGGTGGTAGAAGGTCACTGTGCCAAAGAGGTCGGCGATTGGCTGGCGCAGGGCCTTGGCGACCGCGCGCAGGGCCGAATCGGAGAGATAGCCATCGCGGTCGTGGAAGGCGTGCAACAAGGGGAGGAGCGGTGCCGGCTGTTCGCGCCAAGCTTCGATGATCTCTTTGTCGGTGCGCTCGCTCATGCTGACCTCGGCCCGTAAGTATTGGCTCCATTATCCGACCGTGAAGCGGCCCTGACAACCCCAAGCCATTGATTTCTGCCAAATTTGTCAGTGATTCCTGCGAGCCTGACCCAAAAGCGATAGAGCATCAAAGAAAAAGCAAATATAATGTATGGCTCGCGGTGTCTGCTGGTGAAAGTCGTCTCTGGCTGTTATGATAGCGCCGCTATTCGGCCTCGGCCCGCCCATTTTTCGCGTAGCCACCGAGGCTCAACGACTTGTGAGGAGTTGGATGTATGAGCAATGGAAATCCTTTTGGCGCGCAGGCCAGTCTTCGTTCCAAAGCGGGTGAGCACACCTATTACCGGCTAGCGGCCCTGTCCCACTTGGCGGACATCGAGAAGCTTCCCTTTTCCGTGCGCGTCTTGTTGGAGTGTTGTCTTCGCAATTTGGACGGCTTCGCGATCCGCGAAGAGGATGTCCAGAACATCGCCAAATGGAACGGAAAGTCCGTTGCCCAGATCGAAATCCCCTTTAAGCCCAGTCGCGTCGTCCTCCAGGATTTTACCGGCGTACCGGCGGTGGTCGACCTGGCCTCGCTGCGCAGCGCTCTGGCCCGGCTCGGCGGCGATCCCCAGAAGATCAACCCCCTGGTGCCGGTCGACCTCGTCATCGACCACTCGATCCAGGTCGACAGCTTCGGCTCCGCCGAGAGCCTCGCCATCAACGAGCGCTATGAGTTCGAGCGCAACCGCGAGCGCTACGAGTTCCTCCACTGGGGCCAGAAGGCGTTCAAGAATTTCCGTGCGGTTCCGCCCGGCACCGGCATCGTCCACCAGGTCAACCTCGAGTTCCTGGCCGACGCGATCAGCGCCCGCCACGGCCAGGTCTTCCCCGACACCGTCGTCGGCACCGACAGCCATACCACCATGATCAACGGTCTGGGCGTCCTGGGCTGGGGCGTCGGCGGCATCGAGGCCGAAGCGGTCATGCTGGGCCAGCCGATCTACATGCTGATGCCCGAAGTTATCGGCGTGCGCCTGACCGGCGAGCTGCCCCGCGGCGCGACCGCCACCGACCTGGTCCTGACCATCACCCAGATGCTGCGCAAACGCGGCGTGGTCGATAAATTCGTCGAGTTCACCGGGCCCGGCATGAAGGCCCTGAACCTGGCCAACCGCGCCACCATCGCCAACATGGCGCCCGAGTATGGCGCGACCATGGGCTACTTCCCCATCGACGAGCGCACCCTCGACTATCTGCGCCTGACCGGCCGCAGCGACGAGCAGGTCGACCTGGTCGAGCGCTACTGCAAAGAGAACATGATGTGGGCCAGCGCCGACGCCAAGCCCGAATTCACGGAACTCTTGGAGCTGGACATCTCGACCATCGTACCCTCCCTGGCCGGTCCCAAACGCCCGCAGGACAGGGTGCGCCTGACCGACATGGCCACCAACTTCCGCGCCTGCCTGAGCAACCCCACCAACGCCAACGGCTTCGGCCTGGCCGAGGACAAACTGACGACCGCCGTCGCCGTCGAAGGGATGGATGCCGCCCTGACCCATGGTTCCGTGGTCCTGGCCGCGATCACCAGCTGCACCAACACGTCCAATCCCTACGTGCTCGTCGCCGCCGGCCTGCTGGCCAAGAAAGCCGTCGAGAAGGGCCTGACCGTCAAACCCTACGTCAAGACCTCGCTGGCACCTGGCTCTAGGGTCGTGACCAACTACCTCGAGCAGCTGGGTCTGGACAAATATCTCGAACAGCTGGGCTTCTACACCGTCGGCTACGGCTGCACGACCTGCATCGGCAACTCCGGTCCCCTGCCCGACGCCGTGCGTGACGCGATCGTCTCCGGCAACCTCGTCGCCGCCGGCGTGCTCAGCGGCAACCGCAATTTCGAGGGCCGCATCAGCCCGAACATCCGCGCCAACTATCTGGCCGGCCCGCCCCTGGTCGTGGCCTACGCCTTGGCTGGTTCGGTCAACCTCGATCTCGACAAGGACCCGCTGGGCAAGGGACCCAACGGCGAGGACGTCTTCCTGGCCGATATCTGGCCGACCGCCGACGAGGTCGACCACGCCGTCGACAGCACCCTCACGCCCGAAATGTTCCGCAGCCAGTACGCCAATACCTACTCCGCCAACCCGCTCTGGAACGCCATCCAGGGCGTCGACAGCGACCTCTACAACTGGGACGATGACTCTACCTACATTCAGAACCCGCCCTTCTTCGAGGAGCTGACCCTAGAGGTCAAGCCGATCCAGACGCTCAGCGCCCTGCGCTGCCTGGCCAAGCTGGGCGACTCCGTGACCACCGACCACATCTCGCCCGCTGGCGTGATCGAGGAGCGCGGCCCCGCTGGTCGCTATCTCGTCGACAAGGGCGTGGCCCGAGACGACTTCAACAGCTACGGCTCCCGTCGCGGCAACGACCGCGTCATGACCCGCGGCACCTTCGCCAATGTGCGCCTGCGCAACCAGCTCGCGCCCGGCACCGAGGGCGGCGTCACCCGCAACCTGCTGAGCGGCGAGGTTACCTCGATCTACGATGCCTCCGTTGCTTACAAACAGGCCGGCGTGCCCCTGATGATCCTGGCCGGCAAGGAGTACGGCACCGGCTCTTCCCGCGACTGGGCCGCCAAGGGCACCATGCTGCTGGGCGTCAAGGCCGTGTTGGCCGAAAGCTTCGAGCGCATCCACCGCTCCAACCTCGTCTTCATGGGCGTCCTGCCGCTGCAGTTCAAGGCCGGTGACAGCGCCGAAAGCCTGGGCCTGACCGGCGAGGAAACCTTCGCCATCCCCGACCTCGACGACAGCCTGCAGAGCAACGCCGAACTGACCGTCGTCGCCACGGCCGCCGACGGCAGAGAGAAGCGCTTCAAGGTCAACTCGAGGGTCGACACGCCCGTCGAAGTCAGCTACTACCGCAATGGCGGCATCCTCCACACCGTCCTGCGCCAACTGGCCGCCAACTAAGCCCGGCCATCGACAGAAAAACAAAAGGGATTCTTGGGGGACCAAGAATCCCTTTTCCTTATTGGGCGAGGGCGCTCACGCACCATACCCATTGCCAAGCCGAGCGGGTTTACGATAAGGTGGCATTGGGGGTCACAGCATGCTAAATTTCAGTACCACCAACTCGACCTTTCGCCAATTGCTCGGCAATGGACTTACCTACCGTGTCCCGGCCTTTCAACGAGATTACTCGTGGACGGAAGAAGAGTGGGAAGACCTATGGGAGGATATCCTCGGACTCTTCGCTGAGGATGGCGAACCCGCCCATTATTTGAGTTATCTTGTCCTGCAGTCGACCGACAGTAAGAACTTCGCGATCATCGACGGCCAACAACGCATCACTACTGTAAGTATCCTGATCCTCGCTTGCCTGGGCCAACTCAAGGAACTCGTGGCTGCCGGATTGGATGCGGAGCATAACGCCAAGCGTCGCGAACAGTTCCAGCACAGCTATATTGGCTATCTCGACCCCGTCACCCTGATATCGCGCCCAAAGCTAAATTTAAACCGCCACAACGACGCGTACTACCAGAATTACCTAGTCCCCCTCGAGAAACTACCGCAACGCGGCTTGAAAGCGCCTGAACACCAGCTACGCAAAGCCTTTGGCTGGTTCACAGAGAGAATTAAATCACGGCACGGTCTCACAGTCGAAAGCGGCACTAAAATTGCCGAATTCCTGGATTCGCTGGTCGACAAGTTGTTTTTCACGGTCATCACCGTCTCCGATGAACTCAACGCGTTCAAGGTCTTCGAAACGCTCAACGCTCGCGGCGTACGCCTGTCGTCGACAGATTTGCTTAAGAACTATCTGTTCTCTGTCATCAGCGCCAACAAAGTTCACGATGTCGAACTGAAGAACCTAGAAGACCGCTGGGAGCGCATTGTCGGCCTGCTAGAGAGCGAGAGTTTTCCAGAGTTTTTGCGCGTTTTCTGGAACAGCCGCAACCGCTTGGTGCGGAAAACGGATCTCTTCAAAACCATTCGCCGCAAGATTGTCACGCGCGAACAGGCCTTCGAAATCATCCGAGACATGGATCAATGTGCCGCAATTTATGCCGCATTGCGTGATGCCAACGACCCCAGCTGGTCGGCGGAGGAGAAAAGAGCACTTGGCCAACTCTCAATGTTCATGGTCCGCCAGCCGTTGGCGATGTTATTAGCTAGTCACGTCCGTTTTTACGAGAGCGACCGTGCCACCTTCACTCAGATTCTGCAAGCAGTGACCGTGCTCTCCTTTCGCTATAACGTGATCTGCAACCTACCGACCCACGAACAGGAGCGCCTCTATAACGCCATCGCTCAAAAGGTATCAAACGGGACCTATGGTACGGGGCGCGAAATCTTGCAGGCATTGCGCGAAATTTATCCGGACGATCAGGCCTTCAAAACTGCATTTGCAGCTAAGATCCTGCGCACCACAGACAGTCGCAACAAAAGGGTCGCACGCTACATTCTGTTCGAAATAGAGCGCCAGCAATCTGGCCAAGACTTTGACTTCGAAAGCGCGACTTACACGCTCGAGCACATCCTGCCTGAACACCCCAATGCGGATTGGGCACAGATCGACGAAGCAAAACAGGACCAACTGATCTACAGGCTTGGGAATTTGACGCCATTGGAGGCAAACAAGAATCGCGGTCTTGGCAACCGAGACTATGCGACGAAGCGCGCTATTTATCCAACCAGTGCCTTCCGCATTACTCAGGCGGTGGCAGAGCACTATGACACTTGGGATGAAGCGAAGCTCGAAGCTCGTCAGAAACAACTTGCCAAGGTTGCCACCAGCATTTGGCGCATCGCCTTTGGGGACTGACCCAGAGGGTGTCACCCGACGCCCGGCGCAAGATTGCATCTTGCGCTACAGCAGCTACAGCGCCTGCGGGTGCGGGACCTTTTCGGCAAGACTCACGTTAAGGAGGCCACGGAAAATATGAGATCCCGAAAGGGGCCATATGTTTTTCCGTGTGCTCCGTGTTTTCCGTGTTTAAAATCCTCCTTTCCAGCATTGGGACTGACCCCAACCCATCGGGCGCCACCAGCTTTACTGCCGCCCCGCGTGTTTCGCTGATATAATGTAACCATGTGGAAACTCGCCTTCTTGTGGCTGTGCTCCTGCACCGTCATCGCACAATCTTTTTCTCCAGAGTGGCGCTGGCGACCTGAGGGCGACCCAGATTGGCGACGCTTGCCTCTAGGCGAGTTCCCAGAAACCTGGACGGGCGATGGCTGGTTCGCCTTCGAAATCGACGAGAACACCCACTTCTCGGACCCCGTCCTGGTCGTCGGAGCCTGCGGCGAGGTCCAACTCTACATCGACGACCAGAAGCTCGAGCCCGTGGCTCGGGTCAGCGCGCCGGCGCTGACCCGCAGGGGCGAGAGCGGCATGGCGCCGCCCCACCTGGTCTACAACCTGCCCCTGCAGCGGCAACGCCTCGACGTCAGCCTGCGCTACACCGGCTACTCGCCCCACGCCATTGCCACCAAGGCCATGAAACACCACTTCCACGTCGACCTCCAATCCGGCACCGCCCTGCTCGCACGTCAAGCGGAACTGATCCGCACCGTCTCGCGCCACGAGATGTTCCTCTTTGGTCTCTACCTGTCGTTTGCGATCATCCACCTGCTGCTGTTCCTCAATTTTCGCAACATGCGCGCCAACCTCTACTATGCGGCCTTTGCCGGCAGCGCCTCGATCATCGGCATCTCGTTTTATGGGTTCTACGCCATCCTCGATTACGAGCAGTGGTTCGACGTCTTTCGCCTTTCGACCCTGATGCTGGCTCTCAACCAGCTGATGGCCGTGCGCCTTGCCTACGACCTAGTCTCCCTTCGCACCTGTCGGATCTACCACCTCATCATCGGCATCTTCGCCGTGCTCTCGGTCTGGGGGCTGATCCAGCCCTTCCTGATCTTCGAGATCCAGGGCAGCATCGTGCTGATCGCCCTGGCCGAGGTCACCCGCACCGTGCTGACCTACAGCAAGCGCCGCGGCAAACCCGCTGTGGCCGGCTCCAAGGTGCTGCTGTGGGGGGCCATCCCCTCTGGCATCGCCTTGCTCTACCAGCTCGCCGTCTTCAACATCCCCGGCATCCCGCGCATCGCGTCCTATATCGACTTCCCCATCATCCTCTATGCGCCGCTGCCCTTGATGATGGCGATGTCGCTCCTCCTCTCGCGCTTCTTTGCCCAGACCAATCGCGAGCTGCAGCTGCGTCTGGCCGAGGTGGAACAACTCTCCCGCGAAAGTGTCGACCAGGAACGCGAGCGCGCCCGCCTGGCCGGCGAAAACGAACGCAAGAACCGCGAGCTGGAACACGCGCGCGCGCTCCAACTCAGCCTGCTGCCTCGCAAAATGCCCAACCTA
Source organism: uncultured Holophagae bacterium (assembly GCA_964423555.1). GTDB lineage: Bacteria > Acidobacteriota > Holophagae > Acanthopleuribacterales > Acanthopleuribacteraceae > CAYRFM01. Next base: position 11,400 of record CAYRFM010000103.1, on the reverse strand, counting down.
CCCGGCTACCAGATCGGCGCCTTCATGCAGACCGCCACCGAGGTCGGCGGCGACTACTACGATTTCCACACCCACGAGGACGGCAGCCTGCTGGCCGTCGTCGGCGATGCCACCGGACACGGCCTGCGGGCCGGCAACATGGTCGTCGCCACCAAATCCCTGCTGGGCGCCTATACCCACATTCCCATGCCAGGTGCACTGCTCACACAATTGGGCCAGGACCTCAAGCGCATCAATTTCAAGGGCATGTTCATGGCCATGAGCGCCGTGTTGGTGCGCGAGCAGAGCGTGCACCTGGCCGTCGCCGGCATGCCCTCGGCACTGCACTTCCGCGCCGCCACGGGTGAAGTTCAAATCCTACCCCGCGGCAGCCTGCCCCTCGGCGCGCCCGTCGAATTCTCCTATAGCGACCTGTGCCTCGACCTGGCCCCCAACGACGCCTTGCTGCTGATGAGCGACGGCCTACAAGAGCGCTTCAATGCCCGCCGCGAAATGCTCGGGCTGGACAAGGTCATCGAAGTCTTCCGAGAGAACGCCCTACAAACGCCCAACCGTTTGATCGAAGCTCTGATCGAGCAGGGCGAGAGTTTCGCTGCCGGCGAACCTCTCGACGACGATATCACCTTGCTCGTCCTGCGCCGCATTGCTTGAGGATTGGCTCCTTGCAAAACGCGGCCTAGTGTTCTGGCCGCTTGCTTGAGACTTGCTTCTAGCCCATGGAAAGGGCTATGCTGTGCGCGGATCGACATCCCCTTGCACGCGAGGCCATGCCCATGATCAAGCTCTATGGCTATTATCCCAGTGGCAATTCCTACAAGATCGAATTGGCCCTGACCCACCTCGGCCTGCCTTTTCAATTCATCGACATGGACGTCATGGCCGGGGCAACGCGAACCCCGCAGTTCCTGCGCATCAACCCCAATGGCAGGGTGCCCGTGGTCGAGATCGCACCAGGCCGCCACCTTTCCGAGTCCAATGCGATCCTGTTCTACTTCGGCGAGCGCAGCGAGCTGATGCCCACTGACCGCTGGGAGCGCGGTTTGGTCCTGCAATGGATGAACTTCGAACAGTACCATTTGGAGCCCCATGTTGGCACCGCCCGGCTCCACCTCCAAATCCTGCGCAAGAAGCCGGAACAGTGCCCGCTCGACCTGGCCGGCCGTCAGAACGAGGCCAAGCGGGCCATTGGCCTGATTGATCAACACCTGGCGGAACGCACCTTCATGGTCGGCAACCGCTTTTCCCTGGCCGATATCTGCCTCTACGCTTACGTCCACGTCGCACCTGAAGGCCATATTGACCTGGCTCCCTTCGTCCACGTGCGCGATTGGCTTGCCCGGGTTGCCAATTTACCTGGTCATATCCCCATGACCCGCCCCGATCTCGAGCGTTGATCTTGGTCTGCTGCTTGGCCGAATTTTTGCAACTACAGGCACACAGGGGCGCCCTAAGGTTCTATAATGGCGCCACGGCTCCTTCGTGGATTGCCCCCCTCCCATAACAGGATTTCGAGGAGAAACTATGAGGTTGATGGTCCTTTTAACGCTAGTGCTGGCCGTTTTTCAGGCCTCGGCGCAACCAACCCTGATTCAGGTGTTGAAAGACGACACTTCCGGTGAGACCGGACTCGCGGGGCCCACCTTTGGGGTGACCAGTCCCAATGAGCGTTACCTCTACGTCGCCAGTCGCTTCGAAGATGCCATCCAGGTCCTCGAGATCGATCCCGTCACCGGCATGCTGACGCCTATCCATACCTACCGCAATGGCTTTGAAGGTATCTCGGGCCTGTTCGGCGTCGTCGATTTGGAGCTCAGCAGCGACGGCAAATTCCTTTACGCCGCCGCTTTCGATGGCGATGCGGTTCAGGCCTTCAGCTGCGACCCCAACACCGGCACCATGACCTGGATCCAGACGATCCACGACGAAGACGCCGATGCCGATTATCTGAAAGGTATGCGGGACGTCGAGCTCAGCGCTGACGGAACCCTGCTTTATACGGTGGCCAGCGAAGACAATGCCCTCACGATCTTCACGCGCGACACCACCACTGGGCTGTTGACCTATCAACAAGAAATCCGCCGTGACACCACCAACACGATACTTACCAATCTTAACTTCCCAGCGAACCTGGCGGTTGCCGACAACGGCCGCGACATCTACGTGACCATGCGCAACACGGACTCGATCTACCATTTCACCCGCAGCGGCACGACCTACACCATCCAAGGCGTTTACAACACGACCGCAATCAGCACGCTGACCAATTTGGACCGCTTGGACGCGATCGTGATCAGCCCGGACCAGCACTTCCTTTACGCTGCCGCCGACGGTGCCAATACCGTCCACGCATTCTCGATCAACAGTAACGGCTCGCTGGCCGTGGTCGACAAATACGCCGACGAGACCACGGGTCTGACGAACCTGGCCGGCCCGACCGCACTGAACTTCGACAGCACGGCGACAAACCTTTTCGTGGCTGCTCGCAGCGACGCCGCGCTCTCGGTCTTCCAGCGCGACACGGCGACGGGCAAACTCACGATCTCTTACTCGGTGGTCGACGACACCGGTTTGCTCATGGACCTTGATGGCCTCAACCAGGCACTGCCGGTGCTTGGGGGTCGGGTCATCTACCTGATGGGCCGCGACGCCAACGCCATCAGCGTGCTCAGCTTCACGCCGCCGACCCAAGACCCGATTCCCACCCCTGATTTTGTCAAACCCGACTTCGCCTCCGTGGATGCTTCCAGTATCCTTCACCTCAACCTACCTGACCCCAACGGCGATGGCGCGGCCGGAAGCGGCCAGAATTATTTGGTGACCATGCAGTCGCGCGGCCGCATCATCGGCGGGCCCTACCTGATCGCGGCCGCCGAAGCTGGCAGCTGGCCCTACGACCTGCAGATCGACGTCGCCGGTTATCCCCTGGGCTCCTATGCCGTCGGCCTGCGTCGCGCCGAAAGCTACAGCCACGCCTCCGGCGAGCTGATCTTCCCCTCGCCAGTCACCGTCAACCAACTGCCGGCTGCCGCGCCCGCCAACTTCAACCGCTGGCTCTCGCACGTGCCGCGACGCGCGGGCGGCTTTGGCGCCGAGCTCCAGTTGACCAACCGCAGTGGCGAAGAGTCCGCGACCGTCAGCCTGCTGGCCTTCAATGCCGAAGGTGCCTACCTGGCGACCGAAACGGTCACCGTCTCAGCCGATAGCGTGGTCACGCGCCCGCTCTACGGCAATGTGGACAATGCTCTGTTCCGCAACTTCGAGGACCAGGTCTCCCATATTGCCATCTGGGAAACCCATGCCGGTCGCAGCCGCGCTCAGTTGCTGTTCTCGGCCTTGACCACCGGTTTCCTGTCGCTGCTCGACGAGTCGAACCTCAACGACGGCGAGACCGCAGGCGAGGCCTTCTACGTGCCCGCCAAGGGCAATGCCGGCAGCGGCGAGGGCTTTGCGGTCCTCAACCTCAACGGCAGCGATGCCGCGACGGTCACCCTGCTGCAAGTCGACCGCAGCAGCGGTCAAACGATCCGCGAAGTCGCCCTGGGCCAAGTCCCCGCCGGCGCCAAGCGCACATTCGTGCTGAGCAACCTCGTGACCTACGCCGCCAACACGGCCTACCGCATTCAGACCACCAGCGACGCCCGCATCGAGCTGGTCTGGCTATCCCTCTCCGGCGACAGCTTCCTAGCCCCGCTACCGGTCACCAAGCAACGCTAACCCCTGTGGGGCCAGCCGCCCGGGCTGGCCTTACTCGTGCGTATGTTGCGCGAAGCCATCGCAAAACCTGCCGCCCTAGCCATCCGGCTCGACAAGCACGCCAATCTTGACTAAGATGAGAATGTGCGCCCCATTCAACACATTTCAAGGCCTGCTATGCCCAACTTGTTGAAGTCGATGACCCTCACGAATATTCGCGCTTTCAAGGAGCTCGAACTCCATTTCGGAACGTCGGCGCCGCGCCCGATCACCTGCATCATTGGCCGCAATGGCACCAATAAAAGCACCCTCCTACGCGCCATCGCCCTGCTCTATGCGGGCTTCAAGGGCGTTCAGTTAGTAGGCCCCAATCCGCGCATGCGCCGCGTGGGAACGCGTGAAGGAGGGATAGACGGAAGGGGTTTCCCAAACGCAAGCCTATGCGTAACGCGTTTCGATGAACAAGGCAACATTTCAAGTCAGGTCAATGAAGAGCTCGGTCGTGCATTTGTCTGTGGCTACGGTCCAGGTAGAGGCGAAGCCGAGTTCTCCCGCAATACGGATGACCCCTTAGCGCCTTTTCGCTCTCTTTTCGAATTTAGCTACCCTCAGTTCGGCACGGCCTTTGGTCTTCAACTCATGGCAGAGCAATTGGGCGATCATTTTCCTGCTGTCCTCACCCGAATCAAAGCCGCGATCGGCCTCACTGAGTCAGACACCATTAGGCGGGATGGAAGCCAGGTTTTTCTGGGTGGTCCAACGATTGGAGCAGATGATCTGCCACTCGAAGCAGTCGCCGATGGATACCGCCGCACCTTGACTTGGATCGTCGATCTGTATCACGAGGCCCAGCGCGAAAAAGCGATCGACGCTTTCGGCGACATTGAGGGCATCCTGTTGCTTGATGAAGTAGAGCAGCATTTGCATCCGGCCCTTCAGGGTACGATTTTGGACCGTCTTCATGCGCTCTTTCCCAAAATGCAAATCATCGCCACGACTCACAGTCCGATGGTGGCACTGAGTCGGAAACCGGAAGAGTTGATTGTCCTGAAGCGCGAGGGAGACCATGTAATCAACCACTGGCCTCCCACAAGCCTCGAAGGTTTTTCGGTGCAGGACATGCTCAGTCACGCGGATCTGTTTGATACACGACCCTATGCGCCAGAGTTCAACCAGGCCATTGAAGAGTACGACCAATTGGTAAGCGTGCCCGAACCGGACCGCACCCCAGAGCAGAAATCACGCATCGCCCACCTCGCCACAAAACTGTCTAGCCACCAGATCCTGGGTCCTAGCGCGGTTGGCTCCGAGACGACAGCCTTGCTTCAAGCCATCCTCACCAAGCTGGGCTGATATGATCACGAAAGATCGAACGAAGGTATCCCCTAGCGCGGAATGGAAGAAAAAAGCGAAGGATGAGACAAAGAGAATCTGCAAAATTGCCAAAAAAGGGCAGGACTGGGACAGCGAGCTTTACAAAGACGCCTCCGTGAAAGAGGCACTTCGCAATTTGTTCGACCAAAAATGTGCTTATTGCGAAAGCGCGCTCACCGCGGATTGGGACGTCGAGCACTACCGGCCAAAAAAGAAAGTTAAGGAATGCCCCGAACACCCAGGATATTACTGGCTTGCAGCCGTGTGGCCGAATCTCTACCCTGCTTGCACCCATTGCAACCAGCTGCGTTTGGATCCCGCCGACCCGAAGAGCCCCGCCAGGGGTAAAGGGACGCACTTCCCGCTTGAGAATGAGTCGGATCGAGCAGGATCACCTAAAGACGATTTACGCTTGGAACGCCCTCTCCTGCTTGACCCATGTGAACTCGGTCTTGATCCTGATGAACACATTGGCTTCAGGCCCAACGGGGAAATTTTTGGCCGGAGCGAACGGGGCAAGGCCACTATTAATCTCTGCCATCTCGACAGGTCCAGTCTTACCCAATTCACAAGAGAGATGGTGGACCGCGCTAAACTGATCTACATGGTCGATAAAAAAGCACCGGAAATTGCTGAGGAGTATCTCATGGTGGTTTCAAAATCTCCCCACTTTGGGGTCCTTCGCTACGTGTTAAACCACCCCGGCGATTTTGGGCTTTGATCTCGCCAGGGCCTCCATTGGTGAGGCTCAATACTCGTAATACTCTTCCTTAGGTCTGAACGTTTCGACGCAGTAAATGGCAGCGCCGATGGGCAGCAGCGCGATGAGCACAACGAGGACCGTGCGCGGCCAAGGACCTAGGTTGGCGATGAAGGGCACCCTAAGCAGCCAGTGGCTGAGGCAGCTGAGCACCACCAGGCCGATGGCATAGAGTGGGATTTCTACGTAGAAATAGCCGTAGACCATCAAGCCACCAAGCGTGACGACAAAGACGCCGGGCACCATGGGGCCAAGCTCGAGCGTGCGAGCGATGCACCAGACCAGGAACAAGCCGCCGATGACCGCGGCCAACCCGCCCGTGATTTGGGCCAGCTTGGCGCTCTCGCACAGCAGTGCGGTGATCGAAAAGCCTGTGGCGGCGAAGACCAGCAGCAGAAGCCGCACCGGCGTGTCGCCCACTTTGGCATAGCGCGTGTGAGCCAGGTAGAAGAAGGTCCATGGGAGGGTAATCGCCACCAAAACCATTAATGTCTTTTGGGTGTCCCAGCCATGGTTGCGGGCGATCGGTTGCAGCAGAATCCACAAAAAACCATCGATCAGAAGCACCGGCAAGGCGATCTGTGCCGCATCGGGAAGGCGCACGGCGGCGAACTGCACGAGCAAAGCGGCCAGAGCCAGGTAGGGCAGCCAGTCCAGCGCACTATGAGGAGGAATATTCAGGCCTGCCGTGCCGCGAAAACAAAGCACAAAGCCCACCACAACCGCCAGCGCCATCCCGAACCAGCGCAGCGGCCCGTCGGAGCGGCGCTGAGCCAGATAGCCGATGACCAAGCCGATGAGCAACGGGTAAACGGCCGAGGTCAACAGGGCGTTGACGATCATTTCGTTCATGGCAGCACTCCGCGTGAATGTTGAGAGGCGGCCTGAGCGACCGCCTCACCGGGTTATTTTGAAACCACTTCCAGGCTGATCGTGACCGTGACGTCGTCGCCGATGCCACCCATGCCATAGCTGATGCCGTATTGGGAGCGCTTGAAGGTGAAGCTGCCATGCAGGCCGCGAACCTTGCTGCCGTTGCGGCCGTCGACCGGACCCTTCTGGGTCAGCTGCACGGTGATCGGCTTGGTTTGACCAACGACGGTGAGATTGCCGGTGACGGTCAGCTTGTCACCCTGACTCTCGACTTTCGTGGAGGTGAACTTGACGTCGGGGAACTCGACGGCATTGAAGAAGTCAGCCTTGCGCAGGTGGCCATCCCGTTGATCGTTGCCGGTGTCGATGCTGTTGGCGTCGATCGTAACGTTGACCGATTGCGCCTTGTCACCCTCGTAATTGATGCTGCCAGCGAATTTGTTGAAGCGGCCGAAGGCCTCGCCGACCGTGTTGTGCTGGACGCGGAAGGTGATGAAGGAGTGGGTCGAGTCGATCTCGAAATTGCCGGCGAACAGGCTGGCACCGGCAGCCAGGAAAAGCAGACTGGTCAACAGACGTAACATGGTATGTGAACTCCTCTGAGCAAAAGCAGAATGTGGGAGCGGCCCCGCCTGAAGCAGCGGTTTTCGGCCACATCATCCGTAACGTGAACGGTACAGCGAATGTTACACCAAAATGCGATAAACTTCGCAGCAAAAACACTGCAATCCGGTCGCTGTTCACGGCTCATGGCACGCACGGCAGCGATTGGGCGGCCTCAGCCGCCCGTCGGTTGCTGCTCAGCGCGACTTGTTGATGGCCACGCCGAGTTCTTCGATGATGGTCTGTTCAAGGAAGCGGCAAAAATGGTCTAAATAGTTGAGACCATCCTCCTTGTGAAGCAGCCAGGGGTTCATCAGCGTGTGCCGGATCAGGAAGATGTGGTCCGACTCGCGGGTGCGGTCCTCGACATGGTGCACGAAGGTTTTGGGGTCGATGCCGAACAGCGCCATAATCCGCTCGCTCTCGGCCTCATCCAGCTTGCCCTTCTTGATCGAGGTGAAGCTGCCGAAGAAATGGTGCGCCTGCAGCGGTTGGTTGGGGTTGATCTTGAAGTGGTTGAAGACCTTGCGCGAGAAGTGATTCATCAGGGCCATGAACTTGTTGCGGCGCGGGTTGATGCCGTAGACGATCAGGTTCGTGTCTGGCGGATAGGGCACGACCAGGGTGACAAGGTCCTTGACCCGCTCGGAGAGGGCGTGAAGTTGGTCAAAGAGGTACTCGCAAGCCTTCATCGAATGGGCAAGCACCCGGCCAAAGCCCTCCTGGTGCAGCGGAATCACCCGGTGCGCGACGTAGGCGGCCGCAGCGGCCGAACCTGGCTTGGAGCCTTCGAGAATGTATTGGCCCAGGCCCAGCAGTTTCTGCTTGAGCGGCTTCTTAAGGGGATCGTCCTTGACGTCGAAGACGTAGGCGGCCTCCTGGCTGATGAAGTCCAAGACGCCGCTGTCGCGACTGACAAAGGCGCCGCAGGCGAACGGCAAATAGCCCAACTTGTGCGGATCGACCGTCACCGAATCGGCCTCACCAACCGCGCGGAAGGCCTGCCAAGTACCTTCGTGGGGGAAGTATTTAAACTGCTTGCGGACCTCGCTGTGGGGTAGGAAACTGCCGTCGCGAGCCCGGAACAGGGCCGACATGTAGCCGCCCCAGGCGCCGTCGACGTGGATCCCGGCGAACAGACCCTTCTGGCGGTACGCCTCGCGCAGGGCCACGATCTCGTGGATCGGGTCGACCGAGCCGAACTCGGTCGAACCAAGCACACCGATCACGGCCAGCACCGGTTGCTGCTTCTCCAGACAGCTGTCGAAGGTTTCCCGCAGCTGATCGACCCTCATGCGCATGTTGGCATCTATGCCGAGGCGAATCAGATTACTGGTACCGATCCCCAGTACCTTGGCGGCCTTATCCCAAGAATAGTGGGCCGAGATCGGCACGATCACCCAAGGCGGCAAGAGATCGCGGTGTTTCAGGAAGAAACCGGCTACGCCCAAAGTCTCAAAGGTCTCGGCCATGATCAGGCGGCGGAACTCGCGAAAATCCTTGCGACCAGCCTGTTTGACGTCCGCAATCGCGCGCTGCATCAAGGCCACCGAGTCGCTGACGCTGAAGTTGTAGAGCTCCCATTTGCTGTATTCGAGCAAGCGCTTATTGGCCGGTCCGACCTTACCCATGTCGAAACTCATGGCGCGGGCGGCCTCGGCCAGCGAGATCGGGTAGAACTTGACCGCGCGCAAGCTCCATAGACCCTCGTAGTTGGCGATCGTGCCACCCGAGGTCAGGTGCCCCCAGGCCCGCGGTGTCGAGCCGGGTTGAGTGTTGAAGCCGACCATGCGGGCCAGCATTTCGCCGACATCGATCTCCTTGCTCAGGGTCCCTGGCGCCGCGTCATCGGAGACATTGTTGGGGTTGTAGAGGATCGTCATCATCTGAGCCAGCACGCCGGGCATGAGCAGGTCGGCGGCCATGTGGCCCAGGTAGCGGGGCGAGAAGAACGGCACCGACTTTTTGAGGTCGGCACTGAGGTTGAGCAGTTCCTGCTTCATTTCGGCCAAGAACTCGTTGTAATCCTCGCGAAAGAACGCCGTGGTAGGAATGGGCGGCCGATTTTCTGGATGAAAATTGCGGCGCCAGTAGGTGTGATCCCTGAAAAACTCCAGAATTGTTTTCTCGAAAATCTGGTCGTTCTCGGCATAGGCACCGAGGAAATAGGGATACATGAATTTCAGATCGTCATTGCTCATGGAAAATGGCGTCCTTAGATGGAAAGGTACACATGACAAGTGTACAGGCAAGCAGAACAATGCACAATTGTTTCCTATCGGGGCACAAACCAGGGCTCATGGGCGAAGTCCCTAAGTTCCCTGGCGCTTGCGACGAACCGACCCTACCAGCGCGCGGCAAACGGGCAGAGAGAGGTCCTCAATTGGCGGACCGCGCCACGCAGGCGGGCCCATCGCCGAAGTCGAGGCAGCTAACCCCAGCCCATTCGGGATAAAGAAGCGCGGAGTCCTGACCATCAATGTCGCCGTCGCCATCCAGGTCCATGGGACAGCCGCCCTGGCCACAGGCGCCATAGGCGGCCTTCATCGTCAGTAGCAAGGTCAGGTCGATTCGATTATTGTGCCCAGGCGGCGCTACCCGCTCCCCCTTAGCCATCTCGACCAGATAGCAGGCAGCCAACCGCGCGAACTTGGCGGCGTGGTGGGCATGGTTGCCGCTGGCGGCCAGGGTGTCGCTGGCCGAATGGATGAAGGGGTTATACTCGCCGAAGCGCGACTCAAAGGGGATACTGGCCGGATAACCTTGATTGTACCAGGAGGCGTGGTCAGAGCAGCCGTAGCCGCAGGTGGTTGTGCCGACACTGAGCTCCGGCAGGTAGGCACCAGCCAGCTGTGTGATGAAGTTATTCTGAGGGCCGTTGGTGAAGTCCTGAATCATCCAAATATCCTGACTGCTGCCCTGGTAGTTGGTCATATCCAACTGCAACACGCCGACGATGTTGCGCTGGGCAGAGAAGTAGGCGGATGCAATGGCTTGCGAACCCAGGAGACCGTGCTCCTCGCCAGCATAGCCCATGAACTTGACGGTGCGACTCGGCTGAAAGCCGGTCGCGGCCATGCAGCGCAGGACTTCGGTCAGGCAGGCGATGCCCGAGGCATCGTCATCGGCGCCAGGCGACAGCGTGCTGCTGCGGTTGATGCTGTCGAGATGCGCGCCCAGGACGACAATCTCGTCGGGCTGAACGCTGCCCTCGATCGTCAGGATCACGGAGGGCTGGGCAAAACTGTGCGTGTAGAGCTCGGCGCTGACACCCTGGAGACCTTGCGCCAGAGCCGACCAGGTATCGCGCAACCAGATGGCGGCATCGACACCGCTCTGGGTGTCGAAAAAGCGGTTCTGAAAACTAGAGAGCTGTTGGATGACATCCAGAATCTGACTTTCGTCAACTTCGTCGAGCAGGGCAGCGACATCCTCTGGATGATCGATGCTGTAGGCCACCAGCTGCGCTTTGGCGGTAGTCTGACGGCGCAGGGCCTGCAGGGTTTTGACGGTGTGCGCCGCCAGCGCGCTCTCGTGCACCAGATAGCCGCCGCAGCGGTTGAACTGTTCATGGAACAGCGCGCCCAGCGTGGCCAAGGTAGTACGGTCCACCTGCGCAACAGCGATACCATCGCCCTTGCGAAAGTTGTCGAGCCGCAGCTTCATGCCCCGCTCAGCCAGCGCTTGGCGCACGGCGGGCACGGCACCGCCATCGAAGCTGATCCAAATCATGTCCGGGGCTTGCCCGGCAAACAGGGCGAACGTGGCGAAGGCAATAAATAAGTATCTCAGCGCGGACTTCATGGAACAACTCCTCGAATCATCTGCGCCCATTATTCTCCCCGCGCGAATTATAGCACGGCCGAGGGCGCTCACTAAACTCAGTCGTCCACCGTCGCCACAGCCTCACTGCTTGACGGAGACAGCGCGTTCGGAAGCGACCGGCTTCGGAGCGGGGTCGCGGATCCATTCTCGCTGGTGCTTGGCCAGCAACGCCATCTGCTCGTCGATGTGGGCGCGCAGGGCGGGCGCTGCAACGCCGGCTCGATCCAGGGCTTTTGTAAACTTTGCAAAGATCGCCGATTGGCGGGCGGGCG
>CAYRFM010000102.1:0-28868 GCA_964423555.1 uncultured Holophagae bacterium | reverse complement strand
GGTTTGGGCGGGTCCGGAGGGATCGTCTGGGCCTCGCCGAAATTCATGACGAAGCCGTCATCGGAGGCCGAGCCCTCGTCGTCATGGAGGTCGTCCAGATCGATGATTTCCTCGAACGAGTCCTCTTGCTTCTGAACGGCCTTGGCCTGCATTGCCTGTTCCAACTTGCGGCGGTCGATCTCGTTGGTGTTTGGGGAAATGGCGGTTGCGGGCGCTTGCTTGGGCAGGGTGTCGTCGATGTTATCCGTGGGACCGCTCTGGTCGAGATCGGCAAAGGCCTCTAGCACGGCCGAAGGCACATCGCTGGCGGATTCCGCCATGCTTACCGGCGCGGGCTCGGGTTCGACCGCTGCGACAGCCAGCATCGGTGCCTCTGCTTGGTGCTCGCCCGTATTATGGGCCTCGGCCTCGCGCTTGAGCTTGGCCAGGATCGAGCCGTCGATCATGAATTTCGGCACTTTGTCGTTGTAGCTGGCCAGCTTCTCGAGGATCTCTTTGTCGTCGGGCGTGATGTTGAGGGCTTTCTTGAAGGCCGCCACGGACTTGTTAAAAAAGCCGCGGTCGCCAAAATAGGTGCCGACCTCAATGAAGACCTGCTTGGCCTCCTGGGGCTTGTTGGCCTTGAGATAGGCGGCGGCCAGTTGGGTCAACAGGGTGGGATCCGGCTCGCGCTTGTCTTTCAACAGCGCCTGGAAGGCCTTGATCGCCTCCTTGTAATCACCGGCAGCCATCAACTCCTGTGGTGTTTTGTTTTTTTTTCGCCAGAACACGCCGGTGCACTCCGTGACAACTAGGGCCGAGGTAACGGGTCGTTAAATATTGGGATAGACGGTCATTTCCCCGCAGTATTATAACGTAGGCAACATGGGAACCCGATCAATTTTTGGGTCATCCGTGCGCAATGGACGATTCGAACTTTGTCAGAAAGCCCGCGATCACATCCATGAACTGGCTCGGCTCCTCGAGCGGCAAGGTGTGGCCGCATTCGGCGAAGCACATTGCGCTGGCGCCGGTCCAGCTACAGAGTTCCTCGCAGTCTTGCTGGTCGACGAGGGGATCCTCCGCGCCATACAGCACCAAGGTCGGCAATCTGACCTGGCGGGCGTCCTGTTCAAGGGCTGGGTACTGGGCCATGCCTTCGAACATGGCCTCCAGGCCTTCCTGATTGTTGCGGGTGACGGTGCCATTGACGAGGAGTTCCCAGTCGCCGAAGCGTTCCAGCAACTTGCGGCCGACGATGTTGGGCAAGCTGGCCCAGGCCATGGCGCGCACGCCGCCCAGTTCGAGGGTGCGGCGCCAGGCGGCCACATGGGCGCGGCGGCGCACGGTTTGGCTGGCGCCGACACTGACCAGAACCAGGCCCAAGAAGCGCTCGGGGAAGCGGGCGCAGGCCTGGGTAGCCACCCGGCCGCCGTGGGAGAAGCCCAACAGCAGCGGCCGTGTCGCGCCGCTGTGGTCGAGCACATAGAGCAGATCGTCGACGTGATCCTCGAGACGGTAGGGGCGCGCACCGATTGGCGATTTACCGCAGCCACGGGCATCGAAGAGAATCCAGCGAAAACCGGGGTTCTGGCGGGCGATGCCGCGCCAATTGGCGGTGGATTGGCTGAGTCCGTTGCAGATCACGATCTCAGGCCCTTCGCCGAAGGTCTCGAAATGGATGCGTTTCAAACGGTCGCTCCGCTTCAGGATTTGCCGCGCCTTTCCAACTGGGCCAGGCGGGCTTCCAGTTGCGCGACGGTCTCGTCGAGGCGGCGGTTGCGGCGCAGCAGAATCAGGAGGTAGCCGGCGACCACCAACCAGACCGCGCTATAGGCGGCCACCAGAAACCACAGGTTTTTCATAGATCGTCCTCCAGGGCGTTGAGACGGGACTTGAGGTTGGCGAGGCGGTCTTCGCTGTTGTAGAGGTCGGCGCCGCGACGCCAGAGAAACAGGTAGAGCAAGGTAAAGGCCGTCAGGGCCAGCAGCAGGGCGATGGTCATGTTGGGGTCCTTGATGCCGGAGTCCTCGTCGCCCATGATCACGGGTTTAGGGTGCTGGGTCTCGAACCAGCGGGTCGAGAAATAGACGAAGGGCACCATGGCCGACCCGATGATGCCGAGCACGGCGCTGATACGCGGGCGCTTGCTCTCGTCGTCGATGTAGTCGCGCAGGTTGACGTAGGCCAGGAACATCAGCCACATCACCAGGGTCGAAGTCAGGCGGGCATCCCAGACCCAATAGACGCCCCAGGTGGGCTTGGCCCAGATCGGGCCGGTGATGAGGACGATGCAGAGAAAGGCAAATCCGACCTCGCCACTGGCCAGGCTCTTGCAGTCCCAGCGCGTGTCCCGGCTGATCAAGTAGCGCGTGGAGCCGTAGAGCACGTAGAAGAAGGCGATGAAGCCGGGCCAGATGCAGCCCAGGTGGAAGTAAAAAATGCGCTGGACATCGCCCTGTTGGGCATCGGGCGGGGCGATTCCCAAGGCCCAGACCGTGGCCGCGGTCATGGTGACCAGCAGCAGGCCCCAGAGGCCCAGATCGAGTTGGTATTTCACGGAGCTACTCCTCCAGCAGGAAATCGTAGAGCAGGAAACCGAGGGAAAGGAAGACCACGTCGAGGGCCACGAGGAACTGAATCCACTGCCAGGGCGATTGTCCCGCCAACGCCAATGTCGTAGAGTTTACACCGCCGATGAGCACGGGCACAACCAAGGGCAGCTGCACGATCGGAAATAGCACGTCCTTCATGCGGGTGTTGGAGGTGATCACCACGACCAGGGTGCCGACGGCGACGAACGCGCAGATCCCCAGCAGCAGACTCGCCACCAGCGGACCCAAGTGGGCCAGCAGGTCGAGGTTGAAAAACAGCGCCAGGAGCGGCAGCAAACACAGGGTCGAGGTGCCCAGCAACAGCAGGTTGGCCGTGACCTTGGCCAGGTAGAGCCAGCCGCCATCGACGGGGAAGAGGATCAGGCCGCGATAGCAGCCGTTGGCCATCTCCGACTGGTGGATGCGGTTCATGCCGATCGTGCCGGCAAAGAGAATGCAGATCCAGATCGCGCCGCCGCCCATGCGCTCGTACGAGAGGTTGGCGGCGGTGACGCTGAAGTAGATGACGCAGAGAAGGATGATCGAGAACAGGAAACTGGAGGCGAAGACCTCGCGGGAGCGCCGTTCGCGGCGCAGGTCCTTGGCCAGCATGGCGCGAAACAGGTCGCGCAGGCCGGTCACGTCAGCACGCCCGAAAGCGTCGCCGACTGGCTGAGCTGGAGGTAGGTCTCGAAATCGACATCGCTCTTGCAGAGGCTGTGCACCAGTTTGCCGCGGCGCAGGATCCAGAATCGGTTGGCCAGTTCGTAGCCGATGCGCAGGTCGTGGGTGACCAGCAGCCACGAGAGGCCTGGCCGGGTGAACAGGCCGGTCAACCGCTGAGTGCCCTCGCTGTCTAAACCGGAGAAGGGCTCGTCGAGCAGGAGCAAGTCCGGCGCTGGCATCAGCGCCCGCGCGATCGCCAGGCGCTGCTGCATGCCGCGGCTGCAGTTGCGGAACAGGCGATCGCCAACCGCTGTCATGCCGACCGTGTCGAGCAGTTGGTGCAGCGCCGCGTCATCGAGACTCTGGCCGTACATGCCCGCGACAAAGCGCAGGTTCTCGGCGGCGGTCAGGTCCGGGTAGAGCATGGGCTCGTGGGAGAGGTAGGTCAGGCGGCGGCGGATCTCGCGCTTGTTGGTCAGTGCGCGCTCGCCATCGAAATAGCGGATGTTGCCCTCGGAAGGCCGGGCGAGCGTGGCCACGAGGTTGAGCAGGGTCGACTTGCCGGCTCCATTGTGGCCGAGGATGGAAACGCGGTCACCTGGCCGAAGCGTCTCGCTGAAGGTCCGCAGCGCCGCGAACTCGCCAAAATGCTTGCTGACGGATTCCAGCTGGATGTGCAGCCCCATGCGCGGTCCTAGGCGGCGTTGGGAACGATGCCGCCGTGGAGGCCGGCACCGCAACTGGGACAATGGCGGAAGTGTTTTTCCACCGTCGCGCCGCAGGCACCGCAACCATGGTCGTCGCCGGCCTGGCTGGGTGAAATGCCCAGGCTGTTGTAGAGACGGGCCAGTTCGAGGATCAGGCGGTTCTCGATGTTGGCGTTGTCGTCCTCGCTGCCCTGCTCGCGCCCGTTGTGCAACTTCTTCAGGGCCAGCAACAGGGCCTTGATGCGCTCGTCCTGCAGGGCGTCGGCGCCCGCGCGTTGGCGCCGGCGAGGGCCGACCAGCGGCGCTGCGATCCAAAACAGCACGAAGATCGAACCCGCCACATAGAACAGCAGCTGGATGTTGGGGGTCAGACTCATGCAAACTCTCCGGCAGGCAGCGATTCGCGCGCCTCGGCGCGGCGGGTCAGGCGGTCGGGGACCATGGCGATGCCCGTTCCGGCGATCATCAGCAGCGTGCCCAGCCAGACCCAGATCACGAGGGGGTTGACATAGACGTGGAAGGTGCAGATGGGGTGTTCGGGCGAATACTTCTCCGCCGGGCCGGCAAGGACGATGTAGTAGTCGCGCAGCAGCGTGGTGCCGATGCTGACCTCACTGGCCTGGGACTCGGAGGCGAAGTAAAAGCGCTGCTCGGGATGGAAGACGTTGATGACCTTGCCGTTCCGCATGAGATTGACCGTCGCGGTCATGCTTTGAAAGTTGTCGTTGCGGTTGGTGGTGATGTTCTCGACCATGAAACTGTAGCCGGCGACCGACATCGACTCGCCGATGCCCAGATCTTCCTTGGCCTGTTGGTTAAAGGCCGCGCCGGAAATGCCGAGTGCGATCAGGACGACCGACAGGTGGACGATGTAACCGCCGTAGCGGCGCTTGTTCATGGCGACGACATCGATCAGCGCCGCCGCCAAGTTTTGCGAGGCGCGCTTGGCCCTGGCGCTGATCGCGGACCAGAACTCACCCAACACGGTGAGGAACAAGAAGGCCAGGACCGGGTAGGTGAAGGTGGGATACCAGCTGGCGCCGGCCTTGCGGCTGAAGTAGGCGGTGATGGCAGCGATCGGCAGCATCACCAGGGCGGGCCAGAGGAAACGCTCGCGCAGCAGTCGCGCCGAGGTGCGCTTCCAGGTCAGGACCGGTCCGAGCGCCATCAGCAGGATCATGCCGATGAAGAACGGCAGCACGACCAGGTTGTAATAGCCGTGGCGCAGCTCGCGTTTGGTGTTGTAGAGGTACTCGTGGATCATCGGGAACAGCACGCCCATCAGGATCAGCAGCGTGATGCAGACGAACAGCACGTTGTTGAACAGCAGGCTGACCTCGCGGCTGGTAAAGCTGACGTAGGCGTTGTCGTCGGAGAGCTGGTCGCGGCGCCAGATCAGCACGGCGATGGCGACGACGGAGAGGATGCCGATGAAGACGATGAAGTAGTTGCCGATCGAAGACTCGGCAAAGGCGTGGACAGAGGAGATCAGGCCGGAGCGGGTGATGAAGGTGCCGAACAGGCTCATCAGGTAGGAGCCGACCAGCAGGGCGACGTTCCAGAGCTTGAACATGCCGCGCCGTTCCTGCGCCATCAGCGAGTGCAGAAAAGCGGTGGCCAAGAGCCAGGGCATGAAGGAGGCGTTTTCAACCGGGTCCCAGGCCCAGTAGCCGCCCCAACCGAGCTCCATATAGGCCCAGCCGCCGCCGAGGACGATGCCGACGCCCAGGATCAGCCAGGCGCTGAGCGCCCAGCGGCGCACGGTCGGCAGCCATTCGCGGCCCTCCATGCGGGTGATCAGCGCGCCCAGGGTCAGGGCGAAGGGGAAGAGGAAGCCAATGTAGCCGGTGTAGAG
Source organism: uncultured Holophagae bacterium (assembly GCA_964423555.1). GTDB lineage: Bacteria > Acidobacteriota > Holophagae > Acanthopleuribacterales > Acanthopleuribacteraceae > CAYRFM01. The sequence goes on along the minus strand of CAYRFM010000102.1, from coordinate 23,067 downwards.
CAGCGGTGGGTGGATGATCATGGCCCAGTGTTGCAGCTGGGGGTTGAGACCGCGGCCATCGCCGGGCATGAAGGGCGTGGGCCCGCTCGGGTTCATCTGTTCCCAGCTGGCGAAGGGGTTGGCGACGATGTTGTTGATGATCAGGAAAAAGATCATATTGAGGCCGATGAAGAACATCGCCCAGGAGGTCATCAGGCGCGGCTGGCGCCGGGTCAGAAGCAGAAAGATGGCGCCGTAGACGACGAGGATCAGAGTCCACCAAAGCAAGCTGCCGGCGCTGCCGGCCCAAATCGCGGTGAACTTGAAAATCCCATCGAGCGCGCGGTTGCTGTGACCGAAGACGTAGACGTTGTTGAACTCGTCGCGCTGGAGCAGGGCGCCGAGGCTTGCCACCGCCAGCAAGGTCGAGACGGCCGAGAGCGAAAAAGCGCGCAGGGCGACGATGCGGAAGCGTTCCCGTGCGAGCGTGGCCGCCAGCAGGGCAGAAAGGGTGCCGATGATCGCCAGGGCCAGGGCAAAGATCAGCGAGAAGTTGCCGAGGGTCGACATGTTTCACTCCAGGTTAAGCGGGTCGGAAAAGGGTGGCGAGGTCGCTCACATGGCGGTCGCAGTCGCGGTCTCCGGGGCCGAGGCCGGCGCCGACTGAGCCTCGGTGGTCTCGGGCACCAGGGCCTCGTATTTTGAGGCGCACTTCGCTTGGACGTGCATAGCTTCAAAGGAGCCGTCGGCATTCATCATGCCCTCGACGACGGTTTCGGCGTGGTCCTTGAACATGTCGGGCAGGGGCTCGTCACCGACATAGCGCACGTCGAGCAGTTTGCCTGCGTCCTCGATCGTGAATTTGACGGGCCGGACATCCTTTTGTATGGTGCCCGCGACAATGCGGCCTTTGACCTTGAGCGCGTTTCGAAAGACGGGATCGCCCTGTGCCGGCAGGTCGCGAAGGCTGTAAAAGTAGTTGGCCTTGCTGAGGTTGGTGCTGGCTAGGAAGCCTGCCGCCGCCAGGATGAGCACCAGGGGAATCACGATTTTTGCGGTCATTTCACGCTCCTTGCCGGTCGAAGTCGGACCATTGGTCCTTAACTTATCACTGATGTCGTTGGGGGGTCAATCCATAGGATGCATGGACTTACGCGCCTGGCGCAGGGTAGCGGCCCACAATTGGCGTCCGGAATTGCGAAAAACCTCGCAGTCCCTATGGCTTGGCGACCCAAGGGAAGGATAGAGCAAGGGGCGTACCAACCCCGAGGTCGTTGCCGAATCCGGCTTTTGTGATCAAAATCCCTTGTTCTAAAAAAATTAAAACCAAGGTGGGCGAGATCGCGTCATAATCCAACGGTGAAACTGGACGCCATCATGAATGGCGCCTGTGTCGAAATGGCGCGATCTATCCCGGTGGAGGAACTATGCGGAACCTGGTTCGTTGGACGGTCCCAGTTGTGTTGTTGATGGCCCTTGCCGCCTGCCAATCGAAACCGGCCGCGCGGCCCCTGCCCGATCTCAAACCTGCGGGCGGCACTGTTTACGACGATGGCGGCAAAGCCGGCGACAGCGACGCCAGCGACGCCGGCTCGGATTTGCAGGAGGAACAGGTCACCTCCGACGAGTTGGGCGAATTGGACGGTACGGGCGTCGGCGCGGGCGACACGCTGGAGGACTTCTCCAATCGCGGCAACGTCGACCTTGACTGGCCGCCGATCTTCTTCGAGTTCGACCAGGACGTCCTGAGCGAGACCGCCAAGCGCGAGTTGGCCGACCACGCCGAGGAATTCAAACGCAATCCTTCCCTGGTAGTCCTGCTGGAGGGTCACTGCGACACGCGCGGTACCGAGGACTACAACCTCGCCTTGGGCGAGCGCCGCGCTCAGTCCGTGCGCCGCTATTTGGTTCAGCTGGGTGTGGCCGAGAACCGCATGCGCACCATGAGCTACGGCGAGATGCGCCCATTGGAGACCGGCGAGAACGAAGCCGCCTGGTCGCGCAACCGCCGGGTGTCGTTCACGTTCTGACAGGCCCGTTACGCCTGTCGGACCAGGCTCGTTGGGCCATGTTCGCAGCTCGATCCTGATCACTTTTTCTGGGAAAAATCCCAAAACAGCGAAACAAGGTCAATTTTTCCTTGAATTCGGTGCTAGAATCTCCGCACGTCCCGACAGATTCTCAAAACTGTAGCCAAAATACCTGCCGTGTACTTGGCTTTTACTTGGATGCATCATTTTACCCGTCAATTGCTGCGTGCCGTGAATAGGTAGTCCCAACAGTCGCGAATCTTTGTCGGCGACGACTTTACCGACAAGGAGAAGGATTATGCTCTTTCAACGCCTGACCCTGCCTGTTCTCAGTCCCATCGGAGGCAAGGCTCTCGTTCTGCTGCTGTTGTGCGCCTGCTTCGGCTCGGCTTCGGCCCAGGTTCCCGCCACGCCCGTGGTGGTGGCGCCGAGCAACCAGACTGAACGCGCCATGGTGTTCCCCGAACCGTCCGAATGGACGCTGCTCAATGCCTCAGGGATCACGATTCTCAACACCTTCACCAGCGGCGCGGAAATTGCCGCCACGCCCACCGCCCTCAGCCAATTGCGGCTGACCGGCATCAGCCTCCACGACCTCGATCGACCCAAGAACGCCCACTTGCGTCGGCTCTCCTTGGACCCCACGGCCGCACCGATCAATGTGAGCACCCACTCGCTGATCAACGCCTTCCCAGGCGAGTCCCACCCGCTGGTGGTGGCCGCCGCCGGCGTCTGGCAGCCCGCCTGGACCGCCCAATTGGAGGCTCAGGGGGCCGTCATCGTCGGCTTCGTTCCGCCCTACGGCGCCGTGATCCATCTGCCGATCAACCAGCTTGCCGCCGTCCAGAGCCTGCCGTTCGTGATTGGCGTGATGTATCTGGATCCCGTGCACCGCATCGTGCCGCGGATCGGCACCAGCAACCCCAGCCAGTTCACCGAGATGGAGATCTTGCTCTATGCTGGCTTCTCACCCGCGCGCCTGCAAAGCGTGCTCAATGGCGTCGGCTTCCCCTACCAAGTTTACACGATCTACGGGCGCACCTTGATTCGCGTCTCGCTGGATCAGAACTTGGCGTTGGTGGCCGCCAGTTACCCCGAGGTCGAATGGGTCGACGACTACGATCCGGGCAATACCTACAACCACAAAATGCGCGTGCTGGTGCAAACGGATTCCATGGCGCTGGCCGCCAATCAGTCGTTCTACCACCCCATCTATGCCATGGGCGTCAACGGCGACACGGAAATCATCTCCATCAGTGACTCGGGCATCCGGGCCACGCACGAAGTGTTCGTCGGCACCTCGCTGGGCCTGCCCAAGGTACTTTTCAACTATGTGCCCACCGGTAGTCTCGGCGTCCTGGGCGACGATTCCGGACACGGCAGCGCGGTCGCCTGCAGCGCCTTGGGCGATCGCATCGGCCCCGTCAGCGGTGGCTACGGCTTCGCCAACGGTCAGGATGGATTGGCCGTGGGGGCACGGCTGATCATGCAGGATATCGGCAATGCTGTCGATGACGTGGCTCTGCCCGAGGACTGGATCACGGAGGTCTTCCTGCGTGCCTATAACGAGGGTTCGCGCATTCAGAACTCCAGTTGGGGCCATGGCAACTCCGAAACCAATTTTAACGGTGGTACCTATTCCTTCCGCACCCAACTGATCGACCAGTTCTGCGACGATCCCGACTTTGAGGACAGCGTGCAGATCTTTGCCGTTGGCAACTATGGTGGCGATCACCAGACCTCGCCGCCCAACGTGACCTATCAGCCGCGCTCCTTATCCGACGAGGCCCACGCCAAAAACGGCATCAGCGTCGGTGGCCATCGCAACGGCGCCGAACGCAACGTGATGTACTCCTACTCGGGTCGCGGACCTACCAACGACGGGCCCGGCACCGGTCGCATCAAGCCGGATTTGGTCTCCGTCGGCAGCGGAATCGATACGGCGGATCAATACGCCAACAACGCCTACTGGACCTGGTACGGGACCAGCCATGCGGCGCCGGTCGTCGCCGGCGCGGTCGCGCTGATCCGCGATTGGTTCAACAAGGGGCTGTATGCAGGACCCGCGCTATTGGGGCCACCCAGTTCGGCACTGATCAAGGCGATGCTGGTCAACGCCACCCAATACGAGGCCGACGCCTCAGGCTTTCTGGGCAATGCCGGGGCGGGCCTGCCCGCGGACAGCTATCCCAACTTCGACCAGGGCTATGGACGCCCCGTGCTGGAAGGCGTGCTCGACCCCAACGGCTACCGCGAGGTCAAACTCTACCAGGACGCCACCACCCAGCTGCAAACCGGGGAAAAGTGGTCGCGAACTGTTTCCATGCCCAACCCCTGGCAGAACGCGCCCTGCAACTCTTTGCGGGTGACGCTGGCCTGGACCGACGAGGCCATGGCGCTCTCGGCGGGCAAGGCGCTCGTCAACGACCTGGACCTGCAGGTCAAGTTCAACGGCGTCAAATACAAGGGCAATGCCCGCCACCGCCAAAACGGCCTGTTCGACGGGGTCAACAACGTCGAGGACATCCTGATCCCGATCCAAACCACCCTGCCGGCCACGTTCTCGATCGTCGTGGATGTCTTGGGTACTTCGGTCTTCTCCGATATCGCCCAACCATTCGCGGTGGTGGTGACCTACGGCAGCTGTCCCGGCACGATTCCCTGTGGTACGCCCGCGCCCTGCTATCCCGGCCCCGGCGATATCGTGCCCACACCAAATCCGCCAGTCAATCCCTGTGAACAAATCTACTACAGCACCGGCGAGTACTTCCCGGGTAGTCCCTATCCCTACTGTGTGCCGCCTGAGCCCTGCCCACCCTTCAGCGCTGTCTACGAGCGGCTGGCCGGCAAGAAGGGCGACTGCTTGAGCTATAAGATCACCGTGCCAGCCTGCGCCAAGGACCTGGAGGTCATCCTGATCGGCGGCGAGGGGCAATTCGATCTTTTCCTCAAGAAGGGCGCGGAACCCACGGAGGACGACTACGACTGTCGCACCCGCCGCGATGACGGCGACAGCAGTTGCCTCATCAAAAGTGCGGGTGGTTCAACCTGGTTCATCTGCATCCGCGGAGAAAGCGATTTCTCGGGCGTGGACTTGAAAATCACCTACCGGTGATTCCGGAAAGGGCCCCTGCGCGGGCCCTTTTTGTTTGCCCGGCAAAGGAATACGATAACCAAGGGTCACCGGACCCCAGGGCAAAGTTGGACCTGTGACCAATCCGTGTGGCTGTGCTAGAATCCCGGCACCAGGCGCGGTGCGACCATTCGTCACGAGCGGAGCAAGGTTCTTGAAATTGATCATTTTGTTAGGAAGTCTGGTTCTGGCGTCGTTGGCGCTGGCGGACGAGGTGACGTTTTTTCACGGCAAGGACGCGATCAAACTGCAGGCCCTGCCCTACGTCAACCCACCTTACGTCAACTTTTTCCAGTTCCTGCGCGGGCTGGGCGCGGAACCCCAGGTACGGGACAAGCAGATCGAGGTGGAAATCAACAAGCGCAAGCTGGCGATCGACCTCGAGGCGGGCCTGGCCCGCTTCAACAAAAAGGACGCGCCCTTCCCACTGCGGCTCAAGGACGGTCAATACTTTGCGCGGGTCGACATGCTCAGCGAGATTTTTTCCGATCTTCTGGGCCGTGCCCTGATTTACGACGAATCAACGCGAAGCCTGCACTTGCCGCTTTCCCGCGAGTTGGTGGTCAAGCTGCGGAGCCGGCGCTTGGACGACGGCTATCGCTTGATACTGGTCTACTCCGACGCCGTTGGCAAGCCGACGATCAAGGTCGAGGGCCGCAAAATGGTCCTGCGCATCAAGGAGAAGTCGATTCAGCTGGACCGCAGCGCCTATGAAGACACCGAGGCGATCGAGAAGGTCCAGGTTTTCAGCGACCTACCCGATGGCTCGACCGAAATCCTCTTTGTCCTGGCGCCCGAGGCCAAGAAATGGTTTGTCGAGCCCTTCGCCCCGGAAAACCCGCGCACGGTGATCAAGTTCACCGGCGACTTCAAGGCCGTCAAGGGCGATAAGAACAAGGAACAAGGCGCTCACCGCAAGATTGCCCGGATCGCCATCGATCCCGGTCATGGTGGCGTCGACAAGGGCGCGGTCGGTCCCACGGGCCTGCAGGAAAAGGATGTCGCCCTGGACCTGGCCCTGCGCCTGGAGAAGGCGCTGACACCCGATTACGAGGTAGTGCTGACCCGTCGCGAGGATACCCTGATCCCGCTGAAAACGCGCACCGCCATCGCCAACCGCTTCAATGCCGACCTGCTGATCTCGGTCCACGTCAATGCAACCCTTTTGTCCAGCGCCATGGGCAGCGAGACCTACTACCTCTCCATGGATGCGGACGTGCCCGACCCCCACTATCAGGAGAGCGACAACGGAGCCAAGCTGCCCGAGGACGACTTGACCCTGATTCTCTGGGACGCGGCTCAGGCCAAATCCGCCGAAGACTCGCTGATCGTCGCCAAGCACATTCAGGACAATCTGAACCTGGCTTGCGATATCCCCAGCCGCGGTGTCAAACAGGCCTCGCTCAAGGTGCTCAAGGGTGCGACCATGCCGGCCGTCCTGGTCGAGGTCGGCTTTATCTCCAACCCCGCCGAGGAGGCGCGCCTCTTTACCGGTGAGTTCCGCGAAAAGCTGGTGGATGCGATTCAAAAAGCGGTGCGCCGATTCGACGAGGATGTGCGCAAACGCGCCAAGGCTGATACCGAATGAAGCCCTTCCAACACCTTGCCTGCTTACCTCTGGTGCTGTTGATTTGCTGCGGCAAGCCGCCTGCGCCACCAGCTGCCGCGCCCACTCAGGAGATCACCGAGGCGCCGGGCGAGCTGTTCAGCGAGCCGGTCGAAGTTGAAAGTGCCGAGCACACCTACCACGCTGGCACCTTCTACTATCGCCACCCGAGCGAGGATGCCCTGGTCCCGGCCAGCTGTCGGGTCCTGACTTCGGTGAACCCGGCCGAGGAGCTGCGCAGTTTGATCGGCAAACTGGGGCGCGCACCGGAAACAGGGGAGGGCCTGCCGATCTGGCCTACGAACCCGAGGCTGCGGGATGCCTTCATCACGGGCCCGTTGGCGGTTCTGGACTTTTCAGCGGACTATTTGGGCAAGCTGAACGTCGGCGCGACGGACGAGGCCTATATGGTTTCCAGTCTGCTGCAAGCGGTTTTCACCAATTTCCCCAAGGTCGAAAAGGTTCACATCCTGATTCAAGGGGACGTGGCCGAGACCTTCCTCGGTCATATCGATATCGAGTTCCCGCTGACGCGCAAAAGCGTGCGCTACCGCGTGATCCAGGCACAGCCCGCGACCTTGACGCCTGTCCAGGTGCCCGCGCCGGCACCCGATCCAAGTCCTGCGAGCACGCCTGGTCCGGTCGCGACCGAAGCGCCGCCCCAACCGGCGGCGCAACCTCCGCCGCCGGACCGCTGATGACGGCCAACGACGAGGGTCAAGCTACGACGCCGCCCGCAGAGGCCCAAGCTGGCGGCCTGGCTGGCTTGCGCGACTATCTGGCCACAGGGTTGTGGGGCGGCGCGCTGTTTCTGTTTGTGGCCACGTTTGTCTTCCAGAACTTCAAGATCCCGACCCAGAGCATGGAGAACACGCTGCTGATTGGCGACCACATCACCGCCAACAAATGTCTGTTTCGCCGCGATCTCGGGCTGATGCCGGTGCGGGAACCGCGTCGCGGCGATGTCGTGATCTTCAAGTGGCCAGGCGACGTGCGCCAGATCTGGATCAAACGCCTGATCGGCGTGCCAGGTGACCGCTTCGAACTGGTCGACGATCAAATCAGGATCAACGGTCAAGCCCTTGACGAACCCTATGCTTTCTATCGCAGCCGTCAGCGGCAGCTCTCCCGTCGTGACCCCGAGCTCGGCTATTTGCCCGCCGATTTTTTTCTGATCAAGCCTGGGCTGGCCCAGGCGCTCGATCGCCCCCACGAGAATATCAGCTTGCAGGCGATCTTCGACCATACGGAGCGCATGCTCAAAGACGAGTACGCCGGTCGCGACCCTCGCGCCTACCGGCGCCTCGTCGAGCGCCTGCGCAGCACGGGCGGCCAGACGATCCCCCCCGACTTCTATCTGATGATGGGCGACAACCGCAACCAGAGCTACGACAGCCGCAACTGGGGTTTGGTACCGCGCGAGCTGGTACAGGGACGGGCCTATTGGGTCTGGTGGTCCTATGGCGAGGATGAGGACACGCAAGTCCTGAAGGGCTGGGAGCTTGCCAAAATCTACCTGCGCTATCCACTTACGCTGTGGTCGCGCACCCATTGGGACGGATGCTTTCGCCGGATCCGCTGAATACAAGCTTGATTCAGTCTGCTCCATGCGCTTCTTTTCGCAAGGCCCGCTTTCTCTTTTCGAGTGAGGTTGCCTTGTGTTTTTTATTTGTGGTGCTGCCTTACCTGTCTGTGGGTATTCGGCTTGACGGTGCAATCACATAATTCTTTAAAATCCCGCTAAACCCTTTTCGGAATGAGCCGATACCTCAATCTGTGTTCGCGGTACAGGATCGATAATTTACTGGAATTGGCTATTTTGCGCCGACATGGTCGGTGATTGTCCTTCGCCGCAGGCCTGGACAAAATGACGAGTTCCAGCGCGTGGAAAGGTGCGAACCTGTGCCCTACCCATGGTGCGGTCCCTGTGCGGACTGCAACCCAAAGCGCAAAAGGAGCGTGTAATGAGAAATGTTGCCAAGTTGAAATCGCCAGATTACGTCAAACCGAATAGCCAGAGCAGTGGTGTGGCGAAGAATGCCGGGATCAAGACAGAACAATTTTCCAGTCTGAAAAACGGTGTTGCGATGGAGTATGCCGAGCGTGGCTCGGGCGACAACGTCATTATTTTCCTCCACGGCTATGTTGACTCTTGGTTTGTGTGGAGCGACGTCATGTCGCTGATGCCTGACGATTACCACATCTATGCCGTGAGTCATCGCGGCCATGGCGACACCAGTAAACCGGATGAAGGCTATGAAATGTCCGACTTCGCCAAGGATCTGCTGGATTTTATGGATCAGCAAGGCATCGCCAAGGCGGATATCGCCGGCCATTCGATGGGCGGCGTCATCGCCCAGCGCTTTGTGCTCGACTATCCCGATCGGGTTCGCCGCCTGATTCTGGTCGACACCGGCGCCAATCTTAAGGGCAATGCGGTTATCGTCGAGGGCTTTGGACCCTATGTGGACACACTCCACGATCCTGTCACCGAGCAAGAGGCGATTGACGCCCAAATCACCAGCTATCACAAGAAGTACGATCCCGAATATTTCGCCACACAAATTGTCGAGACCCTCAAGGTGCCCTTGATTGTCTGGAAAAAAGCCCTGTCAGGTCTGAGCAAACCCGACTATCGCGCCGAAATCACCTCGATCCAGCATCCCACTCTGATCGTTTGGGCGACAGCGGACGACATCTTCCCCTGGGTTGACCAGCAGGACTTGCTGACCATCCCCAACAGTCAATTGGAGTCGCTGCAGAACATCGGTCACGGCGCCTATTGGGAAGAGCCCGAAAAGTTCACCAACAAGTTGGTCAAGTTCCTGCGCAACAATTAACAAGGCTGAGCTCGAGGCCTGTGCCTCGAGCCCCTCGCGGCCCCTCGCGGGGCTGCGATTGCGCACTATGCGGCTCCTGTGTTAGCCTTTTGCCAACCTGATGCGGGTGAGGTTGGTTGGCGGATGAAGTATCGATCGCGCGAGTTCGGAATCGAGTTGTTATACGCCATCAGCCAGATCATGGACCATGCCCAAAACCGCGCCGAGTTTATCCAGCCGGTGCTCGAAGTCATTGGGCCCCTGCTCGACAAGGCGCGCTTGACGGTGGGCCTGATTAATCGCGACACGGGACAGATCGATATCCAGGAATGTTTTGTCGATTTGCACCACGCTAGCCCGCAGGAGCTGGTACGCCTCAAACAGGCGCGCTACACGGTAGGCGAGGGCGTGATTGGCAAGGTCGCCGAAAGCGGCGTGCCGCGGGCGATCACCGATTTTTCTAAGGACAGCGGCTACCTGGACCGCACCCAGTCGCTCAAATTGTTCAACCGGCCGGCCTTCGTGTGCGTGCCGGTCAAGCTCGAGGACAAGGTCGTGGGCACGTTCAGCGCGCTGTGGGAATGTGCCGAACCGCGCCAAGCCGATGAGGTGGCAACCGTCTTCGCGATCGTCGCCTCGCTGATCGCAGGGGCGGTGCGCTTCCGCCAGATGGAAGAGGAAAAATCTCGCCTGCTCAACCAGTTACAGGAAAAGCGGCGGCCCAACAACATCATCGGCAACAGCAAGCCCATGCGCCATCTGTACCAGCAGATTGGCCTCGTCTCCGGCACGGAAACGACCGTCCTGCTGCGCGGCGAGAGCGGCGTCGGCAAGGAGCTGGTGGCGGCGGCGATCCATTACGGCAGTGGCCGCGCCAAGAAGCCGTTCGTCAAGGTCAACTGCGGCGCCATGCCCGCCAACCTGCTCGAGAGCGAGCTATTTGGCCACGAGCGCGGCGCCTTCACCGGCGCGATTCGCCAGCGCCGCGGCTGTTTCGAGCAGGCCTCCGGCGGCACGCTGTTCCTCGACGAGATCGGCGACTTCTCGCCCAGTTTGCAGGTCAGCCTGCTGCGCGTGCTGCAGGAGCGCGAGTTCGTGCGGGTAGGCGGCGAGGAACCGATCAAGGTCGACGTGCGCATCATCGCCGCCACCAACCGCGACCTCGAGAGCTTGATGACGACCGAGAGTTTTCGTCCGGACCTCTACTATCGGCTGGCGGTCTTCCCGATCCACATCCCGCCGCTGCGGGAACGGAAGGAGGATATCCTGACCCTGGCCGACTATTTTGTCGATCTTCACAACGCCCGCTCGGCCAAGCAGATCCGCCGCATCACCACGCCGGCCATGAACGCCCTGATGACCTATCCCTGGCCCGGCAATGTGCGCGAGTTGCAGAACTGCATCGAGCGCGCGATCTTGGTCGCATCGGGACCGGTCATCAACGAGAGCGACCTGCCGGCGACGATGCAGACGGCCAGCACCAGCAACACGCGAACAGAGGGCAAGCTCCAGGTCATCCTCGACAGCCGCGAGAAGGAGCTGATCAGCGAGGCGATCATCGAGACCCGCGGCAACATGGCCTCGGCGGCGCGCCTGTTGGGCATCACCGAGCGCCAGATCGGCTGCCGCATGCGCAAGTACCAGATCGACCCGCGGCGCTTCCGCTGATCAGCCGAACATCAGGCGGCGCGCCCGCGGACTGACCAGGCTGGCGAGTGTCGCGCGGTCCAGGTTCAGCTCCGCCATCGCCCGTTGCACATGGGGCGCGAGCCGCTTGGGCATGGTCAGCATCCACTCCAGTGCCAGTTCCAGGGTCTCGTCCTCGCTCAAGCGCCAGGGCAGGGCGGAGGCGCGCAGGCGCCCGCCGAGGCTTGAGAGACACAGCGCCGCGGTAACGGAAAGGTTAAAGCTGTCGGTGAAGCCCACGGTCGGCAGGCGCAGGCGCAGCTGCGCGGACGCGGTTGTGGTCGTGCCGTAACCCGCGGGTCCGGGGAGCACCAGGGCCAGGGGCTGCGCCAGCGCGACCTGGTGGATCGGCGTGGCCTCCGGGTCGCTGGTCAGAAGGGCGAGGCGGTAGCCCTGGCCTGCGAGCTTTTGGAACAGGGCGCCGCCGTCATCGGGGTGGTGCGCCAGATCGAGCCACTTCGAGGCGCCGACCGCGATGCCGCGATTGGGGCGAAACTCGGCGGTGCCGATCAGGTCCAGGCACTGGACGCCGAAACACTCGCAGGAGCGCATCACCGCGCAGGCGTCGCCGACGTTCTCGACGCCGTCGAGCACCAGCCGCAGGTGGCGGGTGCGGTTGGCCAAGACCTGGAAAAACAGCGCCTTGCGCTGGGGCGTCAGGTTGGCGCCAAAGATCTCGACCAAGCGTTTCACGACTTCGTGGCTCATGCTTCCTCCTGGCGGCCCTACCATAGCATGGTTGGCGACAGGCGGGCCAGTGCCGTTCAATCGGGACACAAAAAAGGCCGGAAGCGTGGGAACTTCCGGCCCGAAAGGCCGACCGCGGTTGCGGTCAGCGTGGGTCAGTGTTTACTTGGGGGTTTGGTTGGTTGTGTCCTTGCCTTCGCGAACCTCATAGGCGATACCGCCTACCTCCTTGCCGTCCTGCCATTGGACCAGGTCCAGGTGGAAGGTTTGCGGCAAGGGGTTGATCATGTCGAAGGTCAACTTGACGTCGTCCTCCTGGTCGGCGTCCATGGTGATGCCGTCCAGGTAGGCGCGGGTCAGGTCGGTGACGATGAAGGTCGTGCCGCCCTCGTATCTCAGGCCCTCGAGTCTGCCGCCGTTCTGGCGCCAGGCATCGACCATGCGTTCCGTGAGGTGGATGCGCACGTCGACGTACTTGTTGAGCGGGCCAGCGATGAGGCGGTCGCTCAGGCGCAACTGCAGGCGGATCTCGGACTTGAGGTGGAAGATGTTGCGGACGATGCCGTGCACCACCGAGGTGAAGTTGGGCAACAGATCGACGACGTTGGTATTGCGCCAAGCCTCGTTGTTGTTGGCGCGGGTGTTGATGTCGATGCTGGGCCCAAGCGGTGCGGCCAGGGGGTCCTGGGTCGATTCGAAAATCGCCGTCAGACAGTAGTGGCCGGAGCCGGGCGGGTTGAAGGGCGCGACCACGTCGCGACTGGCGTAGGCGGCCAGGTTGCCGACCGGGATCTGGGCGAACATCGTCCAGTTCGTCGGCCAGGTCAGGCCGGAGCTGGCGTTGGCGTACCAGAAGCTGACCCGGCCAGAGACGACGTGGGCCGGACTGACGCCTGGCCCGCTGTTTTTCAGGCGAGCGTAGACGTAGTTGGTCTGGCCGAACTCGGGGTTCTGGTGGCTGTAGATGCCGTCGTTGATGTTGCGCACCCAGATGTGGCGGCTCTTCCACATGGCCGCGAGTGCCATGTTGGGTTCGGGCTCGTGACCTTGGTCCGGCAGGCCCAGCCAATCGTAGGGGGTGTCTTCGATGTAGGCGTCGGCATTGCAGGTCGGGGGCACGGTGAAGTCCTCGGTCACGGCCGTAGTGCTGGCACTGCCGCCGTCATAGGCGTTGTAGCCCATGCCGCGGCGGGCGAAGGCCTCCCACAGCAGGCACTGGTTGGCGCCAGCGTAGTCGTTGATGTCTGCCTGGAGGATCGCGTCGCGGGCATCCAGGAAACTGGGGTTACAGGGCTGCAACTTGAGGCCGTCGAGGACCAGCTGCAGGGCGACGTTGTTGCCGCCGGTACCGCTGTAGAGGTTGCTGTCGAAGCCGTAGGCGTCGACCAGGGACCAGTAGATGTCCCAGAGCGTGGTCGCCCAGACGGTACCCGCGCCGTGGGGCACGGTCAGGCTGGAGATATCGCCGTAGGTCAGGGGGTTGACGGCCATGTTGGTGGAGTAGGGATAGACGCGGATGCCCGCGGCCGAGTTGGTGACCCAGACACCGGCGCCGCGGGCGTCGGTCGAGACATCCGTCGGCAGACCGGTCATGACCAGGCCCCACCAGTCGGACCAGCCCTCGCCCATGGATTGGGATTGGGCCTGGTTCAAGCAGCTGGTCGTGGACGCGCCGCCGGTCAGGCGGTTGGAGACGCCGTGGCCGAACTCGTGGATCGGGATCAGGCTGTCGAAGACCGTGTGGCGCAGGCCGCCGCTGCCGTTCCAGATGTACATGTTCATGGTCGGGTTACTGCCGTCGGGCAGGGTCAGCATGGTGGCGTTGTTGAGCACCGTCATGTTGGCGTTGGCGGTGACCGAGTCGCTGCCGGCGCCGAGACCGGTGTAGTTGAACTCCTGGAAGTTGCCGGAGGCCTCGTCGAAGCCATAGCGGGCATGAACATCGTGGAGGAAGTTGGTGAGGTAGAACAGCTGCGTGACCGTGGGGTCAGGCTGGGTGTTGGGGTGGACCGCTAGGTTGAGCGGGAACGAGAAGTTGAGGCCCAGACCGCCGCTGGGGCGGTAGCTGGTGTTGGTCTGAGCGAAGCTGTTGTTGCCGCGGGTGTCGGTGTATTCGGCGCCGGACACGCCATTGGTGTCATGCCAGCCGTAGGGCGAATGAATGATGTCCGCGGGGTTGGTTTCGGTGGTGCGGGCGCCTACGCCGGGGTGGGCGACGGGCGGCGCGTAGACCAGGTAGCTGTCGTTGGCGACCAGATCGACCTTGTTCAGCACGGCAGCGCTGACGGCGTCGACCAGGACTTGCCAATAGTGCTGCTCGTCCTCGGTGTGGATGTCGAGCAACCAGGCGAGGCGCGCCTCATCGGCGCCAACCACGGCGTAATAGGTCAGGCGAGCGGGGATGTCGGCACGGGAGAGACCCGAGCTCTTGAGCACGACATGGCGGACGGCACCGCCAAAGTCGGCGACGGTGGCAAAAGCGCCTTTCGCCTTGATGTTCAAGTGCTTGGCGGCAGCACGCGCAGCCTCGGCAGGGCTGATCGCGGGTAGTTCCGTGTTGACCCGTTGGGCCAGATCGCGAAAAGCGCGCGAGCCGGCGTGGACGACTTTGCCTTCGCGATCGAGGCTGACGTTGACGATCGCGTTGAAGACGGGGATGCCCTGGTGTTGCTGTTGCAGGTACAGGTGGGTTAGGCCGCTGGCGGCGCTGGTGGCTTCGTCCTTGAGCTCGAGTTCCGCGATATCGGCGGCGGTCAGGCCCAAGTTCGCTTCATTGCTGTGCAGGTAGTTGGCAACCCTGGCAAGGTTGTCGTCATTTCCGGCAGAAACAAGGCCGATCGCGCACAGCGCGATGACCCATGACAGGGCAAGGCGTGCCCGTCTATGTACCATGATAGACCTCCTGGTCATTGAAATGGCAGATACAGCAGGGGAGAGTCATCCAACCGGACTCAGCTCGAGCCCAGACCTAGTCACCCTGTGTTTTGTCCGGGATCGATCCTTGCTGTTTGCATCAGAGTAACCTAGAAAAATGTTTATGTGCAGTAATAATCGTCACGTAAGGACATGACATGTGTCATAAAAATATGATAAGGAATTATCAGATTAGACAACGGTGAAGCATGTCGCATGTTGGAAATGTGCGAGTTGTCGCCAATGACCTGCCTCGAGAGCGCGACGGGGCGCGGCCGTGGTTGGCTCTGCGACAATATCCGTTGCTGGCTTTTTAGGAACATGATAGGTTTAGGACGAGCCTTTCACGTTTTTGGTCCGGAGGCAGTTCTGATTCAGACCTTTCGCTTCGCATGGTGGATCTGCCTGGCGACCTGGATCGGCGCCGGAGAACTGGGGCGTTTCTCGAGAGTCGACTTGGACCAGGGTCTGTCGCACAAGTCCGTCTACGGCATCCACCAGGACAGGGTCGGCTACATGTGGTTCGCCACCCAGAATGGTCTCAATCGCTATGATGGCGTGCGCTTCAAGGTCTACCACCAGCAGCCGGGCAACGAAAGCTCGCTCTCCGAGGACAACATCAACAGCATGGTCGAGGACGACCTCGGCAATCTCTGGATCGGCAGTTGGGGCGGTGGTCTCAACCGCTTCGATCCCCGTACCGAAACCTCCGTGCGCTTTTCCCACAACCCCCAGGATCCCACCACCCTCAGCAGCAATTACGTGCAGTCCCTGCACCAGGGCCGCAACGGCGTGCTCTGGGTTGGAACCCTCGACGCCGGCCTCAACCGCCTCGACCTCAAGACTTCCGAGATCCTGCGCTACCTGCCCAATCCCAAGGACCCTTCGGCCCTGAATCACCCGCGGGTCTGGTCTGTCTACGAACAGGACGATGGCATGGTCTGGGTGGCGACCGAACAGGGCCTGAGCCTGTTGGATCCCAACCGCGGCAAGTTCCGACCCATCGAAGCCCGCAATGGCTCTGTCGATCTCAATCACTTGCCGGTCCGCGCCCTTTTGCCCAGTGGCGAGAACCGGCTCTGGCTGGGCACGGCCGACGGACTCCACAGCCTGGATCTCAAGACCCTCGAGTTGACCAGTTATCCCACCGTTAACGGTCGGGGGGCTGGTCTCGGCGGCGTCGTCGTCAACGTTCTGCACGAGTCCAGTGATGGCGACCTTTGGATCGGTACGGTTTACAAGGGACTGCTGTGCATGGACAGTCATAGCGGCAGCGTGCGCACCTACGAATACGATCCCCGCGATGGCTATTCCCTGAGCGGCAACGACGTGCGCGCGCTGTATTCAGACCGCTCGGGCAATCTCTGGATCGGCACGCGCGGCAGCGGACTCAGCAAGTTGGATCTGAAGCCAGGCAAATTCCGTACCTATAGCCATAAACCAGACGACCCCAACAGCCTGCCGTTTGGCGACATTCGCGCCCTGACGACGGACAATCAGGGCGCGCTGTGGATCGGCACGCTTTCCAGTGGGCTTTCGCGCCTCGACCGCTCGAGCGAGCGCTATACCCATTTTCGGCACGATCCCGCCAACCAACGAACGCTGTCGCACAACAACATCACCGCGCTTGCCTTCGATGACGAGGAGCGGCTCCTGGTCGGCACCTTTCAGGGCCTTAACCGCCTGGAGCACGACGGTCGCAGTTTTACGCGCTTCTTCCCCGAGCCCGGCAACGAACGCAGCATCGCCCACGAGCGCATCAGCGCGATCCTGACCGATAGCGCCAGTCGTGTCTGGATCGGCACCCAGCGCGGTGTCAGCCAGTTCGACGGCAAGTCGTTCCGCAATTTCAAGAACGATCCCAAACAGCCGGAGAGTGTCGGTCCAGGTCGCGTCTACACGCTCTATGAGGATCTTGACCGCAACCTGTGGGTCGGTGTGGGCCACGCTGGGCTGTTTCGCTTTCGCGAGAAGAAGGAGGACTTCGAAGCTTACCACCTGCGTGATGACGCGCCGCCTGGCCTGCGCAACAACTCCGTGGTCACGCTCTGCGACAGCGGGACGGCGCTGTGGATCGGCACTTTGGGCGGCGGCCTGATCTCGCTTGCGCCCGACCGCAAGCACTTCGCTTCCTACAACACCCAGGACGGCTTGCTCAACAACACCATCTACGGCATCTTGCCCGGCGGTCCCGACACGCTGTGGATGAGCACCAACAAGGGGTTGTGTCGCTTTACGATCTCCCGGCAAAGCTTTCGCTGCTACGGCGTTTTTGACGGCCTGCAGTCCACCCAATTCAGCCTCGGGTCCTACTACCGCAGCCCCGCCGGCGAGTTGTTCTTTGGCGGGATCGAGGGTGTCAATGCCTTCAAGCCCGAAGAGGTGCAGGACCATTACTACATCCCCAGTGTCGTCATCTCCAGCTTCAAGGTCGACGCCGTGGAGACCCATCGGGACCTCGCCAACGGCGCCGAGGTCGTGATCGAGCCGCCCAAGCAGACCGTTGAGTTCGACTTTGCCGCGCTCGATTACACGCACCCAGACAAGAACCTCTACATGTACAAGCTCGAGGGCGTCGATACGGAGTGGGTCAACGCCGAGATCCGCACCTCCGCCTTGTATCACACCCTCGAGCCCGGCCAATACACGTTCAATGTCAAAGGCTCCAACCACGACGGCATCTGGAATACCGCCGGCACCTCGCTCAAGGTCATCGTCACCAGCAGTTTCTGGAAGACCTGGTTCTACTACATCCTCTATTTCGCGCTGTTTGTCGGTCTGGTCGTCGGCGGCTTTTCGATCCACAAGTACCGGCAGTTGAACCGCACGCGCCTCGCGGCCCTGCAGCGCTCCGAACAGTTGGCGGTCGAGGCCAACCGTACCAAGTCCGCCTTCCTGGCCCATGTCAGTCACGAACTGCGCACGCCGCTGAACGCCATCATCGGCTTCACCGAGCTGATCGAGGAAGATCTCAGCGACTATGATCCCAGCCATTTCAGGCCGGCCCAGTGCATCGAGGATCTGGCCAAGATCAAGTCCAGCGCCTACCTGCAGCTGGCCCAGGTCAACAACTTATTGGAGCTGACCCGACTAGAGAGCGGCAAGACCGAACTCTACATCGAACTGTTCGACGTGCGCACCATGGTCAACGGCGTGCTCCACCACATCCAGCCGATGCTCAAGAAAACCGGCAACACGCTGGAGGTCCGCTTTCTGCCCGACGAAATTGGCGAGATGACGGCCGATTTCATGAAGGTTCAAGGCATCCTCGTCAACCTGCTCACCAATGCCAACAAGTTTACCAAGGAAGGCCTGATCACCCTCAGCGTGATGCGGACCCAGGAGCGTGGCGAGAGCATGATCAATTTCCAGATCACCGACACGGGCGTGGGTATGAGCACCGACCAAATCAACAATATTTTCGACGGATTCAGTCTGGCCGACGCCACCTCGGACCACCAGATGTCGGGATTGGGCCTCTACATCACCCGCCACTTTTCCCAGCTTATGGGCGGACGCATCGGTGTAGAGAGCCAGCTCAGCAAGGGCAGCACGTTCAGCGTCAAGCTGCCTGTCTCCGTCCCCAACCAGGGCGCCGCCAAATCTTGATGCCCAAATCGACCCGGAGGACGAGATGAAATCGCTGCTGCTTGTCGCGGCCATGACCGCCTGCCTGTTTGCCCAGGAGACCAAGCCCGAGAACCCGCTGACCGAGGCCCAGATCCAGGCGGCCGCGTCGCTGATCGGCCTAAGCTTCACGGCCCAGGAGATCGAGCTGATGCGCGACGATCTCTTCGAGCAACAGCAGACCTACGCGCAAATGCGCAAAATTCCGCTGGGCAACGAGGTGCCGCCGGCCCTGTATTTCGATCCCTTCGCCCAGGCGACCATGCCGGTGCTGGCAGAGACCAAGCCGCGCTTTGCCGAACCCGGCCCGGTCAGCCTGCCCGTCGACGAAGAGGACTTGGCGTTCATGACCGTCGGCCAGCTCTCGGCCCTGATCCATGCCCGCAAGCTGACTTCCGTGGCGCTGACGAAGCTCTACCTCGAGCGCTTGAAAACCTATGGACCCAAGCTCGAATGCGTGATCAGCCTGCTGGAAGAGCGCGCGCTGGCCCAGGCGGCGGAGCGCGACGCCGAGCTGGCCGCGGGTCACTGGCGCGGCCCACTGCACGGCATTCCCTTTGGCGCCAAGGACCTGTTTGCCGTCAGGGGCACGCGCACGACCTGGGGCGCCACGCCCTACAAGGACCAAATCATCGACGACACCGCCACGGTCGTCGCGCGCTGCGAGGCGGCCGGCGCCGTCTTGGTCGCCAAGCTGACCCTCGGCGCCCTGGCCTGGGGCGAGGTCTGGTACGGCGGCATGACCCGCAACCCCTGGAACCTCGAGCAAGGGTCCAGCGGATCCTCGGCCGGCAGCGCCGCCGCCACGGCCGCCGGTCTGGTCGCTTTTAGCCTGGGCACGGAGACCTACGGCTCGATCGTCTCGCCCTCGACCCGCTGTGGCGTCACCGGCCTGCGGCCCAGTTTCGGCAGGGTCAGCCGCGCCGGTGCCATGGCCCTGACCTGGTCGATGGACAAGGTCGGCCCGATCTGCCGCAGCGTCGACGACTGCGCGCTGGTCTTCGACGTCATTCGCGGCCGCGATGGCCGCGACGCGACCGTGCGCGACGCGCCCTTTCCCTACGATGCGACCAAGCCGCTCAATGGCCTGCGAGTCGGCTACCTGGCCGCCGCTTTCGAGGAGGAGCACGACGGCAAGGCCGCCGACCAGGCCGTGCTCGAGCGCCTGCGCAGCCTGGGCCTGGAACTTGCCCCGATCGCCCTGCCCGAGCTGCCCGTCGACGGCATGAACCTGATCATTAGCGTCGAGGGGGCCGCCGCCTTCGACGAACTGACCCGCTCCAACCGCGACGACCAGCTGGTGCGCCAAATCCGCTACGCCTGGCCCAACTTCTTCCGCAAGGCCCGCCTCGTTCCCGCCGTCGAGTACCTCCAGGCCAACCGCCTGCGCAGCCAATTGATGGCCGCCATGGAACGCACCTTCTCGGCCTTTGACGTCATCGTCACGCCCAGCTTCGGCGGCAACAGTCTGTTGGCCACCAACCTCACCGGTCACCCCTGCGTCGTCCTGCCCGATGGCTTCGCAGCAGCGAACGAGCCGGCCAGCATCTGCTTCCTGGGCCGGCTGTTCGGCGAGGCCGACCTGCTCCGCGTCGCCCTCGCCTACCAGAACGCGACGGACCATCACAGGCAGCGTCCCCAGGCCTATAAGCAGGAAAAGGCCGCGCCCTGAGGCGCCAACCAGCCAATGCGATCACTTGGGCGATTCCCGTCTAAAAACCTGTAAGTTGCGCTATACTCTAATTCAGGATTACACTGACACGTTGTTTTTACGGACGAAAAGGGGATCGCATGTCTCAGAAAGAACTGTATGAAATGTCCCTCGAGTACCATCGCCGCGCGCCGGCGGGTAAGCTTTGCGTTCAGCCGACCAAAAAGCTGGTCAACCAGTACGACCTGGCCCTGGCCTACTCGCCAGGCGTCGCCGCCGCCTGTAACCTGATCGTCGAAAACCCCAATGAGGTCTCGTCCGTGACGGCCCGCGGCAATCTTGTCGGCGTGATCAGCAACGGCACCGCCGTCCTGGGTTTAGGCGCCATTGGCCCGCTCGCCTCCAAGCCCGTCATGGAGGGCAAGGCGGTGTTGTTCAAGAAGTTTGCCGGCATCGACGTTTTCGATATCGAAATCGCCGAGAACGATCCTTATAAGCTGGTCGACGTCGTCACCCGCCTGGAGCCGACGTTCGGCGGCATCAATCTCGAGGATATCAAGGCGCCCGAGTGTTTCATCGTCGAGAAGCTCTGCAAGGAGCGCATGAACATACCTGTTTTCCACGACGACCAGCACGGCACCGCGATCTGTGTGGCCGCCGCGTTCCACAACGCCATGTTGCTGGTCGAGAAACGGCTGGACCAGGTGCGCATCGTCGCCTCGGGCGCTGGCGCAGCGGCCCTTTCGAGTCTGGACCTATTGGTCAGCATGGGGGCCTGCAAGGAGAACATCATCGTCACCGACATCGCCGGCGTGGTCTACAAGGGCCGGGTCGCCGAGATGGACCCCTACAAGGAACGCTACGCGATCGAGACGGATGCGCGTACCTTGGCGGACGTGATCGAGGGCGCGGACGTCTTTCTCGGCCTCTCGGCGGCCAATGTGCTCAAACCCGAAATGGTCGCGAAAATGGCGCCAAACCCGCTGATCCTGGCGCTCGCCAATCCCAACCCCGAGATCATGCCCGATGCGGCGCGCGCCGTGCGGCCCGATGCGATTCTGGCGACCGGCCGTTCCGACTTCCCCAACCAGGTCAACAACGTGCTGTGTTTTCCGTTCCTGTTTCGCGGCGCGCTCGACGTCGGCGCGACCACGATCAACGAGGAGATGAAGGTGGCGGCGGCCCATGCGATCGGCAATCTGGCCCGGGCGGAGCAGTCCGATGTCGTCGCCCAGGCCTATGGCGACCACAGCCTGAATTTTGGCCGCGACTATATCTTGCCCAAGCCGTTCGATCCGCGCCTGATCACCGAGGTCGCCCCGGCCGTCGCCCTCGCCGCCATGCGCAGTGGCGTGGCGACCCGCCCGATTGCCGATATGGAGGAGTACAAGGCGCGCCTCAGCCAGTTCGTTTTCCAGTCCGGCCAGGTCATGCAGCCCGTCTTCGCCGAGGCGCGGCGCAACCCCAAGCGCCTGATCTTCGCAGAGGGCGAAGAGGACCGAGTGCTTTCGGCCGTGCAGATCGTGCTCGATATGGGGCTCGCCAAACCGATCCTGGTGGGGCGTCGCGACATCATCGCCGCCCGCATGGCGCGGCTCAACCTGGGTTTCGATCTGGACCGCGACGTCAGTGTCCTCGACCCCGAACACAACCCGAGGGTCCACGAATATGCGAAACTCTACTACCAGCTGACCTCGCGCCGGGGGACCTCGCCCGAGATCGCCTCGCTCGTGGCCCACACCCGCGCCACGGCCATCAGCGCCCTGACGATCCTGCTGGGCGACGCGGACGCCATGATCTGCGGCGTCGTCGGCACCTACCGCAACCACCTGCGCCTGTTGCGCCAGGTGATCGGCCTAAAACCTGGGGCAGCCTGTCCAGGCGCGCTGCAGGTGCTGCTGACGAGCCAGGGCACGACCTTCATCACCGACACCAATGTCATGATGGAGCCCTCCGCGGAAGAGATTCGCGACATCACCCTACTTGCGGCCCAACACGTGCGGCGCTTTGGCGAGGAACCGCGTGTGGCCCTGATCGCCAACTCCAATTTCGGCACGCTCGAGGCGCCCGTGACCGCCAAGATGCAACAGGCGCGGCGGCTGATTCGCGCCGCCAGTCCGGAGCTGATGGTGGACGGCGAGATGCGGCCAGAGCTGGCCCTGGACGAGGCGATTCGCAAGCGCCTCTTTCCCGACAGTGACCTGGTCGGCCGCGCCAATCTCCTCGTCATGCCGAACGTGGGCGCGGCCAGCATCGCCTTCAGTTTGGCCAAGGCCCTCAGCGACGGCGTCAGCATCGGTCCGATCTTGATGGGCATGAACCGCTCGGCCCACATCGTCACCCCCTTGGTCACGGTCCGCGACCTCGTCAACATGGCGGCCTTGGCCGTGGTCGATACGCTTCACGAATAAGCCACTCAGGTTGACCTGAGAGCGCCAAGGCTCGCTTGGCGCTCTTGTTGGCTCACGGGGCCATGCGATAGCGACCTTGAGGTCCTGCCGGCGTTGTAGCGACTGTCGCGCAAGATGCAATCTTGCGCCTGGCGGCAGATGAAAGTTAAAGAGATCTGAAAATAGAGAGCAATCCTGTGAGCGTCCCCGTGGAATGATTCAATAATTCTGCAAATCGTCGGAGGGGGACGTCATCCGATAGCGACCTTGCGTGAATAGCCAGTCGGCGCATTGGTAGTAGGCAATGCTGTCCTGTTCGTCCCAGTCGCGGCCCGCGGGCGATTCGGCGTCCCGTTCGAGCGTCAGGGCGCCCGTGCTGAGCTCGCACTCGAGAGTCCAACCGCTGCTTGACAAAAGGTGGCTGTCCAAGCCGAGTGCGTCCCCCTATCAAGCGCGGCCACAAGGCCCCACTGCGGCCCCCAAATACTTCTTTTCATTCCTGAAATAACTCACTTTCGCACATCCAAAACGGAGCGCCGTCGCGAG
>CAYRFM010000101.1:0-29060 GCA_964423555.1 uncultured Holophagae bacterium | reverse complement strand
AATTTGCGCTACAAACCTTGGTGCGACTTGCGCCCCGTTTGGCATCCTGGGCCTGTCTGCCAGCGCGCAAATTTGGAAGTTGCGCCACATTCGGTTGCCCTGTGAAGATCCTGGGCCTGACTGTGGCCGATCTTGGGTCTTGCGTCTTGTCTCTTGCCCCTTGATTGTTATAGGTAAAGGGCCAATTCGCCGAGCGCGGTCGAGGCGGTTACATAGCTCGTGCCGTGGGCGAGTGCCAGCTGCTGGGTGAGCAGCAGCAGTTCCCGCAGGTCCTCGGGCGGCGTTTGTCCGTAGTCGGCGACATAGCCCCACATGTGCTGGATCGCATTGCGCAGGCGGCCCGGTGCGGGCGCCTGGCGCAATAGGACGACTAGCTCCAGGGTTAACTGGTCAAAACTCAGGCTCTTGGCGGCGACCTCGCGACCGAGCGTCTTGGCGTGCTGTGGATCGCGGGCCATGACCGAGTACTTGTGCTGGGCCCACAGTTCCTGTGCCGAAGCGGGCAGGGGAATGCGGCCCCCTGGCTTGCCTGCGGTGCGCGCTCGCAATAGGGCGAACTGCTCGCCTGGCGCGGTCACGAAGGCGTCGGGCCAACTCAGGGCGCCCGCCGTCGGCGGTTCAGGTTTCAGGGGTGAGTGATGGCCCAGATCGCGCAGCGCCATTTCCAGTACCAAGGCCTGGTGTCGAGCGATCAATGCGGGTCGAAAGTACCGCCAGCGCACCAGTTCCGGCTGGTTTTCAAAGCCAGGTAGCGCGCGGTCCATGACCGCGACCAAAGCGTGCAGCTCGCGGTGTTCGGCCAGCAGGTGGCCACGGCCCAGGTAGCCGGGGTCGATGTCCCAGATCCTCACGTCTTGGGAGCCTTGCCCAGCCGGGCCCTGCGCGTCTCGTAGCGCTGGTAAATTTCCTGGCGTTTCTGTTCCTGACCGCTCGCCTTATAGATGATATAGAGGCGGTAGAGCAGCAGCGTCGGCGTCTGCCAAAACAGGGCGTCGGCCTGCTCGTAGTGGGCCTGCACGGCGGCCAAATCCTCGCGCTCCCACGCCGCCTGGCCGGCCCGCCAGTGGTAGTCGGCAACGCCGTCCTTGGCGACGACGCCCCACAGGGCCAGCAAGGCCAGGCCCAGGGCCAGGCCGCGGCGACGGGCTTGGCGCCACCAGCTGGGCCATTGGACCGTCAGCCAGGCCAGCAATAGGGCGACACTGTAGGCCAGAAACGTGCCCAACCCATACAGTTCGTCGTAGACCAGGCCGGCAAGTAGGACCAACGCCCAGAAGACCAATTCCTGGGTTAGCGGCACGTGTTCGAGGCGAGGCAGTAACGGCAGCTTGCGGGTGGCGCGGTTCTCCTTTTTGCGGGTGGCGAAGGCCAGCGCTCCGGTCGGGCAGGAGGCCACGCACTGCAGGCATTGCGTGCAGGCCGCGGAGGCGACGTGAAAGGCGGTATTGATCTGGTAGGAGACGTCGATGTCCATCGGGCAGGCCGGGCCACAGGCACCGCAATTGGTGCAGTTGCCGACCCGGCGCACCTTGTAGGGCGCGAAACGGTTGGCCAGGCCCAGCAGGATGCCCCAGGGACAGAGGTTGCGGCAAAACGTGCGCGCACCCATGACCAGCGGCAGCACCAGCCAGACCAGGGCCAGCAGCAAGGTACCGTTGACCCAACCCGGCAGCAGCTCCCAGGGGGCGGTGGCGTTCCAATCGACCACCAGCGGATCGCCGCCGCGCTGTGCCAGCGACTCGCGCAGGTAGTACCAGACCAGCAGGAACAGCGCCATCAACGGGCCGAAGCGCAGTGGAAAGGAGCGCAGGCGGATGCCGTAGCGTCGACTCAAATGGGCCAGCATGTCGTAGACCTGACCCACATGGCAGAACCAGCCGCAGAAGATCCGACCCCACAGCAGGCCAAAGGCGATCAGCGCCAAGAAAAACAGGGCGCCGACCGTCAACACGTTCTTCTCGATCAAGTGGCGGAACAGCTCCTGCATGTCGATCGCGCCGATCGCCTTGAGGTCGAGGGCGTACCAGGCGATCAAGTGAATCCCGATCAGGGCATGCAGGCCCAGGAACAAGCGCCACCGCAGGCGGAACTGGCGATCCTGTTTGTCGGCGACGGAAACCCTTTTCACCCTTCACCTCGGGCACAGATACAGCGCCACCATCATAGACCGGAACACTTCGCAGGCTCAAGCGGGTGTGATAGCCACGACCCTCGCTGGTGCTTGAAAAGCGCGGCTGCGAGCTGCATCGTTGCTGAAAATGGAAACCTGGAGCTTGATTTGGTGTCCCTGATGCGTTACCTTTATCATGTGAAGGTGAACATATTGATCTTCTTCCCAGGCCGCTCCGATTCCGCGCATTGCTCGTCCAAGGTTCTCAAGTATAAGTGAAACCGGGCAATGCGAAGCATAAAGAGCAACTTCCTCGACCAACTGCCAGCAACTGCCAAACCCGTTGCACCGTTTTTCTCGGCTGCGCGACTGTTTATCAAGCCCCCCTCGTTAAGGGCACGTATTTGCCCTGCTATTTTCAACCAACTATATTTCGGAGCGTGTTTTTATGGCCTCATGTGCGTACTGCAATGCCACAATATTTTTTGGCGGAAAAAAGCAAAGAGACCTGTCTTTCTGCAATACGGAATGTCAACGAAGAAGTTTTCTCACCAGTCTCGCCCAGCAAATCCCCGACGAACAGGTCGACCAATTCGTGCGGGAGGTCCACGAGGGCCCCTGCCCACGCTGTGATGGTCGTGGCCCTATCGATGTCCATACCTCTTACCGCGTCTGGTCCGCTGTCCTCATGACCCAATGGTCGAGTCGACCGCTGGTCTGCTGTCGCGCTTGCGGTGTCAAGAAGGCCATCGGCGACACGCTGTTCTCGGCGCTAGTCGGCTGGTGGGGATTACCCTTGGGGCTCGTGATGACACCGGTCCAGGTGATTCGCAATCTGATCAGTCTGGTGCGCTCCCCCGATCTCACTCGACCCACACCCGCCCTGCGCCAGGCGCTGCGCTACCAGCTGGCTGCCAGCCTCGTCGATCAATCCTGAGCGAGGACGGCGTCGATGTCCGCGAACCACCCGCGCACGCGGCTGGCCAGGCCCTTTCCTGCGCCTTAGCACTTGTAAATTTTTTGCCTTACGTGGCATGATGGGCCTCCAAACCCGTTTCCCGGAGGCCTCATGTTCGAAAATTTGCCCAGCTATCTTCAGCAATTCGAGCCCTATATTGTCAACTTTCTGATCGGGTTGGCCATCTTTATCGGCGGTTGGATCGTCAGCAAGTTCGTCGCCGCGCTGACCCACCAGATCTGCTTGCGCAGCAAACTGGACGAAGCCTTGGCGCGCTTCCTCGCGGCCTTGGCGCGCTACACCCTGATTGCCGCGGCGCTGATCTCCAGCCTCGCCACCGTGGGCGTGCAGACCACCAGTCTGATCGCGATTTTCGCCTCGGCCGGTTTGGCGGTCGGCCTGGCGCTGCAGGGCAACCTCGCCAATTTCGCCAGCGGTGTGATGATCCTGACCTTCCGCCCGATCCTGCTCGGCGAAAGGGTCACCATCGGCGGCTCGACCGGGGTCGTGATCGACATCGGCATTTTCACCACCACCCTTACAAGCCCGAGCAACGAGATCCTGATCGTCCCCAACAGCACAGTGACCAATGGCACGATCACGAATTACAGCCGCACGGGTACCCTGCGCAGCTGTCTCACCTTCCAGGTGGCGCCAGATGGCGATCCCGAGCGCATCATGGCGTTGTTGACGGCGGCCGCCAAGGACTGTGACCTGGTCTTGATCGAACCGGAGCCGTCGGTGACCTTCGCCGCGATCCACCACGGCGCGCTGGGCTTCGACCTCTACTTCTGGAGCCAGACGGCCGACTTCCTCCCCGCCCAACACGCGGTGCGACTAGCCGCCCTGGCCGGTCTGCGCAAAGCCAAAATCGGCGGACCGCAACCCCAATTCCTGATCCAACAGTCCGCTTGAGGCGTACGCCATGTCTTGGACCTACCACCAATCGACCGGCAGTCTTTACTTCAATGGCGCTCTGGTCGCCACGGGTTACTCAGGCAAGGGCGACGCCCGCAACGATGGCAGACGAGAAGGCGAGCGCAACATCGGCCCGATTCCCCGTGGACGTTACTCTATTGCAGCGCCGCGCGACAGCGTCAACACGGGTCCCTATGTCATGGATTTGGCCCCTGTCGGTCACGATGCCTTGGGTCGGACCGATTTTCAGATCCATGGTCCCAGCGCCGCCCATCCCCATGATTCGTCACGGGGTTGCATTATATTAGAGCGCAAAATTCGGGAGCGAATCGGCAAAAGTGGCGACAAGACTCTGATCGTCACCGATTAGGCCGCCATGCGGAAAAAATACGAGGCGGGTCTGCACCCGCCTCGCGAAGGGTAGCGGGCTTATTGGGCCGTACCGTTCCACATGGCTTGGGCCTTGGCAAAGGCCTGATCGCCGATTTGGGTGCCCATGGCGCGACCGAAGCGGTCGGCGTCCTGGAAGTGAATGCCGCCGTAGAGACGGGAGATACCCGCTTCGTCAGCCGCGTCTTGGAAGGTGGGCCACTGGAGCACGACCACGGAGCTGGGCGACGACTCGAAGCCGTTGCCGCCCTTGCCGATGATGTGCTGACCCAGCAGGTCGGGCACGCCGTCGCGGTTGAAGTCTTCGGCCAGGCGGGTGACGCCGTCGTAGAAGACGTTGCTGCCGGTGAAGTGGGTCAGTACCGCCGCGGCGGAGGCGCTGAAGGTCGAGTGACCGGAAACGAACTCGGCGAACGGCGGGGTCACGAAGGTCAGCGCCTGGTAGGGACGCCATTCCTGGCCCAGCATCTCGACGGTGCCGCGGTTGGGACCGCCCCAGGCCTGGATGGTCTGGTCGTAGTACTTGTGACGGATGGCGGAGATGGGACGGATGTAGTCATAAGCGCGTTTCGCGTCCCAGGCAGCGATGCCCGAGTCGTAGACGGCGCAGTTGAGGGCGAAGAACAACTTCACGTCCTGGTCCAGGGTGTGGTGGTCGCGTTCGGCGATACCGTGGGCCAGGGCATTCCAGTGGCCGGGGGGCGTCTCGGAACGGGGGCCGTCGGCCCAGTACTCGGCAATGACCTTCTCGCGATCGCTCAGGTTGGTGCTAATCGCAAGAACCTGATCGACTTGGGCGTTATAGGCGGCATCGTTGGTGGTGACATTGCCCAGACCGTCGGTGTAGGGCTCGTTGGAGCCGGGCACGGGCGGTGCGTGGGGGCGGAACTGGTGGCCGGAGCTGAGCGCGAAGGGCAGGACCGAGCCCCAGTGGGGGGTCAGGAAGCCTTGGGTGGTGAAGGAGCTCGGCACGCTGTGGTCGAGGATGGCATTGCCGGCGGCGTCCTTGATCGTGCCATTGGGCACGCGCAGGGGCACCCAGCGGGAGGCGTCGAAACCGGGCTTGCCAATCGAATTGTCAGCGCTGGGATCGTCGCTGTTGGCGGGCTGGTAGAGTTCGGGGAAGTCGGCGGTGACGATGCTGGCGAAGTTGTTGGCGGCGTTGGAGCCGTCGGCTTGGCCGGCGGCGATGGCAGCCTGAGCAGCGGCATAGCCGATGCCTTCGGGCGTATTGTCGGCGACCGTGTAGGGCGTGGCGCCGAGATCGGCCAGCAGGCGCGAGAAGGCGGCGGTATTGCCCTCGTAGGCACCGAACAGGTGCAGGGCCATGTGGTAGGCGGCCTGGTTGACGGCGGCCACTTTATTGGCCTCGGTACGCTCAGAGGCGGGGCGGCGATCGGCTTCGTCCAAACGCAGCGGCAGGGCCCGTGCGTCGAACATGCTCCAGGCGTCATAGATGGCCGAATGGAACAGGAACAGCGAGCGCGTGATCACGGTCGGGCGGGGTGCGCCATTGCGAACGGCAGCCAGCATCGCCTCGTTCCACTGGACCACAACGCTGGGGTGGTAGGACGCTGCGGGCTCGGTTTCGAACTCGAGCGAGAGGTTCTGCCACAGGAAGGTCGAGTTGGGTTTTTCGAAGCGCAGCGCCAAAACGGATAGGGTGGCGTCGGCCGAGCTGACCTCGAAGTAGGCACCGGGCACAGCGGTGAAGGTGTCGTCCAGGACGATCAGCGCCTTGCCAAAGGGCACGAGGTTCGCTTGACCGATCTGTTCGTCGAGGATCGTGCCGTTCTGGGCGCGCTGGCGCACCACGATGTCAGTGGCGTGATCGCTCGTGTTGACGACGGCCAGGCCGTCGGAAACCGTGTTCCAGTCGCCGGGGAACAGGCGCCAGCTGTGGGCTTGGCGGTTGGATTCGCCGACATGCGCGGGGCTACCGCCCACTTTCGCCTGATAGGCCACTGCCACGTGGATGGCTGCGTTGTCGTCGATGACGATGTGGGAAATGGCGTCATTTTGGAAGTAGTCACGAGCATTGTACTCGGCCGTTTCGCCTGCGGGCAACGTATCGGTCACTTCGGCGAACACATTGCCATCGGCGTCGTAGCCATAGAGCACGAAGTGCTGATCGCTGGCGCTCGGGTTGGTGAGGATCAGCTGAGTGGTGTAGTTGCCATCGCTGCGGGTAACGTGCGCGATCATGCGGCGCTGCGCCCATGCTGACGTGAAGGAGACAAACAGCAAGCTGATCACGAGGAGTTTCGAAAGAACTCTCATGGAATGGTACTCCGGATAGGGTCTGATAGGATGCCTACGGCATCCAGCTAATGGTGTGCGTTATGCGCTCCGACCGAGGTCGAAGCGCCCCTTGCTTCCAGGAATAGATGAATCGATAGATGGTGTTTTGAGCTTCCGGGTGCCCCTGACCGAAAGCGCGCTCTTGCGCAACTTGCGCTAGGGGGGGCAGTCGGCAGTTGTGAACGCGCTCGTGCACCGCGGAAAGTGTCAAAGCGTGGCTCATTTTATGCTCTGTTGGCGGGAAAAACTAGCAGAATCGAAGCGACTCCTCGCGACAGTAATTACGCCGGCGCGGATGCGCAATGCCGCTCTCGTCCGGACAATGCGCTTGCTCACATTCCGCGGGATTGTGGCGAAAATTAACTTGAACGATGGTTCGGCGCGGCGGTACTATGGGCCGGTTCGCTCGACGCTGGGCGTGTCCTCGTTCGCATATGCGCGCGCTTTTTGCTCTGCCTCGATCCGGTCCGCCGGATGGCACTGGCTCCTTCTCCGAGTTTTTCCGAGTGGCGTTCCCCATAGGTCGTTGCCGTCGACCGTTGACGACTGCCCAGTGGACATCATGTCCGGTCGCCGGCTTGATGTCGCGCCATTCGGCTCTCATCCACCCGATTTGCTGAGGATGTACCCATGAGAACCCGCTGTCTCGCGTTTGGCCTGCTGACCCTGATCTGCCACGTTGCCGCATTGGCTCAGTCGCCCGCTCCTGCCATCAGCCCGCGACTTCGCCCCGGCGACTTCCCGGCGGCCCAGGCCTATTTCGCAGGTCTGGCGAGCTGTGCGACACCCGCCGCGGAACTGGTGATCGATGGCGACAACCTCGTCGATTTCAGCGGCCTGGAGCCCCGCTTCAGCGGCGATGCGGACCTGGCGCCCTACTTTAGCTACGAGCGCCAGGGCAGCGACCCCAGCAAGTGGAAGGCCCTATTCGACTGCGGTGATCGCCCCTTGCGGCTGGCGCCAGGCGCGCTGCTGACCGTGGCGACCATCACCCAGGGCCGCGGCGCCGCCTCGCCCGGCCTGGAGCTGCGCAGCACCTGTGCCATCAACCTAGAAGGGACCTTGCGCCTGCTGGCCAACAACGAGCCCAGCGGTGATCTGACCGTCCTCGCCGGCGGCGATCTGACCGTTGCCGGCCACGTCCAGAACGCCATCGAGGGGACCTGGGCCACGACCGGCAGCCTGACCTTGGCCACCAAGGCGGGTCACCTGCGCGTGACCGCGACCGGTTTCGTCGAGCAACTCGGCACCCAGCAGGGCGCCCGCCAGGTCAACCTGTTGGCCTTCGACCCAGGCGCCAACCTCGAAGTCCGCGGTCGGGTCGAGTCCAGTTACAGCAGTGCCCCCGCGCCGCTCATCAACCTCGCCGCCTTTGCGGGCAGCTTGCTGGTCGACGGCACCCAGCTGATCGACGTCGACGCCCAGGGCAACCGCTTGACCAGCGGCGTCCACCTGTTCTCGCGCTTCACCGCCCGACCCGACCGCATCAATCTCGTGGCCGACGGTGACCTGACCGTGCTCGGCTATGGCAACCAGCCCTGGAGCGGCGCGGCCTCCGCCAGCTTCACCCTCAACCGCCGCCTGCGCAGCGACAGCCCGCTGCTGCCGGTCTCGGTCACTCTGGCCAACGCCGCCCCGGACCAGGTCTCCGTTCACCTGGCGATTCCCCCTGGCAGCGGCTTCCTGCGCGCCTTTTACGCCAACCTGGTCGACGAGAGCCTGGTCGGTCGCCTCAGCGCCAGCGGCGCCCAGCTCGGCCCCAAACAGCAGTTCGCCGTCAACGCCACCCAGGGCCTGCCCAACTACTGGATGGCGCCGCCGGGTAATTGGGACTTCGCCCTGAGCCTCGGCCAAACGGGCCAGAACTTGACTTCGATCGACTTCACCTTAAGCGCGCCCGGCCTGGTCTGGCAACAGTTGTTGGCCGGTCAAAGCGACGGCTATGCCTTGGGCGTGATCCTCAGCGACCTCGCCGGCGACGGCAAGAGCGGCGACAGCCTCGGCCGGGTTGGCATGTTGACCCCGCTGCAGACCGACAAACAGGTCGGCGCCGTGGCCGCCAAGGCCAAGCGCGGCCTCAATCCCGGCGGCTCGATCTACGCCCAGTCACTGCACGGCCGCATCCTCGCCAGCGACCAGGCCTTCGACGTGGCCGGCGCCGGCGGCAACGCCAACGCCGTCATTTCCCTGGAGGCCCAGAGCACGATCGACCTGCGCGCCAGCGCCAGCCCGCTCGCGGGCACGCGTCGCCTGCTCGACAGCTCGGGCGCCGGCCAGGGTGCCGCCGGCAGCAACAAGCTGCGCTCCTACGCCGATGCGGTCCAGATCGGCCCCAATGCCGCGCTGCTGGCCTTGGGCGATCCGGTCGGCGCCAACCTGCTGACCGCCTGTACCGGCGTCTTCAACGACGGCCTCGTCAGCCCCACCGACACCGATCCCAGTGACGACAGCGGCGTCTGCCCGCTCGAACTAGCCCTGAGCGTGGCCGCGCCGGCCGAAGGCGCCTATCTCGCGCACTTGCCCGTCACCGTCAGCGGCCAGCTGCTGCCCGCCGAGGCGCAACTGACGGTCGACGGCGTCGCTCCCAACCGCAGCGGCACTAACTGGCAACTTGACCTGAATCTGCCCGAAGGCCCGCACACGATCGAGGTCCGCGCCAATCTGCTCGACCAGAGCGCCGCCGTCGATCGCCATATCGTCGTCGACACCCTGCCGCCCGTCATTCAGCTGGCCGCCCCCGACCAGGCCACCCAGGGCCAAGCGCTCGACTTTTCCTGGGCGGTCACGGACGCCAGCCCGCTCACCGCCGAGGTAAGCCTTGCCGGAACCGTGATCGCGATCGTGCCCGTTGGCAGCCACAGCCTGACCGTGCCGGTCGACCCCCAACTCACCCAGTTGACGATCCGCATCAACGCCGTCGACGCCGCCGGCAACCTCGCCGTTCCGGTCGAAAAGCAGGTGCTCATCCATCCGCCGTCGGGCATCACCGTCGCCATCACCAGCCCCGCCGCCGGCACGCTGACCAACGCCGCCAGCCTCGCCGTCAGCGGTACCGTCAGCGCAGGCGCCAGCGTTGTCGTCAACGGCGTCGCCGCCACCGTCACCGACACCAGCTGGCTGGTCGATTTGCCGCTGGCGGGCGAGGGCAACCTGTTGCTGACCGCCGTCGCCAACCTCGCCGGCCAAAGCGCCCAGGCCGAGGTTGCGATCGAGCGCGATACCACCCCGCCCGTCGTCACGCTCGATGCCCCCGAGCGCCTCGTGCGTGGACAGCGCTATACCCTGAATGTCGCTGCGACCGATGCCCACCCCGTCACCCAGGTTGCCCTGCGGAGCGAGCTCGGCGCCTTCGACCCCGTCGCCGCCGCCTCCGCCAGTTTCGAGCTGGTCGTGCCCAGCGACGAGGCCCGCGCGGCCTACCAACTGGTTGCCGAGGCCGACGACGCCGCCGGCAACCGCGGTCAGACCAGCCGCAGCGTGCTGATCGTCGATCCCGACAACCTGCCCGGCGTCGTCGTCACCATTCGCACGCCCGAGCACCGCGCCCTGTTTGCCGATCCCGCCCAAGAGCTGGTCGGCGACGTCGTGCCGGCATCCGCCAGCCTGACCTTGGTCGGTCAGGCGCTGACCGTGGCCCCGGATGGCAGCTTCCGCCTGCCCGTGACCCTGGCCACCGGCCTCAATACCTACCTCCTGCGCGGCGAGGCGCCCGGCTACGGCCCCGGCACCGCCAAGGTCGACCTCTACCTCGACGATCTGGACCCTGTCGTCACGCTGCTCTCGCCCCAGGCCGATCTGCGCACCAACCAGGCCACCGTCGAGATCGTCGGCACCGCCCAGGACCAGTACGACGACGCCCCCAGCCTGACCCGCGACGGTCAGTCGATCGATCTGGCCGGTGGCCGCTTCCGCGAGACCGTCCAGCTCCAGCAGGGCCCCAATACCTTTGTCTATACCGCCACCGATCGCCTTGGCCATACCGGCAGCGCCTCTCTGACCGTGACCTACGAGACCCAAGTCGTCAGCGTGCGTCTGGAACATCCCGACTACATCCAGCCCGGCCAGCACTACAGCGTGGCCGCGATCTTCGCGCCCGAGGCCGAAGTCGCACGCACGGAGGTCTATGTCGACCAGGCCCTCGTCCACCATGCCGCGGGCGGTGCCCGCTACCAGGGCGGTTTCGACCAGGCCGGCTTGGCCCGCGAGATCCCGCTGCTGGCGGTCGCCACCGACCACTATGGCAACCGGGTCGAGGCCCGCGGCACGATCACCGTTGGCTGGCCCCACTTCGTCCACGGCCAGGTCCTGGCCGATGCCACCAGTTACCCCCTGGCCGGGGTTCCCGTCACCGTCACCACCCCGCTCGGCCAGACCGCGCTCGTCACCGACGCCGCCGGCGGCTACCAGGCCTATGTCTACGGCTTCCCCGTCGACGTCGCCACGGGCGGTGCCTACGTCGCGATCCAGCGCCACATGCCCGACGCCCGCGACAGCTGGCGTGTGCCCGACCTGCGCTTGACGCCCGTTGCTGACCCGCGCCCGGCCGGCGCGCTGACCGCGGGCAACAACCAGCTCGACCTCAGCGGCTTTGGCGGCGACGTCCAGGTCACCGCGCTGAGCGCCCAGGGCATTGCCGAGTTGCTGCCGCTGGGCTACGCCCCGCTCGCCGCCTTCAACCTCGCCGGCGCCAGCGGCCAGGGCACCATCGACTGGCGCCTGGCCGAACCCCCGTTGTTCGACACCGCCGCCCCGGTCGCCGTGCTTGAGCGCCAGGGCCGCGCTTGGCGCGTGCGCGCCGTCGGACCCGCTGCCGCCAGCACACGGCTGAGTAATGCAGGCAATGGCGACTACCTGCTGGCCGTGCTCGACCGCTGGCAGGCCCAAGCGCCCGCCGTCGGCAGCCTCGTCCAGCGCGAGAGCGACCCCGTCGTTCCGCCCAACACGCTCGCGCTCTCGCTCACCCAGCCCGCCCGCGTCTCCGTCTTCGACGATCCCCAGACCCGTTTCAGCTGCACCGTCCACACCGCTGGCGAGCTGGTCAGCGGCACCCGCGCGCGCCTCAGCGCCGACGAGGTCCACGAGCGCTTCAGCGAAACCGTGCGCGTGCCCACCTACGACCTCGACTTCTTCGTCTACAGCGTCGGCTTCGCCGCCAGCGCCACGCCCAGTGAGCTGGGCGGCAGCCTCGACATCCGCGCCCGCGAGCAAGTCCTGCCCGAGCGCACAGAACGCGCCGAGATTACCTTTGCCAGCCGCGCCGGCGAAGTGGAACAGGCGGGTTTCCTGGAGAACCCGCTCTGGGACCTGGGCGACCTGACCCTCGACTTCAGCGGGAGCGCGACGAGCCCGCGGGCCATTTTCGCCCAGCGCGAGACGGCGACCCTCGACGGTGCGCCCCAGACCCAGGTGCTGGCCGCCTTCTCCCTGGAAATCGGCGGCAGTCTCGAGCGCGCCCCGCAGCTGCGCCTGGCGGCCCCCGCC
Source organism: uncultured Holophagae bacterium (assembly GCA_964423555.1). Taxonomy (GTDB): domain Bacteria; phylum Acidobacteriota; class Holophagae; order Acanthopleuribacterales; family Acanthopleuribacteraceae; genus CAYRFM01. Next base: position 16,902 of record CAYRFM010000101.1, on the reverse strand, counting down.
AGCGCGGCCGTGCTGCTGCTGCGCGGTCGCGACCGCGCCAGCGGCTGGGACTATGTCGCTACGCTCGGCCGCGAAAGCGAATTCTGGCAAAACGACCCGCAGGCGCCGGGCCTGCGCGAGAGCGGCCGCTACCTGCTGCTGGCGCTGGACTACCAGGTCTGTGAAGTCAGTGGCCAGGTCAGCTATCAATCCCAAGCGGTCGCCGGCGCCGACCTCTACCTGCCGCAGCTGGCTTGGCGCGCGCTGAGCGCCGCCGACGGCAGCTATCGCATCGCCCTGCCCCAGGACCCCCAGTCGCGCGCCCTGAGTGCCCACCACGATGGCCTGCGCCGCGAGGGCCAGGTCCTGCTCGCGCCCACGGCCGGCAGCGCCAGCCGCAGCGGCCAGGACATTGAGCTGGGCAACCGCGACTTCCGCCTGATCCACCACGACCCCTTGGCCGACCAGCAACACGTCGACTACCTGCCGTCGCTGACCCTCGAGTTCAACCGCCCCGTCAGCGACGACGCCGGTCTGCTCGCCGCCCACCTGCGCCTGAGCGGGCCCGACGGCGAGATCCCCCTCGAAATCGTCGCCCAGCCCGGCCGCTACGTGCTCAGCGCCCTGCCCCTGCGCGCGCTCAGCCCCCAGACCCAGTACCACTTCCGCGCCGACAGCGGCCTGCTCAGTCTCGACGGCGACCCGCTCAGCCAGGCCGTCGATTTCGCCTTCACCACCCGCGTCCCCGCCGTGACGCGCCAGCTCGACCTCAGCGCCTTCACGCTCTCCTTCGAGAACGGCCGCATGTTCCTGCTCGCGCCGGCCGAGGCCTACGTCGCCGGCACCGTGCTGCGCGTCTTCAACCCCGATAACGGCGCCGGCTTTGGCGCGACCCTGGCCACGGGCGATTACCGTGCCGAGGTCAACGCCCAGCCCGGCGACACGATCGAGCTGCGCGCCACGGACCCCGCCGGCAACAGCTTCCAGCGCACCATCGACCTGACCCAGATCGCGCCCGACACGTACCGCCTCGGCACGCGCCCGTTCGTGCTGCGCATCAACGAGGACGTCGTCCTGCGGGTCGACGAGATCCTTGAGGGCGCCGGCACCGAGCTGATCATCCGCCAGGTCGCCAACGCTGCCATCGCCGCCACCGCCGCCGATGTCGCCGCCCTCGAAAACGCGCCGCAATTGACGCCGATTCAGGGCATCGAGTTCAAGGTCATGAGCGGCCCCATGCCGAACTTCAAGGCCCGCCTCCAGCTCGAGCGCGACCTGGCCGAGTACAACGACCGCGCCCTCGTCACCGCCAGTTTCCAGCCCGACATCATGGCCCCCGCCAACCCCGAGCGCCCGAGCGAGCTCACGCCCCATACCCTGATGCGCATCCACGAGGCCTTCAACGTCGCCGACGGCGCGCCCGCGCCCGCGCCCGGCACCACCAAGCAGGCCAGCGCCGACAAGTTCTCCCTGATCGGCACCATGATCAGCATCAGCATTTCCACCACCCACGGCCTTGCGCCGGGTGACCTGGTGGCCACCAGTATCTTCCTGGCGATCATGGTTACCGGCGCGCCGCTCAATCCCCTCAACCATCCCGTCAGCGACTACGTCGAGTGCTCCCGTCGCCAGGTCGATCTACAGCCGCCGATCATTGCTCAGCCTTACCAGTCTCGGCCCTGGCACGCCAATCTGGACGCCGGTTATTATCCCGTTCCCGGCGTTCCCGTCTACGAGGCCTTCGTGCCCAATGGCGGCAGCAGCCCTTCCTATCGGCTGCTGGGTATCTCCGATGCCGGTGGTCGCGCCGACTGCCACCACTTTTTCAGCGGGCTCGGCCTGCGTGGCGTCGACCCCGTCACGGGCCAGATCGCCTGGGCCAGCTACCGTTCCTTCGACAATGTCACTCAGTTCGTTGGTTACAGCCTCTTGACCTACGCCAATCGACCCGTCAAGTTCGATCCCGAGCAGTACCGCATCGAGCTGGGCGACCCGCCACCGCCACAGCTGAAGACGCGCTGGGAGGTCGGCACCCTCGTCGATGGCGAATTTGTCGTCGATGCCGCGCGCACCCAACGCCTGCGCGATGACCGCAAGGTCGTCGCCCACAGTGCCTTGCAATTGCGTCTGACCGTGCAGTCCAGTCAGCCCCTGGCCACGACGCCCGAGCCCCAGCTCAGCCTCGTTGGCCTCACCGCGCCCGGTAACCCCGAGATCGATGGCAACAACGTGACCTGGGGCTTCGCCCCTGGCGTGCTGGCTCAAGGCGGCCTGGTCGAGGCCACCGTCACCCTGTCCAGCACCATCGGCACTCAGAACAGCGTCACCGATCGCTTCGTCGTCATCGGCGAGGGCCCCGCGACCGAGATCCCCGGCGCCGCGCCCTTTGTGCTCTACACCAATCCCGCAGACGAGGCCACCAAGGTCCTGGTCGCCGATGCCGTCACCGTCGCCTTCAGCGAGCCCGTCCACCGCATCGACAGCAGCCATGTGCGCCTGTTGGACGAAGGCGGCAGCCAGATCGCCCTTACTTTCTGGGACGAGCGCGGCGAGAAAATCACCGATGCCGCGAGCGAGGCTGCTGTGCTGCACATCGTCCCTGCCCAGGGCCTGCGTTTCGACCGGACCTACCGCCTTCGCGTTGAGGGCGTGGTCGACCGCGAGAACCTTTCACTCGAAGAACCCTTTGAGATTCACTTCAAGACCGCACCCTTCGACGAGGTCGACAACCTTGCCGTCACCTACCGCACCCAGGTCGCCGGTATGCGCAACCTGACCCTCGTGTTGACCGAGGATTTTGCTCAGACCTACGCGCGCCTGGATCGCTATGATGCCCGCGACCCCTACAAACCCATGAAGTTGATCGGCACCAGCCGTCTGAAAAAGGGCTACGACGACGCCTTCCTACGCATGGAGCTTTTCACGCCCCAGGACCTGCGCGAGACCAGCACAGGCATCAGCGCACCCAGCGACGGCAGTGCCGCCTACGACGATCTGCCCAGTGGTACCCTTCTCGTGCTGACCCGCCAGCGCTTCCCCAACGATGTTGCCCACGTCGAGCTCTACCGCTTCAGCGGCGGCAACTGGGACCGCCTGTTCGGCTACGACAGCTTGGAGCGTGGCCTGATCTACGACACCGCCAAGATGGGGCGTTACCTAATCCTCGCCCACAAGATCCTCGGTTACTGGAGCTACGAACCCTTTGTGCCAGCCAAGGTGGTCGTACTCGATGTCCAAAAGATGCTCGACGAGTACGAGCGTGTCCTGGCCGAGGGTTCCCGCGAGGGCCGCCTGCGTTTTGAAGCCGAGGTCCAGAATTTTGCCGCTGTCGCCAAATACCCGCTGCCTGGCGATGTCTCCTCCGTCACCAGCTTCGCCCGCAAGGAGTACGACGGCGATTTCACCGCCCAAAAACCCGCCTTCCTGGCCTCCGGCTACTACCATCCCGCCGTCTACGACTTCGACCTCAGCCGGCAACCGCCCTTTCCTGGCATGGCCATGCCCTCCAGCGACCCCAATTTCGACGGCCGCCTGGTCGTGCGCATGCCTTACTTGCACGGGCCGACCGCGTTGCGCCTCGACAACGGCGCCATCTCCGGCTTCGCCTACCGCGATCCCGTTCGCGGCCTGCGCGAGATCGACCTGGCTATCTTCATGGAGCGCCACAGCGACGGTCAAATCCATTTCTTCGAGGTGCCGCGCACCGGTGGCACCTCCGAGCAAAGCATCGTCCCACTGAAAACCCTCGAGTTCCCCGCCGGTATCTTCGCCTTTGCCGTCGATCCCGGCACGGGTCTGCTGGCCGTCCAGGGTCTGGACCGCAAATTCTCCGTGCTCGACATCAAGGCCTTCCTCGAGACCGCCAGCGCCGCCGATCGACCCGGTTTCGAACACCCCGCTTTCATGTTCCCCGCCATCGCCCAGAACAACCAGTTGCTGACCTTCATCGAGGGTAACCTCTACGGTCAGGACAGCCAAACCCGCCGTCTCGTGCGCACCCCCGTCAGTCCCCGCGCCTACCGCACAGTCGGTTTCGAGTACTACGACCTCAACACCTGGGCCAATCCGCCCAGCGATCCCAACGCAACCCACCCGAACCTGGTCGACAAGGTTCTCTACGCCAAGAACATGGTCTATTACGCCACTGACCTAGCCATCAATAACCGTGCCCAATTCGTCATGGAGCAGGGCAGCTTCGCCATCGAATTGCCGGACGGCGGCGACATCCACCTCGAGCTTTTGGATGATGAGGGCAACGTGATCGCCAAGCGTGACAGAAACGACTTGGTCGGGCGCTCGACCCAGACCTTCGCCCTAAAAGATGTCCGCGATTATTACAAGGATCTCAACCACCAGCGCGAACTGCGCACCCAGGGTTTCAAGTACTTCAAGCTCAAGTACCGTGTCAGCAAGAACGGCACGCCTGAGGCCGAGGACGACCTCGAGCTGCTGGTCGCTTACCGCACGCCCGACACCCGTTATTTCGATCCCACCCGCAAGGTCGAACATTTCGACCTCTTGGCCCAGAGCCCCTACCTGACCGCGACCGACTTCGAACAGAAGAGCCTCAACCCCGCCATCAGCCTGACTCCCTCCCGGGCCTACCACATCGACTATGGCTTTCAGTCCAGCATTTACGGACCCGGCATGCTTTCATCGCAACTGCTCCACCTGGCCATGCCCACCTGGTGGCGAATCGGTGCATTGGACAACAGTGTCCACAACGGCGATGAACTCTACCCCCGACTCCTGCTCGAACAGCCCGGCCTATTCGGCACCACCTTCGAGGTCGCCGCGGACGGCCTGACAGCCAAGTCACTCGATGCCCTCGACGATCGCCTGTTCACCGACATGTTTGCCAGGGACTGGATCCACTTCGGCCACAACGCCACTTGGCGCTTCAACACTAAAGACCCCTTGCCCCGCTTCAAGCAGACTTTCGAGCTGCTCAACCACGGCATCGACGAGGTCGACGAACTTCATTTCCCCGTCTTCCGCTTCGCCTTTGCCCAGACCGAGATACCGCCCTCGCTGACAGGCGCCGTGCCTTCCAAATACCATAGCGACCTGGCCTGGCACAACCAGACCACCGCTGTCGACGAAAAGGGTCAGCCCAGCGGGAGCCCCACTCTGATCCGCGAAATGGCCAATGACCAAGGCGGTGCGCGCGAGGCCAACCTCCAGTACGAGAGCGGGCCCTTGGGCCGCCGGGTCGTGGTCAACCGCCTGCCCGGTGGGGTCGTCCTTAACTATCATTACGACAGCTCCGGTTACCTCGACAAGGTCACCACCAACGGCCAGCGGCCCCTTAGCTACACCTGGGAAGACCTGGGCATCAAGGTCGGGGCCCTGCCACTCAAGCGCCTGCGCAAGGTTACCTGGGGCGAGGGCGCGGCCACCAGCGCCATCGGCTTCGACTACCAGGCCGCCAACTACAAAGTTACCGGCCTCTCCGACGATTTTGGCCCTCAGACGATCCAGGTCTTGCCTGAAACCACCGGCTTGCCCAAGGCCGTGGTTATCGGTGGTGCCGAACACGAACTCAATCGCGGCGCGGGCTTCAGCGATGCCCAGGGGCTGATCCTTGCGACTACCGAACACTGCGGTCTCCTCGATTTCCGCATCAATTGGGAGAAAAAGGTCACCGAGGCCAGCACCGGTTGGCTGCTCACCGGCCACGAGCATCTCCAGCAGGCCTTCACTTACGACGACAAGGGCCGTTTGCTGCGCTTCTCCCGCAGCGGTTATGACGAGTCCTACACCTATGGGAACAGTGATCCTGGGTTCGAGCACGTACCGACCAGCTACACCGATGCCGAGCATCGTACTTACACCCTGATCACCAACCGCGCGGGCGCCAGTATTTCTCAAGACGGCATCAGCAAGTCATGGATGTTCTCCGGCAGCGGCGCCGTGATTGGCTTTACCGACCCGTTGGGCTTGCAGATGCAGGCCAGCTCCTCCTCCTTCTATGTGGCGGTCGGTCAGGGCTTCCAGGCCCAGGGCGGTCGTCCCACCCGTATTCCGTTTGCACCCGGCTCCGCCGCTTCCGCCAGTCGCATCTCCTATACTCCGCTTGGCGATATGGCCGAACAAGTTGACATGGGCGAGCGTATTGTCTTCAGCAATTACGATGCACTAGGTCGGCCCGGTCTTATCTCCCGAAAGGGCGGCGGTGTCCTGCTCAACCTGAGTTATGGGATCGAGGACGGCCTCTATGTGAACCGTGCCGTCGACACGGGCTCCGGCACCGTCGTCGAACGGGCATTCAATCGCGCTGGCTTAGTGATGCGCTACAGCGAGACCCATGGCAGCGAGCGGATCGTCTTCGAATACACCTACGATAGTTTGGGTCGCTTGACCCTGATCGTCGACGGTCAGGGAAATCCCATCTACCAACCCACCTTCGACGACTTGTCTTCCCAGCCGGCCAGTATCGTCTTGGGCCAGGATCGCATCGTCTTCAACAAGGCTGATGGCTACCAACCGCGCGTGCTGGGTGTTACCCGTGAGCGCGATGGGCTTTCGCGCACAGAGACCTTTGCTGTCAACCAGCTGGGTCAGCTGGTCGCGTCCGAAGAGCGCGGAGAGGGCAGCGTCACCACGACCTACGATGGTTTTAGTCGGGTCAGCAAGCGCGTTCTCAATGGGGGCCCGGCCGTTCAATACACCTATTCCAACGGCACGATTCACATCGATGACCAGATACGCGGCCTGGATTCCACTTACCAACTCTCGGATTCTCGAGGCCTCCAGTTCAGCTTGACCCAGCGGGGCCAGGGCATGGCGCCGATCCAGCGGACAATCACCACCAGTATTGAGGGCGATGCCGGCGGAAAGGGCTATATCCTGCGCCGCACCGCCAGCGGTGGTGAACTGGAACGCAGCACCTTGACCGGTCCCGAGAAACGCGACTTCGGCTCTCGTGTCGGCGATCAGGTCCAAGAGACCAACACGGCGACCCTCGACCGCCATGGCAATGGCCGCCAGCAGGTCGGCGATTGTTCCTCTGATGTATTGCTCGACGATCTGGGACGGCCTATTAGTCTCAATAACCAACTGACCCAGCCTTTTACCATCCATTACGACAAGCAAGGCCGCCCTGTGAGCGGCACCGAGTTCCGCGGCAAAGACTACGGGCTTGACTATCACGGCAGCAACCAGGAAGTCGCCGGCGTGCGTTTGAGTGGCGAGAACCGTGCGGGCTTACCCGAACTCGTCGTGCGCGAAAAATCTGCGCCCAATCTGTTCACTGACCGCCATTGGTTGGGCGCCCAGTCCTCCACCCTGACCCTTGACCTGGATAGCCGTTACCGCATCGATCGCAACGGCCAGTCTGTCATGTTCGAATACGATCCCGCCAGCAGCCAAATCAAGCGTGCCATCCTACCCGATGGTCGCCAGCGGCAATGGGAGTGGCAATCACCGTTGCGCGTGTTGCGCCTGATTGATGAGCGTGGCGTCAGCGAACGTCGCTACGACAGCGTTGGGCGGTTTATCGGCCAGACCAAGCCAGGTGCTCCCGAGCTGAAGCTTGAGCGCGACGGCGATGGCCGTCTGCGCCTGATCCAACTCGACAACAGGCAGTTTAGACTCGAATATGATGGCACCCGCCTAACCTCCGCCAGCGGCGACGGCATGACGTTCTCCTACAGCAACTACGGGCCCGAAGGCGAGCCTCGCCACATCGCCCTCGACGACTTCATGAGTCTCGACTTCACCTACCACCCTAACGGCCAGGCCGCGCAAACGATCCTGCGCTCGGCCGGCGAGGTGCCGACCGTCCTCGAGCAGAACATCTTTGGCGACCTGATTGATATTCGCCGCGGTCTCGACGAACCTCTCCATTTCACCTACAACCTTTGGGGTGCGCCAGAGACACTGAGCGTCGGCAACAAGACCGCCCTCAAGCTCATGCCGCGTTTCGGCGAGCTCCAGCTCCCCGGTGGAATAGCGGCCACCATCGACGAGTCCGGCCGACTGGCCAGCCTCGAAACTCCGGGCCTGGCGCCCCGCCTGTTTGGCTATGACAGCGATGGCAATGTGATCGAGGAGCGTGACGACCAGCAGACCACCCTGCAGCGCACCTTCGACCAAGGTACTCTCACTGCGACCGCCTGGGCGCCGCGTGACCAGCTCCAGGGCCTGACCGAGCGCTACGGCTACGACGCGCGCGGGCGCAGTGCCACTATCGACTCCTCCCTCGACGGTGTCCAGCGCTACGCCTACTTCGGTGACGAGGACCATCCCGAGACCCTCCCGCCTCAGGCCGATCAGGTCGAGTCCTTCACCGACGTCAACGGCGTCGTCCAGACCTATCGCTACGACAGCCGCGGTAACATCAGCGAAATCGCCATCGCCGATGGTCCCACCTTCCGCTACAGCTATAACGATGCTCAGCTGCTGACCGAGGCGGCCGTCGATGGTCTTTCCGCCAAGTTTGACGCGTATCGTCAAGGCCGGCCCTCGCGCATGACCTGGCACCAGCGTGGTGAGCTTGTCCAGGCCTTCGATATCGCCCTCGACCATGAGGGTAAGCTACAACACATCGCCGGTGGTCCTTACCAGCTCGATCTGATCTGGACCCAACCGCCCGAAGGTCAGGTTGCGCAGATCCAAAGCATGCGGCGCCAAGGTCCCGGCTTCGCCGAGATCTGGTCCCCCCGGCTCAGCGACCAGAACCTCCTTGAGGGCGTATCGATCACCCGCATCGACGGTTCCGATCCCTCTTCGCCGGACTGTGGCGATTGCCAGACCCACGTCATCAACGAGGACTATGCCGTCGGCGATGCGCAGCTTCCCATGGGCCTTCGCCGCCGTCTCGACGGCCTGACCCTGCTCGACCTGACCATGCAAACCGACCCCAGCGCCGCCGATCGACGCGTGCTCAGCCAGTCCGTCTCTGGGCAGGGCACCGTCTCCCTCAGCTATGATCGGGTTGGCGACCTGACGGGCATTGCCTATCCCTGGGGTGTCACTGAGTTGCTCAGTTACGACGCCTCCCGCCAGCTACGCGGCGTTGAACACAGCGCCGCCGGCACGACGCAGGAGGAGCGCTACCGCTACGACCATTTACGCCGCCGTGTTGGCAACACCGGCAGCGGCACCTATGGCGAGCTGGTCTACATTTATCGCGACTCGAGGGTCATCGCCATCGGCCAGCGACGTCCCGACGGCAGCGTGCAGTGGACCCATGCCGTCGGCCATGGCCCCATGGGGCCCGTCTTCCTTTCCGATCTGACGGGTGCCGGCAACGACTACTTCATCTTCACCGATCACCTAGGAACCCCTTTCGCTTACCGCAATGCCCATACCGGCCAAACCTACTACACCCCCTATAATCCCTGGGGCGAACTGTTGGCACCGCAACCCGCCAAAGCGCCCGCCTATGCCGCCGTTGGCAGCCTAGAAACGGCACCCTTCCAACTGCCCCCCGATGCTGTCTTCCCCTACCCACCGCTGGGTCTTTCCGGTCATGTCTACGACCACCGCACCGGTCTGGTCTACATGCATCACCGTTATTACCACCCACGGTTGGGACAGTTCGTTACGCCGGACTTCCGCCAGCCCAACCTCTACGACCTCTCGACCTTCAAGGAACCCTATGCCTACGCTGCGGGTAACCCTGTCTATTACTGGGATCCCGATGGCCTTTCACGGCGTAACATCCACGGCTACTTCACCTACTTTGCCGCGTACGCCGCCGGTCTACCCGAGCGCCGCGCCCGCACCATCGCCTTCTTCGCTTGGGCGCCCGATGCCAACCAAAAACTCAATGCCATCAACCTCGCCCTCGCGCACAATGATGCTTTGATATCGACAGCAGCAGGCGTAGTAACTTTTCCCATTGGGGGTCTCCTCATAGGTTCGGGTACTTACGCTTATATCCAAAAGAATTATAACCGAGAGGGCATGCCTGGACTGGCTCTGGGACAATCCTTGCACGCCCTACCCTCCGGCGATCCTGTGCCCATGCTTCACTTCCGCAAGGATGCCTCCCATCGTCTGTTCACCCGACGTCACCCCGTCCTCGATTTTATCGAGCAGAGCATCGGTTATCAGCTCACCGAAGACCAGAAGTTTGGCTTCCTGGCACACTACTTTCAGGACTCCTTTTCTCACACGGACGTGGGCAAACACGGCGACGGCGACAGTCCTGATGAAAAGAGTTTCCCCGGTGGTTTTGGCAGAGGTCACATTGCCTATTGGACCTCGCCCGATACCGTGAACTTGCACCCGAAATTGTTCAAGGTGATGGCGGAGCAATTCTATCGGCACATTGCGGCCTACGCCAAGAAATATGGCTGCACCCCGCGCTTGTCGCTGGATGAGTTCATGAGAGCGACCAACTATGTCCGCTACATCGATAGAGAGGACGAGGGCGAGGAGGATGCAGCCGTAGAGGACTACATAATTGGCTTGCTCAAAGACAACAAGGCCGGTTACCGCACCGACAAATGGCTGCCCGAGGATAGCGAACTGGAGAACATGAACGACATGATGATGTACTACCGCAAAGTCATTGCCCGGTGATTCAAGAGGCCAGACTCAAGACCCAAGACCCCTGGCCGTGAGGTTCAACAGGACCTCACGTCGTGTCAAGCCTCGACCAGACAGCCGCGCAGCGCGGTGATCAACGGGTCGCCCTGGCGGCTGGTCAGGTGGGCGAACATGACCCGCACCTCGGCCAACGCCTCGCAGACCAGCTGGACCTCGCCGGCCGCCTGGGCCGCCAGCGCGGTTTCCTCGTGCAGCAGGCCGACCCCCACGCCACCGGCGACCAGGGTGCGCGTGACCTTCTCGCGGTCGACGGAGATCACCCGCTTGGGGCGAATGCCATGGCGGCTGAACAGCGCCTCCGCCGCCTGGCCGCAACAACCGCCACTCGCCGGGCAGACCCAGGGCAGCTCGGCGATCGCCGACCAATCCAGCGGTTCGCTCACCAGCCCAGGCGGCGCGGCCAAATAGATCGCGAAGCGGCCGACCTCGCAGGTCGCCAGCTCCGGATCGGGCGTGCCCGCCTCGTTGTAGAAGCCGGCATCCAGCTGCCCCGCCCGCAGGCCGTCGAGCACCTCGTCGGAGCCGACGTGCTGCAATGCCACCTCGACCTCGGGACAGCGCTCGGCCAGGCGCAGCAGCAGCTGACCCAGGGCCGGCAGCGGCGCGCTCGAGCCGGCGCCCAGCCGCAGCTTGCCCGTCAAGCGACCGCGGATCCGCGCCGCCTCCTCCAGCAGCTCGCGATGAGCCGCCAGCGCGCGTTCCGCCAGAGCCAACAGGTTCATGCCGTCGGCCGTCAGGCGCATGCCCTTGGGCGTGCGCGCGAACAGTTGCAGACCTAGGCCGTCCTCCATCGCCTTGATATGGGCGCTGATCGCCGGTTGGCTGAGGTACAGCCGTTCGGCGGCGCGGGTGATGCTGCCCTCGCGGGCGACCGCGGCAAAGGTCTTGAGCTGGTGCAGGTCCAAGCGACACCTCGCGGAGACGGATGCCTATAGCATACCAAGAAAGCGCCACCAAAGCAGGTCCAACGGCAGCAGCACCAGCCAACCGACCGCGAACAGGATCAAGCACAGCCGCGTCATGGGCCCGATCGGCAGCTGTGCCAGTTGCAGGCCCGTCACCAGCGGCGGCGCCTGGAATGGCAGGGCCACGTTCGAGAAGCCCAGCACCTGGGCCATCAGCACCGTGTTCAGCGGCAGGCCCGTGACCCTCGCCAACTCGCCCGCGACCGGCGTCAGCAGCGCGGGGATGCCGGGTAGGCTGGTGGCCAGGCCGATCGCCGAAGCCAGTGCCGTCAGGATCAGCAGGTTGCGCACAAGGTGTCCCTGCATCAGGTGGGCGTGATCGATCAGGACCCGCATCACCGACTCGCCCAGGCCCGTGGCGGCGATTACCGCGCCTAGGCCCATGATCCCGGCCACGAAGAACAGCGGGCCGTACTGCAGGTCGCTGTTGAGGCAGTTCGGCGGTGTCAGCTTCGAGTGCGGCCACAGGCAGAACAGCGCCGCGGCCAAACCCACCCAGCCGGGCGAGACGTGGTGCAGCGTATCCGTCGCCCACAGCGCCAGACACAGCGCCAGCACGAACGCCAGGCGGCGCTCGACCGCAGTCATGGCGGTCGGCTGCGCCGCCGTCACCAGCCGCGGCGCCGGTGGGCCGGCGGGGCACAGCCAGACGATCAGGGCCGTCAGGACCAGAGCTTTGAGCAGGCCCAGGACCGGGAAGTGAAGCAGCAAGTAACTGGCGTAGCCCAGCTGTTGACCGTGCAGCGTCTCGGCCATACCGGCCAGGATCATGTTCGGTCCATTGGCGGGCAGGATCGCATAGGCCGGCAAACTGGTGCCGAAGGCAACGGCGGCCAGGATCCCGGTGCGGCCGTTGCTACCGGCCGGGTAGCCCAATTGGTCGGCCAGGGCCACCGCGATCGGGACCAGCAGAACGACCCGACCGATCGAGGACGGCATCACGAACGCAAGCAGCAACCCGAAGCCGACGACCCCGCCGATCACGCCGACATAGCGCCGGCCGATCGCCCGCGCCAAAAGCCCGGCGGCGCGAGCGCCCAAACCGGTGTGGCGAATCGCGGCGCCCAGGACGATGCCGCTGAACAGCAGCCAGAACGTGGAGGAGTGGAACCCGGAAAAGACCGTCTGCGCTGGCGCGATGCCCAGGCCGACCGCGGCCAGGAAGAACAGCAGCGCCGTCCAGGCCTCGGGCACCAGCGCCGTCGCCCACAGACCGATGCACAGCACCGTCAGTCCTGCGGCACCGGCCTGCGGCCAGGGCCAGATCGTCGCAGCAGCGCCGCCGACCGCCGCGCTGGCCAGCAGCAGTCCCAACGCCATCCCCCAGCGCCGTGGCACCGTCGGCTGAATCGTTGGCGTCGCCCCAACAGCGGGCGAGGGCAGGGGATGGGCGTGCATGGGAAACCTCCAGCGGCTGTGCGGCTCACCTCTAATCTGCACCCAGAGACGAGCAGAAGCCAATCGATTCTACGGAGGCGCACCCTCGGAAAAGCTGAGGGTATGGACGCAAGCTCAGTGTTCCGCGCATGTTGCCGATCATTCTCTTGCAGTTCTGGGCTTAAAGCTCATTTGATTGGCAGGATTAAGCCCTGACGCACAAACCAGCCGTCGGCATCGCCGCGTTTGGCAAAGACCTGTTGCGACAGCCAAGCCTGCTGGTCGACCAGGTCTAGGTCGAACCAAGCATCTCGAGTATCGTCGAACAGTTGTTCCACGGAAACCATGGCCAGGGGCGAGTGGGTCGTGGTAATCAACTGGACCTGGGCCCTTTCGTTCAGGCCTTCCATGACTGAGAGCAAGGCGGGAATGATGCGCCGTTGCCAGCTTGGATGGAGGTGGGCTTCGATTTCGTCGATGAGGAAGGTGATTTGGTCGGTTTCCGCTCCTCCGCGAATGATTGCCGCGCGGCGGTGTTCCTCCCAGGCCCAGACAAGGATGTAGGCCAAACCCAGAATGCGTTTGACTCCAGCGGACGCAAACACGACCGGGACTTCTTGGTCGTAGGGCATGCGAATCGTCGGCATGTCCCTGACATCGTCGAGGCTGATGCGCGTGAGCTCTCCAGGCACCAGGGGCTCAGCGGGTGTCGGCGACAGTATCTCCAGCACCTTACACAGATGACGGAATGCATCGCCACCCTGGTTTTTCCAACTACTCCAATCCCGAATCAAACCGTTACAGCGCCATTTCTGGAACTCGTCCTGTTGCCCGTCCCAAACCTCACCTTGGGAAAAGACGTAGGCCGATGGGCGTTCCTGGATGTCCTGGTCACCTTTGTGGAGCCAATAATTGCGGTGGGGGTCCCAGACCGCGAAACTGCCGTCGGCGAGGGCGTAAATCACCAGCCCAGGATTGGCCGGTCGGCCAGCACGACCGCGCCAGCTTTGTTCGTTGCGCAAGAAGCCGCTTTCATAAAATTCCGTTTTTGACTTGCCGGCGAACGAGAACTTAATCGTTGCCTCACCAGTTCCCGCTGGGCGTGCCATGTGTCCGCCGTTCAAGCGGGGATTCAGCTCCGCTGGCCATTTGCGGGTTAAGGCCCACCATGCGATATCCAGGATAAAAGACTTGCCCAGACCGTTATCGCCGGTCAACAGGTTGAGGCGAGATCCAAAGGTGAGTGCCATGCGCGGTGCGGGTCCCAAATTTTCGAGCTCGAGCAGGGTGATCACCGCGGTAACTCCTTTTGTCCTGGGGCCTAGTAGGGAATGGGCGCATGGCTGCTGCCGTGGATTATAGGCCCTCCTGAGCCCTGCCACAAGGTGCAAGCGTGGGCTATCGGTCCTCGCCCTAAAAAATCCTCGCCATGCCCATGGACTTCGGCGCGACCGGCTTGAAGTCGTATTGGGCATAAAGTTCGTTGGCCTTGCCGTCGGCGATCAGGCTGACATAGGCGCCCTTGGGCAGCTGTAGGGCTGGAAGTTCACCGGGTCCCATGAAAAGAGACGGCCAAAGTGGGGCCGACCGCCGGTCGGCCTGTAGGCCTGGAAGTTCACCGGGACCCATGGAAGGAGACGGCCAAAGTGGGGCCGACCGCCGGTCGGCCTGTAGGCCTGGAAGTTCACCGGGACCCATGGAAGGAGACGGCCAAAGTGGGGCCGACCGCCGGTCGGCCTGTAGGCCTGGAAGTTCACCGGGACCCATGGAAGGAGTGGGTTGCCCAGGCAATGCCTCGCCCCTCGCGCGTGCCCAGTGCCGTCTCTGGCAACCTGAACCGTCAAGCCTCGTTATTGCTGATCTCGAATGTACCATCGTTGGCCACGACCCTACCCCCTGTCGGGCGAGGGTACTCCATAGGCCAGCGGATACCCTGTTTGCGCAGTCGCGACTTGGCAATGCGGGTGATCGTAATGGCATTCGACTGATTGCCGCACAGGACGTGGAAATAGGTCGAATCTTCTCCGACATAAAACCCTACATGGCCCTTGTAGGAGCTGGGTTTCTCGCGCCAAAAGACGAGGATGGCGCCGTAGGCGGGCGTCGTCAATTCAAGCCCGAATTTGAGCCAGTTGATGCTCGCCATGGGCTCAGCGGGCACAGCGGCGTCGGGGAGCGCACGCAGCAACGCGGTTTCCACCGCATCGCCACACCACGGGGTTCTCGCGGGATCGACCGCCGATCCCGCAGAGCGCAGCCAGGCCAGCAACGCGAGGACCGTGTGTTTCAGTGCCATTCCGTGGTTAGAAACCATTCTGAGCGGCCACTCGGTCCGCAATTGGGCACGGGGGCTGCCCGTGCCCGCTTGGGTTAAGTGTAGTGGGGAATGATGCCCTTGATGGTGCCGATAAAGACCGGTCGTTGGCCGAAGAAGTCCTGTTGCAGGACGAACGGGCCAGCGCCGTCGCTGTAGCTTTCACCAAGGCCCTTGGCGTCGCGGTTCAACAGCCGGGTTCGCGTCTCACCGGAGAAGTTGTACTGATTCAAAAAGGCTTGGGGGTTCTGGCGGTAGGCCTTGCGGGTCGAGGGGTTTTGGGCCAATTCACTCATCAGGGACAGGATCGTTTTGCGATCGGTCATAGGTCCTCCAGGAGGTGGGGGCGAAATGCCCGCGCAACAAGTGCGGGCCTAGCCTGGATCCGAGCTGAGTAGTTGATCCGGCGTCAGTCCGAATGCGTCTAGCTGGGCCTGATCCAGTGCTAATCGGGTGTAGGCGGGAATCAGCATGGTGGTCGCTAGGCTGACCTCGGCCTGGGGAAGGGCGGCCAGTGGCAGCCAATCGATGCGCGGTTCGGCAATCGGCGAAGTAGAGGCCTCGTAAAGCGCGACCAGGTGATCGCTGGGGTAGTGGGACTGCAGTTTGGCGGCCAGGGCCGCAAGCCCCTGGGTCGCCGGTGTCAAGCGCTGCAGCGTGTGGTCGCCGACGACGCCGATCTGCCACAGGATCAGGGTCGAAGCGGTGTTGACCGACACCTGGTAAAAGAGAAACGTCGAGGCCTCGTATTGCGCGCAGCCGCTGTCGCCTGGGTCGACGCCGAGGTCGGCGAACAGGCAGTCTTCAGCCGAAATGCCCGGCAACATGCGCGCCTCGTAGCCCTCGGCACGCAGCCGCCGAATTGCTTCATGAGGAGGGAACGCGAACACGCCAGGATGACCGTAAAAAACCGCGACCACATCCAAGCCTTCACGAACAGCCGCGACCAAGGTTTGAACCATCTGCTCGTAAGAGTCGGCGCGACTGCGGCGCAGGTCCAGTCCATCGCTCTCGGACTTGCCAAACTGGTAGTAGGATTGCAGGCTGATCGCGTTGGGATTGAGGTCGATAATCCAGTCCTGGGTGAAAACATCCGTGACCAGCATGTAGACGCGATCAGCTTGTTGGATATAGCCTTTCGTCTCCGCGCTGCAATGGGCGAATGGGTTGATGCCGGTACCCACGACCGTGAGAGATCCCTTGTTCATGGCGAATCCTAGGTGATGCTGGTGACATCCCTTCCCAGCAGCGACAAGCTGGCGCCCATTCTGGCGCCTGCTGTGATGCTGTCTGGGCGAGCGCGGTTAGGCCTTGCGGTGTCTTGGTGAAAAGAAGGCGTTCGAGGAAATGACAAAGGGTACATCGGCAGTCTGCTCGACCAGGCCTTTCCAGTTCCGATTCAGCAGGTGAACGGCGGCGTTACCCTCGACCTTGAAGCGCGTCAAAACCAGTTGGGGATTCGTGTCATAGGCTTTGCGCGTCATGGGGTTTTGGGCCAATTCGAGCATGAGCTCAAGGATCTTTTTACGGTCTCTCACATTTCCCTCGGTATCCGGACAAAAATATCATCGAGCTGTAATCTTACCAAGTTAGATCGTTTGACTCAAGCGACTAAAAAGGAGGCCATCAACATCGTGTTCGGGAGACGACCAAAAGTGGGGCCGACCGCCGGTCGGCCTGTAGGGCTGGAAGTTCACCGGGACCCAT
>CAYRFM010000100.1:0-30191 GCA_964423555.1 uncultured Holophagae bacterium | reverse complement strand
CTATTTACGGGGACTCCTTTATGTCCACCTTCCGTCCGGCGCAAGATTGCATCTTGCGCTACAGCAGGAGGATGCTCAGGGAGTCTCGCTCTATTTACGGGGACTCCTTTATGTCCACCTTCCGTCCGGCGCAAGATTGCATCTTTCGCTACAGCAGGAGGGCGCTCACCGAGTCTCGCCCTATTTTCTCCACCTTCCGTCCGGCGCAAGATTGCAGCTTGCGCTACAGCAGGAGGACGCTCAGGGAGTCTCGCTCTATTTACGGGGACTCCTTTATGTACACCTTCCGTCCGGCGCAAGATTGCAGCTTGCGCTACAGCAGGAGGACGCTCAGGGAGTCTCGCTCTATTTACGGGGACTCCTTTATGTCCACCTTCCGTCCGGCGCAAGATTGCATCTTGCGCTACAGCAGCTACAGCAGCTACAGCAACTGCGGGACCGCTCTCAGAGCGCCTCGATGGCCTGGGCCAGGCGTAGATCGCGCTGCGTCAGGCCGTCGACATCGTGACTGTAAAGCTCGATGTGGACCTTGTTCCAGACATTGTCCCAATTGGGGTGATGGTCGTGCTTTTCGGCGAGCAGGGCCACCCTGCTCATAAAGCCAAAGGCCTCGCTGAAATTCTTGAACGTCCAGCTCTTTTCCAGATGGCCGAGGCCATTGCGCGACCAGCCGTCGAGCTCTTTCAGTGCCGCAGCAATGGTGGCCTCGTCTAACGTCGCCATGTGTCCTCCCGTGGGCTGATGATGGCTCATTGTAGCACGGCGCTCGGTCACTGCGAACCTGCTTCCCTTCGGGTGCTTGGTTCGCGCTGTCAGCTATGGCATAATGGCCCCAGCAGTTTCCTTTCGAGAGATGATTCTCGAGAGTTCAGCCAAGCTCGGCTCCCCGAACTTTTTTAGGACCGCGCGAGGATACGTCATGGAGCCCATGCTCGACACCCGTCAAGAGCCTGCGGAAGGATTCATCAGACCTGGTTTCGGCCTGGTGCGAGGCAGCGGCGGTCAGCTCTGGGCCGTGGTCGGCAGTTCCGTGACGGTGACGCTATACGATCGCCGACGCCGTCTGGGCGGGATGACACACTATACGCGGCCGCTGCGACCCAGCCCTGAAATGTCGACGCCTTTCTTCGCAGCACCGGCGATTATCTGGTTAGCGCGGCAATTCCTTGATTCTGGCTCCCAATCTGCCGATATGGAAGCGCAGCTGATCGGTGGCGCCAGCGATCCCAGTCACCCGGATTACGTACCGGGTCTGCACGATCACAATGTCGCGGTCGGCCTAGAAATCCTGCAAAAGCTGAAGATTTGGATCTCTACGATGGATGTTGGCGGGGATCGTGGACGCAAGGTGGTCTTTAATCCGGTCACCGGGGAAAGCGCCATTGCGCGCGTGATCGCCATCCGCCAGGTTGATTGGTACCCACCTTTAGCATCTGCCTGAGACCGGAGCACCATGGTTATCGCGAATCCCATTCCGCCCAACGACTTCAGCGATGGACTGGCGCCCATCACCGAATCCGAATTCAAGATGCTCAGCGGTTTTATCTATCGCCAGTTCGGGATCCATCTGCCGAGCGCGAAGCAGGACCTGCTGGTGCGCCGCATGCAGTCCCTGCTGCGGGAGCAGGGCTTTCGCTCGTTTGGCGAATACTACCTGCAGCTGACCAACAAGCGCTCGGAGAGCATGTTCTCTGAGCTGGTGAACCGGATCACCACCAATTACACCTTTTTCTACAGGGAGCCCGCCCACTTCGACTTTTTCAAGAGCCAGGCCCTGCCGGAATCAATCAAGTATCACCGCTTGGATCGCGATTTGCGCATCTGGTGTGCGGCCGCCTCGACCGGTGAGGAACCCTATATGCTGGGCATGTTGTTGATGGAAAGCCTGGGCCTCGAAAAGCACCTCTGGGACGCTGGCATCCTGGCGACGGATATTTCTGAAAAGGCGCTGGCCAAGGCTCGTCGCGGGGTCTATCACGAAGACGAGCTGAGGCACTTGCCACCCCGCTATCAGAAAACCTACTTCCGCAAATCCGGGTTGCAGGAATACGAGGTCTCCAGCCTCCTGAAGCGCGAAGTCATCTATCGCCGCTTCAACCTGATCAAGCCCGATTATCCTTTCAAAAAACCCTTCGACATCATCTTCTGCCGCAACGTCATGATCTATTTCGACGATCAGACGCGGCTCGGGGTGGTGACCAATCTTCACAAGTCGTTACGGGACGGGGGCTTCCTGTTTATCGGCCATTCGGAGTCGCTGATGCGCTTCGGTCATCTTTTCACGTACGTTCAGCCGGCTGTTTACAGGAAGGTGAGTGAATGACTATTCGCGTTCTGGTGGTCGACGACTCGGCCCTCGTGCGCCAGGTGCTGAGTCAGGGTTTGGGCATGGATCCAGGGATCGTCGTCGTCGGCACAGCCTCTGACCCCTATGTGGCGCGCGACATGATCGTCCGGCTACAACCGGACGTGTTGACGCTCGACGTGGAGATGCCGCGCATGGACGGGGTGGCCTTCCTGCGCAAACTGATGCCGCAATACCCGCTGCCGGTGGTGATGGTCAGCGCCTTGACCCAACGCGGCAAGCAAATCGCCCTGGAGGCGCTGGAGGCGGGCGCGGTCGAGATCGTCACCAAACCTGCGGCCAATGTCGCCAACGGCCTCAACGCGCTGATGCAGGAGTTGCGCACCAAGATCAAGATCGCCTCGACCGCCAACGTCAGCCACTGGAAGAACGAGCGCCCGGCGCCCGCGCCGCCGACCTCGCGCGCGCTCGACGAATCGACGGACAAGGTGATCGCCATCGGCGCCTCGACCGGCGGTACCGAAGCGATCCGCGAAATCATGTCCAAGGTACCGGCCAATATCCCTGGCACGGTCATCGTCCAACACATGCCGCCGGGCTTCACGGCCATGTTCGCCAAGCGGCTCAACGACCAGTGCGCGCCGATCGTGCGCGAGGCGACCGATGGCGACCGCATCATGCCGGGGCTGGTCTTGATTGCCCCAGGCGACCGCCACATGGAAGTCAAACGCCGGGGCGGGATCTACACGGTGGTCTGCAAGCCTGGCCCGACGGTCAGCGGCCATTGCCCCTCGGTCGACGTACTGATGCACTCCATGGCCCGCGAGGTCGGGCGCAACGGCGTTGGCGTGATGCTGACGGGGATGGGTCGCGACGGCGCAGCGGGCATGCTGGCCATGGCCCAGGCGGGTGCCCGGAACATCGCTCAGGACGAGGCATCCTGCGTCGTCTTTGGCATGCCGAAGGAAGCGTACGCGCTTGGCGGTGCCCAGCGCCTGGTGCCGCTCGGGCAAATTGCCCAAGCCATGATCGACCTGTTGCGCTGAGTGCCAAGGTCGCTCCGGCGGCCTAAAAGAGGGCGAAAAAACTGGGGGAACTTGCCCTTGCAACTTGTGGGGGCCGGTGCTACAATCCGGAGTCCTGTCACGAGGGACGGCACTCGTTGACGGGATCTCGACATTTGGCGCCACTTTTTTGTTAACGGAAAGCAGGCCAAACGTCGAAATTCAAAAAGTTGTCGCGGGGTGGAGCAGCCCGGTAGCTCGTTGGGCTCATAACCCAAAGGTCGGGGGTTCGAATCCCTCCCCCGCAACCAACCTCCGAAGTCAGCGCATTCACGGTTATCGCGGGGTGGAGCAGCCCGGTAGCTCGTTGGGCTCATAACCCAAAGGTCGGGGGTTCGAATCCCTCCCCCGCAACCAACCGATGCGCAAACACATAGCAGCCGACGAGGAGGCTTGTCCTCCCCAGGTTGGGTTTATCCGCTTTCGGCTCACTCCTCGGGCTCCTCGATGGCAAGCGACTCGTAGGTCACGATCGGGAAGCCGATACGGGTATTGAGGCCGCGCAGTTCCGGCCGGCCCAAGCGGTAATTGCGCTCGTGGAAGAGCGGCAGGAGCAGCGCTTCGCGGGCAATGATCTCCTCGATCTCAGCGTAAATCTCGCCGCGCAACGCTTCGTCGGTCTCGATGCGGGCTTTTTCGATCAGCATGTCGATACGGGGTAGGCCGACCATGGCGCCGAACAGACCGTCCCGACTGTGCAGCAACTTGACGAAGGTGTCGGCATCCGGGTAGTCGGCAAGCCAGCGATAGGCGACCAGATCCAGCTGCGGCAGATTGGCCAGGTCGGGGATGACGTCGCGGTGCTCGATTTTCAGGCTGACGCCCAACTGGCCGAGGTGCTCGCTGATGCGCTCCCAGAAGACGACGAACTGGCGAAAGAAATGAGGGTGGACGGCGGCCGCCAGGGTCAGGCCTGGCGGGAGGGTCTGGTAGTCTTCCTGCTCGAAGTCGCGGGGTCGCGTCTCGCGACCCGCCAGGCCCGGCGGGATGAAGCCGCCCGCCTCGAGACACAGGCCGCCCAGGGTATCGCGCACGGTGGCGGCTACGTCCAAGGAGCGAATCAGGGCCCGGCGCGCCTCGCGATTGGCAAAAATCCCATCACGGGTATTGAAGACCAGGAAATAGGTGGACAGCCCCGGTGCGCCGGAGACCTCTTGGCGGAACCCACCGAGGCTGCGCAGCGATTCGGCCTCGGCGGGCAGCATGCCCGCGGCCATGCTCAGCTGGCCTTCGCGGAAGGCCTTGGCGACGGCGGTCGGGCTCATGCCCAAGTGGAACTCCAGCTGACTGCAGCAGGGCAAGCCCTTGCACCAGTACTGGTAGTTGGCGTGAAGGGTGATCTGGCTGCCGCGCTCGAAGCGGCCGAGCCGGAAGGGACCGGTACCCACATAATTGGCACACAGTTCGCCGACGGGCACTGCCCCGTCCGGCAGGATCGCGAGGGCCGGATGGGAGAGGATGCCGGGGAAGAAGGACAGCGGTTTGTCCAGGTCGATCTGGAACTTGCTTTCAGAGAGCAGGCGCAGACCGGCGATATCGCGCGCCTTGCCCTCGCGGAAGGCGGCGGCGCCCTGGATGCAGAGCAGCAGGCCGTAGTGATGATGGGATTCGCGCAGCACGCGTTCAAAGGAGTAGCGCACGTCACGGGCGGTAAGCGAGCGACCGTCATGAAAGTAGACGTGCTCGCGCAGCTCCAACAAATAGCGGCGCCCGCCGTCCTCCGAGCGGTACTCGGCCAGCCAGGGCTCCAGATGGGCGCCCTCGCCGATACGCGTAAGGGTCTCGAAGATATTGGGCACCACCTCGGCATATTCGAAACTGGGCATGTGCGCGGGATCCAGGTGCTCGATGCGGGTCGGCAGCGGCACGCGGACGACGCCCTTGGGCACGATGGGTTCGCGGGTGGAGACCTTGCCTAGCTCCAGATAGTTGAGGAACGGCGCGACGGGCGAGAGGTGGGCGTTCTTGAGGCGCGTGCTGGCCAGGCGGCAATCGATGTCGTAGAACAGCGGCATGACCAGCGCCTCGTCCAACATCTGGGTTTCGAGGCGGCGGTAGAGCTGACTGCGCTCGTCGCGCTTGTCGGTGGCGCGCGCCTCCTCGAGCAGGCTGTCACGGGACGGGGCACCGCAGTAACGGCCATAGTAGCCTTCGGCCGAGTGGAAAAAGGGATAGGTGAAGGCGTCGGGATCATCGAACATGCCGCGGTGGCGGGCGATGACGAGATCGATATCCGCGGGCGGCCCCTGGGACTGGGTAAAAAATTCACGACTGGCGTTGACGAGGCGAACCTCGACCCCGATCGTCAGCCATTCGCGGAACAGGCCCTGGACCAGCGGTCCATAGGTGTCGGTGACATAGGGGTGAACGACGGCACGCAGTATCAGCGGCGGTTCGAGGCCCAGTTCCCGAATCACCTGCGCTTCGCCGCCGCGGAGGCGGTTGGGGCCGCGCCGGGCTGGGTCGTGACCGATCAAGCCGGGCGG
Organism: uncultured Holophagae bacterium; assembly: GCA_964423555.1. GTDB lineage: Bacteria > Acidobacteriota > Holophagae > Acanthopleuribacterales > Acanthopleuribacteraceae > CAYRFM01. The sequence goes on along the minus strand of CAYRFM010000100.1, from coordinate 24,336 downwards.
GATCAGACAGGTGGCCGGACGGGCGCAGCGACCGATGGTGTGCCAGACGAGCTCGCGCACCCGCACCATCGACATCAGCAGCGCCCTCAGTTCCTGGCGGCACAAGAGCGGGCTGTGCTGGTTGAAGACCAGGAAGCCGACGCTGCGGCGGGTGCATTCGACCAGGCCACGCTGATAGCGGGGCAGGCGGACCATCACCTCGGTCTGAGTGCTGGAGAGGTCGCGACCTAGGTCGATCTGGTCGGTGCGCAAGGCGTCGATCATGGCCTGCTCGTTCTCGAGGAAGCGGCAGTCGATGACTTCCAGCGAGGGCAGCAGTTTGCGCCAGTAGCGGTTGTTGCGGATCAGTTGCAGGCCGTGGGCGTCCAGGTGACCGAGCGTGAACGGGCCGGTGCCGACCAGAAGGACGCGGTCCTCCTCCTGACGCAGCTTGAAGATGGCAGTATTGGCGCGGTCACTGAGCAGCGCGGGGAACAGCGGCTGGGCGCGATCGAGCAGAAACAGCAACCGATGGCTGTCCTCGACGACGATGCCTTCAAGCTCGCTCGCTCTGCCGGCGCGAAAGGCGGCGATGCCCTTGATCGCGGCAAAGACGGGGGCGGAACTGCCCACCAGCCCCTTGGCTGACTGTTCGAGCGAGCGTTTGACGAGCTCCGCGGTGAGGGGCTCGTTGTCGGAAAAGGTCGCATTGGGTCGGAGCTGGATGCAGAAGCGGCGGCCCCCGTCCTGGCACTCCCAGCGCTCGGCCAGAATCGGCGAGAGGCCGCCGTCGGCATCGACCTGCAGCAGCGGCTCGAAGACGGCAGCCGAGTACTCCAGCTCCTCAATGCGCTGGATCTTGCCGGGCTGCAGCGTGATCAAGTGGCGAATGATGGCGGTCTTGAGCTTGCCGCCAAAAGGGATGGGTCCGGAGAGCGTCTCGCGGCGCGGGGGCGGCGCCAGGGTCTCGACCTCCGCCAAGAAAGCGCGCGCCTTGCTGTAGTTGCGGCTGAGGTTGGCTTCCTTGGCGGCCAGAGCCAGCAAGCGGTGTAGAATTTCGCGGTCCTCCGTCGTGCGCGCCAGGGCGATGCCGTTCTCGACCCAGCGCCGCGTGGCCTCGACCTTGTGCAGGCGCCACGCGGTCTCGGCGGCCAGCAGGGCGGCACTGGAGGCGCCGCGGGCATCGTTGCCCTTCTTGAAGGCACGCACCGCGTCGGCCGCCTCGCTCAGGGCCAGCTCGAGATTGCCCATGCCCAGGTGAGCCTCGCTCAACAGCAGGCAGAGCCGGGCTTCGATGAGGATGCCGCCTTTGTAGTTCTCGTCGCGCACGAAGCCCAGCGCGATCTGGACGCAGCGGATCGCCTCGTCGGGTGCGAAGGCCTCGAGCGAGCGGCGCGCCTGCTCGATCGCATAGTGGACGGTCTTGTCGGGCTCGTCGCCTTCGGCGAAGTGGTGGACCAATTGGGCGTAGACGCGATCCAGCTTGTCGGCGTAGGCGCGCTCCAGGTAAAGCGCATAGCGGCGGTGGAGGTCGCGGCGCTTGCGGCGGGAGAAACGCTGGTAGAGCACATCGCGCACGACCCGGCTCTGGAACATGAAGCTGCTGCCGCGGGAGCGCGGGTCCTCGGCGAGGATGCCGTCATAGGTCAGCAGATCCAGCACGGCGTCCAGGGAGCTGGGGTTGGCGTCGAGCGCTTCGAGATCCTTATAGGTGAAACGCCGGCCCAGCACGGCCGCGGTCGCCAGGGTGTCGCGCACGTGGTCGTCGAGGTGCTTGAGGCGTTCCTCGACCGCGGCCTGGATGGTGCGCGGCAAGGCATCGTCGTGGAGCGCGGCCTCGTCGGAGAGGACCCAGCGGTTCTGCTCGTCGATGACGATGCCGCCGGCCTCGCGCAGGTTGCGCACCAGCTCCTGGATAAAGTAGGGATTGCCTTCGTTGATCTCGTAGAGCTTGTCGAGCAGATCGGGGTGGGTCTCGCCGCCGCCGAGCAGGCTAGTGACGAGGCGGCGATGGCGGTTCTCGTCGAGCGGGCCGAGCTCGATCGACAGGTAGCGGCGATCGCCCTGAAAGCTGCGGAGGAAGCGGCTGAGGGCGTGGTTCTGGGCCAGGCCGCCGCGGTGACTGCCGACGATGAACGTCGGCGTGTCGCCGATGCGGTGGACGAGGTATTGGAGCGCCTCGAGCGAAGCGCCGCCGGCGCCGAGGTTCTCCAGCAGCAACAGGGTGGGCGTCTCGCCGGTGAGGCGACGCAGCGTGCGCGCCATCAGGTCGAAGACGTAGCGCTGGTCCTTGCCCTCGACGGGGCTGCTGGGGCCGAGACTGGCCCATTCGCGGATCGCGGCGATCTCGGCCAGCGCGGGCAGGAAGCGCACCAGTTCGGGGGCCAGGTCGCTCATCTCGGGCGCTGGCAGGCCGCGATCGTGGCGGGCCTTGAGGGCGTGGGCGATGAGCTCGCCGAAGGCCTGGTAGGGCATGGTCTCCTCGAATTCGGGGAAGCGCGCCCACCAGACCTGGAACGGCTCGATATTGTCGAGCGCGCGACGCTCGAGCTCCTGCATCAGGCGCGTTTTGCCCATGCCGGACTCGCCGCCAATCACGGCCAGCTGGCAGACGCCGGCCAGGCAGGCGTCGAGGCGCAGGCAGAGTTCGTTCATTTCCTCTTCGCGGCCAACCAATGGCGGGCCATCGAGGTAGCTGGTGACCAGCGGCTGGTGGTTGACGCCGCTGCTCCTGCCGGTGCGGCGGTCCAGGTAGTTGCGCAGCGCCAGCGCCAGCTGCTGGCCGCGCTGGGGCCGGTTCTCGGGCTTTTTTGCCAGGCAGCCGAGGACCAGGCTTTCGAGCTCCTCGTCGATATCGACGCCGCGACTGAGCAGGAGGGGCGGGCGCTCGTGGACGATTTTGTAGATCAGCGAGTGGAAGGGACCCTTGAACGGCGGTTCGCCCGCCAGCATCTCGTAGAGCATCGTGCCCAGCGCGTAGAGGTCGGCGCGGCCGTCCACGTCCATGGCCTGGCATTGTTCGGGGCTGAGGTAGGCGGGCGTGCCGACGACGTCGCCGCGGTTGAGCGCGCGCTTGCGGGAAGCCAGCTGGGCCAGGCCGAAGTCCATGACCCGCACGCGGTAGCTGTCGCCATGCTCGCGGACCATGACGTTTTCCGGCTTGATGTCGCAGTGGTAGACGCCCTGGGCGTGGCTGTAGTCAAGGGCCTCGGCCAGCTGGATGCAGATACTCAGCTTCTGGCTCAGGGTCAGGTCTTGTTCGCGCATCAGGCGCCGCAGAAGCCGGCCCTGAACCAGCGGCATGGTCAGGAAGACGGTGCCGTTGTGGCGGCCGTAATCGTAGACCGGCACGATGCTGGGATGGTCCAGTTTGGCGATGGCGCGGGCCTCGACGCTGAACTGCTGATCGGCGGCCTTGCCGAGCAGGTTCGGGAGGATGACCTTGATCGCGACATCGCGGTCCAATTGCCGGTCATAGGCCTGATAGACCGCGCCCATCCCGCCTTGGCCGAGTTTGTTGCGGATCTGGTAACGGACCGGTAGGTCGACGCCCTCGCTCTTCTGGGTGGCGACTGGTCGCACGCCGACGGTCGGCATTTGGGTCAGCAAACCCTGGGCGACGGTGACTTCTTCGGAGGGCGTTACCTGTGAGGGCTGACCGGCGCGCTCGGCCAGGACCGAAAGCGCCACTTCGTCGGAATAGGGCAGCGCAATCAGGGACAGCGGTAAATCGCCGATGCGATTGGTCAGGAGTTTAGCGTCCTTGGGTGTGGTCAAGGCAAAATGAGGACCGCCGCACTGGTTGAAGAGCTCGCTGACCTCGCGCAACAGCTGAATGAAGTAGGGGTCTTGATCGCCGAAACCGAGGAACAGCACCGTGTGGGTGGCGAGCAGTTGCTGTAGGGCGCTGAGCGCGGCGCGGTAACTGTTGAGCGAGCCGCCCGTCTCTGGGTGGAGCATGCGACCGCGGGGCGTGAAGACCATGCTGGCGGGGTTGTCGATATGGCCATGGAGGTGCCAGAGGACCGCGTTGTTGAGCGGCAGATCGCCCATATCGCAGGCAAACTCAGGCGGGGTGACGTGCCAGAGATTGAGGTCCTTGGGGTTCGGACAGGCCCAACTCATGACCCTATCGACGGCGGTGGTCACGACGATGCGTTGGGCCACGCTCCAAATGGCGCGGCCCAGGGAGAGGGTCGAGGTATCCAGCTCCTCGTAACTGCGCTGGAACTTGCGGAACAGAAAGCGCTGCCAGGCATGGCCTGGCATCCCGGTCCGGGCCATCAGGGCTGCCTGGTACCAATCGGGCTGGCGCTTTTGAATCAGGTCGCGCAGCAAGCGCGCTTCGTGCTCCCGCTTGGTCTCGTTTAACTCGACGACGGCCGCTTGCATCAGCTGGTGCCAGTCGGGCAAGAAGGGCTTGCCATCCATGTCCCGAGCTTGCAGGGTGATGTTGGGACCCACGAATGGCACCAGTCGCTCGTGGCGGACTGCCTCCACCAAAGCGTCTGGAAACTGCGGGGCGCCGTGATTCATCAGGTGTTCTCCAGCAATGCGGGTCCATCTGGCATAGTTTTGCTAAAGGGCCATGGCTAAAACATTAGGACATGTAGGATGCCAAGTCAAGGAAATGAACCATCTCATGGTAGAAGCCAGAATGGCGATAGTTGCCAGAGCAAGTTAAAGCTCTTGGTTTATGCATTTTTACTGATTTTAAAAAAAATCGCACCTGCTTGTCGTCAGCTCGACACAAAGGCCCTGGATTTTCCGTTGAACCTGCGTCTTTACAGATGTAAACCGCTGGATTGGCAGGGGGGTTGCGGAGGGTTGCGCCGGGTTCTGGCCAGCGACACGGCCATGATCTATAATGGTACACAAGATGTGCCAGGGTATCCAATGTCCGCATAGGCCGCGCGGGATCGAACCAAAGGAAAACGGTCGCGGGATTGGACGAGGAGCGACGATGGAAACGCAGCTTCAAAAGGAAATCGAGAGCCACCCCTACCCACTGATGTTCGCCACCCTCTGCGGGGCTCACCTGTTTGGTTTTCCCAGCAGCGAATCCGACTACGATCTGCGCGGCGTACACCTGCTGCCGACGCGCGAGTTATTGGGCTTGATGCCGGTCTCCGAGACGGTCGAACGCTGCTATCAGCGCGACGGCTTGGAACTGGACTTGATGACGCACGACCTGCGCAAGTTCTGCCAGCTGTTGCTCAGCCATAACGGCGATGCCTTCGAGCAATTATACTCGCCGCTGGTGTTATTCACGACCGACCAGCACCAGGAGTTGAAGCAGATCGCCAGGGACTGCCTCTCGCGCAGCTTGGCCGACCATTACCTGGCGGCCGCGCGCATGCGCTGGGAGCTCTTGAGTTCCGAACAGCCGCCACGGGTGCGGACGGTCCTGAACCTGTTTCGCGCGCTGCTGACGGGACTGCACCTGATGCGCGAGGGCGAGATCCAGGCAGAGTTGACGGCCCTGCACGAGCCGTTCAAACTGCCCTATCTGCCGGACCTGATCGCGGTCAAGCTCAGCAGTGGGCCGAGCGCCACGGTCGATCACGCCGAACTGCCGCGCTACGAGGCGGATTACCAGCGCCTGTGCGAGCGCTTGGCCTGGGAGCGGGAGCACTCGCTGCTGCCGGCAGAGCCGGCCAACCGCGAGGAACTCAATGCCTTCCTGATCAGGGTGCGGTTGAACCGGCTCGGTTGAGGGTCATCGCGCGGGTGTATCGATGGCCTGGCGCAAGCCGTCCATAAAGGCGGCGACCCGCGCCTGCGCGTCCTCGAGGCTGGTGGCCTCGCCGACGGTGCGGACCAGGGCCGAGCCGACGACAACGCCGTCGGCCTGGGCGCTGATGCGGGCAGCGTCCTCGGGGGTCGAAATCCCGAAACCGACAACGAAGGCCGGGAAATGAGCGCGCACCCTCGCCAAGTAGTCGTCCAAGCCGGTGGCGACACCTTGGCGCGCGCCGGTCACGCCGGTCACGGAGACGCCGTAGGCGAACGAGGTGGTGTAGGGCGCGATGCGGCGCAGGCGCTCCTCAGTCGTGGTTGGCGCGATCAGGGGGATGTAGTGGAGGTCGACGGCGCGCAGGGCGGCGACCAGCTCGCCAGCCTGCTCCAGCGCCAGGTCGGGTACCAGGACGCCGTGGAAGCCGCAGTCGGCCAGGACCTTGGCCGCCTCGGCCAGGGTCGGCGCGAGCGAGGCCAGCGGGTTGTAATAGCTGAAGAAAATCAGCCGAGCGCGCAGTTCAGGCCCAACGGCTCGCACCTGGTCGAGGATCCAGGACAGCTTGGTGCCCTTCTCGAGCGCGATCTGGCTGGCACCTTGGATGGTCGGTCCGTCGGCGATGGGGTCGGAGAAGGGCACACCGATCTCGATGAAATCGGCACCGTGCGCGTCGAGGGTGCGCAGGAGCGGCGCGAACCAGGCGGGCTCGGGGAAACCTGCGGTCAGATAGGGGATCAGCAATTTGCCCATGTCATGCTCCTGTCTTGATTTCGCGTTCATAGGTGTTCATGTCCTTGTCGCCGCGCCCGGAGAGGTTGACGACGATCGTCTGGCCGGGCGAAAAGCTGGCGGCGAGGCGGTCGGCATAGGCCAGGGCATGCGCCGATTCGAGCGCGGGAATGATGCCCTCGAGGCGCGAGATCTTGCGAACCGCGGCCAGCGCCTCCTCGTCGGTGATGCTGACGTATTCGGCGATGCCGGCGTCCTTGAAGTAGCTGTGTTCCGGACCGACACCGGGGTAATCGAGACCGGCCGAGATGCTGTGGGCCAGGGCCACCTGGCCGTCGTCGTCCTGGAGCAGGTAGCTCATGGCGCCGTGTAACACGCCGGGCCGACCCATGCCGATCGAGACCGCGTGCTCATGGGTGTCGATGCCGCGACCGGCCGCCTCGACGCCGATCAGGCGCACCCCGCTGCCGACAAAGGGGTAGAAGGCACCCATGGCGTTGGAGCCGCCGCCGACGCAGGCGACGACGGCGTCGGCCACGATGTGCTTGTCCTCGAGCTGGGCGCGAATCTCCTCGCCGATGACTTTCTGGAAATCGCGCACCATGGCGGGGTAAGGATGGGGGCCGACGACGCTGCCGATAATGTAAAAGGTATCGTGGACGTTGGTGACCCAGTCGCGTATCGCTTCACTGGTGGCGTCCTTCAGCGTGCGCGAGCCGCTGCGCACGGGCACGACCTCGGCACCGAGCAGGCGCATGCGATAGACGTTGAGCGCCTGGCGGGCGACGTCCTCCTCGCCCATGTAGACCACGCAAGGCAGGTTGAAGAGCGCGCAGACGGTGGCCGTGGCGACGCCGTGTTGGCCGGCGCCAGTCTCGGCGATGATGCGGGTCTTGCCCATGCGGCGCGCGACGAGGATCTGGCCGATGGTGTTGTTGATCTTGTGGGCACCGGTGTGGTTGAGGTCCTCGCGCTTGAGCAGGATGTTGACGCCACCGCGTTCCTCGGACCAGCGGCTGGCGTGGTAGAGCGGCGTCGGGCGACCCACGTAGTCGGCGAGGTAGTAGCGATAGGCGCGCCAAAAGTCCTCATCCAGCTCGCGGTAGGTGCGCTCCAGCTCGGCCAGGGCCGGCATCAGCGTTTCGGGTACGAACTGACCGCCGAAGCGACCGAAATGGCCGTGCGCGTCGGGTAGATGATAACCAGTGGATTCACTCATGAATACCTCCTCACTTGACGGATAAATCGCTGCAGTTTGTCCGGGTCCTTGATGCCCGGCGAGGCCTCGACGCCGCTGCAGACGTCGACGCCCCAAGGGTGATAGCGCTGGATCAGATCGCCGACATTGTCGGGGTCCAGGCCACCGGCGACAAGAAAGGGGCCGGCTAGCTTCGGCAGGACGGTCCAGTCGAAAGTCTGGCCCGTGCCGCCGCGCTGACCGCGCACGGCGGTGTCGAGCAGGAACGGCGAACCGAAGGTCTGCGGCGGCAGGTGCCGCTCGGGATCCATGTGGAAGACGCGATAGCCGCCGAGTTCCTCGACCAGAGCGGCGGGCTCGTCGCCGTGGAACTGAAAGAAGTCGAAGCTCAGGCGCGCGCGCAGTGCGCGCAGGTGCTGGGGCTCGGCATTGCGCACGACGAGGACGGTGCGCGCCCCTTCCGCGGCGTGCAGCAGCTCCGCCAAGCGCGATTCATCGACAAAGCGCGGGGTGTTGGGCACATGGATCAGACCCACCCAATCGGCGCCTGCCTGGATCGCCCGGGCGATATCGCCGCAATCCGTCAGCCCGCAGATTTTGACGACCGTCATGGGCGCAGCAGACCCTGAAGCGCCCGGTCGGGTTGGTCGCTCCGCATTAGGAATTCGCCGATCAGAAAGAGGCGGTAGCCGTGTTCGTAGAGGCGCCAGAGCTCGTCGCGGCCGCCAATGCCGCTTTCGGCCACCAGCGGCAAATGGGCGGGCAGGTGGCGGGCGACATCGATCAGGCGCTCGAGGTTGGTGTCGAACTTCTTCAGGTCGCGGCAATTGACGCCCAGAAAGTCGACCGGCGCGTCGCCGACGATTTCCAGCTCGTCGAGGTCGTGAATTTCGCAGAGCACTTCGAGGCCGAGCTCGTGGGCCAGCTCCGTGAACTCGGCCAGCTGGGTTCGTTCCAGGCAGCGGGCGATCAGCAGCACCAGGTCGGCGCCCATGGCGCGGGCCTCGTAGAACTGGTAGGGATCGACCATAAAATCCTTGCGCAGCAGCGGCAGCTCGACCTTGGCGCGGATGGCGCGGAGGTCGTCGGGCGAACCGCCGAAGAAGCCGGGCTCGGTAAGCACGCTCATGGCCGAGGCACCGCCGGCCGCATAGGCTGCCGCGATGGCGACGGGATCGGCGTCGGGGTTGATCGAGGGTTTGGAAGGACTGCGGCGTTTAAATTCGGCGATGACGTGGGGACCAGGTACCGCCAGGCGCGCGCGCAGCGAGCGGGTCGGCTGTTGGAGCGCGGCACAGCGGGCGATCAGTTCCGCGTCAGACAGCTCGCGCTTGCGCGCGGCGGTGAGCTCGCGCGTGTGGCGCACGATGGTGTCCAGAATATCCAAGGCATCAACTCCTGCTCGTATTGCGCTGGGTCCAGGCGACCAGATCCTCGAGTTTGCCCCAGGCCCGACCGGAGTCGATGGCTTCGCGGGCGTCCTGAAAGGCACCGTCCAGGCTGTCGCAGCGACCGCTCGCGTGGATCGCGAAGCCGGCGTTGAGCACGACCAAATCGCGGGCGGCGCCCGGCAGGCGATCGCGCAGGACCTGTTCGAGCACAGCGCGATTGGCGTCCAGATCGCCGCCGGGGATCTGGGCGTCCTCGGCCAGGTCGAAGCCGTGGCGACGCGGATCGAATATATAGGTATGGAAGGCGCCGTCACGGACCTCGGTCACCTTGGTGCGCGTGCAGATGCTGATCTCGTCGGCGCCATCCTCGCCATAGACGACGTAGGCCGTGCGGCCCATGGCGGCCAGGGCCTCGCCAAACACCTCTGTCAGCGCCTCGTCGAAGACCCCGATCAGTTGGCAGCGCACCCCGGCCGGGTTGGCCAGGGGCCCGAGCATGTTGAACATGGTGCGCACACCCAGCGATTTGCGCACCGGCCCGGCATGGCGCAGGGCGCCGTGGTAGTTGGGCGCAAACATGAAACCCAGGCCGAGTTCCTCGATGCAGGCGCGGGTTTGCTCGGCGTCGAGGTCGAGGCGTACACCCAGGCTCTCGAGCAGGTCGGCGCTGCCGCAGGTCGAGGAGACCGCGCGATTGCCGTGCTTGGCCACCGTCACACCGGCGGCGGCGACGGCGAACGCGGCCGTGGTCGAGACATTGAAGGAGGCCCCACCATCGCCGCCTGTGCCACAGGTATCGACGGCCTGGGCGTCGGAGAGCGAGAACCTCAGCGCGTAGCGCATCATCACGTCGAGGGCGGCGCGCAGCTGCGGTCCGTCGATGCCGTTGCGCATTTGCAGGGTCAGGAAGGCCGCGGCCGCATGGGGATCGATGGCGCCGGACATGAAAAGGTCCATGACCTCCGCGACCTGTTCGGGTGTGGCGGGCTGACCCTTGATCAAGTGGGCGAGTATCTGTTTCAAAAGCGACCTCCCCTAGCGCGAATGGCCCTTATTATATAGGTCTTTGCCCCATGGCCAAGGCTTTTTCGATGAGGAAACGGCGCCGTGACAAGCCGCCGCGGTGGCGGCGTCGGCTGAGGGAAATGAGGGTCGAAAAAGGCCCCCAAAAAAGGCCTGTCAAGAGAAAAGATGATTGATTTGATAAATTTTGATGATAGCCCTGTGAGGAGAATCCCGAGCCTGCCGACGTTCGCCCCAACCACTGAATCGTTTTGCTAAGATGTTTTAATTTAGTGATTTACCCGATGACTTACAGTCTTGTCGGGACAGGCGACAGCGCCTGCCCAAGGGGAATTGGGGGCACTCGAGGAGGACTTGGTCGATGCGTGTAATAGTCGCGTAAAAAATTAGTGAAACCGCGCTCAAAAATGGTGTATACTGCCTCACGGGCTCACTGAATGTCCGAATTAATACATACCCGATGCTTGATTTTTACCCACAGGGGTCCTGCTACCGTCCCTATATCGAGCTGAAGTTTCGTCCCTTTGTCGAGACTGGAGGAATTGTTCACGAATGATGAGGAGAATTGCTGTTGCATGTGTGTACACGTTGATGGTGCCCATGCTGCTTGCGCAGAGCCTCCCAATGGGGGCTGAGTCCATCGCTTCGCTATCACCCTACGATCAGCTTTCGTATGGGGCGGGCTTTGACCCGGAGATCGCAATCCGACCTGGAGATCGGGCTGCGGTGAGTAGGGTCCACGTCAATCGGTCAGTGATCGACCTAAACGATGCGTGTGCTGGCGAGGTTCATCGCCTCGTTCTTCCCCAGCTCCGGGTGAAGTTCACGAGCACGCCGTTACCGTCCATTTTGGTACCGCCCGACTAGGGTGGTGCCCTCAACCCACCTGGCAAGGGTGGGTGCGGCCTGGAGCATCCGTCAAGGCTTCGTGCCTTTGCGACCTCGGGCCGGTAACTGCATAGACTCAGTGTCAATGTGTTATCGGCCCACTCACAACCCGTTCAATGTGTTTCGATCACCCACTCAAGGTCCTGCCGAGACGCCTTCGGCGCCCGACCCTCGTAATGACGGCAATACCGTCGATGGATCACCTTAGTGGCGCTTCGCCCCGTGTGAAGTGCGCTACAGCTTCTGTTGACCAGGGAAAAAGCTCATCCTCGAACGTGCAAGTAACCAGCTAGGCAAAGCTGGACGACCTGCCGGGCAGTGCTTTGCTTTTCCCTAAACAGGCTGATTTAGTAGCGATTTTAAGGCTGAAAAAATTATGAAATTTTTCTTGTCAAACGAATCGCGAATTGGTAATCTGGTTTCACCGAAGCGGAGAATGGGGGATTAATCCCGCCGGTTCGGTCAAAAAGCCTCGATACATGGATAGCGCTTCCGCTTGTCACCTTGCGGGGTATGCGACCAGTTCGCTACGTCTGGCCTTCGTCTACCCTTAGTCTTTGCTTGTCCTACATACTACTTCTGGAGGAGTTTTACATGCGTAAACTCAGACTGCTTTATGTGTTCATCGCTGCGCTGATGATGACCGTTATGGCCATTGCCAGCAACCCCACCGTCGAGGCCGATGTCGCCGTCGACGAAGCTGTTCGCAGCTACCTTGTCAGCCAGACTGACATCGACATGGACTACCGCACCCTCAACGTGCTCGAGGACGAGCTGGGTCAGATCCACGTCCGCATGCAGGCTGTTCTCAACGGCTACCCCGTTTACGGCCACCAAGTTCTTGCCCACCTCTGGGCTGGCACCCGTGAAGTGATCTCCATCGACGGCGTCCTCGTCGACCAGGACGGTCCCTACACCAGCAAAGTGACCGCCGATCCCATGGTTGGCCTGAGCGCCGCCCTGGACGCCATGAACGTTAAAGAGTTCGAAATCGGTCAGGATCCCCAGCTGGCTTACGTGGTCGACCAAGACCTGAAGCCCGTTTTCTCCTACATGAGCGAAGTTCGCTACGAAGACGAGAACGGCCCCCAAGTCGACCTGGTTTTCACCTCCGTCAAAACCGGTGAACTGGTCGCTCGTCACCCCCAGAACCACTACGCTAAGAACCGCCAGACCTACACCTGCAACAACGGCACCTCCCTGCCCGGCACCCTGGTTCGTTCCGAAACGACCGGCACCAGCTCCGACACCTGCTTGAACAACGCCCACAACTATGCCGGCACCACCTACGACTACTACAAAAACGTACACAACCGCGACTCCCTGAACAATGCCGGCCTGACCATCAAGTCTTCCGTTCACTACTCCCGCAGCTACAACAACGCCTTTTGGAACAACTCCCAGATGGTCTACGGCGACGGCGATGGCACGACCTTCTCCTGCCTCTCCGGCGACCTGGACGTCGTCGCTCACGAGCTCTCCCACGGTGTTTGCTCCTACAGCGCCAACCTGACCTACTCCAACGAGTCCGGCGCTCTGAACGAAGGCAACTCCGACATCTTCGCCGCTGCCGTCGAGTCCTACGCCGGCGCCAGCAGCGCCGACGTCTGGAAAATCGGCGAGAACATCTACACCCCCACGGGTTCCTCCACCGACGCTCTGCGCTACATGAACAACCCCACCCAAGACGGTAGCTCCAGAGACTACTATCCCGAGCGCTACACCGGCACCTCCGACAACGGCGGCGTCCACTGGAACAGCGGCATCGCCAACCTGTTCTATTACCTCCTGGTTCAGGGTGGCACCCACCCCCGCGGTAAAACCACCGTCTCCGTCACCGGCATCGGCATGAGCGACGCTCAGCGCATCTGGTACCGCGCCCTCACCGTCTACATGTCCTCCAGCACCAACTTCTCCGGTGCCCGCACCGCTTGCTTGAACGCCGCTACCGACCTGTTCGGTTCCACCTCCGCTCAGTACACCTCCGTGTGTAACGCCTGGGCAGCAGTCGGCGTCGGCACCTGCGGCGGCGGCGGCGGCAGCTGCACCCCCGGCGGCGGCACCGTCTCCGGCATCAGCTCCTCCACCGGCACCTGGAAATACTACACGCAAGCCGTTCCCGCTTGCGCCACCAGCCTGACGGTTGGTATCTCCGGCGGCACGGGCGATGCTGACCTCTACGTCCGCCTCGGTTCCAACCCCACCACTTCCACCTACCTCTGCCGTCCCTACCTGTCGGGCAACAACGAGACCTGCAACATCACCCCGACGGCCGGCACCTACTACATCGGCATCCGCGCCTACAGCACCTTCTCTGGCGTGACCCTGACCGTCAGCTACAACTAATCGGCCGGGCTTCGGCCCGAACCGGACAAGGCAAGGCTCCTTCCTCGGAAGGGGCCTTTTCTGTTTTAAGGGCATTCCTCGATCAGGTCGATGCGACCCTCGGGCATATGGATCAGCAAACACGGCAGGCCGGAGGCGCGCAGGTACTCGATCACCTGGCGGCGAATGGCGGCGTTGTTGATGCCGGTGCTGTCATTGTAGTTTTTGACTTCGACGACGTAGTCGGTGCCGTCCCGACGGACCAGCATGTCGGGGTTGACGTCGAAACTTGCGGGCGCGCCATTGACCAGCAGCCGATGGGCGATGCGCGGCTGCTCGTCGAGCACCTTGTAGCCCTGGCGTTCTAACAGTTTGCGCGCCTGGTGTTCGGCCTTGCGACCGCGGCGGCGATTGGCGGAGCCCAGGCGCCTTGCCCACCAGCGCTGAACGCGTAGGACGAGGTAGAGCGTTAGCGCGATGACGAGCGCGACCACTGCCAGCGCCGCGATCCAGACATGGTTTTGCAGGTTCATGAGTACCTCCGCTGCCGTTATTTTACGAGCTTCCACGAGCAATGGCGCGGCAATCCCCGGACAATGCGCGCCCAAACACTGTAGCCCAGACCCGTCCCGGCTGCGCGCCGCTTTTCGGTTCTGTTTTTTCCAGCTTGGCGTATATAATAGGAGCCTTTGCCATAGCCAGCCCATGTTCTGTGGCAATCAAAGGGAGGCACGGATGCGAGTGTTAGGGATGTTGATGCTGTCGGTCAGCTTGGTCGCTATAGCCCAGAACTACAAATTGGGGCCCAGCGACGAGTTCAAGATCACGGTCCTCGAGCTCAACGACATGAGCGGCCAGTACCAAGTCGACAGCGGCGGCAACGTTAACCTACCCTATTTGGGTCAATTGTCGGTCAGGGACAAAACCCTGGAAGAGGTTCGCGAATTGTTGGCCGAAAAGCTCATCAAGGCTGACCTCGTCAAGGAGCCCCAGGTCATCGTCGACATCACCGCTGTCAACTACAAGCCGATCAGCGTCATTGGCGCCGTCGAAAATCCCGGCAAACTCGACAAAGTCGTTCAGGCCACCAACCTCGTCGACGTCCTGACCCGCGCCGGCGGCGTCGCCGAAAAGGCCGGCGACACCATCCTGGTGATGCGCACCTCCGAAATCACCAACCTGACCGCCACCCTCAAGATCAGCTACGAAGACCTCTTGATCAAAGGCGACCCCCACCTCAACATCCCGATCCAGTTCGGCGATACGATCAACATCCCCATCGAGAAGCCCGTGCTGATCTCGATCCTTGGCGAAATCACCAAACCCGGCGAGTACGAGTTCAAGTCCAACTCCGAGGTCTCGCTGCTGCGCGTGATCGCCATGGCCGGCGGTTTCACGGACTTCGCCAAGCGCCACAAGGTGGCGGTGCGCCGCAACGGCGAGGAATTCAAGGTCGACGTCCGCGCCATCCAGGAGAAGGGCGCGCCCGACTTCCTCATGCTTGATGGCGACATCGTTTCGGTGCCCTGAACGGGTCGAGCGATGGAAGAGGATCTGTTTCGCAAGATGATGGCGCGCTGGGGCGTGCGCCCTGGCAAAGCCCGTGTCGATGAGCCCGAGCCGGAAGAGCCGTCGCCCGCGCGGCCGGCATCGGCTCAGCCCGCAGCCAAGGCCGCTGTCGCCAAACCGCTGCCCGAGAGCGAGGACGATGCCTTCGCCCGGGCCATGGACACGATCGGCGTGCGCCGCCTGGCCCAGGGCCGCGACCCCGAAACCGTGCGGGAATACGTGCCCATCCCCTCCGCCACACCCGAGGACGACCGCCGCCTCTTCCTCGAGGCCTTGGAGGAGCTGGAAAGCGTGCAGCCCAAGGACCTCGAGGAGCAAGATAAGCAGCGCGCGCGCCGGGCACGCTCGCTCCAGGAGCGCCAGATCGGCGCCACACTCGACCTACACGGCTACACTCAGGACGAGGCGATCCGCCTGTTGGCCGGCTTTGTCGCCGCCCAGTTCGCCGCCTCCGCGCCGGTGGTGATGGTCATCACCGGCAAGGGCCTGCACTCGCGGGGCGGGGCACCCGTGCTCAAGCCCGCGGTCGAAAAATGGATCATGGAGCGCGGCAAACGCTTCATCACCCGCTACGGCGAGGCGCCCCGCGCCTTCGGCGGTCGCGGAGCTTTTGTGCTCTATCTGCGCGAGCGCTGACATGTCGCGCACCCTCAAGGAGTCTCACCTACCATGACGGCTGAAGCGCCCCAGGGCGCACAAGCGGTGTTGCGGGCGATCGCCTTGCTCAAGGCCTTCACGCCTGGCCGCACGGAACTCTCGGTCAACGCGCTCAGCCAGCACACCGGCCTGACCCGCGCCACGACCCATCGGCTGCTCAGCGCGCTCGAGAGCGAGAGCCTGCTGGCCCGCAACCCCGCCAATGGCCACTACCGCCTGGGTCCCGCGATCGTCGCGCTGGGCTGCCAAGCGCTGCTCTCGAGCGACCTGCGCGCGGCCGTGCGACCCGCGCTCGAGCGCCTGGCCCTGGCCAGCGGCGAGACGGCCACGCTCGAGGTGCTGACCGGCGACCAGGTCCTGATTCTCGACGGCATTGCCGGCAAACACCTGGTTTCCGCCAGTCTCGACCTCGGCACCCATTGGCCGGCACACCTCTGCGCCACCGGCAAGGCGATTCTGGCGTTGTTGCCCGCGGACCAACGCGACCGCGTCCTCGGCGCACGCCTGATCGGGCGTACGCCGAGCAGCATCACCGAGCGCGCCGCACTGGAACGCGACCTGGACCAAGCCCGCGCCTCCGGCTTCGCCGTCGCCCACGAGGAACTGGAGCCGGACTATGTCGGCGTGGCCGCCGCCTTTCGCGACGCGCTGGGCCAGGTGGAGGGCGCCGTCTGCGTCGGTGGACCCAAGAGCCGTTTCGGCCAGGCCCGACTCGAGCAGCTGGGTCCACTGGTGCGCGAGACCGCGGCTCGGCTGTCACTTCGCCATGCGACCCACCCGGCCTGAGGCCCCAGGCCACAAAGTTTGCGCCCCACGCAACCCTTTCCGCGACTTCTTCCTTTATGTGCCTGCCGCGACGCTATGGTGGGCTGGATCCGCCCGAGGGGCATTTCATTCTGTGAGGTTTTTCATGGTGAAAACCATCCGACTCTCTGTCCTGGCGCTGTTGCTGATGCCCCTGGCGGTTTTCGCCGACGGCAAAGACGCCGAGGCCCAGGCACACGCGGCCTGGATCAGGGCCCATTACACCAAGTTCGAGTACCGCATCCCCATGCGCGACGGCGTCCAGCTGTTCACCTCCGTCTACTTGCCCAACTGGAGCCAGGAGAACTTTCCGATCATCCTGTTCCGCACGCCCTACTCCGTGGGCCCCTACGGCACCGACAAGTACAAGGAGTATCTGGGACCCGACCCCGCCCTCGACAAAGACGGCTATATCTACGTCTTCCAGGATGTGCGCGGCCGCTTCATGTCCGAGGGGCACTTCATGAACATGACGCCCCACGCCCACCAGGACGGCACCAAAAAGGCCGTGACCAACGAGAGCACTGATACTTACGACACCATCGACTGGCTGATCAAGAACCTGCCCAACAACAACGGCAAGGTCGGCCAATGGGGCATCAGTTACCCAGGCTTCTACACGGCGGCCGGCATGATCGCCAGCCACCCAGCGCTCAAGATCGCCAGCCCGCAGGCACCGATCGCCGATTGGTTCTGGGATGACATGCACCACAACGGCGCCTTCAGCCTGAACCTGGCCTTCAATTTCTTCTCCAGCTTCGGCGTCAAGCGCGATCAACCGACGAGCGAATGGCCCAAGCGCTTCGAGCACGGCACGCCCGATGGCTACCAGTTCTTCCTCGATCTGGGTCCGCTCTCCAACGTCAACGACAAGTACTTCCACGGCGAAATCGATTTCTGGAACCAGTTCGTCGAACACCCCAACTACGACTGGTTCTGGCAGATCCGCAACCTGCTGCCGAACCTCAAGGACGTGCACTGCGCGGTCTTGACGGTCGGCGGCTGGTTCGATGCCGAGGACCTCTATGGCCCGCTCAAAATCTACCGCTCGGTCGAAGAGAAGAACCCTGGCGCCACCAACACGATCGTGATGGGCCCCTGGTCCCACGGCGGCTGGGCGCGCACCAAGGGCGATCGCCTGGGCGACGCCCGTTTTGGCTTCCCCAGCTCGGACTACTACAACAAGCTCATTCTGGTGCCGGCCTTCCAACACTACCTCAAGGGTGGTCCCAAGCCCAACCTGCCCGAGGCACTGGTCTTCGAAACGGGCGCGAACCGCTGGCACAGTCTGGACGCTTGGCCGCCCAAGACCGCTGCGGACCGCGCGCTCTATCTCAACCCCGGCCACAATGTCGCCTTTGAGCCCAAGAGCGGCGCGGAGTTCGACGCCTTTGTCAGCGATCCCCACCACCCGGTGCCCTCGACGGAAGACGTCACCACCTCCTGGGGCCGCGACTTCATGGCCGAGGACCAACGCTACGCCACCCGTCGCCCAGATGTGCTGACCTTCACGACCGACGTGCTGACGGAGGACCTGATCCTCGCCGGCCCGATCGACGCCGAGCTTTGGGTTTCGACCGACCAGGGCGACGCCGATTGGGTCGTCAAGATCATCGACGTCTACCCGCCCGACGAACCGGCGATCGAGGAAGACGGCGAGAAAATCGAGCGCGGCAACGCCCAGATCCTGGTGCGCTACGAGATGATGCGCGGCCGCTTCCGCGACAGTTTCGAGAAACCGGCGCCGTTCGAGTCGGGCAAGCCGACCAAGGTGCCGATCCACCTGCTCGACGTCTTCCACAACTTCCAGAAGGGCCACCGCATGATGGTCCAAATCCAGTCCAGCTACTTTCCCTTCTTCGACCGCAACCCGCAGAAGTGGGTAGCCAACATCTTCCAAGCGAAGGAAGAGGACTTCGTTTCGGCGACCCACAAGGTCTATCACTCCAAGAGCTATCCGTCGAAACTGAACGTCAAGGTCCTGAAACCGTAAGCTGAAAACGCGGCGCCCACGGAGTCGTGGGCGCCCATTCAGGTCAGGACGATCTGGTCGAAGCAGAGCGCTGTCGGATGGCGATCGCTGGGCGTGGTACCGGGCCGCAGCAGTTGCGTGGTAGCCATGCCGACTTCGCGGGCGGCGTCCAGCTCTTCGGGGATATCGGAAAGGAACAGCACGCGCTCAGGGGCCAGCGCCAGCGCCGCGGCGATGCGGCGGTAGGACTCGGCCTCGCGTTTGTGGCCGACAGCGGTATCGAAATAGTGGGAGAGATAGGGCGTCAGGTCGCCTTCAGGCGTGTGGCCAAACAGCAGTTTCTGGGCCTGGACGGAACCGGACGAGTAGATGCCGAGGCTCAGGCCCCGGGCGCGCCAAGCATCCCAGGCCGGGCGGACATCGTCATAGAGATGGGCCTGGTAGTGGCCCTCGCGGTAGCCGCGCGCCCAGATCATGCCCTGCAGGCGCTTGAGCGCGGGATGCTTGCGGTCCTGGTCGATCCAGCTCATGAGGGTCGCCAACAGGGCCTCGGGCGAGGTCGAACTCGCGCCCTCGTCGATCATAGTCGCGGCCGTTTCGGCCAGGGCCGCGGCGACCTCGGGATCCACGCCCGCGGCGGCCAGGAACTCGGCCATGTGGGTGCGGGCGTAGGGGAACAGGGTGCGGTGGACGAAGTCGATGGCGGTGGTCGTGCCCTCGATGTCCATGAGGATATAGGCCGGCATGATCGCTCCTAGGCGTACGTGGGATTATAGGCCTTGTCGACGCCGGAGCCGGTGTAATTGGCGACCCAGCCGGAGGGATCGGTGAAGATGCGAATCGCGCGCACATGGGCCTCGGGACCCAGGTCGAACCAGTGACTGGTGTTCTTCGGCACGGAGATGAAATCGCCGGCCTGGCAGAGCACGCTGAAGACGGGCTCGCCGCCGCCGAGGTTGAACCAGAACAGACCCTGGCCCTCGATGAAGTAGCGCACTTCGTCCTCGCTGTGGCGGTGTTCGGAGAGGAACTTCTCGCGGATCGCCAGCAGGTTCGGGGTGTCGGGGAAAACGCTGATGACGTCGGCGGTCTGATAGCCGTGGGCGGCCATCAAGGGCTTGAGGCAGTGGTCGTAGGCGGCCAGGACCTCATCCTGGGTCGCATCCTTGCCAAGCGGCGCGGCCGGCTGCCACTGCTGGAAGTCGACGCCGCGGGCGGTCAGGTAGGCGTGGATCGGCTCGAAGCCCGTGATCGTCTGGCCCAGGTCGGGAATGTTCAGAATCGCCATGCTTCACTCCTTGAGATATAGTGCGCAGTCAAACAGAAATTCAAAGGTCTCCACATGGCGGCGCGCTTCCGCCAGATTGCGACCCCAGGTGTAGAGGCCATGGCCGCGAATGAGGAACCCGTGGATTTCGGGGTGATCGTCCCAATAAGAGCCGACCAGGGTGGCGAGTCGGGTCATCTCCTGATCGTTGTCGAAGATCGGCACGACCTCGCGGTGTTCGTGGGTCGGCACGCCGTGGAGGCCCTTGAGCAGCTCGAAGCCTTCCAACACCAGTTTGCAGGTGCGGTCGCGCATGGTCAGCAGGGTCGAGGCGCGCGAGTGGGTGTGCAGCACGGAACCAATGGTGGGGTCGCGATAGAGTAAGGTGTGCAGCAGGGTCTCGGCCGAGGGGCGGGCGTCGCAGGGCGCGATGGCCAGGCCAGCGGCGTCGATGATCATGACGTCGTGCTCGCTGAAGGCGTACTTGTCCTTGCCGGATCGCGAGATGGCGAAGCGGTTCTCGAGGTGGTTGAGGCGTACCGAGAAGTTGGAGCTGGTCGCCGGGGTCCAGCCGCGTTCGGCCAAAAAGCGCACCGCGGCAGCCAAGTCGCGGGCCTGTTCGCGAAAACGTTCGTCGCTGAGGAGCTCGTCCATGCCGTACCTGCCATGATCGTGATCGGGCCGCGGCCTCGCGGCAACCCCAAAGTATGCAATGAATGACGGCGGCGTGCAAGTTCAAGGCGTGTCAGCTCGGTGGCCGGGGCCTTAAAAACTGCGACGGGCCAGCTTGATGATGAACGGTGCGATGTCGTCCAAGTCGAAGACTTCGTCCTGAATGGCCAGGTCCTCAACGGCCTTAGGCATGCCGTAGATGGTGCAGGAGTCTTCAGACTGGGTGCCGATGAAGGCGCCGGCGCGGCTGAGCGCCTCGGCGCCGTCGGCACCGTCGCGGCCCATGCCGGTCATGATCAGGGCGACGACATCGCCGCTCTGGAACAGCGGCACGACGCTGTTGAAAAGCACGTCGACGGAGGGCCGGCAACTGTTGACGGGCGGGTCCTGGTTGAGGGCGACGACCAAGCCGAAATCCTCGTCGCGCTCGATGCACATGTGGTAGCCGCCCGGTGCGATGTAGGCCTTGTTATGCTCCAGCACATCGCCATCGGCAGCCTCGACGACCGGGATGGTGCCCTTCTTGTCGAGGCTGTCGGCCAGGGATTTCGTGAACTTGGGCGGCATGTGCTGAACGATCATAATCGGAAACGGCAGGGGGCCCTTGAGATTCTCGAAGACCGTGGCCAGGGCCCGCGGTCCGCCGGTCGAGACGCCGATCAGCAGGACTTTCGGTTTCTTGAGGCCAAGGCTGGATTTCCTGGGCGCCGGTCGGGCCGGCGCGCTCGGCGCCGGCGGGGAAGCCGCGGCGGCGGCGGCCGCTGCCGCTGCCCTCTCGGCCAGACTGGGCCGGTTGGGGCGCGGGCTGGCCCCATGACTGGGCGGACTGGGTGCGGGTGTCGGCGGCGGGAAACTGGAGCGTCGCCGGAACAGCAGGGATTTGCGGCGCACGTTGCCCATGATCGACTTGAGGTGCTGGACCAACTGGTTCTGGTTCTCGACAAAAGAAGCGGTTTGGGGCTTGAGCACGAAGTCGACGGCGCCCAGTTCGAGGCACTGGATCGTCAGTTGCGCGGCCTGTTCGGAGAGGCCGGAGAGCATGACGACATCGACGTTGATGCGGCGGTTGCGCAGCTCTTTCAGCGTGGCCAAGCCGTCCATGACGGGCATCTCGACATCGAGGGTGATGAAGTCGACTTCGTTGGTCTCCAGGAACTCGAGCGCTTTCTGACCGTTGGACGCGCGACCTACCACTTCCACGCCCTCGATCTCGCTTAAACAGCGGGCGATGATGGTTCGGTAGGTGGCCATGTCCTCGACGATCAATACACGCGTGGTCAAGTTCACTCCTTGCCCGAGTGGCTCAGCTTTCGTATTTCAACAGTTCCGGGACGTTGATGATGCTGACCAGGCTGTCGGCGTGCTTGATCACGCCCGTGAGGAACTTGCTGACGGAAACGTCCGCATGGGCGGGCACAGGCTCGATTTCGCTGTCCTCGCAGCTGATGACGTCGCCAATCTGATCGACCAACAAACCCACCTGGTCGGTGTGGGTGAGGATACCCTGTTTGCGAGCGACAGGTGAAAGCTCGGGGTTGGTCTTCATGATCAGCATACTGTTTTCGCGGGCTTTGAGCTGGCGCCCCGGGTAGCCGAGCGGGATGCCGGTATCGAAGATGGTGACGATCTGGCCGCGCAGGTTCAGCAGACCGACAATATGGCTTTTGGAGAGCGGGACACGCGTGCAGTAATCGGTGAAATTGATTTCGCGTATGCCGAGAATGTTAATACCGTAGACACCATTCTCGAGATAGAACGTCATGAATTGCTTTTCCATGGTGCTCCCTTGGGTTATCGGTGTTTGGCGTAGCTGAGCAACTGGCCGATGGTCTTGATCAGCTCGTTGCGGTCAAGCTTGACCTGATAGGCGTCGAAACCGGCTTGCTGGCCTCGGGCCATGGCCTGGGGATTGTCGAGCGCGGTTATCGCCATCACCGGCAGGTGGTGGTAGCTGGGGTGGGACTTGATCTTGGAGACGAGTTCATAGCCGTTCATAGTGGGCATCTCGATATCGCTGAGGACGAGATCGGGTTCGGCACCGGACTCGAGGATGTCCCATGCTTCCAGACCATGGACGGCGGTAATCACGTTGAGGTGGTGATCCTCGAGGTAAGAGCGGATCATGGTGCGGAAGAAGGGCGTGTCCTCGACCAGCAGAATCGTGGATTTCTTGCCGCCGTCGACCAGCAGGCCGCTTTCGCGGGTTTCGCCGAACAGGCCATAGATGTCCAGCACGACCGTCATCTTGGTCTTGATGATGGCACTGCCCAGCACGCCGACCTTCTTCATGACGTCCGTCTGGACGTCGACGTGGGCGTTGATCACATCCTGGACGCGGCTGGCGACGATGGCGTGGGGCGAGCGCACCAGGTTCGGGATCAGCAGGTACATATGGCCATCTTCGCCGATCTCGATCGGTTTGCAGTCGAGGCGGCTCTCCAGACGCAGCAAGGGCACGCTCTTGTTGCCGATCTGGACGTATTCATCGTTGCCGATGCGCTCGATGCGGTCCATGTGGACTTTCTCGATGCGGGTGATGAAGGACAGCGGCAGGGCGAAGTTCTCGCTGGGGTGGTTGTTGAAGATCAGGAAGCTCTGGGTTTCGTGGTCGTGGGCATGAGCGTGCATCCGCTCCTTGTCGGTAATGTCCTGGAGCGTGTCGAACTTGAGCTTGGCATAGTTGGCAATGCCGTTGCAGTCGAGGATCAGGATCACATGGCCGTCGCCGAGGATGGTGGTGCCATGGAAGCAGGCGACGCTCTTGATGAACGAACTGAGCGGCTTGACGACGACTTCCTCGACGTCGCGGATGGTGTTGACGAGCAAGCCGTACTGATTGACGCCGACCCGCAGGACGACGATGTACATGGTGCGACCGCCCTTGCGGCGATCCTGACCGGAGCGGCGCGGGTCGGTCTCGGGGGCGCTGCCAGCGCGGCGATCGGAGAGGTTCTCGCGGCGGTCCTCGCGAAGATTGCCCTCTTTGTCGGTGAAGGTGCGCCTGAGGTTGAGCACATCGGCCAAGCGCACAACCGGCAACAGCCGACCGCGCAGCCGGTAGATCTCGTAGTGGCCGACCTTCTCCAGCTTGGTCGTGATCTCGTTTTCCTTGAGCCGGACGATTTCCTCGATATTGGATTGCGGAATGGCGAAGTTCAGACCCTCGGCGTCGATGATCACGGCCGAGACGATCGCCAAGGTGGTCGGCAGCTTGACCTGAATCGTGGTGCCCTTGTCGATCTCGGAGTTGAGGTCGACGGTGCCGCCCAGGCGCTCGAAGCTGGTCTTGACCACGTCCATGCCGACGCCGCGGCCGGAGATCTCGGTGACCTCGGAGGCGGTCGAGAAGCCGGGCTTGAAGATGATGTTGAGCGCCTCGCGCTTGCCCATGGTGGCCACTTCGGCCGCCGTGCAGAGCCCCTTCTCGAGGGCCTTGGCCTTGAGGATCTCGGGGTTGATGCCCTTGCCGTCGTCGCGGATGACGAGGTTGACCTGGCCGCCCTCGTGGTAGGCGTTGAGGTACAGCGTGCCCTCGGCGGGTTTGCCCTTGGCGATGCGGTCCTCGGGCGTCTCAATGCCGTGGTCGATGCTGTTGCGCACCAGGTGGGTCAGGGGATCGGTGATCGAGTCGATGATGGTGCGGTCCAGCTCGACCTCGTTGCCGGCGAGCTCGACATTGATCCGTTTGTTGAGCGAGCGCGAGAGATCGCGCACCATGCGCGGGACCTTGCTGAAGACAGCGCCTACCTGTTGGAGGCGGGTCTGCATGACGCTCTCCTGCAGTTCCGAGAGGCGCTGGTTGAGACTCTGCAACTCGGGCAGGTCCTTGTTGTCCAATTTCTGCACCAGTTGGTTGCGGGAGAGAATCAGCTCGCCGGCCAGGTTCATCAACTTGTTGAGCAGGGACGTGTTGACCCGGACCGTCTGGGTGGCCGCCATGGCCGAGTTATCCAGCGTTTTTTTCTTCTCGCCGTCGTCGTCGCCGTCCAGCTTGGCCTCGGGCTTCGGTTTGGGCGGCGGCGGTTTGGGCGCCGCGGGTTTGGCGGCAGCGGGTGCCGCGGCGGCCGGAGCGGCGGCCACGGGTTGCGCGGCCGCGGCCGGCTGGGCGGGTGCCGCGGCGGGTTT
>CAYRFM010000099.1:0-31556 GCA_964423555.1 uncultured Holophagae bacterium | reverse complement strand
CAACGAAACCAACGGATAGCGGCGGCCCGGGTGGGGCCGACCGCCGGTCGGCCTGACGGCCGCGTCTGTCATTCAGCAGTCCATAGTCGTGGGCATACCAGGACCCACAACTGAATCAAAGGTAGACAAGGAGCAATCATTCCTTCACACTTAACAAAAAACACTTAGGAAGTGCAATGTCACAGGATGCGCCACACAAGAGGTTTTATCGCCGTCGTTTGCCACATCTAACCCCAGCCAAGGCGTGCTACTTTGTCACCTTTCACCTTCAAGGCGCACTGCCCAAGGGCTTTCTGGAAAAATGGGAGGCTCATCTCAAGGGTGAAGGTGATCCTTATTTTCGTTGGTTATTGTTCCTTGAGGCAGGCCTGCGACATGGGGAAAAAGGTGCGAGGTGGCTGGATGATCCGGTTATTGCAAAGCTTGTCTATGACGCAATCCGCTACCGACATGGGCGTGTCTACCAATTGGATTGTTTTACGATCATGATGAATCACGTTCACCTGCTATTCACGCCGATGGAGAAAACACTATCCACGATCATGCAGTCGCTTAAGACATATACGGGGAGGTCGTGCAACCAAATTTTGGGTCAAATGGGTTCATTTTGGCAACACGAGAGTTTTGACCATGTGGTTCGCTCACGTGCGGAATGGCAAAAAACGGTGAGGTATATCGTCGATAATCCGGTTCGTGCCAATCTGGTGCATGATTGGCACGAATGGCCTTATACGTGGTGTTCTGAAGCGGCGCTTGAGGTGCTCTGACGAGCGAAGTAAGTGGTTCGCTTGTCCGTTGGCATCCTTGAACTTCCGAGCGACAGGCCGACCGGCGGTCGGCCCCACATGGGTCGCGCCTGTCCGTTGGTTCCGGTGAACTTCCTGCCTCCAGGCCGACCGGCGGTCGGCCCCACCTGGGCCGTCTCTATCCATGGGTCCCGTTGCACTGCCAAGTGACAGGCCGACCGGCGGTCGGCCCCACCGGCGTCGCCCCCGTCCGATGGTTTCGTTGGACTGCTATCACGCCCTACCTGCGCTGTTTACCGCGCCGTCACCCAGGCTGACACAAAACCTGGCATGCATCCTGCTTAATTAAAATTACGAAACATCGGGGTTCACCCTGATGAACGCACAAAGCAAGCAGCAAAGACCCAGTTTCTTCTCCTTATGCTACGGCCTCGAGTTTTCGAGGCCTTTTTTCTTTGCCGCGCTCACAAAACCAGTTTGGCCAAACCAGCGACAACCCGGCCAATCAGGCGCCGGTCCGATAAAGTGGCCAGGCGGCCGCCAAGCCGAGCACGGGTCCTGGCAGCAGCAGCAGCAGGACCAGATCCGGCGGGAAGTGATGCGCGGCCAGGCCGACGGTTTCAATGCCGGCGATGGTCACGCAAAAGCCCAGACAGACCGTCAGGGTCAGGGTCGAGCCCATCTGCTCTCTGGGCGCGAAGCGGGCGGAAAGCGCGGAGAACTGGGCCGAATCGGCGATCACGGCCATACCCCAGAGCAGCAGCGCGGCAAAGAACAGCGGCAGCGGTAACCGGAACAGTAGCGGCGAGAGCAGGCAGCAGCCGCCGGAAAGGCTGAGTGCGACCAATGCGGGCCGAGCGCTGCCGACAGAGCGCGACCAGCGGGCGGCGATCACGCAGCCCAGGGCACCGATCCCAATCACCGCAAAGCTCCAGAAGGAGACCAGCACGGCGCTGGCGGGCAGGGCCAAGCGCGCGGCGATCAGGGTGGGCAGAAAAGCCCAGAACGCGTAAAGTTCCCAAGCATGGCCAAAGTAGCCAAAGGCGCTGGCGCGGAACGAGGCGCCGCGGAACATGGTCAGCAGCACCCTCGGCGAGAAACGCTCCGAGCGGGCCAGGTGCGCGTCGCCGACCAGAAGGTAGAGCGCCAACCCGCCCGTCGCGGCCAGGAGCGAGATCGCTACGAGCACGCCCCGCCAAGAGGCGGCCAGGCCGAGCGCGCGCACCAGATGTGGAAAAGCGGTGCCCAGCACCAGCGCGCCGACCAGGTAGCCAATCGCCTTGCCCATGGCCTGGGGAAACCAGGAGGCGGCGATTTTCATGCCGACCGGATAGATCCCGGCCAAAAAGAAGCCGACTGCAAAGCGGCAGGCCAGCAGGGCCGTCAACCCGGTCAAACCGAGCAGTGGGCTGAGATTGACGGCGGCGCCGCAGAGGGCGCAGATCAAAAACACGCGGCGCGGCGAGAAGCGGTCGGCGACCATGGCCAGGGCAAAGACCAGGGTCCCGCTGATGAAGCCGGCCTGGACGGCAGAGGTCACGGTACCCACGGCGCCAGCGGGCAACTGCCAGGCGGACTGGATATCGGGAAGGATGGCGTTGCCAGCAAACCAGAGCGAGGTTCCGGCAAACTGAGCGAAGACAATCACGGCCAGGGTCCAGGGTCGGGGTGAGGGTTGAGACAAGCATCCTCCGCGGCTCACACGCATCCTGGCATGGAACGTGCTCTATAACGAGTGAAATATCGGGGCGACCCGATGATCACACAAAGCAAGCAGCAAAGACTACAGTTTTCTTCTCCTTAATGGTGGCTCCGAACTTTCGGGGCCATTTTTTTTGCCCAGGCGCAGGCCACCAAGCCGCCCAAGGCGTTGATGTAGGGCTTCTTTCCACTTTTAAAGGCTATCTCACCGCTGTTAACCTGGCACTTCCAGCATCAAGCCAAAAGTCGAGAGAATCTCGATTTTTTCATGAACAAAGCTCAACAACTGCCCTATGGACGAACTCGAACTTGCTCCCCCCGAGCCATCGAAGAGGCGGCGCCAACCGGCGACCACATGGCAATGCCGCTGACACCGCCCCTTCGATGGTTTCAGGTGTTTAGTGGCGCCCAGCCAGGACGCCGCCGTCGACGGGCAGGATCACGCCGGTGACCCAGGTCGCTTCGGCCAGGTAGAGGATCGCTTCGGCGACGTCGTCGGGCTGGCCGTTGCGACCGAGTGGATGGAAGGCGTTGAAGGTCGGCAACACCTCGGCCACCTGTTCGTCGCTGAGGAAGGTGTTGTAGACCGGCGTCTCGACGACCGCCGGGGCGACCGCATTCACCCGAACACCGTCGGCAGCGTGCTCAATGGCCAGGTTGCGAGTCAGGGCGTGGACGCCGGCCTTGGCGGCGGAATAGGCCGAGGAGGGCGTGGCGCCGACGGCCTGTTCGGCCCACATGCTGCCGACATTGACAATCGCGCCGCCGCCCTTGCCGCGCATGGCCGCAATCGCCGCCTGGGCGGCGAAGAACGTCCCTTTCAGGATGATGTCGACATAGTGATCAAAGGCCGCGACGTCGTGCTCCAGGAACGGCGTGGGTTTGAAGACGCCGGCGTTGTTGACCAGCAGGTCCAGGCGTCCGAAGCGGGCCAGCGCCATCTCCACCAGGCGTTGGCCGGTGGCCGGTTCGGCGATATCGGCCGCCACCACCGCGACCCGATCGCCGTGGGGGTCCAGCGCCTCGGCAGTCGCCTGCAGGACCTCCGCCCGCCGTCCGTTGAGGACCAACGCCCAGCCACTGCTCAAAAGTTTCGCCGCGACCGCGCGGCCAATGCCGGTGCCGCCACCGGTGATGATTGCTACTTTGCGTTCCATGATCTGCCTCCTTGGGAATGCCGCTTGTCCGCGGCGTTTTGACTGGCCTAGAATAGGATCAAGAAAACGGCGCCACCAGTCTGCACTTTGCGGTGGGGTAGGTACTTTCAGGTGTCAAATGGCGGAAACACTGGAAAAAAAAATTTTGCGCAAGGCCGTACCCGAGCAGGTGCGCAGCATCGTCGAGAGTGTATTTGCCTGCAAGTGGTCACTGACGATCCTGCTGGTCATCGACGGCGGCACCTGTCGACCCGGCGCGATCGTCCGCGCGATTGAGGGCCTGAGCCCCAAGGTCATGAACCAGTGCCTGGTCAAGCTGATCGAATTCGCGATTCTGGAGAAACAGGCCTTTCCCGAGATCCCGCCACGGGTCGAATACGCCATCACCCCCTTCGGCCGCCGCTTCATGGGCCTGTTCACGCTCATCGACCAACTAGCCGAAGACCTGGCCACCCATGTTGGGAACCCCTAAGTGAGGTGCTGGTTCAGCAGTGCCACCACCGCGTCCCTTCGGTGGCGACTCAAGGGCAACTTTTCACCGCTGGCGAGGGTGACCTCGAAATCGCCGTGCTCGGTGCCCGTGATCTCGCAAACCGCGCGACGGTTGACCAACGTCGAACGGTGAATGCGGCAAAAAAGGTCCGCCGGCAAAAGTTCTTCCATGCCCTTCATGGTGGCGCGAATGAGCTGGACTCCGCTTGCCGTGTGGAGCTCCACATAATTCCCGGCCCCACCCACCCAAAGCAGCGCCGTGGGCTGGATGAACAGCGTCCGGTTGCCGTCCCGGAAGCGCAGCGGAGGGCCCGTCGAGTGGCCTAGGCTCTGGAACCTGCCGCCCTGATCCAGCTCCTTGAGCCGTTGTTGGACCCGTTCTAAACACAGGGCGAAACGGGTCCGCCTGAAGGGCTTGACCAGATAATCCACGGCAGCGACGTCAAAGGCGTCCACCGCATGCTCACGGTGGGCCGTTACAAACACCGTCACTGGGCGCTCGGGTTCCTTCATCTCGCGCATCACCGCCAGGCCGGAGAGACCCGGCATGCTCACATCCAAAAACAACAGCTGCGGACGCCAAGCTTGAAGCAGGTCCACCGCCTCAAAGCCATTGTCCGCTTCGCGCAGCTCCGCATCGCCCAGGTTTTGGGCCAAGAGCTGAATGATACCGGCCCTGGCCGGCGGTTCGTCGTCGACGATCAGGACCCGCAGACTCAGGGCGGCACCTCCGTGGGCAGGCTCAGGCGGACCACAAAGCGGCCATGCTCCTTGCCAAATGCCAGCGATGCTTCTGTACCGTAAATCTCGGTCAACCTTGTTTGGGTCAAGGAAAGACCCAATCCGTGACCCTGGTTGGGTTCCTCCTGCTCGGGCAGGTTGTTGGTAAGCTGCAGGTGCAGACGCTTGTCCGCGCGGTGGGCCTTTAGGGCGATTTCGGCCGCCTCAATGCGGGCCGCGACGCCGTGGGTCACCGCGTTCTCGAGCAGGGGTTGCAGCAACAGGGTGGGCACCGGTACCGACCAGCAGTCCGCGGGCACCTCCACCACGACCTTCAATTTGTCGCCAAAGCGGAGAGAGGCGATTTCCAAAATCTTCTCAGCCTGGGCCAACTCATCGGACAACGCCCGCATCAGCGGCAGATCAGGCCAGAGCGCCTGATCCATCAACTCGGCCAGGGCCAGCAACATGTCTTCCGCGCGTTCTGTGGCGCCCGTGCGGATCAGCGAAACCGCCGTGTTGAGGCTGTTGAAAAGGAAGTGGGGATGCAGCTGGTCGCGCAGGTGTTGCAGCCGGGACTGGTTGAGCTGGGCTTGGAGCCTGGCCACGGCGGCTTCCCGCTGGTGACGCTCGCGCAGGGCCATCGAAAGGGTCGCCGCCACGGCAATCACCCAGAACGAGACCGTGATGACGAGGACCTGGTTGAGGCGGATGTGCACAAAAACATCCAGGAACACCGCCTCCGGGCCGCGCCAGAAGGCCAGATCCATGGGCGCGGACAGGCTGTTGGTGAGCACAAACCAAACCAGGCAAAGGCCGATGTGGGCCAGCAGCCAATGCAGGCGCGTGTTCCCGACCAGGTAGATGCGCTGACACAGGGCAAATGCGGGTGGAGAGAGCAGGGCAAAGGGCAAAAAGGAGAGGTAAAGCCGCATCAGAAAGCCGCCAAAGCCCATCAGCTGCAGGCGACTGGAGAGCTCCATGGAACTGTAATAGCCGGTCACCACCAGAGCCAACAGAAACCAGGCGATGCCGCTGATCGCCCACATGGTGAGCCAGGGCGTGTTGTACGGGTTCGCGGAAGATGCGTGGGGCTTGGCCAAATCCACCGGGTGTCACCTCGAGACGTGGGCGCTGGATCATTGTCGCATGGGGTGACACGGGTGTCACCCCTCCCCGGTTGCCGGGTGTTACTCGTCCCCGGAGCGTGCAGTGGCGACCGATTTGGTGCGCTGGTAGACCACCTGTTGAAAGCGCTGCCAGGTTTTGCCGTAGTCCGAGCTGAGGTCGGCGGTCATCAACGGACGGTCGGGATTGTTGAGGTCGAAGGTGATATGGAAGGCCAGTTCCTTGCCGGAGCTGCCGACAAACCAAGTTTCGTGTTTGGTATTGGTGAGCGTGAGCACACCCTGTTCCAGCTGTCCTTCCTGGATATCCATCAAGCCGGTGACGCCGTCGGTGGACGATTTGCGGTAGACGCCGCGCACGCGGTCGTAGGTGTAGTTCACCAACAGCGGGAATTCGGCGGTGGCAGTTTTGATGAGGGTTTGCTCTTGGACCAGCTTGCCGCCGAGCTTGACCTCAATCCGGCTGGTGCTGGTGCCAACGGTTTGGTAGGTGCCGGTTTCGTCGACCTGGAGAAAGGTCAGCTGCCATTCACCGGCAAGCGCCTGGAGTTGGCTTAACGGATCATCGCCAGCCGAGGCCAGGTAAGAACACAAAAGGAACGTGCAAAGAAATCGTTTCATGGGGTACTCCTTAACCATAGCGGTCAAGCAGAAGATACGGCCTGTTTTTCGGCAACCCTCAGGCATTGGGACCAATGGCAGGCGTGCCGTGACGAATGGCGGCGACTCCTGGGCATCGAAAGGGCCCGGTACAGATACCCAGCTGCTCAGGACACGGCTGATGATAAGGCGTAAGCCATTGCACCTAGCGTTCCCAGCAATCTGGATTGCCAAAACTTGTTAGAGATCGAAAAAATGAAGAATAACTTGATTGTCCACGACTTGTAGAGGATACTTGACCTATGTAAGATTTTTGGAACGACCGCGAGCAAGAGCTCTGATGGCCCGTGCCCGCTTAGACTTGGGCTCTTTCCTGGCTCTATGATATGACCCAGACATTTTGCTGAGTTGGCTCCACCGCACAAGTACGGTGCGTTCGAGACTAAGGAGATTTTTATGCTTGAAAGGACTTTGCTTGCCCATCCGGCTGTCTTCGACTGCTTCCTCTCGTCCCGGAACCTTGTATATTATGTCCTGAAACAGCCCGTCAGCGAGGCGCGACTCGCTGCCTGGGTATCGACCCAGGTCCAAGACCTGAAGCTGCCCCTTGGCTGGGTGCGCGTCAAACATTTGCCAATCGATGCCGAGGGCAAGGTCGACGAACAGGCCCTACATCGCCTGCCCGTGCTCGATGATCTGAGTCTGGAGGGTTGCCGCCAACGGATCAAGGAGCTTCCCAATGTCCGTGCGGCTCATGTCCACCGCCGGGAGGACAAGAGCCAACTAGGCAGGCTCCACCTAGGCAAGCTGCTGCCAGAGCTGCGCGCAAAGGGCGAAGCTCTGGCCCTGGACCGCTCCGACCGCGCCGGGGATCCCGTTTCGCCGGGTACCGACCTCGCTTTTCGCGATGGGGGCGCGCTGGTCCTACCGGAGCAGGCTCCGCGCACCCTGACTGCCGCTTTGTTACAGACCGCACGGGAGCGGCCAGACCAGGGTTTGACCTTCGTGTACGCCACAGGCCGCACAGGTTTCATGAGCTATGGCGAGCTCCTCGAGCAAGCCCAACTGCTGCTTTCCGGCCTCCAGGCACAGGGTTTGGCGCCTGGTAACCACGCCATTCTTCAAATCGGCGATAGTCGCCTTCATTTCATTGCCTTTTGGGCCTGCCTGCTGGGTGGCATCATCCCAGTCACCGTCGCGGTGCCACCCGTCTATATGGAAGGCCATGGCATTGCCGAAAAACTACGCCACACCGCCCACTTGCTCGATTTTCCCGCCGTTCTATGCGACAGCGAGCGCGCCCCTGAACTGCGCGCCTTCGGGCGGAGCCAGCTGGGCAGCTGCGCCATCCTCGCCGTGGAACAACTGACTGCCCATCAAGCACCCGTGCTCCACCATGCCGCTCCCGACGATGTGTTGTTCCTGCAACTCAGTTCCGGTTCGACGGGCATCCCCAAGGCGATTCAGATCACCCACCGCGGCGTCGTCGCCCATATCTGGGGAGCCGCGCTGACCCAGAACTACCAGCCAGGAGACGTCAGTCTCAACTGGTTGCCCTTCGATCATGTGGTTCCGACCCTGACCTTTCATCTCAAGGACTGCTATTTCGGCAACCACCAAATCCACGTTGCCGCCGAACTGATCCTGGGCGAGCCGCTCCAGTGGTTGAACCTGCTGGAAAAGTATGAAGTAACCCATACCTGGTCGCCCAATTTTGGGTTCCACCTCATCAATCGGGCGCTGGCCCACCACCAGACCGCGCGACATCAACTCGGGCGAATTCGCTCCTGGATGAACGCGGGTGAGGCTGTGACGGCATCGGTCATGACTGAGTTCGCGAACCGACTCGCGCGCTTTGGCGTCATGGCCCATGCCCTCAAGCCGGCCTTCGGCATGGCGGAGGCCTGTACGTGCATGACCTGGGCCTCACAATTCGATCCCCTCAAAGACGTCTGTCGCGTGGCCAAATCGTCACTGGGCGCGACGCTGATGCGAGCCGAGGAGGAGACCGCCAGCAGCTTCGTCAGCCTGGGCCCGCCAGTACCCGGCGTCGCCATCCGCATTGCCGACGAGCGGGAGCAAACTTTGCCCGAAGGCGTGATCGGTCGCTTTCAGATCCGCGGTGAGGTCATTACCCCAGGCTATTACCGCAACGATCAGGCAAACCGCGAAGCATTTATCGGCGAAGGCTGGCTCAACAGCGGCGACTTGGGCTTCATGTTAAACGGCGAACTCTACCTGACGGGCCGCCAGAAAGAAACCATTATCGTGAGAGGAACCAATTACTTCTGCTACGAGATCGAGGAAGTGGTCAACGGCACGCCAGGTGTTCAGCCGGGCTTTGCGGCGGCTGTGGCGACCCGCTCCGTGGAGGGCGATACGGATGGGGTGGCAGTGTTCTTCGTGCCCCAAAAAGACGATGACGCTTCCCTGCTCAAGCTCACGGCCGACCTGCGCGCTCGCCTCGCCTCGCTGCTTGGCATCGGCCCCGATCTGATCCTACCCCTGACCCCGGCGCGTTTCCCTAAAACGACCAGTGGCAAGGTCCAGCGGGTCTCGCTCAAACTGGCGCTCGAACAGGGCCAATTCGATGAGTCGATTCGCGCGATGGACCTGCTGCTGCAGAACCGCAATACCCTCCCCGATTGGTTCCAGCGGCGCACCCTCAAGCGCGCCGCGTTAAGGCACAAAGACCTTATCCCTGGCGCAACACTCTGTGTCTGTCGGGCCGACCGATGGTCGCTCCTGGCCTCGGTTTTGGGGCCCGAGGCGGTCTGGCTGGAGCCCGCTGAAACCTTCGCGCGTTCCGCTGCTCGCAGCTTTCGGGCGAGTGAGCATCAACTCGACCAACTCTTCAGCGCTCTCCGCGAGGATGGGACCAGGGTCAACAAGATCCTGTTCCTGTTGCCCCTCGATCAGGAAGCCGCGGCAGAGCAGGAGCTGGCCAACTGCGCATACGGCCTGAGCCTGATCCAGGCGCTGGCCAGTTTTGCCGACGAAGGCGAGACAGTGCGCCTGCTGGTGGCGACCACGGGTCTGTTTTCCCAGGCGGACGCGTGCCTGAATTGGCAGGGTTCCTCGCTGCTCGGTCTGATTCGCGTCGCCCCCAACGAAATGCCTTGGCTTGATTGTCGCCTCGTCGATCTGCCCTCGCCCGAGGCCGATGTGCACCTGCTCTTGGATGAACTCGACCATTTCAGCAGCGATTGCGTGGTCTGCTGGCGCGATGGCCAGCGTCTGGTTTCGCGACTCGAAGCCTGTCAGCCCCAGCCTGCGGCAACGGGGCCGAGCCTGCGAGCGGGTGGTTTGTATCTGATCACCGGCGGACTGGGCGGAGTCGGCCAGAAACTCTGTGCCTATCTGCTCGAGCATTACCAGGCCAAGCTTTTGATCTGCGGCCGCACGCCAGCGCGAGACCGTGAAGACGAAATGGCCGAACTGGCCGAACTCGACGGCGAGGCCCTGTACGTCCAGCTCGAACTCGGCGACGAGGCCCTTGCTCAGGTCGTGGCTCAGGCTGAGCAGCGCTTCGGCCGCCAACTAGATGGCGTCTTTCACCTTGCCGGCGTCTTCCCCTTCAAAACACTGCGAGAGGAAAGCGTCGAAAACCTGGTCCATGTCTTTGCGCCTAAGGTCCAAGGCACCCTGGCGCTGCACCGCCTGCTCGAGACGCGGCCCGACGCCCTCTTCCTCGCCTTCTCCTCCACAGCTGCCCATTTCGGGTTCATGATGAGCGGCGCTTACGCCGCGGCCAATGCCTTTGTCGACCACTTCATTGCCTGGCGGCGCCAGTACCACCCGGCCAGCTTCGCATTGGTCTGGGGCATCTGGGACGACCTCGGCATGAATAGCGGAAACCACACCAACCGCAGGCTCGAGGCCCGCGGTCTGATCCCCATGCCAGCGCGGCAAGGTATACTTTCTCTGCTGGCCTGCTTGCGGGCCGATGAGAGCGGTCTGCTGATCGGCCTCGACCGCACCAAAGCCGAGCTGTGCCTCGAGGCGACGGATGCACCGCAGAACGCGGAAGCCATCGAGATCTGGCTCGAGACGGATGAGCCAGCGCCAGAACTCGCGTTCCTCGACCGGTTTGGCGCGACCATCCCCGCCCAGATCCAGGTCTGTGCGCGCTTGCCCCATACGCATCACGGTGCCATCGACCTCGAGCGGCTCCACGATCCTGAACCTGAGGGTAGCACCACCGCGACCACTCACCTTGAAGAAACCATGCAGGATATCTGGTGCGGACTGCTCGGCCTCGAGCGCGTCGGCACTCAGGAGAACTTTTTCGAGCTTGGGGGCAACTCTCTGCTGCTCAACCAGATGTGTTTCCAGCTCCAGAAACGGTTCGGCCGCAACATCGACGCCCTGCTGCTCTACCGCTTTCCGACGATTGCTAGCTTGGCTCGGCACCTGCGGGGCGACCAGCAGCCGCCTGGCTCCCAAGCCCGTCATGGGCTCACCGGTACCGGAAACGCCGTGGCGATCATCGGCATGGCCGGAAGGTTCCCCGGCGCCGCCAACCTGGATATTTTTTGGGAAAACCTGAGCCAAGGCCGCGAATCAGTCACGTTTTTCAGCGCTTCTGAACTGCGCGAAGAAGGCGTTCCGGAGGAGCTGCTGCGGGATCCCAACTATGTGCCCGCTGCGCCAGTGCTCGAAGATGTCGCTTGGTTCGCCGCCTCATTCTTCCAGATCTCCTCGCGCGAGGCGACCCTGCTCGATCCCCAACAGCGCCTCTTTCTTGAGTCGGCCTGGCAGGCGCTTGAACAGGCTGGCTACAACCCCTTCAACTATCCCGGCCGCATCGGTGTGTTCGCCGGAGCGACCTTGAACACCTACGGTTTGTACCTGCCGCCCCAACCGGCGGTGGACATGCGGTTCATTGCCGACCAGGTCGATACGGATCGCGAGTTCATCGCCACCCGCACCGCCTATAAGCTGAACCTGCGAGGACCCGCGGTCAATGTCCAAAGTGCTTGCTCCACCTCCCTGGTGGCCGTCCACCTCGCCTGTCAGAGCTTGATCAACGGCGATGCTGACATGGCGCTGGCGGGCGCGGCCTCCGTGCGCACACCCCATCGCGTCGGCTACTACTATGAGGAGGGCAGCATCTTCTCGCCCGACGGACATTGTCGGCCCTTCGATGCCGGTGCCAAAGGCACCCTTTTTGGCAACGGTGGCGGTGCCGTGCTGCTGAAACCCCTCGCTCGGGCCCTAGCCGATGGCGATACCATCCATGCTGTCATCCTCGGCAGCGCCATCAACAACGACGGCTCGCTCAAGGCGGGCTTCACCGCGCCGCGCGTTGACGGTCAGGTCTCCGTCGTCCGCGCCGCCCTCGAACGGGCCGGCGTCGCTGCTGAGACCGTCGGCTTTGTCGAGGCCCATGGCACCGGCACCAGCCTAGGCGATCCCATCGAGATCTCTGCCCTAAACGAGGCTTACGGACCTGGACTCGGCAAGGGCACGCGCATTCTGGGTTCCGTCAAGGGCAACATCGGACACCTGGACGCCGCCTCCGGCATGGCCGGTCTGCTCAAACTGGTGGGGATGCTGCGCCACCGCCAGATCGCACCGAACATTAACTTCAGTGCGCCGAACCCGCTCATCGACTTCGCCAGCTTCCGCGTCTGCACGCAGGCCCAGCCCTGGCAGGCCGAGGGTCCGCGCAGAGCCGGCATCAGCTCTCTG
The DNA here is from genome assembly GCA_964423555.1 of uncultured Holophagae bacterium. GTDB lineage: Bacteria > Acidobacteriota > Holophagae > Acanthopleuribacterales > Acanthopleuribacteraceae > CAYRFM01. Next base: position 19,319 of record CAYRFM010000099.1, on the reverse strand, counting down.
GGGGTCGGGGGGACCAATGCCCACCTGATCCTCGAGGAGCCGCCGCTGGCCAGCCCGACCCCCGAGCAGGCGGGCCCCGTCCTGCTGCGCTGGTCGGCCCAATCGGAGGCCGCCCTGGATACCCTCGGCGGCAATCTGGCTCGCCACCTTGAAGCCCATCCCGAAACGAATCTGCGCGACGTGGCCCGGACCCTCAACGAGGGTCGTCCCAACTTCACTTATCGGCGCCATGCGGTGGTCGCTGACCACGCCCAGGCAGTCGCTGCCCTGCGCGCCGGCGATTCCGCGCCGCTCCAAGCGCCTGCCAGCCATAACGCCACCGTGTGGATGTTCCCCGGGCAGGGGGCCCAATACCCTGGCATGGGCACCGCGCTCCATGGCCGCTATCGCCGCTTTACCGAAGTAGTCGATCACCTGCTCGCCCAGGTCGGGCCTGACTTACGGCGGTTCTGGTGGCAGGGCGAGGGCGAGACCTTGGCCCAAACGCAACATGCCCAACCCGCTCTCTTCATTCTCGAGTATGCGCTCGCCTGCCAACTCATGGAATGGGGTGTCCAGCCAGCCGCCATGATCGGCCACAGCTTGGGCGAGTACGTGGCCGCGACCCTTGCCGGCGTGTTCACCGCCGAGTCCGGTCTAGCGTTGGTCAGTACCCGGGCCCGGCTCATGAGCCAGGTTCAGCCGGGCGCCATGCTCGCCGTATCTGCCACCCGCGAGACGCTGTCCGCTCTGCTCGACCCCCATCACGACCTGGCTGCCGTCAATGGCGTCGCTCGCTGTGTCGTCTCGACGAGCTTCGAGGCGCTCGATGCGCTGATTCAGGCACTCGAGCACAAGGAGATCGCCTATCGCCGCCTGCATACCTCGCATGCCTACCATTCCGCCATGATGGAGCCGATCCTGGAGGATTTCCGCAAGGCCGTCCTGGCGGCGAGCCCGCGCCCACCTCAGTTGCCGTTTATCTCCAATGTCAGTGGCAGCTGGATCACTCCTGCCCAGGCCGTCGACCCCAACTACTGGTCCCGCCACCTGCGCCATACGGTGAACTTCGCCGCCGGTCTGGAGCACTTGCGCCAGGGCGACCGCAAGCTCCTGATCGAGATTGGACCCGGCCGCAGCCTGTGCACACCCGCGCGCGACCTATTTCCGGGCGAGACCCCGCTCATTGACCTTTTGCCCGATGCCCGCCATGTCCAGGAGACCGAGCGGCACTTCCTGGACAAGCTGGGCCTCGCAAGCTCACATGGCATCGAGCTGGCTTGGGGCGACCTTTATGGCGATGCCCGCCGCATTCCCTTGCCAGGCCATCCCCTGCCGCGCCAGCGCTTCTGGATCGACACCAAAACCGCGCCAGGCCGCGGTCATCAAGGCGATGGTACCCTCAATCGCCAGACGGCCGATCAGTGGTGTTACCAACGCTCCTGGCAGCGAGGCGCTCGGTTGCCCGTGCGAGCGGCTCAGACCAAGCCCCAGGGGACCTGGCTCGTCTTCGCGGGTCACGACCCAGACAGCGCCCAACTCTGCCAACAGCTGGAACGGCTTGGGGCCTCGTTGATCCAGGTTCGCGCGGGCCGGACCTTTAACCTGGAAAGCGATCACTCATACCGCTTGGACCCTGAACAGGCTGGTCATTTCGAGAGCCTGCTGCGCCAACTGATCGAGCGCGGACTTCAGCCGGATCGCCTGGTCTTCAGTTGGAGCCTCGAACCGCTCGAGCCTGGCCAGCGGTTGCAACAGGGCTTCTTCGCACTGCTCCGACTCGCTCATGCCTTGGAGGCCTGTTCGTGGCAGACGCCCCTGCGCCTGGTCTGGGTCTGCCGTGGTCAGCTTCAAGTGACCGGTTCAGAATCCGGCGAAATCGCGGATGCCGCGGCCCTGGGGGCGATGGCCGTGCTTCCGCGGGAGTTTCGCTTTCTCAACTGCGCCGTCTTTGATCTCGAGCACGTCGGTCAACCCGGCTGGGTCGAGGCCTTGATCGAAACCATGGCAGGCTCCTTCTGCGAAGGTGTGACCGCTCTGCGCGGTACCTACCATTGGCGGGCTTGTCACCAACCTATTCGCCTCAGTCGGCAGGGGCAAGGCCTGCGCCAGCGAGGCCACTATCTGCTGCACGGCGCCGACTCCGGGACCGCTATGGCCTTGGCCGATTACCTGATGGAACGCTGGCAGGCCAGGGTCACGCTCGTCGTGCCAGGTGACTTCCCGGACCTGCAGGCGGAATCGTTGACCGGCTCCTCGCAGAGTCGCTATTCCCAGAAGCTGCTGGGCCAGTTCCGCAGGCTTCTCGGCTCCGCGGACGTCAGCCTGCTGCGGGCGGATGCCGCGACGCTGTCGCGCGCAGTGAACGCGGCCGAAGCCAGCCATGGCCCACTGCAGGGTGCCTTCCACTTGGCGGGTGTCCAGGACTTCTTCCGGGTCGCGCCGCTGCGACGCGTCCTCGAACGCGAGTGTCGAGAACTTTTTACCGCCAAGCTCGAGGGTTTGAACGCCCTTGCCGCCGCCCTGCCCCAAGGCCTGGACTTCGTCCTACTCTGGTCCTCCCTCGACCCGATCCTCGGTGAAAAGGGCAGCGGTCCTATGGCCGCCGCCAATGCCTGCCTCGATGCCTTCGCCCGCAAACAGGGCAAACCTTGGCTGGCTGTGGCCTGGGACCGCTGGCACGTGGAAAGCGCTTCCCTGGAGATGGACTCCACCGGTGCTTTGCTGTTCAAGGAAGAGATCGGTCCCCTGAGCAAGCTGGGCCTGAGCGTCGCCGAGGGCATAGGCTTGTTGGAGCAGCTGCTGACCACCGATCGGGAGGAACTGCTGGTCTCCACCGCCGATCTCGACCAGCGCGAGCGCCTCGTCACCCGTTATGCGCGCCACGTTGCCGAACGGCGCACCGAGAAGCCTGCCGCTCATCCGACCTTCGTGGCCAGACCCGCGCTCGACATCCAGTTCGAGCCCGCCTGCAATCAGCGGGAAGCAGCTGTGGCTGACCTTTTCGCCAAGACCCTGGGCCTCGCCCAAGTGGGGCGCCAAGACCATTTCTTCGAACTGGGTGGCGACTCGCTTTTGTTCCTGCGCATGGGTACCGAGCTCAAACGTCAGTGGCAGCTCGACTGTCCGCTGCCCCTGCTGTTCGAGACGCCTACGCCCATGGAGATCGCCCATCATCTCAGCCCGAGGATCGAACCGCTCGCGGTGCAGGCGCCCGCAGCGCCCGTCGCCGAGCCCGAGATCCGGCGCCACCAATTCGAGTTCACTGCGCAGGCTGATATCGACGAAAAGAAGCAGCTGATGCGCGAGACCTACAATGCGGTCTCCCGTCAGCTCAACACCACCGAGTTTGGTGATCTGGCCATCTACCTGACCTTCGGTTATCGCGAAACCGACGCGCCTACCTACTCGCCCATCGCCTTGCCCGATCCCATGCTCAACCGCAACTGTATCAAACTGGTGCTCGAGTTGATTGGCGATCTTCCCCTCAGCGAAGACGATCGCGTGCTGGATGTGGGCTGCGGTCGGGGTGGCACGCTCGCAGCCATCCATCGGTTTTATCCCACGCGCTCCCTCACCGGCCTTGACCTCTCGCCCGAGGCAGTTGCCTTCAATCAAAGGACCCACACTTGGGACGGCGTGAACTTCGTGGAAGGTGATGCGGAGAACTTGCCTTTCCAGGATGCCAGTTTCACCTTGGTGACCAATGTCGAATCCAGCCACAGTTACCCCAACCTCCAAGCGTTCTACCGGGAAGTCTACCGTGTCCTCGAGCCAGGTGGTCATTTCGTCTATACCGACCTGTTCCCTACCCTGCTCTACGATGACTGTAAAGACGACCTGCGAAGATTGGGCTTCGAGGTCCTGCGGGACCGTGACATTACCCGCAATGTCCTCAAGAGCTGCGATGAGATCGGCCACACCCATCTTGAAACCTTCCGTGACGCCAATGACTTGGAGGCCATGGGGAATTTTCTTGGCGTGCCCGGCTCAAAAGTCTACAACGACATGCAGGAGGGCCACTCGCTCTACACCATCCTCAAGTTGCGCAAACCTAGACGGTAGCTGGCCCGGCTCCGCATAAGGAGCCGCGAAGGCTTGATTTTTGGCGCACCGAGGGCACGTGGTGGGGGATCTTTCCAGTTTTTGGGCCGATTGTGGGAGTGATCATCGCATAGTCGAGAGAATCCCGACTTTTACATGGGAAAAGTTCAACAACGATCGTGGCGACTTCAGCGGGGACAGTGTCTCACACGAAGGCACGAAGGCACGAAGGGGTGCTGCCCAGCTGAAATGGCTCGCGTTCCAGCTCCGAGCTGTTGTTTTTGTACCCATTTCGCGTTTTTCGTGGCCCCTTCTTGGAAGCTGGCACAGTTCGTGCTCTTTAGTTGGCTGAGATATCGGGGCGACCCGATGTACACACAAAGCAAGCAGCAAAGACTACAGTTTTCTTCTCCTTAATACCGGCTCCGATCTTCGGAGCCGTTTTTTTTGTCCCTTTCTCAGCTGTACTGCATGGGTCGCGCACATTTTCGTGGTTTTGGCAGGCAAGAGACCTACTAGTTTCACTAGTTTATGGGTTATGGGCATGACGGGTGCCAAGGTTTGACAAATTCGGCGCATGAGAGGTTTTTGCCAGCTCTTGCACCTGCGTGCTCAAAGCTCAACAATCTTCTTTTAAAATTTTTTTCACACCCTGCCTTCAGATATCTGCGTTTTAAATCATAACAATGCCGGCACCTCTAAAATCCCTAACAACCTGTACTAACAATGCATCGAAGAAGAAAGAGTTCTTATATTCATTGTCGGAATTATAGCCTTGAATCATATTACCTCCAGCACGACATAGCTCAGAAGAGGTTTCAACATGCGAAAAACTTCGTCCGTTTCACTATATCTGGTTAACACCCTACATTCATGCAAAATTCACACATAAGTCGGCATACGACCAGGATATTCACCTCGAGACACTAAGGACAGTCCCTTTTTATGAAACTTGCCTTGGCACTCCTGCCTTCTCTTTTAATTCTTCAGCAAAAGCCAGGGCCTTTCGCCGAAGCGACTCTAATTGTTCAACTTGACTTTTATCACTTAAACCATGACACTCGCAACATGCTTGAATTGCCCCGATGAAATACATGCATGCGTATCGCGCCATCATTATCGAGTATGACCATGCCTCTTCAGACAATTCCCTGTTGCCATTCTTGAGATATAGAACGCTCAAAACCCAAAGAATCGTATCTTCGGAAGTAAAATGACTCGAACCACTGAGGCGGTGATAGCAAGAATAATAATCTTGAACGAGATCAACCTGTTTAAACCTTTCCAACAATTGACCTGGCCAACACACTGCCTGCGTCATTCCTTTTTCCTCAATTTCACCCTTAAACCTATTCACCCAACCATCAAGGCGGTCGACAAGCTTTTCTCTTTCTTCAATTTGAAACATTAGCTCAACATCCTCTTCATTCGCCACATCCTTCCAGTGGCTCAATTTTCTTTTGTGTTCAACTGTCCAAGCCTTAAAAAAATCATGAATAGTATACTCATCACCCTTCTTCGCCAAATACATTAAATTCACAGACCCTTCAATAACCACCCGCGCAAGAGCCTCAGCACTGGTTGGCGAATTCGCAACAATGCACACCAACATACCTTCAACCTGTTCAAAAATTCTACCAACAAGATTAAGATGCGTTAATTGGACAATATTCGATTTCACCTGTTGACCATCTCTTATCAAGTCATCAAATATATCTTGGGCCGCGCTCACGCAAACAAGTGATTTTTCAACGAGACTGAGATCAGTTTTACCGCTAATATTATGGTCTTTCAAGAAGTTGCCAAGGCGAGTCATTTTTTCACCCCAAAATTGATATGCACCAGTAATTCTACCATGAATTTGCAAGGGAGCCACTCAAAATAACCGGAACCAGAATGCCCACCGCCCTCGTCCATGACCCAGGCGGGTTTCAGCGGGCAGGGGCAAGCCGGATCCCCACCAAACCAGTGAGCAAGACATGGCCTGGCAACATTTAGAAGAGGCTACGCTCCCTGATGAAAGTCTGATCCTCCATGACCGTGGCTATAACAATTTTGCGCTGCGGACTAACTTAACAGCATTGGCACTGGTGCTGGTCCTTCGAAGCCGTTTTTTCCCTTCTTTAGCTAAACTGTTTTGTCACGAGCACAATTTTTGGACTGAGAAGCGTTCCTTTGGGGTAAAATGTGCTCGTAGAAAGAATGCTTATGCTCACAAATCTTCCATATTGGATTTCATGGCCACTGATGATTTCGAAAAAACCACCCGAGCAAGCATGACCGATCTCAGCTACCTCCAAGGATATAGCCCCGATACGTTGGACCAGGTGCGCGCCCTGGTGGAGCAGGGCAAGTTGGCAGATTACCTGCTTCGCCGCTACCCGGCGGCGCATCAGATTCGCTCGGCTAAGGCGCTTTACGACTATGCCATGGATCTGAAGAACACCTATATGCGGCGGGTCGGCGCGCTGAGCAGTGTCGTCTATACGGACAAGATCGACGCCGTCCGCAATGCGCTGGGGATCCATGCCTTTGTCTCGCGGGTTCAGGGCAATAAGCTCAAGGCCAAGAACGAGATCCAGATTGCCTCGATCTTCCGCACCATGCCCGAGGATTTTTTGCGCATGATCGTCGTCCACGAATTGGCCCACTTCCGCGAGAAGGACCACAATAAGGCCTTTTACCAGCTCTGCGAGCATATGGAGCCCGACTACCATCAGCTGGAGTTTGATGTGCGGCTTTATTTGACCCACCTGGTTACTGGGGCTCCACTTTACAGCTGATTTCCAGCAAACCAGCTTTGTCCTGGGCCCTTGAGCATGGGTTTTGGTGAACTTCCACCTCACAGGCCGACCAGCGGTCGGCCCCACTTGGGCCGTGTCCTTCCATTGGTCCCGTTGAACTTTCATCACCCAGGCCGACCAGCGGTCGGCCCCACTTGGGCCGTGTCCTTCCATTGGCCTCGTTGAACTTCCATCACCCAGGCCGACCGGCGGTCGGCCCCACTTGGGCCGTGTCCTTCCTTTGGCCTCGTTGAACTTTCATCACCCAGGCCGACCAGCGGTCGGCCCCACTTGGGCCGTGTCCTTCCATTGGTCTCGTTGAACTTCCATCACCCAGGCCGACCAGCGGTCGGCCCCACTTGGGACTTCTTCGTGACTTTGTGTCTTCGTGCGAGAAATAAAATTTTCGTGAGGGGAACGCGCACTGGCCGACGTCTTCCCCCTCGTGCCGCCGATGGCACCACACCAACGCCTGGAAATGCACGACTTGCTGCTGTTTTGCAGCGCTCTGCTTGCCTAGGTGACCAGTAAAGGAGCAACCATGAAGAAGTACCTATTGATTTACCTGATCTTTGTCCCGCTCTGGGCCCAGGCCCAGAATCCCCTTGTCAACCAAATGCGGACCGACCATCTGCAGACCCCGCCCACCGCACTGCCTGCCTCAGTCCTGGGCAAGGAGGCCTCCGCCGCTCTCTTCGACCTAGCCGACCTGGCCGCGGCCATGGGCGAGCAGTTGGAGACGATGGAACGCTATGCCAGCGGCACTGTGCGCGGCACCACCGCCACCTGGATCCTCGAGCTGACCCCCTCGGAGGGCACCTTCCAGGTGCTCGAGAAGGAAGCGATCTGGTCCGCTAAATACATGCCCTGGCTGACCCGCCCGCCCAGTGCTTTGCCCCACTCGCTGCTCCAGGCCCGCGCCTCGGCCTACCTGGCCGATCTGGGCCTGATGCCCGAAGAGTTCGGCCAGGTCAGGTCCGATGAACTGATGTTCGCCTCCCAGGATGCTACCGGTGCACTCACCGAGCACCGCCACAGCTATATCGTCAACCTGGAACGCGCCTACGGTGGTATTCCCGTCGCCGACTCCTACGCCCAGGCCAGTTTCAACCTCGATGGCAGTCTCCACAAACTGAAAGGGACCTGGCCCAAACAGGCCAGCAGCGGTCACCGCCTGACCTCGCCGTTTACTGTCGACGAACTCAAGCGCCACGTCGCCACCCAGCTGACTGCCGAAGAGCCCGACCTGGACAGCCCACTGGACCTGACCTACCAGTACAGCTCGACCCTGACCGCCGACGGCATCCAGATGATGGAACTGCAGGTCGCAGTGGAAATCCTCGACGGCCCCGACGACGAGAAGAGCCGCATCCCGACCCTCAGTCTGTATAACGGCACCAATGAATAAGCACGCACCGATTAAAGGAGTTACGACCATGAAGACCACTGCACTATTGTTCCTGATCCTGACCGCGGCCGCCTGGGCCGGCGACGAAGAGGCGATTGCCTTCGGCATCAACGACTTCAACCACACCTCCGCCAGCAACCTCTGGTACTCCCGCGGGTTTGCCGAGAAATTCAACGATGCCTTCCAGAGCAAGCGCTCCGACGGCCAGTGGGACATCGCCATCGAGAAATTCGACGACGCCACCGACGGCGAGGACTTCACCGATGCCAGCAAGAACAACGTTGGCGCCGACGCGGTCAATGGCCTGGGCATCGACCATGCCGATGTCGGCTTCATCTCCACCCACGGCAGCGCCTGGTGGGACGGGTCCTACGTCAGATCCAGCCTGACCATGGGCGAGGTCTGGAACGACGGCAACGAGAACCGCTCCTACGTCGTCTCCGACACCGACATGCAGCTGGGCGACGACCTGGAGATCTTCATTGCCGCCGCCTGCAAATCGGCCCAATTGAGCTTCCTGACCTCCGGCGGCATGTACAAGGCCATGAAACCGGGCAACACCCTGCAGTTCTGGCTGGGCTTCCACGGCATCAGCTACGACAGCCTGACGGACCGGAACCGCGTTCGCGACTTTGCCAAGCACAGCTTCTGGGACGGCTTGGGCGCGAACTGGGTCGAGGACCTGACCCGTGGCCGCGGTCTCAGCGCCGACCAATGCGCCACGGCCGTGATCCGCGGCACCAGCGTCGAGATGATCACCACGAACTTCGAGTACGCCGGCTTCCGCGACCGCGGCAAGGACTACAGCGCCACCTGGAACCACCGCCTCATCTGGTACATCGACGGCTGCGCCCCCAAAGGCGGACCGAAACTGTAACTTTCAAGACCCAAGACCCAACTCCAAGTACCTTGTTGACAGAGAACACGTCTAATCCGCACAACCACCGTGGAGCCAGCCGCTAGGCTGGCTTTTCCCGTGGAGCCAGCCGCCCAGGCTGGCCTTGGATGGAGCTGGAAAAACGTGGATTTGCACGACTTATGGGTATATAATCAGCTGGGTATGTTGGAGGTGTAGCAAAGTGATGCAGCGACCAAAGGTTACGAATGATGCCACCAACTGATCCGGGCTTGCCCCTCGTCTATATCAGCCACGTCGATCAGGAGAGGGATTGGTACTATTTACTGTCTGATCATCTGCAAAGCGCACTGCGAAAAAAGGTTAATATCTGGTACGAGATAGTGATGAGCAGTGAAATTTTGTCAGATGCCGCGAGAGTGGCGATCGGATCAGCCAAGGTTGCAATTATCCTAACCAGCGTTGACTACTTGGCTTCAGACTTCCATGACACGCAGGAATTGCCTCTTCTTCTTGAAAGAGCCAGTCGCGGCAATTTGCCAATCATCGTAGTTCCCATTCGAGCGGCATACCTAGAGGCAAGCAAGCTTCATCAATTTCCGTTTGCCCTTCCACCGAACCGGCCTCTTGCGAGTCTAGCAGATCATGAACGCGATCTCGCCCTTGTTGAAGTCGTCAAGATGGTCGATGGTCTGCTGGCCACCAGCACAGAGCAGCTGAAGGCTATGCCCGTTTCCATTTATATCACCCAGCTGGAATTGCGAAATTTCAAAAACTTCCGCCATGAAACGATTCATTTTATTGACCCTAGTGTGGATTCAGCGCCCTATCATAATGTGACCTTGATCGTTGGCCAGAACAGTAGTGGCAAGACCTCGATTCTGCGCGCGGTTTGCCTCAGCATTTTGGCTGAGATACTTCCCGGCTCTGGCTATGTGCCGCGATTTCTGGTTAGGGAAGAGAAGGACATCGACGATGCCCAACTCATTGCCAATCTTCGCGTCAATGACAAGTCCCTCATCGCTCAGGCCCGCATTCACCGCAACAAGGGCTTGAATCGCCAAGAGGCGGATCCGGGACTTGACGTGCTTTTTGGTGAGGGGTCCTCCGAGTTTCTGGTCTTGGGGTACGGTTCTTCGCGCTGGGTTCCTCTACCCGGGCCTTACGATGCTCCGGGTCAACGCGACAAAGCCAGGTTACTACCCTATCAACGGGTTGCCAGTCTGTTTGAGGACAATTTCGGGCTGATGCCGCTGGAAGCCTGGCTGAACTCAGGCGTCTATGGTAAAAATCGCAATTCCGGGTCGGTCTTGGCCGACGTGCTCAATGATTTGCTCAAACCAACCGGGCTTCATTTTGATTTGGAAAACATGTGCTTCCATAAAGACGGCATCGCGCTGCCTTTGGACGCGCTTGCCGATGGCTATCGCTACTACATCTCCTGGCTGTCGGACCTGCTCTATCACATGACGCGGGTACTACCGCAACCGCTCGATCTGTCCATGATCAAGGCCCTTAAGGGGATCGTGCTGGTCGACGAGATTGATCTTCACCTCCACGCCTCCTGGCAAAGGGTCGTCATTGAAACGATCAGTAGTACCTTCCCGAATCTACAATTCATTTTCACCACCCATAGCCCCTTGGTGGCGGGCTCTTTACCCTCCAAGCGTATCCTGGTCATGCAACAGCATGCCGATGGCACAGCGAAGGTGGTTCAACTGGACCAGAACATCGAAGGGCTGGATGCGGATCAGATCCTGCTGACCCCCTACTTTGGCCTGGAAACAACGCGGTCGGGTAGCTTCAGTCGAGAGGTCAAGGCCTTGTACGAACTGGCAGCCGCAGGCGACCGCGACGCACGGTTGAAGATTTTACAGCTCCACGCCGCCGGAGTCGAACATCCGTCATGATTCGCTATCCGATTGCCAAAGATCCTGATCCGACCCCTGAACGCGATCTCGAAGTACTTTGCCAGCTGATCGAGGCGGAAGTGCCCGGCTGGCTGAAGCGGGCAAAACGGCGAACAAGCAAACTCCAAAAACTGAAGCGCTATGATGAAAAAACCGCGATTTGGAGCGAGGTCAAAGCGGTATTCGCTCAATTGCAACACGACAAGTGTGCCTATTGTGAACGCAAACTGAGAGGGGCATCCGATGATGGAAAGGTTGAGCAAGATGTGGAGCATTTTCGACCCAAGAGCGAGGTAACGACCTGGTCGCCAAAAGACACCAGCGGCCAAAGCGATCGACAGGAGACCGGTGTAGGCTATTTCCTACTCGCCTATGCGCCCCAAAACTATCTCATCTCTTGCAAGACCTGTAACTCCACCCTAAAGGCCACAGCAGCTACAGCCCGGAGTTTCGCCTTTCTGAAAAGACCGCTTTACTGTTCTCACGCCGACCGGCGCAAGATTGCATCTTGCGCTACAGCAGCTACAGCCCGGAGTTTCGCCTTTCTGAAAAGACCGCTTTACTGTTCTCACGCCGCCCGGCGCAAGATTGCATCTTGCGCTACAGCAGCTACAGCGCCCACGGGGTTAGAACCTGATCGTGAAACAGGTCTCGCGGCCCTCGCCGCCTTCAAGCGAGAAGTCGAAGCCGTGGCGCGTGAGGATGTCGGCGCAGAGCGTCAGGCCGATCCCCTGCCCGTTCTCGCGGGTGGTGAAGAAGGGCGAGAATAGCTGCGCCTGAACCGACGCGGTCAGTCCCGCGCCGCTGTCGTAGAGTTTTAGGGTCGGCGTGCCGCGTTCCTCGGCCAGCTCGACCCGGATCGTGCCGTGTTCGCCGATCGCCTCCAGCGCGTTCTTGGCGATGTTGAGCAGGACCTGCTCGATCTGGTGGCGGTCCATGGAAATTTCTGGGAAGCGCTCGGGCAAGTGCCAAACCCAGGCGATGTCGCGGCGCCGGCACTCGGCGCTGACGAGGACCTGGATCTCGCGCAGGAGGCGCACCAGGTCCACCGGTGCACGCATCGGTTCCGGCAGGCGCACAACATTGGCGTACTCACGCATGAAGCGGGCCAGGTGATCGGCGCGGGAGATGACCACCCCGAGCGCCTGCTCGAACTCGCCGCGCTCCTCGTCCGGCAGGTGTTGACCGTAGTCCAGGCAGGTCTGCAACAGCGAGTTAGCCGCACCGATGGTGTTGTTGACCTCGTGGGTCATGATGCGGATCAGCTTCTCGTAGGCGGCCCGTTCGGAGCTGCGGACCTCGCGGGTGACATCCTCGACCATCAGGAAACCGCGCGCGAACCCGCGGTCGAAGAACTGCGACCGAAGGCTTTTCAGGCGGCGCTGGCCCTGGTGGACCAGCACGGTCGGCTGATCCAGGGTCAAGGCGCGGAAGGCGGCGGCCAGGGGCTGGTTCAGCTGCTCGAGCCTCTGACCCAGCAGCTGCTCGGGTCGGGCATCGAGCAGCGCGGCCATGGCGGGATTGGTCAGGGCGATGCGGTCCTCGAAGTCGAAGGTCAGAATCCCCAACGGCGCCTCGCGCAGCAACTGCTCAAGCAGGCCGCGCTGTTCGCCCAGGCGCAGGTGCTCGCGCTGCAACGCGCCGATCATGTGGTTGTAGACCTCGACCAGGCGATCCATGTCGCGGTGGCCGGTCGTGCGGAAGCGGTTGTTGTAGTTCGCTTCGCGCAGGTCGTCGACGGCAGAGCGCAGGAAGTCGAGCGGCTTCCACAGACTGCGGTAGAGTCGGTAGCCGACGATTGCGGAAACCAAGAGGACGACCTCGCCGACAAAAAACCAGAGTTCTCCGACCCGAAAGGAATGCAGCAGCACGTAGGCGCAGACCAGGTGCAGGCCGATCAGATAGACCAGCAGCGCGCGCCGCAGGCTCAAGGCGCGACCCCGTATTTCTCCATGCGGCGGTAGAGCGCGGCGCGGCTGAGGCCGAGCGCCTTGGCGACTTTGCTGATATTGCCCTGAAAATGGGCCAGGCTCTTGTGGATCATGGCGCGCTCCAGTTCGTCGAGGGTCATCTCGCCCACGGGCGGCAGGCCGGGCTCGCGCTCGTTCTCGGCGCGCGCGGCGGGTGCGTGTTCGAGGAAATGGCGCTGGCCCAGGCGGTCGCTGCCGCTCATCAGCACGGCCCGCTCGACGGACTGGCGCAGCTGGCGGATGTTGCCGGGCCAGGGCTGGCGGACCAGCCAGGCCAAGGCGTCGTCGTCGAGGCGGCAGCTGGCCAGGCCGTAGTGCTGGGCCATCTCGCTGGCGAAACGGGCGGCCAGCAGCGGGATATCGTCGGGCCGCTCGCGCAAGGGCGGCAGCCTGAGGGTGATCAGGTTGAGGCGGTAGAGCAGGTCCTCGCGAAACAGGTTCTGGCCGACCATCGCCACCAGGTCGCGGTTGGTGGCCGCGATCGTGCGCACGTCGACCCGCACGGTTTCCGAGGAGCCTAGCATTTCGAAGGTGCGGTCCTGCAACACCCGCAGCAGCTTGACCTGGCTGGCCGGGTCCAGGTCGCCGATCTCGTCGAGGAAGATCGAGCCGCCGTGGGCGCGAGCGAAGCGGCCCTTGCGGCCGCTGAGCGCATCGGTGAAGGCGCCCTTGACGTGGCCGAACATCTCGGTCTCGAACAGGCTGGTACTGACCCCGCCCAGGTTGACTTTGACGAAGGGGCCGCCCTGGCGCCGGCTGTTGCGGTGCAGCGCCTCGGCGATCAGTTCCTTGCCGGTGCCGCTCTCGCCAAGGATCAGCACCGAGGCATCGGTTGGCGCGACCCGGCCGACGGTCTCCAGCACGCGCAGCAGCTGCGGGTCGCGGCCGAGGATGGCGCTGAAGTCGTAGCGCTCGTCGAGGCCTTCGCGATCGGGCAGTTCGGCCGGGCCCTCGTCGCCGCTGAGCGCCAGCGCCGTGCGCAGGACCCGCAGCAGCTCGTCGTTGTTCCATGGTTTGGTCAGGAAGTCGGAGGCGCCGGCCTTGACCCCGCGCACGGCCAAGGCGATCGAGCCCCAGCCGGTCAGCAGGATCACCGGCAGGCGCGGTTGGCGGGCGCGGATCAGGGCCAGCAGAGCCATGCCCTCCTCGCCGCTGGTGTTGCGCGAGAAGTTCATGTCCTGGATGACGGCGTCGATTGCTTCACTTTCCAATTGGGCCAGCGCCTGCTCGGGTCCATGGGCGGTCACGGGCCGGAAGCCGTTGCGCTTGAGCAAGAGCGACAGGGAGTGCACGACCTCGGTGGCGTCGTCGACAATCAGGACGGTGGGGATCTCGGGTCTGGGCATGGCGGCACTCCGACGCATGATGAGGTTCCATTATATAACGAGCGGGCGGCACGAGCTCGACCGCTCGCAGTCAGTCGCCGCGCAAGCTGTCGGCGGGTCGGAGCTTCATCGCCATCTGCCCGGCATAGCCGGCACAGAAGGCCACCAGGATCAGGGTCAGGCCAGCCGCGCCGGCAAAGCCCAGCAGCAGGGTCGCGGTGTCCAGGTCTGGGAACCAGGCGCCGTAGGGGATCTGCACCAGCAGCAGCGCGCCGATGGCGATGCCGATCAGGGCCAGCAGCGACATTTCGCCAACCACTTGGCGCAGTACGCCAAAGGCTGTGGCCCCCAAGGCGCGGCGGATGCCAAACTCGACCTTGCGGCCAATCACGTTCTGCCAAAGCACACCCAACAGACCCAGGGCGACCATCAGTTGCAGGAAGGCGCTGACCAGGCCCAAGGTGTAGAGCGAGGCCTCGGTCTCGGCCTTGTTTTTCTGAAGGTAGAGCTTCCAGGGCTTGACCCGCAAGGAGAGGCCGGGCAGGTGGGCCTGCAGGGTATCCAACAGGGTTTTCTCGAAACTGGCGCTGGTCCCCGGTTTGACGGCAACCTGGAACTTGTCGATGAAGCTACCCTTCTGGAAGTCGTTCTGGGACCAGAAGTTAATCAGGTACGGCTGGGCGCTGGAGTAGGGACCGCGATAGCGAAATTGATCGATCACGCCGATGACGACCTTGTCCTCCGCCTCTTCCTGGTGGATGACCTGGCCGAGCGGGTTCTTGTCGCCAAACATTTCCTGCGCCAGGAGCGTGTCAATCACGACCGGCACGGGCACGGCGCCGTCGTCGCTCTCCTGAAACCAGCGGCCCGCCAGCAGGGGGATCTTCAGCATCTGGTTCATGCCGGCGGAGGCGACGTTGAAGGAGCTGCTAAAGCTACGGCCATCGACCTGAAGACCACCGGTGATGCCGATGTTGCGCGAAAACGGGGTGAGCGACAGCACCTCGACGGCTTCCACCTGGGGCAGGCCACGGACCTGGGCCATGGCCTGTGCCATCAGCGGCGGCAGATCGGGCCGGTAGGACTCGAGATAGGTCACTTCCCAGATGTTTTCATAGGAGAAACCCAAGGGTTGACGGTTGTTGCCAAGGTTATAGGTAAAGAAGGTGACGGTGCCAAACAGGACCAGGAAGGAGATCGTCAGCTCGGCGATGAGCAGCAGGCTGCCGCGCAAGCGGGCGCGGAGCAGGGCAAAAAGGTGAGCAATCACGGCGAACCTCCTTTGAGGGCGGCGGCGGGCAGGAGGCGGGCCATCTTCCAGGCCGGCCAGGCGCCGGAAAGTACCGAGAACACGACCATCGTCGCCAGGGCCAGGACAAACACGCGGAAATTGACGGCGAAATGAGCGTACGGGATCAGGTCTAGGCGCTCCAGGTAGGCGAAGACGAGCGGGGTCAGCAGGAAGGCCAGCAACCCCCCGAGTACGGTCAGCACGGTGTTTTCAAAGACGAATTGCAGGACGAGCACCCTGGTCGAGGCACCAAAGGCCTTGCGCAGGCCAACCTCCGAGGCCCGTTCGAGAATTCGCGAAAGGTTCAGATTGATCAGGTTGATCGAGGGCAGCAAGAGGAACAGGATGACGACGATGGCAAGCAGGGAAAAGAACTGAGCCAGCTTGGTGCTCTGCTCCCAGCGGGTATCCATGAGCTCGCGCGCAATGGATTCCAGGCGGGTCTCGGCCCAGATGTAGAGGGTGTCGTAGTCGTCGTCGGGAAAGTCCACGTGGCGCAGGGACCTGGCCAGCTCCTCCTTGATGGCCGGAATGTCGCGGTCCTGGGACGGCTGGATCAGACCCAGAAGGTTGCCGGTGAGGTTGCCCAACGCCTCCGGCTGATTGAGCGCGAACAGCGGAACCCAAACCTCCGCGAAACCGGCCGCCAGGGTGCTGGAGACATCGGCGACGACGCCGATGACCTGGAAGCTGCGACCCTGAATCAGGAGCTCGCGCCCCAGTGCGGAGCCGTTGCCGAACAGGCGCACGGCGGAAGTATGGTTGAGGACTGCCAGCGCACGGCCCTCGTCGGCCTCGGCCGCGGAATAGGGCCGGCCCTCGAGGAACTGGTACTCGAGGATCTGGAAGAAGCGGCCATCGGTGGCTTTGGTGGCCAGTGTCGCCTGGCGTTCATCAATGAAGACGGAATTCTCCAGGCTAGGCGTGTACAGCGCGACACGCTCGGGCCGCTTCAGGGTCAGCAACACCGATTCAGCCAGGCGGTAACCCAAGGGCGAAATGGAGGTGCTGCTATGATCCGCGTTGGTCAAACACACGAAATCGACGTGCAGTAAGCGGGAACCGGTACGCTCGGGTCCCTGAGGATTGCTGAGGTTCTCGAGGACGGCGAAGGCCAAGAGCACGACCAGCAGGGTGAATGAAATGCCAAAGAGGCTGGCAAAAGTGAAGAACTTGCGCCGCCACAGGACCATGAGGGAGAGTTTGAGATAGCTTGACCACATGATGCGCCTCAGGCCACGATCCGGCCATCGGCCAGACGAATGATCCGACCCGTCTCGCGGGCATGGGCCTCATCGTGGGTTACCATCACGACGGTCGTGCCGGAGAGGTGGAGGTTCTGCATCAGCGCCATGATCTCGCTGCCGGTGCGGCTGTCGAGGTTGCCGGTCGGTTCGTCGGCCAACAGCAGGTCGGGGTGGCCGACGATGGCGCGGGCGATGGCGACCCTCTGTTGTTGGCCGCCGCTGAGTTGGCTGGGGCGGTGGCGCATGCGCGCGCCCAGGCCGACTCGCTCCAACGCGACTTGGGTGCGGTGCCGGCGCTCGCTGGCGGCCAGGCCGCGATACAGCAGCGGCAGGGCGACGTTCTCGATCACGGAAAGATCGGGGATCAGGTGGAAGCTCTGAAAGATGAAGCCGATATGGCGATTGCGCAGGCGTGCCACTTGATTGTCGCGGCGGGCGTCGACGGCCTGGCCGGCGAGCACGACCGCGCCGTAGTCCGGCCGGTCCAGGAGTCCCATGAGATTGAGCAGGGTCGATTTGCCGCAGCCGGAGGGACCCATGATCGAGACGAACTCACCTGCTTCGATGCGCAAGTTGATGTCGTCGAGGGCGAGCGTCTCCACGTGGTCGGTGCGGTAGACTTTCTTGATCGCTTGAAGTTCCAACACGATGGTCTCCTGTGTCAGGCCACCCGGTGGGTGGCGGTCTGGCGCCGGGCTGTCGGCCCTGGCGGTGAGTGGTATGGCTTCAGCGACGCACCTGGACCTGGTCCAGGGCGCGGTAGGCCTCCATGTTCGAGATGATGACTTGGTCGCCGGCCTGCAGACCCGCGAGGATTTCCACCTCGTCCTGGTTGGTCAGACCCGGCTTGATCACCTGGCGACGGGCGATGGCGCCGTCCACGACGAAGACCTGCGGTCCACCTGGTTCGTCGAGATAGGGTCCGCTGGCCACCAGCAAGACGTTGTCTTTAGACTCGGTGATGACAAAGGCCTGGACCGCGAGGTGGGGTTTCAGGGCGGGATGGTCACTCTGGTCGAGGGTGATGGCGACCTTGGCGACGCCTTCCTGGATGGCTGGATTGATCTGCTCGACCGTACCTTCGAGCTGCTGGCGGCCGATCTTGACCCGACAGCGCTGACCGGTGGTCAGGCGTTGCAAGACCAGGCCCGAGACGGAGGCTTCGACCTTGTAGGCCCGCAGATCGGCGATGCGGGCCAGCAGAGCGCCCTGGGCGACACTCGTACCCGTCTCGGCGACGACCCAAGTGAGGATACCCTCGCGATCGGCCCGCACGGTGGCCCGTTCCTGGAGCTCGCGGTTGCGGGCGAGGTCCTGGCGCAACAGCACCAGCTCCGACTGGTGGCTGGCCAGCTCGGCCGCGTCGATATCGGCCAGGTTGGCGCGCTGGCTCTGGATCTGATGCAACTCGACCCGCGCCTTCTCGAGGTTCAGGCGGACTTCGGCATGCTCCTCGTCGGAGACAAGACCCAGCTCCTGCAGGCGGTCGTAGCGGCGCAGACGCGCCTCGAGGGCATCGACCTCGAGCGTCTGGATCGACTGGCGACCCTGGACCTCGAGCATTTGGCGCTGGCGGTCGAGGCGGCGACTCTCGCTCTGTTTGCCCTGGAGCGCGATCCGCTCCTCCAGCCGGGCGGCCTCTTGGGTCAGGGCGCCGAGCTCGAGGGTCAGGATCGCCTGGCCCGGCCGGACCACACTGCCAGGTTTGAGCAGGATGGCACCGACGACCGCCGCGATCGGGCTGGAGAGAACCTGTTCGAAGCTGGGCACGACGACGCCGGTACAGCTGATGCCCGCCTGGATCGGCCCGCGGTGGACTTCCGCGATGCGCACCTCGTCGCGGTTAACGGCGGGCTGCAGCGCGTAGCGGGTCCCATAGGCGGCGAGGGCGAGGCCCGAAAGGAGCAGAGCGGCCCAGAGGCCTTGGCGCAGGCGCTTCCTGCGCTGATGTTGTGGTTGAATGGGTCGATCCATAGGCGTCCCTCCTCGCCGGCCCATAAAGCAAGCGCGGTGCCAGCGGGCAGCGAGAGGGCCATCAATTGCAAAGTGCTACTTCCACATAATTTATCTAGCCACACAGCGTCACCGCGAGACCCGCAGCGGGCCGCATTGTGCGGATCCGCACAGCTGGGCAAGGAGCGACTGTCCGCATCCGGACAGCTTGGCGCCAGCCACCGTGCTGGCGTTCGGAGTCACCCCAAATCAAACCCGGGCTATGTGCGATCATTTAAAACAGCGGCCGATGCGTTGTTTGGGCTCGTCAAAATTTTAAGACGCGGGTGGTCGCATCGCTGCGATGCCTCCCGCGAATTTTTGAGAGGGCAGTTCAGATCATTTTGCCCTGTTGCACATTTGCGGAACGGGTGCGCGAGGTGAACTTGCCCTCGCGATTTTTTTTTAGCCGGCTGACCAGGTGAACTTGCCCTCGCGATTTTTTTTTAGCCGGCTGACCAGGTGAACTTGCCCTCGCGATTTTTTTTTAGCCGGCTGATCAGGTGAACTTGCC
>CAYRFM010000098.1:0-32177 GCA_964423555.1 uncultured Holophagae bacterium | reverse complement strand
CCTGCGACCAGGGTAAGTCGGCGGGTCATCACCAACCTGACAAAGTCGTACTAGGTGCATTCCAGTATTCAGGCACCAGTATGCCCTGGAATTCGGCGGAAGGGAAGAGCGCCAGCGTGGGGTTACTGTGTCTGACCGGAGTCGGGATCGACGATCAGGCCGGAAACGTCGACGACTTCAAAATCGCTGCCCCGCAAGACGTCCAGGGTGTGCAGCTCGTCGTTGTCCCAGCCCTCGTTGGGTGCGCCGCTGATGTACCAGGGGCTGCCGTTGTCGGCCAGCATCATGCCGTACTTTTTGAGGGCGGTCAGGAGGACCTGCATGCGCGGCGAAAAACCGGAGATGTTGTAGGACGACTTGAGGCGCACGCGGATGCCCATCGGCGGGCGGTTGGGGTCGGTGCTGCTGGAGGCGAAGTGGCGGGCGGGCCAGAGGTAGGCGCGCTGGGTTTGCGGCGCGGTGAAACGGAAGGCGTGGCGAATTTCGCCGCTTTCCGCCTCCTCGAAGCGCACCAGGCCGGGAAGAATCGGCAGGCCGGCGGCGTCCGCGGAGGTCCAGGTGTCGGGTCGCAGGGCGTTGGCGTTCAGGTCGAAGACGGCGCCCGAATCCGCCTCCCAACTGGCACCGCCATCGATGGGAAAGGCGCGGTAGAGCTCGTAGAGCAGGCAGGCGTCCTGGTCGACGATGAGGACGTGGCGGTCGCCGTTGCTGTCGGGTCCGCCCTCGATCTGGGCTGTCGGGGGGATCGGGTAGGGGCCGGGATCGCTTTCCTCCTCGTAGAGGAAGCTGACGGGTACCAGTTGCTGGCCGGCATCGACGATGTCGTAGGGGATGCCAATCGGCGCGCCCTCGAACTCGCCGGAGCCAAAATCCATGTGGAAGCCAGTGTTGGCGCCGATGGTCTGGATCCAGGCGCTGGACATGGCGTGTACGGGCAAGGTGTCGATGGCGGTGTTCCAGATGTTGTCGGTGGGGAAGACAGGGCAGCCCGCCAAGCTGGGGCCGCAGAGTTCGCCCTGGGCGGCCCACAGGGCGAGCAGGTCCCGTACTTCCACGCGGCCGTCGCCGTTCAGATCGCCTACGTAGCCGGCCTGGCCCTCGAGCTTGGCCCAGGCCGGCAGGATCAGGGCGTAGTCGGCGCCGTCTACCTGGCCGCTGTGGTCGAGATCGCCCAGGCACTGGGCCTTTGCACATCCGACAGCGCCGATCATCAAGATTGTAAACACTGCTCGCATCGTTGCACCTCTTGGACGTTATTGGCCAACAGCAGTCTATCACTTCTTGAAAACAGTGGCGCGGGTTCCAGCTCACACTCTGCTAGAATCCAGCGCACAGCCAGCGCCCGGCTCGCCAGGATTCTGCGGCAGGGTTGTCTCGGGCGGCCGGCTCGATCATAATAGGTGCGCCCGGGGCTGTCCCCGGAGCTCACCAGGGAACTCGCTTTTGATCCAATCCGACCAGATTCGCTGCCCGCTCTGCGGGACCAAGGCCTCCCCGTTAGGCGAGCACGGCGATGGCTTTTACCGCATGACCGACTACCGCGCCAGCCTCTACCGCTGCCAAGGCTGCGCGAGTACGTTCCAGTTCCCGATCCCGGAGCGCGCCGTGATTGCCAGCTTTTACCCCAGCGGCTATTGGCAGGAGGGCCAGGCGACGGGCCTGCTCGAGCGCTTGCAGGACACTTATGTGGACCTGATCCTACGGGTTGACTTGATGGCCTGGATCAAACGCCTGCGCCTCGCGCCCGGCGAGCGCTTTCTCGATATCGGCTGCTCGCGGGGGGATTGGCTGGCGAAGATCCGGCAGCTGGGTCTGGCGGTCGAGGGCTTGGAGGCCGACCCTCGCGCGGCGGCCCATGCGCGCACGGTGCACGGCCTGGTCGTCCACGAGCTGGACGACGCCAGCTGGACGCCGGAGTCCAACGGCTTTGGCGCGATTTCGTTCTTCCACCTGCTCGAGCACGTGCGCGAGCCGGCGCGGTTCCTGGACAAGGTCCATCAGGCGCTGCGACCAGGCGGCCAAATCCTGCTGCGGGTACCCAACCCCCGCAGCCTGCAGGCGCGCCTGTTGGGTTGGCGTTGGAAGGGCTGGGAGATGCCACGGCACCTGCACCTGTGCTCGCCAGCCGCGCTGTACGGGCTGCTGGAGCGCCAGGGCTTCGAGATCACGCAGCGTTCGACCTGGACGCTGCGGGATGGCCCGACGGCGCTGTCGAGCTCGTTGCTGCCCGCGGGCGAGCCTACCTGGCAGCAAATCAAGCAGCGGCCTTCGACTTTGCTGACGGTGCTGTACCTGGCGCTGACCTGGTTGGTGACGCCGCTGGAGCTGCTGGCGGCGGCCTGCGGGCGCGGCGCTCACCTGACCGTGATCGCACGAAAACGCTGACTAGCCAGGTCCGTCCGCGAGCGCGTAACCACGGCGCGCCTTGCTGAGCGTGCCGGGCTTCAAGCTCAGCGCCGTCGCCAACCGCTCGCCATAGGCGACCAGCGTTTCCGCGCTGCCCTCGAGCAGCTCCAGCTCCAGCTCGTGCAAGGGCTCGCTGCGTTCGCCGGCCTCGATGGTGCCTTGGTCGATGGCCGCTTCGATGCGCGTGCCATCGTCCAGTCGCAGCAGGTAGGCTCTGCGCACGAAAACGGTGCGGAACAAGGGCTGGAATGCCTGCGGCGGGCCCGCTTGGGCGAACAGGGCGGCGAAAGGCGAGCTGGCCAACTGCCGCCAGTCCGGTTGGTCGCTGGGGACGGGTACTTCCCATTCCTCGCGCTGGCTCAAGCCGCCTTCGCTCTTGCCCTCGCCCTTGACGGTCATCACATAGCCCTGGCCCAGGTCGCGAATGCGCAGCGCCGCGCGGGCTTGGCGCAAGGCGCGGGCCGCGGTGTCGTAATAGGTGGTGCGCAGCTTCCGTTCCTGGACTTCACCCACTTGGTTGGCCAGGAACAAGGAGTGGTGTTCGAGTGCCGCACGGCTGTGTGGCTCGAGCAGGTACTTGGCTTCGACTTCCAACGCCATGGCAGGTCTCAGCGCCGCCAGCCGATGGCGGCGAAGACGGTGAAAATCGCAGCCATGGCGCCGATAATGGCCCAGCGATAAGCTTGCAGGAAATGGGGGCGGTTCTCGATCTTGGGGCCGCCGCCCTCCGCGCCGTGCGCTTGTTGTTCGGAGCTGCCGCCACCGCCGCCGGTGCCAGTCTGCTCCTCGAGCGGTTTGTCCAGCGGCTTGCCGCTGATGTGCAGCTCCAGCACGCGCTGACCGGCCTTGGGGGCGAACTCGAACAGGCCCATGTTCTCCTTGTCGTCCCGGGCCATGAACTCCAGTCCCTCGGCAACGATTTTGAGCTCGGCCGGGATGCCGATCAACTTCATCTGGCGCTGGCCTTCGGGCAGGCTGAGCTTGATGGTGTTCTCGCCGGCCGCATTGTACGGGTGGCGGGTGCGCACCATCAGTTGGGTCATGCCCGGTTTGAGCGGGTAGCCCAGGGTGGCGCGGTCGCCCTCGACTTGAAGCTGCTGGCGCAGAGGCATGGTGCCGCTACGGGTCGAGGCTTCCAGGTCGCTGAAGCCGTGCACCAGGTCAAAGGAGAAGTTGCCGGCGGCGCGGTGAAGCGTGACCGCGGGCGAGGAGACATTATTAATGTTGTAGAAGAAGGCCAGATCCAGGGTGGTGCCATAGGCATAGACGGCAACGCTGCTGATGGTCGTCTCCAGCGTCGCCTGTTCGGCGGTGTCGTAGACGGTGATTTCCACCTTGGTCGAGCTGGGCCAGGTCAGGGGCAGGGAATAGAGGACCCCGTCCTTGCTGGCTTGGAGGAGCAGGCGCTTGCCGTCCAGCGGTTCGGCGGACTCGAAGCGAAAGCTGCCCTTGACGTCGGTCACGGTACCGATGATATTCATGGTGTCCTGCAGCAGGATCAACTGCACGCTGTCGGCCTGGCCCGGTCCAGGCTTGGTGCCATTGACGAGGGTGCCCTCGACGACCTCGGCATGCGCGACTCCAACCCACAGTAACGTCAACCAGAACAGCCTCATGGCCACCTCCTCGAAATCAGCCCCTATTGTAGCAGCGAGCGGGCAATAGGCAAGGGCAAGTCGCGTCCATAGGTGAAGGGACAGTGGTCGCGGCGCTAGAAATTTTTTCTGGTGACGGGCGTCAAGCTTTTTTTCAGGTTGACGATAATTAATGAGAATGATCACGGTATCGCTTAAATGGAACCGTTAGATTTACGTGAGACGGTTGCTGTCCGGTCCATTTCGGGGCAAACGAGGTGGGTTCCGGGGCGTTGCGGGCCGTCGAAAAAAAAGTGGATGGGATCTTCCCGCTGGTGAAATTGGGGTATAATGGGTGACAGGAGCATTGAGGCATGGCAAACCCGTTCGACAAAGTCTGTTTTTGGTTGACGGCGACCGAAATTCCGCAGCTCTGTCCCGTATACTCAGAGGAATTTTGAGGCTTCTCCGCGCCAGATTCGGAACTAAGGGAATCGTATGGAACAAACGCAATCCGAGTTGAAAAAAGCCACCTTTCACGACGAGGACGAAAATCGGCGCATCCTGATCGTCGATGACAACGCGGCGATTCATGAGGATTTCACGAAAATCCTGCCCAGCCATCCGGAAGAGTTGGACAGCTTCGACGACCTCGAGCAGGGTCTGTTTGGCGATCTCGGCGACAAGGGCTTTTCCTCGCCGTCTCCGGACCCGGCCTATTATGAATTGACCCATGCCTACCAGGGCGAGGAGGCCTTCAAACTCGTGCAGAAGGCCGAGGAAGAAGGCAAACCCTTCGCGCTGGTCTTCATGGATGTGCGCATGCCGCCCGGCTGGGACGGCATCGAGACGATCAAGCGGATTTGGGACAAGTGGCCCCACCTCGAGATGGTGATCTGCACCGCCTATTCCGATTACTCTTGGGAAAAAATTCTGCAGAAGGTCGGCACCACCGATCAGCTGATGTTCCTGCGCAAGCCCTTCGACGTGATTTCGGTCAAGCAGATGGCCCTGGCCTTGACCAAGAAGTGGAACCTCGGCCGCAAGGCGCGTCAGTACACGGAAGACCTGGAGCGCGAGGTCGCCGAGCGCACGCGCGAACTGCAAAAGCAGAACGAGGAACTGCAGAAGGCCATGGACGAGATCCAGGTCCTGCAGGGCATCATACCGATGTGCATGTACTGCAACAAGATCCGCGACGATGAGAACTTCTGGCAGCGGGTCGACCATTACATTCAAGGTCATACCATCGCCAATGTCTCGCACTCGGTCTGCCCGCAGTGCTACGACTCGGCGATGAGCAGCATGCTCAAGGAAATGAAGGAAGAGGAAGAAGAGCAGGAATAGCCGGAGGCGGCGCGCCGCGCCCCTCCTACCGCCTTCGTCCCTAACGATGTGCCTGTTTAGGCGACAGTGTGGGCAATTGCCTGCACCTGGATGAGCGTGGCTGGCGACAGTAACGGGCAGAAAGACGATGGCTCCCTGGTGGGCGCCGCAACCGGGAGATTCCATGATTGTGAGACGCGCGTTCGTACGATTGGCCTTCGCCTTAGCGGGCTTTGCCGGTTTAGCGGCCTGGGCCCAGACGCCGGAAACACCTTTGCCGCTCGACCCCGCGATCGTGCATGGCAAACTCGAGAATGGCTTGAGCTACTACATCCTGCCCAACCACGAGCCCGAGCAGCGGGTCGTATTGCGCCTGGTGGTGCGGGCCGGTTCGCTGCTCGAGGACGACGACCAACAGGGCCTGGCCCATTTTGTCGAACACATGGCCTTTAACGGCACGACCCACTTCAAGAAGCAAGCGCTGGTCGATTACCTGGAAAAAATCGGCACCCGCTTTGGGGCCGACCTCAATGCCACCACCATGTTCGAAAGCACGGTCTACAAGCTGCAGGTGCCCACCGATGACGAGGCGGTCCTGCGCCAGGCTTTCGTGATTCTCCAGGATTGGGCGAGCGGCGTGTCTTTTGACCCTGAGGAGGTCGACAAGGAGCGAGGCGTGCTCATCGAAGAGTGGCGCGGTAACCGCGACGCCGACGCCCGCATTCGCGACAAACAGCTGCCCGTGCTGTTCCACGACTCGCGCTATGCGCAGCGCCTGCCGATCGGCCTGGTCGACACGCTCCAGCACGCCTCGGCTCAGACCATCGCGCGCTTCTACCGCGATTGGTACCGGCCCAATCTGATGGCCGTGATCGTTGTCGGCGACCTGCCGAGCGAGCGCGCGCTGGCGCTGATCAAGGAGACCTTCGCGGGTCTAACCAATCCCGAAAACGAGCGACCTCACCGCACCTTCCCCGTGCCCGATCATGGCAAAACGCTGTTTGCGATTGACACCGACCCGGAGCTGACCAGCACCAGCTTGGAGATCTACCGCAAGGTCGAGCCCCGGTCGATGAAGACCGAAGCCGACTTCCGCGACCGTCTGGTGCGCCAGCTGCGCTCGGGGATGCTCAACGATCGCCTCGACGAACGGGCCCGCGACGCCGACCCGCCCTATGTGACGGCCTATTCGTTTGAAGACGATCTGGTCATCACCAAGCGTGCCGAAGTTCAGGGCGCGATGATCCGCGACGACCGGTTTGCGCCGGCGATCTCCGCCCTCGTCGGAGAAGCGGCCCGCGCGCGCAAGTTCGGCTACACCGCCAGCGAGTTGGAGCGCCAGAAGAAGGACCTGATGCGCGGGCTGGAACAGGCCTACAAGGAGCGCGATAAGACGCGTTCCGAGAAGCTGGTCGCCGATTTGGTCGACCACTTTCTCGAAGGCAACCCGGCCCCGGGGATCGCCCAATTGCTCGAGCTGGCCCGGCGCTACCTCCCCGGCATCAGCCTGGAGGAAGTCAACCGCCAAGAAAGTCCCAGCACCAGCGAGGCCAACCGGGTGATCATGATCAGCGGGCCGCGCAAGGAGGGCACGGGTCTGCCCGACCAGAGCGCCATTCTGGCCATGCTGGCCGCGGCCGACCAGCAGACGCTGACGCCCTACGAGGAGAATGTCAGCGATGCGCCGCTGGTGGCGACACCGCCAACACCCGGCAAGGTGGTCGCTGAAAAGCAGGTCGAAGCGCTTGGTCTGACCGAGTGGCAACTCGCCAACGGCGCCCGCGTGCTGCTCAAACCCACCCAGTTCAAGAACGACGAGATCCAGTTCTTGGCCTTCAGCGACGGCGGCACCTCGCTGGCGGACGACGCCCACTACACGCCGGCGCTGACGGCGACGATGCTGACCAACCAGAGCGGCCTTGGCGCCTTCGACGCCATCGAGCTGGAAAAGAAGTTGGCCGGCAAGACGGTCGGCGTCAACGCCTCGATCGACGAGTTGGAGGAAGGCTTGTCCGGCAGCGCTTCGCCGCAGGACTTCGAGACCTTGTTGCAGCTGACGTACCTGTTCTTCACCGAACCCAAGATCGAAGACAAGGTCTACGCCTCGATCATCACCCGCTTCCGCAGCCTGCTGGCCAACCGCGATGCCTCGCCACAGGTGGTTTTCGGCGACCAACTCAACGCCCTGCTCTACCAACACCACCCGCGCAGCAAGCCGTTCGATCTGGCGGCCCTGGAGCGCATGGACCAGCAGGCTTCCCTGGCGTTTTTCCGCGAGCGGTTCCGCTATGGCGGCGACTTTACCTACGTCTTCGTCGGCAACTTCGAGCCCGAGAAAATCAAGCCCCTGATCGAGACCTATCTCGGCAGTCTGGCCGCGCCGCCGGCGCCCGAACACTGGCGCGATGTCGGTCTCAAATACGTCGAGGGCGAGCACAGCCTAAAAGTCGCGCGCGGCCTGGAGCCCAAATCGACGGTGCGCATGATCTACACCGGCAGCTGGGAATGGACGCCCCACAACCGCTTCCTGCTGAGCTGCCTCAACCAGATCCTCGACATCCGTCTGCGCGAGATCCTGCGCGAGGACATGGGCGGCGTCTATGGGGTTGGCGTGCGCGGTGGGCTTGCCCGCTGGCCGAGCTCGCGCTTCATCACCTCGATCAACTTCGACTGCGATCCCAACCGCGCTGAAGATCTGATCAAGGCCTGTAAGGACGAACTGGTGCGGGCCCAGAAGGAGGGCTTCGAGGCCAGCTATCTGGAGAAAGTCAAGGAGGCCCTGCTGCGTGAGTTCGAGGTCAACCAACAGCGCAACCCCTTCTGGCTGCGTAACTTGGCCTACTACGTCCAGAACGGGCTGGATCCGCTTGAGATTCTGACCTACCCGCAGCGGGTGGCTGCGCTGGAACTCGGGGAACTGCAGCACGCGGTACAAGTTCTCTTCAACGGCAAGAACCAGGTGCTGGCCGTACTCGAGCCCGAGGCCAAACCCGCGGAGTGAACAGTGGGCCGCGCGGCAAAAATATTTGCAGCGCGGCTCAACCTTTGTTAAGCTGGAAGCGTACCATCGAGGGTTGGCAGCCTTAAGGACGCACCGATCGCAGAAACAGTTTGACGAGGTCGACGAGTCTTGACGAGAAAAACAAACAAGCCAGAAGATAGCCTGAGTCGCCGCGAGCGGCAAATCATGGATGTCGTCTATCGATTGAAGCAGGCCACCGTCTCAGATGTGCTCGAGCAAATGGAAGATCCGCCCGGTTACAATTCGATCCGCGTGACCCTTGGGATTCTCGAGAAAAAGGGCAAACTCAAACACAAGAAGGACGGCCAGAAGTTCATCTACGTGCCCACCGTGTCCCGCGAGAAGGCACGGCGCTCGGCCATGGAACGACTGTTGCGGACCTTCTTCGAAGGTTCGGCTCCCCATGCCGTCTCGACCCTGCTCGACATCAAGGCCGACGTCATTTCCGACGAGGACCTCAACCAAATTTCCGAAATGATTCACCAGGCCAAACTCCTGCGCGAGGCCTGAGCATAGCCGAGGAACGCGATGCAAACCACGCCCTCCATCGACAGCTTAGGCTTGTTACTGGATATCGGTGTGAAATTGTCGTTGATTCTGGGCTTGGCTTTCGCCACGACCTCCGCCCTGCGCCGATCCTCGGCCTCCATGCGCCGCGCGGTCTGGAACCTGGCCTTCGCCAGCGTGCTCGGCCTGCCGCTGTTGGCGCTGTTGTTGCCCAGCTGGCGCAGCACCTGGTTGCCCTCGTTCCTATTGGGCAGCGAATACCGCGGTGCTGACCCCTTGACGGTGTGCGCCGCTTGGATCGATCCCTCCTGGCCGCGGCTACTGGCAGTGCTGGGCGAGCGGTTGCCCTTCGTCGATTTAGGCGTCGCCGAGGCGCTGCTGCTGGTGTGGGGCGCCGGTGCCGCCTTTCTGGCGCTGCGCTTCATGGTCCAGGGGCTGCTCTACAGCTGGCGCTGCCAGGCGGCCCAGGCTGTCGAGGACCCCGAACTGCTGGCGCTGTTGGACACCTGTTGCGCGGACTTGGGCCTGAAACGGGCGCCCTTGCTGCTGGCCGGGGAGTTCCCCACGCCCGCCACCTTTGGCTGGCATCGACCCAAGGTACTGCTGCCGGAAGAGGCGTTGACCTGGTCTCCAGAGCGCTTGCGGGTCGTCCTCCTGCACGAGCTGGCCCATATCTGCCATGGCGATTACCCCTTCAACCTGATGGTCCAGTGGGTCTGCGCGCTCAATTGGTATAACCCCGTGGTCTGGATGGCGGCGCGCGCCATGCGCCTGGACCGCGAATGCGCGGCCGACGACAGAGTGATTGACAGTGGCGAGCGCGAGTTGGACTATGCCATTCACCTCTTTGAAATTGCCAGCCGGGCACATCGCCAGGCAACGCCCGCCCTAGCCCTGAGCATGGCCCACGCCTGCCCGCTCAAAACCAGGGTCGCGCAGCTGCTCGACCCCACCACGCGCAGGGGCCCCCAGGGGCGTGCCCTGCTGCTGGCGCTGGCGGTAGTCTTCCTCTGTACCGTCGGCCCGTTGGCCGCCATGCAGCCTCAGCTGCAAGCGCCAGCGCCGGGGGCTCATGGTTGCAAGAAAGAGGCGGCTACTGCCAAGCCCAAGCCGGCCTGCGGGCGCGAGAGCGTGCGGGATTGTGAGCGCAACCGCGAGGATCGCAGCTGCAAGCGCGCCGAAGCTCGCTGAACCAGGGGACTAGGGCATCGAGCAAGGGGTCGCGTCGGCTGGCAAGCGCACGATGAACTGGGTGAACTGGCCCGGCTCCGATATCACGGAGAGCGAGCCTTGGTGCCGCTGGGTGATCGACTCGTAACCGATCGAAAGGCCCAGACCGATGTGAGCCTCGTCGTGCTTGGTCGTGAAAAACGGCGTAAAAATGTTCTGGCGCTGGTTCTCCGGAATGCCGATGCCGTTGTCGCGGATGACGATCTCGATGATCTTGCCGAGGCGTCGCGTGGTCGTTTGGATCTTGCCCTGATAGTCGGGTCCCTCTTGGCGCTGGCGCTCGGCGATGGCGTCGACGGCATTGTGGATCATGCCGATCAGGGTGCGACTGAGATCGCTGGCAAAAACCGCGAGCTGACCTACCTGGGTGTCGTGGTTATGGCTCAGTTCGACCTGTAACTTCGTCTGCTGGGCCATGCGGCCTTGGAGGGCGAACTGGGTGTACTTCTCGACCAGGGCATTGAGGTCGACCATGCGGCGGTCGGCCCGGGTCGGCTCGCGGGAGTAGTCCATCAGGCTGACGACGATCTGGTCGGCGCGCACGCCGTGGTTGTGGACGATGGCCGTGTTGGCCTTGAGGTCGTGCAACAGCTCGGCCATATGGCTGGCCAGACCGGTGTCGATCGACGGCGTCACCTGCTCCAACAACGTGCGCAGTTCGTCGACCATCTCGCCCGACACTTCGGAGAGGTTCTTGACGAAATTGAGCGGGTTCTTGATCAGGTGGGCGACGCCGGCCGCCATGGTGCCGACGGAGGCCATCTTCTCTTGGAGAATCAGCTGGTTCTGGCGGCGCAGGATGGCCTCGTTCTTCTGGCGCAACTCCTCGTTGGTCTGGGCCAGCGCCGCGGTGCGCTCCGCGACCTTGTTCTCGAGCATGGCATTGGCATCGCGCAGGGCGCGGGCAGCCTTCTCGACCAGGGCCAGGTTGCGGAGGCGCAGGGCCGCGAGCGAGGCCAACGAGACCAGGATCGCCAGATCGTCCTCGGTGAAGCTGCGCACCGCGATGCGCGAGGCCAGCACGATCATGCCCAAGCAGCCCTCCTCGTCGAGGAGCGGGGCCGCCACCAGACTGCGAATGCCCGAGCTGACCATGCTTTCCGAGGCCGAGAAACGCGCGTCGGTCGAGACATCGGCCACGATTGCCGCCAAGCCGCCCTCGGCGACTTCGCGCACCAAGGTCTGGGAATAGATGCCCGAGGAGGAGAGACCGGTGACGACCCGGTGGGCCGCCAGCTCAAGGCGGCCGTCCTCGCCTTTGATGAAGATGCAGGCCTCCTCGGGTTTGAGGTGTTTGAAGACGCGGTCGAGGATCAGATCCTGCAGCTCCTCGGAAGTGATCGGCGTGGAGAGCGCGTTGTGGACCTCGTTGAGCAGAGCCAGACGGGAGGCAAACGAGCGCAGCGACTGTTCGTCCTTGTCCTTGACCTGGTCGTGGTTGGAGTTGAGGATATCCGAGGCTCGGCGCAGCACGGTGTGGCCGACGAGGGTCGTCTCGTGGTGGATCACTTCCTCGGTCGAGTCGGCGGTGATGAAAAACGTGTTGCCGGAAAGGTTGACGACTTCCTGCAGTTCCATGATCTTGGCGTTGAGCACCGGCTCGTCGGAGAGCAGTGTGCCGTTGCGCGAGTTGAGATCCTCGACATACCATTGGTCGCCCTGCAGGAACAGGCGGGCGTGGCGGCGAGAGATGGCGTCGTCGTTGAGGACTAGGTCACAGCCGCGGGAGCGACCGATGACCAGTGAGGAGACCAGCAGCGGTTTGGTAAAAGGTCGGCCCTGGACCGGTTTCACGTGGAGGGTGTACATGGTCGTTGATCCGTGAAGCGCTGTGGGGTTGGCGTCGACGAGACGTCTTCCCTAAATATAACCCATGCCAGCGAATAACTCACCGTCATCTTGGCGGTTAGGGCGAGATCTGCTGTCTCAGAGACGGGTTGCGGAGGCCAGGTGACTGCGGATATTGGCGACGTGATTACCGTGGCCGAAGCGTTTGCCGCCATAGCGACCGCCGCCGACGTTGAGGGCGGCGACCTGGCCCTTGCTGTCCAAGAGCGGCGCGCCGCTGGTGTATTTGGGGCCGTCGGCCTCGTCTTCGTAACGGAAGATCATGCCCTGATCCCAGACCTCGACGACCACTGCCTTGAACAGGCGCTGGCTGTGGCCGCCGCCAAAACTGGCGGCCAACCAGAGCGGGTCACCTGGGCTGGGAGGCGCGGCGCTGAGCTGGAGGGGCGCCAGGCCGCTGGGGTCGTCGATGGCAAAGGCGGCGATGTCGCGGTCCGAGCGCGGTTCCGGGTCGCGCAGACGCGCGCCCGGCAGGACCAGCATGCGGCCCGTCTTGCCGAGGAAGGACAGCATCCAGTTGGCGGCAAAGACATCGTAGAGGTTGACATGGGTCAGTTTGGCGGGCAGCTCCCGTCCGCTGTATGCGGCGTTGTCCCCATGGGCGTCGACGCCTTGCTTGCGCAGCAGTTCGTCCATGACGTGGATGGCGGTCAACAGCAGGGGGCGGCCGTCCGTAGGGTTATAGACGCTGAAGGCGTAGCTGGCGAAACTCGACTCGAAGCCCACGCAGAACTCGGGTCGCACCACCGCGCCATTGGCCAGGCTCGGGGCCGCGGCGACGGGGACGGGGACCTCTAGCCAGCCCGCCAGCGGCGCGCTACTGGTGCCCTCGTGGGCGATGAAGCGGTGGACCTGGCCGATGGTCTCATGGGCCAGACTGTGCTTGCTCGATGGGTGGGCGATCGCGCCCTGTTGGATTAACGCGTGGCAGGCCGAACAAAAATCGGCATCGGGTCCGATGGGACAGGTTTGGCACTCGTAGCGCAGGCCGATGATCGGATCCTGACCGCAGTGGTGACAGTGGTTCCAAAGGTGGATGGTAGGGGCCGTCATCAATCCTCCGTGATTCAGTAAGCTTGCTTCAAGGGGTCTTGCCAGGGCGCGTGCTCGTCCCAGATCAGCAGGGGTCCGGCCTCGACATGGTCAAGCATACCGCGCTGGCGCTCGTGCTTGTAGCCCAGGCAATGAGAGACATAGAGAATCCCGTCCACGCGACGGAAGCGGTTGCGGTGCTGGTGACCGTGGACGTGAACCTTGCTGCCCAGGGCGCGGATCTGGGTCTCGAGGGCGCGGGTACCGGCCACGCGGCTGAAGTTAAAGCCGTCGCCGTCCTCGCTTTCCGCCAGGGCGGGCGCCTC
Organism: uncultured Holophagae bacterium; assembly: GCA_964423555.1. GTDB lineage: Bacteria > Acidobacteriota > Holophagae > Acanthopleuribacterales > Acanthopleuribacteraceae > CAYRFM01. Next base: position 18,906 of record CAYRFM010000098.1, on the reverse strand, counting down.
TTCCTGGGCCCGGCGAATGATCGCCTCCACATCGGTGCCATGGGGAAAGAGCAAGTCCTGGCGGGAAATAAAATGGCTGAAAGAAAGGACCGGCGCATCGTAAGTGCGTGCGACCCGCTCGTGGTTGAGAGCCAAAAAGTGATTGGCGGGCCCGGGCCAGGCGGGTCCTTGGGGCCATTTGACAAAGTAGGTGTCGCTCCAGACCTTCATGCCCTGATCGCCGCCGCGCTTGGGCAGGTACAGGCTTCCGCTGCCTTCCTCGGGTGTGGCGTACCAGGAGAACAGGGGTACGATCCACAGCGGCTTGGGCGCACCGATTTTCATGGGCTCGCAGTGCACGCCAAGGAGGGCGCAGAGCTCGAGAATCGAGCGGAACTTGTCCAGCGAGTTGCCGCGTTCGCCCTTCATGACCCAGAGCTCGTGGTTGCCCGGTACGAAGAAGAGATGGCGAAAGCGCGCTTCGAGCAGGGTCAGCGCTTCCTCAAGGCGGCCCAGGTCGTGGGTGACGTCGCCCGCCAGGATCAGGGCGGCGTCCTGAAAGTCAAATCGGGAAAGGTCGCGAATCCACTGCATGTTCTCGGCATAGTCGACGTGGATATCGGAAAGAGCAAAAACGCGCATGGGTCTCCCGCTCGCCAGAGTGACGGTCGCGACCGTCCCGGAGATCATACCACGCTCGTCCCGAAGTGGGGCGCCCTCGCACCCGGTCAAGCTCGCAAAAGACGGACAAAAATGGCCGTTGCCCGGACCCGGTCGCTGGGGTATGATGCCTGCGATCCCAACAGCTAAGGCTGAAGACCCATGGAGGACCACATGCTCAAACTTTACGGCAGCTTAACTTCCCCCTACGTGCGTCACTGCCGCATCGCGCTGCTCCAGGAAAATCACCCCTTCGAAGTGGTGCCGACAGACTACGCCGCCAGCGCCGCTAACTCGCCCACGAAACGCGTTCCCTTCATGGAGGAGGACGGTCTGGTACTGACAGACTCGACCTCGATCCTCCAGCACGTGCGCGGTCGGGCCGGCAAGCCGTTCCTGGCGACCGCCGCGGAAGCCGATGTCTACTTCCTGGCCGATACAGCGCTCGACACGGCCGTCAATCTGTTCCTGCTCGAACGCGACGGGCTGACTGACTCGCCCTACCTGACCCGCCAGCGCGAGCGCCTGACCTCTTGCTTCGAGGCGCTGGAGCAGGTCGCAACCGATTGGGATGGCAACTGGAGCGATGGCCCGATCCGCATCGGCTGTCTGCTGGCTTGGACGCGTTTTCGCAACCGCTTCGACCACAGTGGCTTCGAGGCGCTGGCCCGGATGATGACGCAGTTGGGCAATGACCCGCACTTTCAAGCGACCGCACCGCCGCCTGCCTGAAGTGCTGGGAGCGCGCCGCAGAGCGCGCTCCCCCTCGCTCAGGCGGGAATTGGCATCATGCGCGCCAGGGCCGGAAAGAGGCCGTTTTGACTAGAGATGGCCTGAAAACAGTGACCGCGCCGGACTTTCACGCCAAGGCCAGCCAGCTTCTCGACCAGGTGGGCATAGCCGCGATCGAGATGGTGGATTTCCTCAATGCGGGTTTCGCCGTCGGCGGCCAGGGCGGCCAGAACCAAACAGGCCGAGGCGCGCAGGTCGGTGGCCTTGACGGTGGTGGCGCGCAGCGCGACAGGACCGGTGACGAGGGCGCGGTTTTCGAGAATGCGAATATCCGCGCCCATGCGCTCCAGTTCCTTTGCATGTTTGAAGCGACTCTCGAAGATCGTTTCGGTGATCAAGGAGCCACCGCGCGCCAGGGTCATGGTCGCCATGAACTGGGCCTGCAGGTCGGTGGGGAACTCGGGGTGGGGCAGGGTGGTGATGTCGACCGCGGTCAGGCCGCGGTGCGGCAGGACCTGGACGGCGTCAGCGCCAATCCGCATGGGCAGACCCGCTTGCGCCATGGCGCGCAGAAAGGCGTGCAGGTGCTTGGGTTGCATGCTTTTGACCGTGATCGCGCCGCCAGTGATGGCCGCGGCACAGATCCAGGTGCCGGCCTCGATGCGGTCGGGGATGATGCGGTACTGGGTGCCGTGGAGGCGTTCACAACCGTCGATGACGAGGGTCTCGCTGCCGTGTCCGCTGATGCGGGCGCCCATGGTGATCAGGAGTTCGGCCAGATCGACCACCTCGGGTTCCCGGGCGGCGCCGCGCAGGATGGTGCGACCGCGGGCGAGGGTGGCGGCCATCATCAGGTTTTCCGTGCCGGTCACGGTCGGCGTCGCCAGGGTGAAGTCCGTGCCGACCAGGCCGTCGCACCAGGCTTCGATGACGCCATCGACGACATGGATCGTCGCACCCATGGCGCGCAAGCCCTGGAGATGCAGATCCACCGGACGCGCCCCGATCGCACAGCCACCGGGCAGCGCCAACCGCGCCTGGCCGTGGCGCGCCAGCAGGGGGCCGAGGGCCAGGATCGAGGCCCGCATCGCCTTGGCCGGCTCTGTTGGCGCTTGGGTCAGGAAGGTGCCGCGCGAATCGATTCTGACGCTCTCGCGCCGCGGTGTGACTCGTAGACCCAGGCCCGCCAGCAGGCGGTAGAGCGTCGCCACATCCTCGACCTGGGGAATATTGGACAGTTCGCAGATGCCGTCGGCGAGCAGGGTCGCGCAGAGGGCGGGCAGGGCAGCATTCTTGGCGCCGCTGACGGCGACCTCGCCGCGAATCGGGCCGTTGCCGGTGATAGCCATGTACTCCATCTCTAACCTCCTGTGTCTCAAGGGTTCCACCTTGGTTAGAAGCAATCTACGGCAGCGCTATGAATCGCGCGTGAAGCCTGGATGAATTGCCCGTGAATTGAACCGGTCGGGCAGGATTGTGGTAGACTAGGGCCTGATCCAGACCGAATCCGAGAGGCAGCCATGGAACGACCCAGTTGGGATGACTATTTCATCAATCTGATGTTCGAAGTGGCCAAGCGCAGCACCTGCGACCGCGGCAAGAGCGGCTGCATCATAGCCCGTGACAACCGCATCCTGACCACGGGATACGTGGGTTCCGCGCCCGGTCAGCCGCACTGTGACGACGCGGGTCATATGATCAAGAAGATGCTGGAGGATGACGGCACGATCCGCGAGCATTGCGTGCGCACCATTCATGCCGAACAAAACGCCATTTGCCAGGCTGCCCGTCACGGCATCGATATCGAGGGCGCAACCCTGTATTGCAAGATGGAGCCCTGTCGGACCTGTGCGCATATGATCATTGCGGTCGGCATTCGCAGGGTCGTGGCCTATCGGAAATACCACGCGGCAGCCGACACGCGCGACATGTTCAGCGCGGCCGGGATCGAAATGCGCATCATCGTCGACGAGGTCGAACAATACCCAAACGCACGTCCCTGACGATGATTCAGAGAATGCCGTTCTTCAGGGAACACTGCATGTAGTCATCCCAGGCCGTATCGGTCAGTCGCAGGACATAATCCACGCTGCCTTGGCAGTTGTTGACCGTTGCCAGGTAACCCTGCCAACAGGACTGTTCGTGCTTGCGCTGCGCCAACAGTTGTTGCCCACCAAGAATCAGGACGAAGCCCATGGCCGCGGTGATTGTGAGTTTTTTGGTCATGGGTGCTTCTCCGTGGTGGGGTGAGGGGGACGAGAGGGACGTCTTAAAGGTCCTCTCATTGATTGATTCGGCAATCATAGATGATGATTAAAGCGTTTGGCAGGAAAAAAATCAAATACCGAACTCAAGTTGAGCCAGATCACGTTGTGCGTTTGCAACCTGTTGAAATTTAGATACTTCGGCCAATAATCAACAAGCCATTCAGTGATTTTCCACACATCCGTTCAGAAGGGTAGCGTCGATTGTTGAATTTTTAAGGGTGCCTGCTCGGCGACTTTTTCCGCGAGCGCTTGGATCAGTTCTTGAAGCCGACGGTCGCGCGCAAGGGCAGCGTCTGCTGGGAAAATTTCGCCGTGAGCGCCTGGCGCGGCAGCGGCCAAAAAGGCTTCGGCGCCCTGGTTGCCGAGGCTTTGCAGGGCACTGCTGAAGCCCTGCAGTCGCGCCCGTTGCAAGGGGTCCAAGCCAGGGCTCGCAGCGTTGAAATAGGCCACGAGTTCGCGGCAATCGCCCTCGTCGAAGCCGGCGAGCAGCGCCATGGATGCATCCAACAGCTGGGTATGGCGGAGGCGGAGATGCGGGTCCCATGCGCTTGCAGGGAGGGGAAGCGCGAGACGCCAAGGCGCATAGCGAGGTTCGTGAAGCAGGCTGGCCGCACTGGCCCGCAGCAGCCATTCGTCCCGGCGAGCTGGCAGGGGAAACTCCTGGGCAAGTCGCGACAGCGTGATCGCCGAACCCCATTTGGCCCTGGCCAGGAACAGGCCCGGCAAGGAGGCCAAGCAGCCCAAGGCGGCCACCGCCTCGAGGGGCAGCCGCAAAGCTTGGCGGGCCTCGGCGTTGGTGCGGAACCAAAAGGGTCCTTCGCCAAGCGCGAGAGGGAAGTCGAGGACGCTAGGGTCAAGCCCGGCTGGACCAGATACTTCGCCCAGGCCAGCCAGGAGCGTGGGCAGGGAGCAGCTGGTCGGATCGCCCTCAGGCCAAGGTCCGCGGACCCAATAGCCGAGACCGGTATCCCGCCAACCCGCGTCGGCGCGGCGGCGGTGCGCGAGCGGGACCAGGTCCCAGTTTTTGGTCAAAGCTTTGAGCGTGAGGGTGTCGCGATGGTGAAGTCGGGTCAAAAGTTGGTCGTGCTGGACCGCGTCCGTCAGGGGCATGCTTCTGCTGTGCGGGGAGATCCGGGCCAGCTGAGGCTTGTCGAAGACTCGTTCCCCCGCCTGGCCATGGAGCCATTTGTCGGTGGCCGCGGCTTGCACCAGGGACAGGTCCTGCTGGGCGGGGCGTTTGCGCACGAGCAGGGCGGCAAGGGACGGCAACAAGATCAACCGACGCCAATCCCATTGATCGAGGAGGATTTTGCGCAGCTCGGTCGCCCGGGGATGTTGCAGCCATCTGGGGTCGACGACCCAGACCATGCTTCCACCAGGGCGCAGAAGGTGCAGCGCCAGCTCGGTCAGCATCAGCTCGGGTACACGGCTGGCTGCGGTTGCCCGCGGGGCATGGCCCGTGGAGGAGGCGCCGGCCCAGCGCAGATAGTGGGCGCGGGCGCGGTTCCGGGCCAGGTCGGTGAGCCAGGCGTGCTCTATTTCGGGGTCGCGAAACAGCTCGCGCCTGACCGCGGCCTTCTGCGGTGCCTTGAGAAAGGCATAGAGCGGATCCCATTCGCCGAGCAAGGCGCTGCTGGATTGCCTGCTGGGCAGGGGCGGCTGGCCGATCACGGCGCTGAAGCCCTGGTCGGTACCGCTGCCCAAGGGAAACTGCTGCGACCAGTGCACGAAACCCAGCTCGCGGGCCAACGTCTTGGCCGTTTGCTGGGCCGTTTCGCTGGCGGTGGCATAGGCACGGGGCAGAGGGGCCGATGACAGCTGATTGCCAGGCCAAAACCAAAGCGCGCACCACAGGTCGCAGCGCATCCTCAGATCCGTCTGGGACGGTGACAGCGCGGGTGCGACACCTGCGAGCTCCACCTGGGTCTGGGCGGCCTCGCACTCGCGCGTCCAGTGGGCCTGGTCCTGGCGGACTAGCTCGCGCAGCTCGCGCAGGGCGGTGGCCCAGACGTCGCCGCGCTGTTGGCTCTTGGTGCGTGAGCCGCGCTGGGGATACGCGGTGTGGCGGTGGTGCACGAATTCACGGTGGTGCTCATCGCCGGCCTCGCGCTCCCATGCGGACAAGGGGTAGGTCTGCGCTTGAGCAGGCGAGGCGCCGATGAGGGCCTGGCCGCAGCGCAAATTTGGGCCGAAATCGTGACAGGGCAGGGGTGCACAGCTCAGCCACAAGCGAGCATGGGTCAGGTCGCGCTCGAGGGCATCCGGCGTGACGCCGTACAGGTTCGGCGCCAGCAGGTGGCGCAGCCAGGCGTTGATTTGGGCCGGCCGATCGTCCATGGGGCCGAGGAGCGGGCGACCGCGTTCAACGCGGAGCAGCCAACCTTCGGCGCCGTGGGTCAAGCGTTGATGGTGCTTGGCACTGTGCCAGAGTCTGTCGCCTAGATGCGTCAGCGCCGCTTCGAGGTAGGCGCCGGTCGCGTAGCAGGGATCGCAGAGCCTTAGGGAGCGCAGCGCTTCGGGCGGCTGAAGCTGTCGTTGCGCGTCGAGCAGCAATGGTGCCAAGCCCTGTTCCAAGAGGGATGCCGTCACGGCTCGCGCAGGGCGCGGGTCGCTCTCCTCCTCATGGGTTAGGTACCAGGTACCCGCTGGAATGATGCGCCAGCGGGCGAGCAATGGAACGCGCTCCGCTGCCGTCGCCTCAGGCCAGGCGCTTTCCAGCCAATCGCCAAGGTGTTCGTCGACAGGCGGATCGTCCTGGTGCGCAGGTAAAAAGGTGACCTTTGGGTCCTTGGCGTGTTTGCGCCAGCGCTGCAAAACGCCGCGAGCGCTCTGCTGATCGAGTTGGCGCAAGCGCGCGATGGGAATTGCTGGCCCATGATGGCCCTGGGGGTACACACAGGCGCTCGCACCGGTGAAGCGCACGCGCAGGTGCGTGAGGGCCGCGGCGAGGGCGTCGAAAGATGCGGTGGCCTGGGCCTCGAGCCATCGGTGCAGGCAGGACCAACCCAGGCTGCCAAGGCACCCGAGATTGTCGCGAACCGACGTCAACCATGGGTTTTCCTCCTTGGCCCATGGGTAAGGCCCATCGACGTGGCGCGCCAACAGGCACTCCAGCAAGGTTCTGGTCAGGGCCACGCGCAGGTGGTGTTCGTCCGCGAGGCTAAGCGGCCTGTCGGGCGTGAGTCCATGTAGGAGCTGGAGCAGCACCTCGTCGAGCAAATGGGTGGCGGACGGCGGATCCTCGCAAGCGGGGATGATTTGGTCGAAGGGAAAGGAGCCAGGCTCGTCGACGAACAGGCGAATTGCCCCGACGAGTGAGGTCAGGTCGGGTTGATCCTGCCCATCGGCGAAAAACTGTGCCGTCTGCGCATGGGGACGACAGGGAACCGCCGGGTTGCGGGGCACCCAGATCCAGGCGAAGCCGTCCGTCACCAGCGCGAGCGCGTGTTCGCCACGGGCCAACCAAGCGCGCACCCTTTCCAACTGTGAATCCCAGGCGTGTGGCGAGGTCCGCAGAAAGAACAGCGGTAACTGGGCTTGATCACCGCACCAGAGGCGATCGGGCTGTAGGGTGTTGCCATCATCGAGGGCGGCTCCGGCCGCTGGTGCCGGGCGACTTGGGCGTCCGACTAACTCGTCGAGCGCGTCCAGCAGTGTGCCTAACTGGGGCGCGCCGAGGTGGCGGTACAGCGCGAGGGCATGACGCAGGCGCTGGCTGGCGCTGTGCATGGGGCTCGCCTGAGTCCGCCAGGGCTCACGGCGTGGCACGGAGGGCGCGGCGCCAAAAAACCAGGCGAGCGCCGCCTCGCTCAGAGGCCTGGGCATCTCGAGGCCACCCTGCGCGGGCGCGGGTAGGTCGACCAGCTGGGCTTCGGGAAGCGGTCGATTGAGCAGGATCGCGGCAAGCAGCGCGTGGTAACAGGCTGTAGTGCTGTCGTGCGGCTGCCACAGCAGGGCCAATCGCTCGAATTCCAGATAGCGGCCGTCCAGTAAAAACCTGGCGCGCTTTGTGTGGGACTGGCGTCGCAGCAGGGCCGCGCGCGTAGGCGGCAGGTCGTAGTGGAGGACGGCGCAGTCAGATGCAGGTTGTTCGAGCAGTTGTTCGTCATGGGCAAAATAAAGACCGACCGCCGCATCCATCTGACCCGTCCAGCGCGCCGTAGGTACGGGCCAGGTCTGGCTGGCCAGCTGGTCCGCAGACGCCTGGGTGTGGGTGACAACCAGCCAGGGGCCCGGCTCCTGGGCCAATAGTCTGGCGATCGCAGCGCCGCGGGCATCCCGTTCGAGTGGCGTGGCGGCGGTCTCGTCCAGGCTGTCGAGCTCGTGCCTGAGCGCTTCGACGAAGGGCAGAAACCAGGCGCCTGCCAAGCGCAGGGCTTGGTTCAAGGCGAGCTGGCGCTCGGCGGGATCGCTCTCACAAAGGTCATAGGCGCGCCAGGCCGCCTCCAACTCGCTGCTGCTGGCCCATTGCTCGTCCTGCATGCCGGCGCGAAAGAGCGGCCAGAGGGCGGCGAAACCGGCCGGCTCGGCGACTAGCCGCAGGCCTAGCTCCGTGAGCGTCCGCCAGGCAAGCGCTTGACGCGCGGCGGGCAGGTCGCTCAGCGGAGGGTCGCACGCATGCGCGAAGAGGTTGAAATCACGCACCAAGGCAGCAGCGCGGGGCCCGTGTCTGAAGAGCAGCGGCTGCGGCGTCAGGAGTGCGGGTTGGTCGGGCAGGCGGACACTCGAGGAAGTGAGCGGGCGTTCGGCCGACACGACAAGCTGGACGAACTGTCCCAGGCAATCCAGCTCTTCCAGCCAGATCGGTGGTTCGTCTAGCAGCATCAGCGTGCCGGCCGGGATGGCGAGCTGTTGGTGCAGGGCGGCATAGGTCAGCAGGCAAAAACCCCTGTCGGGCAGGGTCATGGCCTCGAGGTGGGCAGCGGGTATCAGGGACGAGAGAATAGAGCGCCAAAAGCTGAATCGGGCGGGCGTGGTCGCAATCCAGAGGGCGCCCGAGCCCTGGCGCAGCAGGCGTTCGAGGAGCACACGCAGCGCGAACTCGGCGGTGCGCGTGGTGGTGCCCTCGGCCAGATGCGTGCTTGTGTGTCGTGTTTCGAGCAGGCTCGCCATGGACGCTCGCTGGCTTTCGCTGTAACCCGGCAGTAGCGGCGCGGCGCTGTTGGGCCGGGTCAGCAGGTCAAGGCGCTCGGCCAACGCTGCCGGCACGTCCGAGGGCGCGACGGGCGCGGCCTCGCTCAAGGTGGCGGTTGCGACCGCCACGCGCTGGCAGCTACTGCCTTCGAGGAAACAGCCACGCCAAAGGCCACCGCCTTGTTGCGCCTCCAGGAGCAGGGTGCGACCCCAGACACGCAGCAAGTGCCCCGGCTGGAGCGCTGCGCGCTGATGGCGTGTGCTTGTGGATTTTGGCATCGCATTCGCCCCGTGGTTCCGACCGTCAAAGCGCCCTCTTTTTATCATGGGCCGTGGGTCATGAGAAGCCCAATCGTACCAAGCGCTCAGCTCTGTGACTGCGTCGGGCCTTGTCCTAGTGGCAGGGTCAGGGTGAAACAGGCGCCTGCGCCGCAGTCGCGGCGTGAATCGCTGCAGACGCGGATGGTGCCACGCATTTCCGTCATGGCATTGGCACAATAGTGAAGACCATAGCCGGTGCCGTTCAACTTCGTCGTGAAGCCCTGCTGAAAGATTTTGGTGGCGATGGCACTGTCGATACCTGGCCCGGTATCGCTGATGGTCAGCTCCACCTCGCGGTCGAGCAGGCGCGCGGCGATCGACAAAACGCGCTCGCGCTCGGGCGGCAGGTTGAGCATGGCCTCGCGAGCGTTCTGCAGCAGGTTGCCGATGACCTGTACAAACTTGGCGCGCTGGACACGGACCCGACCGGTCTCGAGATTGCGGTAGGTGACGCGAATCCGCTCTCGACTGAGGCTGTCGCCGAACATGCGCAGTACATTGTCGAAGAGTTCGACCAGGCTGACGTCCTCCTCCAGATAATGGCCGTTGGCGTTGCGCTGCTCGGCATTGATGATGTTGCAGATGTTATCGACCGTTCCGGCAAAGCCGGTCACCTCCTGGACGAGGTTCTGGCGGTTCTCGACGAGCAGCGTGTGCAGATCGCGCAGGGCTTGAGGGAGGCGTTGACCGCGCAGGTCCACCGTGAGGAATTCGGCCAGATCCTCGCGATGTTCCTCCATCAGGCCGACCAGACGCCCGAGCATGGAAAGCGCTTCTTCGCCGGTCATCTCCTTTTGCAAGATCGTGGCAGACACGTTGAGACTATTGAGCGCATTGCCGATGTTGTGGAGCAAACTGGTGATGGTGTCGGTCCGTCCGGCCAAGTGGGCCGCTTCCATGAGTTGGCTGCGGGTCTCGGTGAGATGGTGGGTCGTCTGCTGAAGCTCCTCCATGAGCAAGATGCGGCCGGTTGCGGTGACGGCGTGATCGCGCAGGCGCAGCAGGCGTTCGACATCGCTCTGATCGAAGGCACGGGCGTCGCTGGCGTTGTCGAAAATCAGGAAACCGGCCAGGGTCGTGCCAACCATCAAGGTCATGCTCAGCGTGCAAGCCGGAGCATCCAGCGCGCCGATCGGATGGGTGTGGGGGGCGACGATTTTGTAGATGCCGGAGGCCATACGCTGATCTTCGGGCGCATAAAATGCCAGGGCTTGTTCGCGACTGAGGCGCAGGTCGGCCAAGTTATGGTCTTGGTAACCATTGGCGGCCGAGTAACGGTAGCAAGGATCCCTGTCGTCCTTGAAGAGAAAGCGGGATTTCTCGGCGCGCGGGACGAGCAGGCCGCCCTTTTCTAGCAGGACACTCATCAGCGAGTTGCGGTTGGTGGTTTCGTTGATGGCGCGCAGGATATGGTTCATGTTGCGCAGTTCATGGTTCTTGGTCTCCAGATCGCGGTTGCGGACCGCAATCAGATGCTCCAGTTGGAGGCGGCGCCGCTTGGTCGCGCGCAGATGGAGGATCGGCCAGATCGACACGATCGCCAACAAGAGCAGGCCATAGCTGACATAGGCCCAAGTCGTGCGCCACCAGGGCGGGCGAATCACGAGGAAGGTCGATGCCTCCTCGGCGGACCACAGGCCGTCGTGATTGGTGCCCTTGACCCGCAAGGTATAGGCGCCGGGCTCGAGGTGGGTGAAGTTGGCGGTGCGGAACTCGGCGGCCACATAGGTCCAGTCACGATCGTGGCTTTCGAGCTTGTAGGCGTAGCGGTTGAGGTCCGGCTGAGTGAAGTCCAGGGCGGCGAACTGAAACGAGATCATGTAGTGGCCATAGTGCATTTCCAGGAATTTGCTGGTCTCGATACTGCTCTTGAGCACGCTTTTGGGACCGGGTTGGACGGGTTCGTTCTGAATCTGCAGTTGCGTGAAGACGATCTCAGGCTGATAAGTGGTGCTGTGCCAGAGATTGGGTGAAACGAGATTGATGCCGTCCTGGCCGCCGAAGAGCAGGTAATCGTCGCTGGTCTGAAGGGCGGAACCGAGCAGAAACTCGTTGGCCAAGGCGCTGTCGCGCGCGGCCAAGCCCTTGAACTTGGTGTTGCCCGGGGGTAAGCGGGCAAGGCCCTGTTGGGTGCTGACCCAGAGCTGACCCTGGGCGTCCGAGGTTAGTCCGCGAATATCGTCATTGGGCAGGCCGTCTGCGGTGGTCCAGCCGCGAAAGCTACCACGGCGGCGATCGAACTGCAGGAGCCCCTGATGGGTGCCAATCCAGAGCTCATCGGGCTTGAACTGAAAGAGAACCTGGAGTCGCGGCTCCGCTCGAACGCTGCGTTCCTTGACCTTCCAGGATTCGAAGGTATTGGTGCTCGGGGTGAAGGCCATGAGGAGCCCCGTTCCGCCCAGGTATAGTTCGCCGTTCTCATTGAGGAACATGCTGTGGCATTCGGCGGTCGGCAGGCCGCTGCCCTGACGCCAGGAGGTGATCTGCCCGGAATCGAGGAGGTACCGATGCAGGGCAGAGCCGGTGGAAATCCACAAAGAGCCGTTGGCGCAGGCCAGTTGACGGATTTGGCCGAGCCCGGCCGTGGCCGTCAAGGGCGTGATCCGGCCGGTGTCGATAGCGTAATCCTGCACCCCTTGATGGCTGGTCCCCAAGTACAAATGGTTGGTGGGGCCTAGGCTCAGTGCGGTCAGATCCTGGTCGACGTGTTTCAGGTGACGCGGCGGCTTGAATGGGTTCTGGGTTTCGAGTCGAAAGAGATCCCGCGATCCGGCCAACCAAATAGCCTGGCCGTCTTCGACAAAGGCGCGCATGCCGGGTTCTCCGGGCAGACTGTAATGGCGCACGAAATCGGCATTGGGGTCGCGCAGAAACAAGCCCATGCGCAGGGTGGCGATCCAAAGCAGACCCGAGCGGTCGAAGAACAGCTGGCGCACGGCCTTGATGCCCACTTGCGTGCCGTCGCGGTGGAGCGTCACTTCCTGCCAGTCGCCACTGCCCTGGCGGCGGAACAGGCCATGGGCGGTTCCTAGCCAAACGAAGCCATCGCGGTCCTTGGCAAAGCAGCTGGCGCCTTGAAGTTCGGGAGCTGTCCAACTTTGGAGCACCCTGGGTTCTGACTCGCGGGTGCTGATCCGGCTGACGCCGCGCGCGCTTGCGATCCAATGGCTGTCGTTGCTGTCGGGGAACAAGGCCCGAACGGGTTCCATCGGTAGACGGCTCTCGATCTGAGGCTGGTGAAACGACCAGCGCAGGTAACCTTGATCCGTGCCGATGGCGAGCATGCCAGCTGTGTTGGCGAGGGCGTAACAGGGTTGATCGGCGAGGCCCTGCGGCGTCTGAAAGTGAAGCGTGCCATTGGCGATGTCGATGGCGCACAAACCGCGAGAGGTGGCGACCCAAAGGGTGCCGTCGTTGGATTCCTCGATGGCATGGATCCGACAGCCGTCCAACTGTGGCAGGCGTTCGAAGGTGCCGGTTTGGAAGATGTACTTTTCAAGGCCGTTCCCGCAACCGACCCAAAGAACCTCGTGGCTGGCCCGCAGGGCCGTGACTTCGTTATCCGCAAGGGTGCCGGCAATGCCGTGAAGTGGCTTGTGAACTTTGAAGGTGTAACCATCATAGCGGTCGAGACCGTCGGCGGTACCGATCCACATGAACCCCTGGTCGTCCTGGGCCAAGGCATTGACGGTATTGTGCGAGAGACCCTGCTGGGTGTCGATCTGGCGCAGGTGGACACCTTGCGCCCAACCGAGGCTGGCTTGGAAGCAGGCGATCAAGATCCACCCAAAGCGCGATCGCAAGCGCCCGGTTACCCACCTGGCGGAGCGAGCTAGGGGCGGACCCAGCGCGCTGGGGATCAGGAGACCAGGTTTCGGAGAAGACACGACCAACAAGCCTCTTGAAGCGAAGGAAATGAACGCAGGGGGGTTCTGAGAGCAGGTCGAAGACAGCAAGCGCGGATCGAAAATGGGCCACACTTTGCGGATTCAATTTTTTAATTTTATACAGATCAATGAGATTACAAAAGGGGCAAATTCATCATTTCCGAATTTTTGAAGTTGGATAAGATTTGCAGAAGGTCTTAGCGGTCCTTGAGGCGACCGCGGGCGGGTCGCTCCATGCCCCGGCGCTCCTGCTGAAAATTGCGGATCCGGCGCTGCACGTCCTGCTGGAAGCGCTCGTAGAAGACGAAGAACGACACGGCTTCGGCAGGCGCCAGCAGGGCGCGGACATCGGTGATCAGTTTGAGGTCATTGTCCAGCTGCTGCTTGCGGAATTTGGCGAAATCGTCGAGCAGGCGATTGTTCTGTTCGTCGCTGCGGTGATCCTTGCCGAGCGCCAAGGTCAGCGCGGCCTCTTGGGCCTTGAGCTCCAGCCGGGTGGCTTCGTAGCCGTCAAGCAACTCGTTGAGTTTCAGAAGTTTGCTTTCCTCGAGCTCGAGGTTGCGGCGGGTTTCGGCGAGGCGAATGAAGCGCAGCGTCTCCTGGGCCTCTTTGAGGCGAGGCCCCTGGGCGAACAGGGTGGCGCACAGTGGGAGCATCAACAGCAGGGTGCGAGCGATCATATCAACCTTCCGAATTCATGAGTTCCGCGAGTGTCTCCGCGTTGGGGAGTTCCTCGGGCGAGGCGAAGATATCGAGGCCGTCGTCGTCGTAGAGATCCAGCAATTCGGCGGTAGCGGCGCTGGCTTCGATTTGGTTGAGGCCGTCGCCGAACTCGCTGAAGAGATCGGCCATCAAGGCCAGTTCCTCGTCGCTGAGGCGGTCGAGGGAGGGCTGCTCAGGGCGGGGCAGCAACAGAAACAGCAGCAGCGCGGCAAGGCCGAGTGAGAGTGCGATGGGCAGGTGCAGCCGGGCATACCAGGGCTTGCGAACTGCTTGAGCTTGGGCAATACGGTGCTTGAGGCGGGCGTCGAAATAGTGCCAGTAACCCTCGTCCGGCCCTTCCTCTGGGAGCGCTTCCACCTCTTTGAACAGCTTCAAGAGGGCGTCCTCGTGTTGACCCGGTTCGGGCCGATGGGGATCGTCGAGGTAGCGGTAAAGGTTGTCGGGCTTCATGGCAAACTCCTAGGATGTGGGCGTCAACAGACTTTTGAGGCGTTTGAGGCCGTTGAAGATGTTGGCCTTGACCGTCCCGACCGAGCAATTCATGACGGTGGCGACTTCCTCGCAGGTGAGGTCGCGGTACGTTTTCAAGAGCAGGGTTTGACGCTGTTTGGGAGGGAGCTGGGCGATTGCGCGCTGCAGCGCCTGTTGGCGTTCCGCTTCCAAGATACCCTGAAGCGCGGGAGGGTTCAAGTCACAGATCTCGTCATCGACTTCGGCGCCGCTGTCCTTGCTGACGCGGCCGCTCTTTTGAACGTTGAGAGCAAGGTTGGTGGTGATGCGCAAAAGCCAGGTTCTGAAGCTGGATTCTTGGCGGAACCCGGCGATGCTCTGGTAGACCTTGACGAAGGTTTCCTGGGCTAGGTCGTCGGCCTCCTCGTGGTTGCGGGTGAAGCGACGGGCCACGGCATAGACTTGGCGGCGGTACTTTTGGACGAGCGCGTCAAACGCCGTTGGATCGCCGTTGGCGAAGCGCTGGACGAGCAGGAGATCTTCGTCTTGGAGTTCGCTGGTTTGATAAGTGGTCATGTCACAGGTCAGGGTAATCATCGGCGCGCACCTCGAGGCCTTGCTGAGGCAGAGGACAATCGAGACGGCGCGATGGTTGAATCGCCTGCCAAAAAAGTCAGGGATCGAGAAACATCGGCGCCTTGCGCAGGGCGCGGCGCAGGGTGCGGCGGATCTGCTCGGGGTCCAGGTCGGCGTAGAGGCGGATGATTTGGTCCGGTTCCATGCCGCTGGCGGCAAGGCTGAGAATCATGTCGCTGGTGGTTTGGCCGAGGGGTGGGTTGGCTTCGCTCATGATGCGATGGTACCACAGAGGCCGCATCAGGGTGGGGAAGAAGCGCGGCCAAACGCAAAACGGCGCCCGAGTCGGGCGCCGTTGGAGGGGTGGGGCACTGCGCGTGCCCCTATTGAAGGGCGGGTACTTCGCGTACCCGTCTGTTGCTCAGGGTACGATGTCGATATAGACCATGCAACCGCTCTTGGCGGTGCCGTCGGCGGCGCGGTAGAGGAAGTTGACCCGACCGGTGTAACCGGCGGGTGCGTCGTACCAGATGGAACCGTCGTGGTTGAGGCCGAGTGTACCGACAGCGGGAAGGGTGGTGGTGCCGTGGGCGATCAGGCTGCCGCCCTCGGGGTCGTAGTCATTGGCGAGAATGCCTGCAGGCGGCACGACCAGGCGGGTGCCGGCCTTGACGGTGTAGTAATCGTCGCGGCAGACGGGGGGTAGGCCGGGGTTGATCTTGATGGTGACGGTGCAGGCGGTCTTGGCGATGCCGTCGGAGGCCTTGTAGACGAAGGTGACATTGCCGGCAAAGCCTACAGGGGCCTGGTAGGTGAAGCTGCCATCGTGATTGAGCCAAAGCCGGCCAACGCTAGGCACGACGGTGGTGCCGTGGGCTACGAGGGGCGTGCCCTCGGGGTCGGAATCGTTGGCGAGGACACCGGGCGCGGGCACGATCAGGCGCTTGCCTTCGTCGACGGTGTAGAAGTCGTCGTGGCAAATGGGCGCGAGATTGCCGGGGGTGATGGTGATGGTGGCGGTCGCGAGCGTGTAGGCGCGGCCGTCCCAAGCTTTGTAGACGAAGGTCACGTTACCGGACTGACCCGGAACGGGGGTGTAGGTGAAGGAGCCATCGCGACCCAGAGCCAGGGTCCCGCGGCTGGGCGCGCTCCAGAGGTGCGTCTGCATGGGATCGCCGTTGGGGTCCGTGTCATTGGCCAGCAGACCGGGTGCGGGCACGACCAGGCGGGTATCCCAATTGGTGGTGTAGAAATCGTCCTGGGTCACCGGCGGCATTTGTGCCAGGGCAGGCGCGCAGGCGGCCAGGGTGCTGTCGCTGTTGAAGCGCTCGGCCATGGCCAGGGCTTTGAGGACATCGGCCTTGCTGCGGTTGGGGTTGGCGAGCAGCGCGTCGAGGGTTTGGATCAAAGCGGCGACGGTGATTTCGCCGGCGACGGGATCGCTGATGCATTGGCAGAGTTCAACTTTACCGGAGCAGTAGTTGAGCAGAACGGCCAGGAATTGAGCCTCGGCGCGCGCTGCGGGCGAGGCATTGTCGGCGACGTTCAGGGCGGCAAAGACGTCATCAATGTCGTTCAGACCGGCAAAGGTTTGGGTGTCGCCAATGCAGTCCAACTGGGCGTCAGACTTCTCGACATCGCTGGCGTAGGCCGCGTCTTCACTGACACGTTTCCAATAGCCATAGGTGCGCACATCGGGTTTGCCGGGAACGCAGGGGCGATCTTGGTTGCTGGCCAGGCCCATCGCGGAACAGACGGCCAAAAGCGTTACGAGGATAAAATGAAACTTCCTCAAGAGTTACCTCCATGGATTGTAGCCAAGTTGGGGACCTGGACCTCGGATGCCTAAGAGCAGGAGCCGTGCCAACGGCCTGTGTCGCTGTGAGGTCAGATGTGGCCTAGGTCACAGCGGAATCCACAGGAGTATGCCCTTACTCTGTCTCATCTGCAAGTGTTGAAATTTGAGCATTGTTGAATATGGCGTTGGCGTGGTGTTGATTCTTGTGCCAAGCTGCGGTGTGCGACGGCGGTCAATCGGCCAGGCGGACGAGGCGTTCGCCCGGTTGGGGTCGATAGCCGTTGATGAAGGCCGCGGCGGGCATCTCGTTTTTGCCGGGGATTTGCAGTTTCTCGAGGCGCAGGGCGCTGCCTTGGGCGCAGGCCAGGACCAGCTCCGACTTGCCGACATGGACAAGCGTACCGGGTTCGCCGCTGGGTCCGGCGACGACCCTTGCTTCAACGAGCTTCAGTTTCAGGTCGCGAAAGGCACAGTGGACGCCTGGCCAGACTTCAAAGGCGCGGATGGCGCGGTCGATGGCCTGGGCCGGTTCCTGGGCGGGATCCAGGTGGCCGAAGTGCTTGGCGATGATCGGCGCAAAGGTCACACCCGCCGGGTCCTGGGGCTCGGGGGTGGCCTGCTCGAACCGTGGCAAAGTCTCGAGCAGCAGTTGGGCGCCCAGGTCAGCTAGGCGGCTCTCCAACGCCACCCTGCCGATCCGGTCGTCGAGCGGGAAACCCGCGCGAGCGTAGACGGGTCCGGCATCCAGGGCCAGCTCCATGCGCATGATCGAGACGCCGGCCTCCGCATCGCCTTCCTTGATGGCGTAGTGGATCGGCGAAGCGCCGCGCCAGCGGGGCAGCAGCGAGGCATGGACGTTGATGCTGCCAAGCCGCGGCGCGTCGAGGAGACGCTGGGAAAGAATCTGGCCAAAGGCGGCGACCACCGCCACATCGGCGGCCAACTCCTCAAGCAGGCGCGCCCAGTTGGCGGCGCGGATGCGGGTCGGCTGGTACACCGGCAGGCCGTGGGCGAGCGCGACTTCCTTGACCGGGCAGGGGGTCAATTTGTTACCGCGGCCCTTGGGTCGATCGGGCTGGCAGAAGACGGCCACGACGTCGTGGTTGGCGATCAGCGCTTGGAGGCTGGGAACCGCGAATTCCGGGGTTCCCATGAAGACGACCTTCATCGGTTCCAGGTCCCTGCCTTCTGGCGCTTGGTGATTTTCTTCTTGATCAGGTCCCGCTTGAGGGCGCTGATGCGTTCCGTCATGAGCACGCCATTGAGGTGGTCGATCTCATGGCAGAAAGCGCGGGCCAGGAATTCCTTGGCCTGGAACTCGACCAGCGCGCCTGCCAGGTTGTGGCAGCGGACGGTGACTTCCAAGGGACGCTCGATGACGGTGACGATGTCGGGGAAGGAGAGACAGCCTTCTTCGCCCTTCTGGGAACCACTGGAAGCGACGATCTCGGGGTTGATGAGGACAAACAGCTGGTCGGGATCTTCGCCGACGGAGACGTCGATGATGCAGATCTGTTTGTCGATGCCGACCTGCGGGGCGGCCAAGCCAACGCCCTGGGCCTTGATCATGGTCTCGTGCATGTCGGCCACGAGGCGTGCCAGATCCTCGTCGAAGGAGGTGACCTTCTCGGCGAGTTTCATCAGCACGGGATGGGGGTAAATGACGATTTCCATAGCGGCCATAACGCGACTCCCTCAGCTGGCCTCGCCCTTGCGCGAGGCGTTTTCCTGTATTCTAGTATAGTAGATGGACTCAATCGAAGCCATCACGGAAGGATATTCGAGCACCAATTTGTCGAGATCGGAGCGGCCCAACAGCAGGCAGTTGGTGGTCGAGGTGGGGCGCACGGTGGCGTTGCGGGGCGCGCCGGAGATCAGCGAGGCCTCGCCGAAGAAATCGCCTTCGCCCAATGAGGCGACCTTGGTCGGCTGGCCGCCGATGGTGACGATGATGTCGACGGCGCCATCGGCGATCAGGTACATCTCGTCGCCGGGTTCGCCCTCGCGCACGATGTCCTCGCCAATCTCGTAATCGCGGGTGTCGAGGGCGACGACAAAGGCCATGAAGACCTCGGGCGGCATGGTGCGGAACAGGGGCCAGTGTTTGGCGTTTTCCTCGGGCGAGGCATCGGCCATGGTCAGCTCGGTGGGTTCATACCCTGGCACGGGGGCAAGGTTCATCTCGCTGTCGTCCAGGCCGAACAAATCGTAATCGCCGCCGCCGGAGTTGGAGAAGATCGAGTCGAGGGCGTCGTCGAAGGAGTCGAAGCTGGCGGTTTCGGCCTGTTTCTGCGGGGCCTTGGGCTGGTCCTGGGTCTTGAAAACCATGCCGCCACGGGTCAAAGGCTGAGGCAATTCGGTCCTGAGGTCGGCGCTAGGG